>NC_010163.1:0-748496 GCF_000018785.1 Acholeplasma laidlawii PG-8A
TATTTGATTTTTTGCTTAATTTTTATGTAATTACTTCCCCACAATTTTTGCCCACATATTGTGGATAAATTTTCCACATTTTATTCACAATGTTGATAAGTTGTGTAAGTCGACTTGTTGGCTTTATAAAGCAAATGACACACTGAAAGTTATCCACAAACAAATTTTTCAAAAGTGTTTAAATCAAAAAGTTATCCACAAATAATGTGGAAAACTTTTTAATAAATTTGTCGTTTCTTATGCTATCATAGTTTTACATAAATTATTAACTACTATAGGGAGGCAGTCATGAGTCCAAACAGCACATTATGGCAGACAATATTACAGGATTTAGAAAAACTATACAACGAGGAGACTTACAACGAGCTATTTCTACCAGTGACTTCTACTTTTAAAGATCAAAACGGATTACTTACAATGGTTGTAGCTAATGAGTTCTTAAAGAATCGTATCAATAAACTATACATTGCAAAAATTAACGAACTTGCTACAAAATATTCAAGTACTCCAGTTAGATTGAAATTCGTATCACAAGAAGAAGTTATTGAAGAACCAGTAGCTGATCGTAAATTAACCATTGATTATCGTCAAGGGAACTTAAACTCTACCTATACCTTTGACTCTTTTGTTGTTGGAAAATCTAACATGTTTGCTTTTCGTATGGCGATGAAGGTTGCTGATCAACCTGGAGCAGTAGCAAACCCTTTCTACATATTTGGTGATGTAGGTTTAGGTAAAACCCATCTTATGCAAGCAATAGGTAACTATATATTAGATAATGATGTCGAAAAACGTATCTTATATGTTAAAGCTGATAACTTTATTGAAGACTTTGTATCTTTATTATCAAGAAACAAAAATAAGACTGAAGAATTCAATGCTAAATATAAAGATATTGACGTTATATTAGTAGACGACATCCAAATTATGGCAAATGCTAGTAAAACTCAAATGGAATTCTTTAAGCTCTTTGACTACCTATATTTAAATAATAAACAAATCGTTATAACATCTGATAAACCAGCTTCACAATTAACAAATATCATGCCACGTTTAACGACACGTTTTGAAGCTGGTCTCTCTGTAGACATACAAATACCTGAATTAGAACATAGAATAAGTATTTTAAAGAGAAAAACAGCTACATTAGATGCCAACTTAGAGGTAAGTGAGGATATTTTAACCTTTATAGCATCTCAATTTGCAGCAAACATTAGAGAAATGGAAGGTGCACTCATTCGTTTAATTAGTTATGCACAGACCTTTAATCTAGAAATTACAATGAATGTTGTTGAAGAAGCACTTGGTGCTGTATTAAAAACTAAGAAGAAAACAAATGATTTAAACGAAAATAACTACGATAAGATCCAAAGTATTGTAGCAGATTACTTCCAAGTTTCATTACCAGACTTAATTGGTAAGAAAAGACATGCTAAATTCACATTACCTAGACATATAGCGATGTATCTTATTAAACTTAAATACAATATTCCTTATAAAACAATTGGATCTTTATTTAATGATAGAGACCACTCCACAGTATTATCTGCTTGTGAAAAAGTAGAACGCGATATGAGGATGGATTCGAACTTAAAGTTTGCTGTTGACTCGATTGTCAAAAAAATAGATTCACCATTATTAAAGTGATAAATGTTTATAAAAATGATTAAATGTGGTAAAATAAATGGTAGATGAAGCGATTATTGCTAGTTTCCCACTTTCCCACAGACACTAACAATAACAAAGAAGAAATAATAATTAATAAAAGGGGTAAAATATGAATTTTACAATTGAAAGAGATATCTTACTAAACCATCTAATGCCATGTACAAAAAGGATTACCAAATAAAACACCTCTACCTATTTTATATGCTATTAAATTTGAAGTGTTTTCAGATTATATCCAATTAACAGCTTCTAACTCTGATATAGCCATTCAAGTATTAATTGATGATCCATCATTAGTTGTTCATAAGACAGGAAAGATTGCTTTACCCTGAGAGATCCCCTCATAATTTCCCCAAAGCGTAACCATGTGTGAATAAATTTTGAGCTAGTAGGGTTGCAGCCACGAGTAAGTCTTCCCTTGTTATTGTGTAGCCAGAATGCCGCAAAACTTCCATGCCTAAGCGAACTGTTGAGAGTACGTTTCGATTTCTGACTGTGTTAGCCTGGAAGTGCTTGTCCCAACCTTGTTTCTGAGCATGAACGCCCGCAAGCCAACATGTTAGTTGAAGCATCAGGGCGATTAGCAGCATGATATCAAAACGCTCTGAGCTGCTCGTTCGGCTATGGCGTAGGCCTAGTCCGTAGGCAGGACTTTTCAAGTCTCGGAAGGTTTCTTCAATCTGCATTCGCTTCGAATAGATATTAACAAGTTGTTTGGGTGTTCGAATTTCAACAGGTAAGTTAGTTGCTAGAACCCATGGCTCCTTTGCCGACGCTGAGTAGATTTTAGGTGACGGGTGGTGACAATGAGTCCGTGTCGAGCGCTGATTTTTTCGGCCTTTAGAGCGAGATTTATACAATAGAATTTGGCATGAGATTGGATTGCTTTTAGTCAGCCTCTTATAGCCTAAAGTCTTTGAGTGACTAGATGACATATCATGTAAGTTGCTGATAGGTTTCCAGTTTTCCTCTCCTAGGTCTGCATATTGTACTTTTCCTCTTACTCGACTTAACCAGTACCAACCCAGCTTCTCAACGGATTTATACCATGGCACTTTAAAGCCAGCATCACTGACAATGAGCGGTGTGGTGTTACTCGGTAGAATGCTCGCAAGGTCGGCTAGAAATTGGTCATGAGCTTTCTTTGAACATTGCTCTGAAAGCGGGAACGCTTTCTCATAAAGAGTAACAGAACGACCGTGTAGTGCGACTGAAGCTCGCAATACCATAAGTCGTTTTTGCTCACGAATATCAGACCAGTCAACAAGTACAATGGGCATCGTATTGCCCGAACAGATAAAGCTAGCATGCCAACGGTATACAGCGAGTCGCTCTTTGTGGAGGTGACGATTACCTAACAATCGGTCGATTCGTTTGATGTTATGTTTTGTTCTCGCTTTGGTTGGCAGGTTACGGCCAAGTTCGGTAAGAGTGAGAGTTTTACAGTCAAGTAATGCGTGGCAAGCCAACGTTAAGCTGTTGAGTCGTTTTAAGTGTAATTCGGGGCAGAATTGGTAAAGAGAGTCGTGTAAAATATCGAGTTCGCACATCTTGTTGTCTGATTATTGATTTTTCGCGAAACCATTTGATCATATGACAAGATGTGTATCCACCTTAACTTAATGATTTTTACCAAAATCATTAGGGGATTCATCAGTGCTTTACCTGGCCGTTATTTTATTGATATTATTAGAAAAGTAGCTGCTAAGCGTATTGAGGTTGCTCTACAAGAAGAAAGACTATTAGTTATTAAAGCAGATCGTTCAGAATTTAAATTAAAACTTATGGATATCGATGATTATCCAGATGTTGATTTTTTAGACTTAGCAGAACCAGTGATTCTATCATCTGATATGGTGAAAGAAATTATTAAAGAAACTAATTTCGCTACAGCTGATAACGAAAAACGCCCAATTCTTACTGGGGTAAACTTTAAATATCAAGATAACCACTTATTTGCAGTTGCAACAGACTCTTACCGTTTATCTCAAAAAAATTTAAAACTAAGAACACATTCTAAAACATTTAATATTGTTATTCCAAATAAATCATTAGATGATCTATCAAAAATATTAGATCATGTGAATGAAGAAATTGAAGTATTTATTAATCCAAATAAAATATTATTTAAAATGAATAAAATTTGGTTTCAAACTAGATTATTAGAAGGTACATACCCGGATACAGCAAAAATCATACCTGTTAATTTTCCTACTGTCATTACATTTAATAAAGAAGAATTATTAAATGCAGTGGACCGTGTCTCTTTATTATCTCCAAGAGATAGAGAATCAAACTACAACATTATTAAATTAACATTAAGACCTGATCAAGTTGTTGAGATATCTTCAACAAACACTGAAGTTGGGGATGCAAAAGAAGAAATTATTCCATCAGAAGATGTAGTGGGAGAATTAATTTCAATCGCATTTAGTTCTAAATACTTAAATGAAGCACTTAAAGCATTTAATTCAACTGAAGTTACACTTAACTTTGCAGGTGAAATTAAACCGTTTGTAGTAAAAGGAAATCAAGATCCTGATCTCTTACATTTAATCTTACCAGTACGTATTGACTAATAAATATAGATAAAAATAGATGTCTTAAGAACCTATAAAACAGGTCTTAAGACATTTTTTATAAAAATTAAAAAAACAGGATTAAAAAGAACATAAAAATCTAAATACTTCAAAAACAGCCGAAATCACCATTTTTTATATATAGGCCATAGTAAACATTAATATAGACAAAAAGCGTTAAAAAGTGCGCTTTTTTACTTATATTATGTTATAATATAATAGGTAGGTGAATGAAGCGTATGAATCATTTTGAGTTAGAAGGCGAGTTTATAACCATCGCACAATTATTAAAAGCTTTAGACTACATCGGTTCCGGAGGGGAAACGAAGTATTTTTTATATGAGCATAAAGTATTACTAAATGATGCAGAAGTTTACGAGAAGAAAAAGAAGATTAAAAAAGGTGATGTCGTTACAATTAACGGCAACAAGATTTTAATTAAATGATTACTTCAATTGAATTAAGAAACTTTAGAAATTTAGAAAATTATAAAGTTTTAATCAATAAACCACTTGTGATTATTCAAGGCTTAAACGGAGTTGGAAAGACTTCCATTCTAGAATCGATTTATTTTGCTGCAACAACAAAGTCACATCGATCAAGCGTTGAAAAGGATATGATTCAATATGATAAACCCTATGCCTCAGTAAAACTTATAGAGGATTCAAAACTACATGAGATTGTACTTACACCAAATGGTAAAAGAACAACCATCAATAAATCAGAAGTTAGAAAAATTTCTGACTATATAGGTCAATTAAGAGTTGTAATGTTTGCTCCTGAAGACTTAATGCTTATCAAGGGAAGTCCTTCCGAGCGACGTTACTTTTTAGATATGGAACTCATGCAAGTTTCTAAAACCTATTTAAGAAATTTAAATAGTTATAAAAAGATCTTAAAACAAAGAAATGCTTTACTTAAGAAAAACAGAAATTTAACAGATTATACATTCTTAAATATTTTAGGTGAACAACTCTATGATGTAGGTATTCAAATTTTTGATGAAAGACAAAAGTTTATTGAAGCACTTAATCAAAAATTTAAAACAATACAAACAAAGTATAAGGACTTTGAAGTTGAGATGCTATATGAACCTAACGTCACTAAAGAAAATTTCCTTAAACATCTTAAAACAAAACAAAAACAAGATATTATGTATGAGACAACAACTGCCGGTATACATAAAGACGACTTTAAACTACTTTATAAGGGTTTGAATGCAAAAGACAGTGCATCACAGGGAACAAGTAGATTAATTGTCATAGAACTCAAATTAGCCTTGTTAGAATGGATTAAAGAAGTAACTAAGACAGATGCAATCTTACTATTAGATGATGTATTATCTGAATTAGATTTAGAACGTCAAAACTTGTTTATGAGTCAACTATCTAAAAATCATCAAGTATTTATTACAACAGCACTACCTATAAATGGACACATAGATTTTCAAAAAATAGTATTACAAGAAGGAGAAACAATCAATGCCAAATAATAATAACAGTCATTATACTGCAGATAATATTCAAATATTGGAAGGATTAGAAGCAGTTAAAAAAAGACCAGGTATGTATATCGGATCCACAGGTGAACGTGGACTTCACCACTTAGTTTGGGAAATCGTTGATAACTCAATTGACGAGGCTTTAGGCGGATATGCAGATGAAATCACCATAGAGATTTTAAAAGGTGAAGTGATACGCGTTACTGATAATGGTCGTGGTATTCCAGTAGATATCCACCCTAAGACAAAAAGACCAGCTGTTGAAACGATTTTAACAACGCTTCATGCAGGTGGTAAGTTTGATAAAGGTTCTTATAAAGTTTCTGGTGGTCTACACGGTGTAGGGGCATCTGTAGTCAACGGTTTATCTGAATGGTTTGTTGTAGAAATTCATAAAGATGGAACGATTTATGAACAAAAATATGAACGTGGTATTCCAGCATATGACCTTAAAGTAAAAGGAAGTACAGATAAATCAGGAACGATTATTTCATTCCAAGCGGATCCACTTATTTTTACTGAAACAGTTATTTATAACTATGAAACATTAAGAACAAGAATCCAACAATTAGCATTCTTAAATAAAGGACTTAAACTGAATTTAATCGATGATCGTTTTGAAGAAAACAAGTCTGAATCATTCCACTACGAAGGTGGTATTACAGAATATGTTAAGTTCTTAAATCAGTCTAAATCAAAGATTCATAATGACATTATTTATATCGATAAAGAACAAGATGGCATCACGGTAGAACTTGCTATGCAGTTTGTAGATAGCTATTCTCCAAACCTACATTCATTTACAAATAACATCTCAACTACTGAAGGTGGAATGCACGAAGATGGCTTCAAGATGGCATTAACGCGTGTTATATCTAAGTATGCAGATGATTTAAAAATGAAAAAAGATGACAGTATTTCAGGTGAGGATACTAGAGAAGGTTTAACTGCAATTATTTCAGTTAAACACCCTGAACCTCAATTTGAAGGACAAACAAAAACTAAATTAGGTAACCCTGAAGTTCGTGCAATTACATCCCAAATTACTAGTGAAGCCATAGAACGTTTTTTAATGGAAAATCCAGCTCAAGCAAAAGCGATTGTTGAAAAAGTTTTACTTGCAACACGCGCACGTGTTGCTGCAAGAAAAGCAAAAGATTTAACAAGAAGAAAATCACCACTTGATGCTTTAGGATTTGCAAGTAAACTAGCGGATTGCCGCAGTAAAGATCCTGAAAAATCAGAAATCTATATTGTGGAAGGGGACTCTGCGGGTGGTTCTGCAAAACAAGGTAGAGACTCAGAATTCCAAGCAATTATGCCATTACGTGGTAAGGTCTTAAACGTAGAAAAAGCACGTCTAGATAAAATGCTTTCTAATAAAGAAATTGTGAACTTAATCCAAGCTATGGGTACAGGTATCTCTGATGAGTTTGATATTACCAAAGCACGTTATCATAAAATTGTTATTATGACCGATGCTGACGTCGACGGTGCACATATTAGAACCCTACTATTAACATTCTTATTTAGACATATGAGACCATTAATTGATGCTGGTTATGTATATGCAGCTCAACCACCACTATATAAAATTTCTTGGGGCAGAAATTTTCAATATGCTTATAATGAACAAGAATTAAATGAACTACTAAAAACAATAGAAACAAAACCATCTATTCAACGTTATAAAGGTTTAGGAGAAATGGATGCTGAGCAATTATGGGATACTACAATGGATCCTGCAAAGCGTACTTTACTTCAAATTAAATTAGAAGATGCTATCGAAGCCGATCAAGTGTTTTCTATGTTAATGGGTGAAGAAGTTGAACCAAGAAAAGAATTTATTCAAAATAATGCACAATATGCAACAGATATTGACGCATAGGAAAGGATGTAAATAATAATGAGTGAAAATACAGATAAACTACATGATAAGATTAAAGAAGTAAACATTACTTCAGAGATGAAAACATCCTTCTTAAACTATGCGATGAGTGTTATTGTATCTCGTGCACTTCCAAATGCTAAAGACGGATTAAAACCAGTTCAAAGACGTATTCTTTACGGTATGCATGAAAATAACATGTATGCAAATACGGCACATAAAAAATCAGCGAGAATCGTTGGGGATGTTATGGGGAAATATCACCCTCATGGTGACTCTTCAATTTATGATGCCATGGTGCGTATGGCACAACCATTTAGTTATAGAAAACCATTAGTTGACGGTCATGGTAACTTTGGTTCTGTTGACGGTGATGGTGCTGCTGCGATGCGTTATACCGAAGCTAGACTATCTAAGATAGCTGGTGAAATGGTTAGAGATATCGACAAAAACACAGTAAATTTTGTAGATAACTATGATGGTTCAGAACGTGAACCACAAGTACTACCATCAAGATATCCAAACTTACTAGTAAACGGTTCAACCGGTATTGCTGTTGGTATGGCTACAAATATTCCACCACATAATTTAGGTGAAGTGATTGATGCAATCTTTGCATATTTAGATAATCCTGATATTACAGTACTTGAATTAATGCAATACATTAAGGGACCAGACTTCCCAACAGGTGGTCAAATTCTTGGTATTACAGGTCTTCGTCAAGCATATGAAACAGGTAAAGGTATTATTGCTGTTCGTGCACAACATGAAATTGTTGAAACTAAAAATAGAACAGAATTAATCATTACTGAAATACCTTACCAAGTAAATAAAACAACATTAATTGAAAGAATCGCTGAAGTTGTTAAAAATAAGATCATCGAAGGTATTTCAGACTTAAGAGATGAATCCAATAGAAAAGGTATGCGTATCGTTATTGAACTTAGAAAAGATACTAATCCATCTGTTACCTTAAATAACTTATATAAACATACTCAACTTCAAACATCCTTTGGTATTAATATGATTGCTTTAGTCGATGGACAACCAAGACTACTTAGTTTAAAAGATGCATTAACACATTATATTGCACACCAAATTGAAATTATTACACGTCGTACACAATTTGATTTAGAAAAAGCTGAAGCTAGAATGCATATATTAGAAGCACTTGTTAAAGCTTTAAATGATGTAGATAATGTCATTAAAATCATCAAAGATGCAAAAAATCCTGAAGATGCTAGAAATAATTTAATAGCAACTTATGATTTCACAGAAATTCAAGCTCGTTCTATTTTAACGATGCAACTTCAAAGATTAACAGGTCTTGAAATCGATAAAATTCATGAAGAAGCAGATAATTTAGCACATAAAATTACTGAATACAAACAAATTTTAGGTGATGAAGATCTAAAAATCGAAATCATAAAGTCTGAACTTCAAGAAATTAAAGATAAATATGATGATCCTCGTATGTCAGAAGTGAATTTATATGAAGATCTTGATATTGATAATGAAGATTTAATCCCTGTTGAAGATATCGTTGTAACTGTAACAAATAATGGTTACATCAAACGTATGAATTTAGATGAGTATAAATTACAAAACAGAGGTGGCGTCGGCATGAGTGGTGTTAAACTACATGACGATGACTTTGTTGAGCATATTGCGATGACATCAACACATGACTTCCACTTATTCTTTACCAACCTAGGTCGAGTATTTAAACTTAAAGGGTATACCTTACCATCTGGATCACGTCAATCTAAAGGGGTACCAATTGTAAACTACCTAAACTTCCAACCAGGAGAAAAATTAGCAAGCTTTACAACCATTAAAGACTTTGATGCTGAAGATCACTATCTATTCTTTGTTACAAAGAGGGGTATCGTAAAACGTACACATATTAATAACTACAAGAATATTAGACAAAACGGTATTATAGCAATCAGTTTAAGGGAAGATGATGAACTCTTAGTGACGAAATCAACCAATGGTCATAAACATATCTTACTAGGTGCATCAAACGGTAAAGCTATCCACTTCCTTGAAACAGATATTAGAGAAATTGGACGTACAGCAACCGGTGTCCGTGGTATGGACATACCAGATGATGAAGAAATTGTTGGATTTGCAGTTGTAGACGGTATTGAAGACGATATCTTAGTCATTACCGAAAACGGCTATGGAAAGCGTACATCGATTACTGAATATAGACTTCAAAACAGAGGCGGTAAAGGTGTTAAGACATTAAATGTAACAGATAAAAACGGTAAGTTAAAAACTTTACGTAAAGTTACAAACGATGAAGACATCATTGTAGTAAGTGATAGAGGTATTACAATACGTATGCCAATTGATCAAATCTCACAAACAAAACGTGCAACTCAAGGTGTAAGAATTATTACATTAAAAGGTGATCAAAAAGTATCAACAATCGCGATTGTAGATCATCAGGAACCTGAAGAAGAAGTTGTATCTAATGAAGCTGTAGTAACTCAAGAACAAATGGCTCTAAGCAATCAAAAAAAGGTCTTAGAAGTTGTTGAACTTGAAGCACTAGAAGAATCAGTAGATGAAGAAGATACAAAAAACGCCAAACAAACTAAATTAGATTTATAATCATATAAAACAAAAACCACAGACCAATATAATTACTTTATTTGGTCTGTGGTTTTTTTATATATTAAGGATGATAGTTAATTCTTAGTATTATTCTTTATTAGGAATTAAGTAGAACAACCGAAAAAAAGGCATATTTCGGCAACCTATCACAAAAAAGGGACTGTAAAGAAATGAAGAATTAATATTCTTCAGGGATTTTATAGCTCCTTTTTACATAATGTAAAATCTTTCACATATATATGTAATTCACAAATTTAATAGTCTAAAAATGATAAAATGTAAATAGTTTATATTGTATACATTCATTTATCTTAATGTTGTATACCGGGAAGGTAAGTATAAATATGTTAGAAGTTAGAAAATTAACTAAGTACTATGAAATAGGTGAACAAAGATTTGATGCTGTTAAGGGTATCAATTTAACCTTTAGACAAGATGAATTTGTCTCTATTTTGGGTGAATCAGGTTCAGGAAAAACAACCTTATTAAATTTAATTGGTGGTTTAGACAGATATAATAGTGGAGATATTATCATTGATAATGTATCTACTAAAAATTATAAAGATAAAGACTGGGATGCATACAGAAACCATAGAGTTGGTTTTGTATTCCAAAACTATAATTTAATTGCGCATTTAGATGTGTTATCTAATGTTGAGTTAGCTCAAACATTATCTGGTGTTTCAAGAGAAGTTAGAAGAAAAAGAGCACTTGATGTTTTAACTAGAGTTGGATTAAAAGATCATGTCAATAAGAAGCCTAATCAATTATCTGGTGGTCAACAACAGCGTGTTTCTATCGCAAGAGCACTTGTTAATAACCCAACAATTATTCTAGCGGATGAACCAACTGGTGCATTAGATAGTGAAACATCTGAAGACATTATGAATCTACTAAAAGAAATATCTAAAGATAAACTCATCATAATGGTAACCCATAATGCTGATTTAGCAAAGAGATTTTCAAATAGAATTGTAAGATTAAAAGATGGTGAAGTCATAGGGGACACCAATCCATATGATAAGAAAGATAATAAAGCATTAAAAAACGAAACAAGTAAGTCAAGTATGAGTTACTTTACTGCATTAAGACTATCCTTTAAAAATATGCTGACTAAAAAGACAAGAACACTTATTACAGCACTTGCAGGATCTATCGGTATTATTGGGGTAGCACTTGTAATGTCCTTACAATATGGATTTACAGAGTACTTAAATGATATGGAGCGCGGTACATTTGCTGGACTACCACTTGAGGTGAGTCGTTCTTATACCGACTTTAGTGCAATTATTAACGCTAACCGTGACCGTGTGGAACCAGAACCGGTTGAAGGCGGCATCATTGGTTATGAACCAGAAATTAGTTTTGCTTTTGCAACTAATGATATTACACAAGATTATATTGATTACATAGAAAATAGCGAGTTAAGTGCACATGGTACAATTGTTTATCAATATGACTATAAGACACAATACTACTATTTAGATGGCAATAAGCTTAATGCGAATCCAACATCAAATCCCCAACCTCCATTTTCATTTGTAGGTACGGATTATATTAATCAAAGTGCCTTCTCATATGATTTTGTTACGGAATATTTTGATATTGTATCAGGTAGTTATTATAACCCTTTAAAGTATGAGGCGGTTATTGTTGTAGATGAAGGACATAGATTACCTAATAACATCATGACTTTCTTAGGGTTAAGTCAAAATACAATTATTCCTTTTGAAAATTTAGTTGGTCAAACATTTAAAATATTTACAAATAATGCAATGTATAAAGAAAATGACGGTATCTTCACAGCGAAAAATACAAATGTAGATACAGCAGACTTGTTATCATTATATAATGATGAATCTAACCAAAACGTCATCACTGTTACAATTTCAGGTATTATTAAGGTGAATACAGATTTTGTCTCAGTAGGTGAAGGGATTTATTATACACCTAAAGTTGCCGAAAGAATTATTGAACTCAATACCCAATCAGATGTTGTAGTTGCACAACGTGCAAGTGAAACATCTGTTGTCAACGGTGTAACCATCAGCTTAAATAATACCAAAGAAGATGTGTTGTATACCTTGGGTGGTTATGATATTCCAAGCGGTATCTTGGTTTATCCAAATAGTTTTGATGATAAAGAGGCAATTTTAAATATATTAGATGCTTATAACATTGGTAAAGATGAAGAGGCTCAAGTAAATTATGTGGACACTGTTGCATCCGCTGTAGGTATGATTAAAACAGTGATGGATTCAATTAGTGCTGTACTAATCGCGTTTGCTGCAATATCACTTTTTGTATCAAGTGTGATGATTGGTATTATTACTTATACCTCAGTGTTAGAACGAACTAAAGAAATTGGTGTTCTTCGTTCTATTGGAGCTAGAAAAAAAGATATTTCACGTGTATTTAATGCAGAAGCTATATTAATAGGTTTATTTGCAGGTTCTTTAGGAGTTATTATTACATATTTACTTGTACCTATTGTCAATATTTTCTTAGCTGAACCAACAGGAAATGATCAAATTGCTCAGCTATTCTACCTACATGCACTATTGCTTATTGGAATTTCTGTGTTACTTACATTTGTTGCAGGATTAATACCAGCAAAAATTGCATCCAACAAAGATCCCGTAGCCGCTTTACGTAGTGAGTAAAATAGAGTATAATATATATAATACGATGAAAGAGCTAATTTTAACGTTTATGTGGTAGAGAGTCTGTGGTAGGTGAAAACAGATCATATAGTTAGAAGTTCCACTCTGGAGTGATGCTAAAAACATCCGAGTTATTCACGTTAAGAATGTATGAGCGCTATTGTTTATATACAATAGAATTAAGGTGGCACCGCGATAATCAATGGATCGTCCTTAGACTATTTTTAGTCTAAGGACGTTTATTTTATAAGGAGAAGGAAAAATGTTAGATTTAAAATATATAACTGAAAATATAGATGAAGTCATCTTGAAGTTAAATACTAGAGGTGGTGATTTTAGCCACTTAAGACAATTAATAGATTTACAAGAAGAGCGTAAATCTGTAATTAAAGAAGTTGAAGACTTAAAAGCAAAAAGAAACGAATACTCCAAAGAAATTGGGGAACTTAAAAGACAAAAACAAGATGCTTCTCACGTGTTATTAAAAGTAGAGTCCATTAAAAGTGACATACCAGCACTTGAGTTAAAACTTGGTGAGATTGATGAAAAAATTAATAAAGAACTCATCGTTTTACCAAATATTCCTGCTGACGATGTACCGGTTGGTAAAGATGAATCTGCAAATATTGAAATTAAAAAATGGGGTACTATTAGACATTTTGATTTTGAAGTAAAAGATCATACTCAATTAGGTGAAGCACTAAATATATTAGACTTTGAACGTGCAACTAAAATCACTGGTCCACGTTTTGTAGTAGATAAAGGGCTAGGTGCTAGACTGGAAAGAGCGCTTATAAACTTTATGATAGATACACATGCGTATACACATGGTTATACCGAAATCATTCCACCGTTTATTGTAAATGATAAATCTATGTATGCAACAGGACAATTTCCTAAGTTTAAAGAAGATGCTTTTAAATTAGAAGGATTTGATTGGTATTTAAATCCAACAGCAGAAGTACCAACTATTAACCTATTTAGAGATGAAATCATTGATAATGATGCATTACCAATTCAGTATGTAGCTTATACAACAGCATTTAGATCAGAGGCAGGTTCTGCTGGACGAGATACTAAGGGTATTTTAAGACAACATCAATTCAATAAAGTTGAATTAATTAAATTTGCACGACCTGAAGATTCTGAACAAGCTCATCAAGATATGTTAGCAAACTCAGAAAGAATACTACAACTATTAAATATTCCTTATCGAGTAGTTGTCTTATCAACAGGAGACATGGGCTTTGGTATGAGTAAGACATACGATATTGAAGTATGGTTACCAGGTCAAAATATGTACCGTGAAATTGGATCTATTTCAAATGCTAGAGACTTTCAAGCAAGAAGAGCCAACATTCGCTTTAAACGTTCAAAAGATGCTAAAACAGAATATGTGCATACATTAAACGGTTCTGGTTTAGCTGTTGGTAGAACAATGATTGCAGTACTAGAGAACTATCAAAATCAAGATGGATCAATTACAATACCAGAAGTCTTAAAACCATATATGGGTGTAGAAGTTATTAAATAATGTTATTCATTACAATAAATAACATAGTTTTTCATAAAGATTGAGAAATAAAGGTACAGACTATATACTAGAGGTACTTCATTTTTCTCTCTCGAAACGCCACCTTTAAAAAGGTGGCTTTTCCTTTATAAATACTAAGTTTCAAATTATGTGATAAAATTATATTAAGAAATTAATTAATCCAAGGGGGAATACAATTAATGAAAATATATTTTGTTGAAGACGAAGTTAATATTTCAGAAATTATCCGTAAATACTTAACGAGAGAAAATTATGATGTTACAGTTTTCTATGATGGTGAAACAGCCATGGAACACGTTGGTGATCCAGTTGATTTATGGATTTTAGATATTATGTTGACTGGTGAAATTGACGGTTTTGATTTAATTAAGGCAATTTCAAAAGCAAATCCAGAAGCTGCTGTTATATTTACTTCAGCTAGAGATCAAGCTTTAGATAAAATCAAAGGTCTTGAATTAGGATCTGATGATTATATTGCTAAACCATATTCACCTAAAGAATTAATGCTTAGAGTCAAAGCTGTTTTAAAACGTAAGAATTCAAGACCAGGTCATATGACTTATAGTGACTATTCTATTCAATTAGACTCTAGAGAAATTAGACAAGGTGATAAACTAATTGAACTGACTAATAAAGAGTTTGAAATGTTACTTGTATTCTTAAAAAATAAACAAGAACCAATTGAAAGAAAACTTTTATTAGAAACTATATGGGGTAAAAACTATGTGGGTTCTGATAGAGTTGTAGATGACTTACTACGTCGTCTGCGTTCTAAAATGCCACTATTAAGAATAGAAACTATTTACGGATTCGGCTATAGATTATTATGACCAAACTAAAACTTGCCACACAACTCAATATCATATTTTCATTTGTCACGATATTAGGTGGTATGTTTTTTTTGTTTATCGTTAGTTTGAGTTTTACAAGAGCCTATGAAAATCAAAATAGAATTTATTTAGATAGTTATTTTAATGAGATTTTGAGAATATATGAAGAAAATCCTATGGGTTTTTCTTATGAGAGTCTTACAAAATATAATGATTTTTTCATTATTGTAGACGATCAAGTAGTCCACTATTCAAAAAATAACGTATCACTACAAGATTTTAATCAAATATCTAATTTCATGCTAAGGGAACACTTTAAGAGTCAAGAAACATATACCAACAGAACACTTAGATATACCATAGATGGCAACATAGCCTATATGGGACGAGTTAAAAGACCATTGAATGGTACCAAGTATGGTGTATTTGCAGTATCTAACGTGACTGAGTTTGTTGAAGATATGACAGGTAATATCCCGTTTTATACAACACTCGCATTCTTAAATATATTAGTCCTAGGTAACATCATTGTATGGCTATGGAGTACTAGTACAGTAGGAAAATTAAAGGATCTACAATCTAGTGTGAAACAAATGATTGAAGATGATTATCAATCAGAGGTGAAAGTAGATAGTAGTGCAGAAGAGATTGCTTCTCTTGCTGAAACTATTAATAATATGCGTATTGAAATTAAAAATAATGAAGATACTAAAAAAGAAATGATTCAAAACTTAGGTCATGATTTGAAAACGCCGATTGCTGTCATTAGGTCTTATGCAGAAGCGATTCAAGATGGTATTGAAGGTGTGGAATCGACTGATCTTATTATTAAACAATCAGATTTACTCAATAAAAAGGTTAAGCAAATTATTGAGTATAGTAAGATTGGCTATATTGATAACCATAATACTTATGAAAAGACATCATTTAAGACAATTGTTGAACAAGTTGTAAATAACTATAAATATATTACTAATTTAAGGTTTATTATTGATATTGAAACAGATTGGATTCATCTCATGGATCCAGAGGGGGCCCATATTGCAATATCTAACATTGTAGATAATGCAGTGCGCTATGCACAAACAAAAATCGTTATCCAAATAACAGAAAAAAAGCTCACCATCTTTAATGATGGAGAGCATATAGAAGAAAATGTTTTACCAAAGATTTTTAAAGCCTATGAAAAAGGTAGTAAAGGTCAATTTGGTTTAGGTCTAGCCATTGTGAAAGAAACAATGGATAGATTTGGATTAAAGGTTTCTGTTATCAATCACGCTAATGGTGTATTATTTACGATAGAGCTGCAATAATCATTGCTGCTCTATTTTTATAATCATCAGCAGTGATTATTTTTGAAGTATCGTTGAGTTTAATTGTAATCTCTTCTTTATCATATCGTGGGATAATATGTACGTGATAATGAAATACAGTTTGACCTGCAGTGGAACCATTATTATTTAATAGGTTAATCCCTGATGGGTTAAAAGCATGTTGAATCCCTTTAGCTAATTTTTGTACGACACCAAATAAATGTTTTAAAACATCTTCTGGAACCTCTAAAATATTTTCATAAGGCGATTTTGTAACAACTAACGTGTGTCCTTTAGTACTTTGTGTAATATCTAAAAATGCGATGACTAAATCATCTTCATATACGATATGGCTAGGAATCTTTCTTTCCACTATTTTTGTAAATATTGTTTCCATAATTATCATCTCCTTATACATATTATATCAAATATCTTTTCTTGTGGATGTTTCTTATACGTGATATAATTTATATAAAGATATAATTTGGAAGGAAAATAGTTATGAAAAAAATACCTGTAGGCATCTCTGGACGCCACGCTCACGTTACAAAAGAGCATTTAGAAATATTATTTGGAGCTGGTTATGAATTAACCATTTTAAAAGAATTAAGCCAACCTGGCCAATATGCAGCAGAAGAAAAAATTGATGTTGTATCTCCAGACGGTAGAGTATTAGAAGGCGTTCGAATTCTAGGACCAACACGTAAAGGTACTCAAATTGAAATCTCACAAAGTGATGCAATCCGTTATAAATTTGTTGCACCTGTTCGTTCAAGTGGTGATACTGCTGGATCAGGAAAAGCTAAATTAGTAGGACCTAAAGGTGAAGTAGAAATCAATGAAGGTGTTATCATTGCTGATAGACATATCCATTTCTCACCTGAGGATGCAGTAGCTTTTGGTGTCAAAGATAGAGATGTTGTCTCAATTAAAATTGATGGTATTAAAGCGGGTCTATTAGATAACGTATTATGCCGTGTACACGAAAGTTTTAGATTAGATTGCCATTTAGACACTGATGATGGTGCAGCATTTATGCTAAGAAATGGTGACACCGTATCACTTGTTAAAAAATATCAAATTTTAGACTAATAAATAGATAAGTGGCATTTGCCACTTTTCACTTCATAAGAGGTAATATATGGTAAAACTTGAAAGACAAGAAGTTTTTAGAGATCCATTATATGGTTATATTCATGTAGATTATGAATTCATCATTGATTTAATCGACACATCTGTATTTCAAAGACTCAGACGTGTTAGACAATTATCTGGTGTTCATATGGTGTTTCACTCTGCAGAACATTCTAGATTCTCACATGCTTTAGGTGTTTATGAATTAGCCAATAGATTCTTAGATATCAAAGAAATAAAGGAAAACTTAAACGAACGTGAAAGTTTGTTGTTTTTAGTTGCAGCACTCTTACATGATATCGGACACGGTGCATACTCACATGCATTTGAGTATGTATTTAAAGTAAACCATGAAGTCATTGGTGCAACCATTATTAAAACACACCCTGAAATAAGAAATATTTTAGATAAGATAGATGCTTCATTTGCTGATGATGTTTCAAGTATCATTTTAAAGGATAAGAAATTTCCATTAATTGAGCAACTCATTTCTTCTCAACTAGACGTTGATCGGCTAGATTACTTAGAAAGAGATGCTTATTTTACGGGGGCAGCTTATGGTCATATCGATTTAGACCGTTTAATGAGAGTCGTTAAAATACACAATAAGAAATTAGCCTTTAAAGCATCGGGTATTCACGCAATTGAAAACTACTTAGTTGCCAGATACCATATGTACTGGCAAGTATATTACCATCCAAAAGCTAGAGCTTATGAAGTAATACTAGAAAAAATATATTTTAGAGTTAGAG
Source organism: Acholeplasma laidlawii PG-8A (assembly GCF_000018785.1). Taxonomy (NCBI): domain Bacteria; kingdom Bacillati; phylum Mycoplasmatota; class Mollicutes; order Acholeplasmatales; family Acholeplasmataceae; genus Acholeplasma; species Acholeplasma laidlawii. The sequence goes on from NC_010163.1 coordinate 18,509, forward strand.
ATTTACTAGAAACTAATTTTAATTTTGAGCATGATGTCACATCACTTAAAACCATATTAAAAGACCCAACAAACATGTATGCCTATTTAAAGATAGATGATTATTATATGAACGGACTTATTGCATATTTCTTAAATTCAAAAGATCCTATCTTAAAAGAATTATCAAGTGATTTTTTAAATCGAAATATTTGGTCATATATTGATGATACTAAAGAAAACCAACAACAAATCAATGACATCTTGAACTCAAGAAGCTCGGACGATATAAAATACTTTACCCTTAAAACAAGTGTTGAACAAAGTGCCTACCGTGAAACAGAAGCTAATTTGGGTGATCAAATTTATATTTACAATGAGAAAGGTAATATTGTAACTTTATCTGAGCATTCATCTATTGTACACGCACTTGTAACATCAAGTGTAAAATCAGATCCTAAGTTCTTCTATAAAAAAAGATGAAACAAAAAATATATGTTGTTGAAGGCACACACGATGAAACGCTACTTAAACAAATAGATCCAAATATTAGAACTGTTTCTGTTGGGGGATCACAAATCAAAGAAGATGTGATTCAGTTTTTAAAAACCTATGAAGATAAATTTCAAATCATACTTTTATTAGATCCTGATTATACGGGTGAACAAATAAGAAAAAGGATTGCTAAACATTTAACAAATCCTACACATATCTTTGTTCAAAAACATAAAGCGATTAGTAAAAATAAAAAGAAGATAGGTGTTGAACACCTATCCTTAGAAGATTTAAAGACCATGCTTCTCCATGAGGTACAAGAACTACCTAAAGTAGAGTCTATTACATTAGATAGTTTATATAAATTGGGACTTAGCGGTCAAACAGACTCTAAAGCCAAAAGAGACTACTTAACCAGCAAATTAAACCTAACCTATAGTAACTCCAAGACACTGATACAAAGGCTTAATTGGCTAGGGTTAAGTTATAAAGATTTAGAGGATATATTATATGCATCAAGCTAAAAAAAGATTTGGTCAAAACTTTTTAACAGATAAGAATTTATTGAAAAAGATTGTTGACTCAGCACAAATTCATGATAAAAACGTATTAGAAATTGGACCAGGGTTAGGTGCACTAACTCAGTTTATAGTTAAAGATGCCAAAAAGTATCTAGCCTATGAAATTGACTACTCTCTAAAAGATGTTTTAGAAAATTTCTTAAGTGAAGATAGCAACATCATATTCCAAGACTTTTTAGAATCTGATGTCACAAATGATTTAGATACATATTTTAAAGGTGAACCAATTCACTTGATTGGTAATTTACCATACTACATTACAACACCGATTATTTTTAAATTCTTAGAAATAGATCAACTTAAAACAGCAACAATCATGGTCCAAAAAGAAGTGGGTGACCGTATGATTAGCAAGAAGAATTTAAAAAGCTATAATGCCTTTTCTGCGATTCTACAATACTTTACAGATGTAAGGTTGGTTGTTAATGTAAATAGAAAAATGTTTAACCCGGTACCTAAGGTAGATTCCATGGTTGTTCAACTAACTAAAAAAGAAACTAAACTGGATAAATCATTAGAGCTTAAGTTTATTCAAATCGTTAAGTTGAGTTTTATGCATAAAAGAAAAACCTTGTTAAATAATCTATCTACAGGTCTAAACGAAGATAAAGCTAAGATACTAGAATCTTTAAAGTCGCTTAATTTAGATGAGAAGACAAGAGCTGAATCACTAAGTGTAGATGATTTTATTACACTTACTGAAAAACTTTATAAATAAAATAACTAAAAATATTGATCGATTGTATCAATATTTTTTTATTTATATAAGGACAATCAAATAAAATACATAAATAATTGCATAAAAACATATTAAGGAATCTATTATTACATCAAAATTTCATAATTATTATTATTTTGTAATGTAAGCGCTTGAAAAGGCGGAAAATGTGCTATAATATTTTTGTATCAAACATCCGGGAGGGGCAAAGTGAAAATAACAGACGTCAGAGTAAGACACGTAAGTAGTGACTCAAGATTAAAAGGTGTAGTAACAATTACATTTGAAGATGCATTCGTAGTGCATGACATACGAGTGATTGAAGGTGAAAATGGATTATTCGTTGCAATGCCTAGCAAGAAGATGCCAAATGGCGGTTTCAGAGATATAGCACATCCAATACACGCGGATATGCGTAAACAAATCGAAGATTCTATCATCAAAGCATATAAAGAAACACTTGATGCTGAAGCAACAGCTTCAGTTGAAGAATAAACTAAAGAGTTAATAGGATTTAGAGGATAATTAGTACTCGCAAAACAGCATCAATCGAAGATATTGCCATCGGCAATATTTTTTGATTATAGAAAGAGACAACAATTCGCGTAAATGGTTGTTTTTTTCGCTTAGATGCTTTATTAAAACATAATTGATGATATAATGGAAATTAGAAAAGGGAGGCTTACTAACAATGACTATAGATGAAAAAAAGGCTAAATTATTTACACTTTCCGCTAATAAACCGCTAGCTGAAAAAATAGCTAAAAGTGCAGGAATTCCATTATCAAATGTTGAAGTTATTCGATTTGCTGATGGAGAGATTACCGTTAACATTGAAGAATCTGTAAGAGGTAACCATGTTTTTGTGATTCAACCAACATCAGAACCAGCAAATGACCATTTAATGGAGGTATTGGTATTAACGGATGCACTTAAGAGAGCATCTGCAGCATCTATTACAATCATCATGCCATATTTTGGTTATTCAAGACAAGATAGAAAAGTTAAGTCACGTCAACCAATTACCGCTAAATTAGTAGCTAACCTACTGACTGTAGCAGGTGTTGATCGTGTCGTAAGTATTGACTTACACGCGGCTCAAATTCAAGGTTTCTTTGATATTCCAATTGACAATTTCCCTGCTGCACCAACACTAGCTTCATATTTTAGAAGAAAAAAATTAGAAAACGTTGTTGTAGTATCTCCTGACCATGGTGGTGTGACACGTGCACGTGTATTTGCATCATTTTTTAATGCCCCACTTGCAATCATAGATAAGAGAAGACCTGAACCTAATAAGGCAGAGGTTATGAATATCATTGGTGATGTAAAAGGTGCAACATGTATCATGATTGATGACATCATAGATACTGGTGGTACATTAATGGCTGGAGCAAATGCTTTAAAAGAAGCAGGTGCTAAAGAAGTATATGCAGCAGCAACACATGGTGTATTAACTTCTAATGCAACAGAAAGATTACAAAACTCAGTGATTAATGAGATTGTTATTACAGATACAATCTACTTAGATCCAGCTAAAAATCAACCAAAACTTAAACAATTATCTATTGGTGCACTGTTAGGTGAAGCAATCATCCATATTTTACAAGACGAACCAATCTCTCAAATCTTTAATAGAATTCAAGAGGATCAATAATGAAACTCATTGTCGGTTTAGGAAATCCCGGCAAACAATATGTTCAAACAAGACACAACATAGGTTTTATCGCTATAGACAAACTCTTAAGTTACCTAAATACGGAATTAAAAGTCGATTCAAAACTACAAGCAGCATACACTAAAACTAAAATTGAAGGTGAGGATGTTATCATCGCTAAACCACTGACCTACATGAATTTATCTGGTGATGCTGTTACAAAATTAATGAACTTCTATAAAATAGATGTAGAAGATATATTAGTTATCCTAGATGATACTGCATTACCTTTAGGCAAGATAAGAATACGCCAAACAGGTAGCCATGGTGGTCAAAATGGGTTAAAAGATATCATTAACAAATTAGGAACTAAAGACTTTAAAAGATTAAGAATCGGTATTGGAGAACATGCCCATATGGACAAAGTAGACTATGTCCTTGGCAAGTTCTCAACAAATGAGTTAAATACGATACTACCTACGATTGAATATGTAAATGATGCCATCATTGAGTGGATTTCAACAAACAATTTTAATAACATCATGACCAAATACAACACCCCCCAGACTCTTTAGTCTGGGCTTTATCACGTGCAAAAAGGAAGCATTTTATGACTAAAAATTTATTAAACTCCATATATAAAGATGCCGCCATTTTAAACGCCAGAACAGGTGATTTTAAAGGTGTATCCCATAGCTATCTACAGACAATGCTTTCGCTTAGATATGATATTTCTAATAAAAATATTTTTGTAGTTTTACCAAATCTATATGAGGCACAAAAATACTATGATACGTTATCTTCTATTATTGATGAAAGTAAAGTATTGTTTTATCCAATGGATCAAACACTAACCTCCATGATGGCGTTAGGGTCTCCTGAGTTTAAAAACGAGCGTCTATTTACTTTAAGAAAACTTTTACAAGCAGATGATAAGTATATCATCATCACCACTCAAGAAGGTATTTTACACAGACAATTAAAGCCTGAAGATTATGAGCGTAGTGTTAAAAAAATAAGTGTTAATCAAGATTACGATCTTACTGACCTTACAAAAAAACTAATATATGATGGCTATCAGTTTAACTATACAGTAGAACGACCAGGCGAGTTTTCTATTAGAGGTTCTATATTAGATATCTATACACATGATTATAAAGATCCTTACCGTCTAGACTTTTTTGGTGATACCTTAGAATCAATAAAGACATTTGATGTACAAACTCAAAAAAGTATGAATCATATTACATCCATAGACATTGCCCCATTAAATGAATTATTTTATACGGATGAATTAAAAGAACAGGCACTTGAAAAAATAAGTAAATATTTTAGTGGCTTTAAATTATCTGAAAAAGAAGATAAAAAGTTAGAAACTGATCTTATGCATATTGAAGAACGTAAACGTATGGATAGTCTATCTATGTATATAGAGTTCTTTAATGATGAAGTGACAACCATTTTAGATTTTAGTAACCCATATGACTTAATACTTGTTGATAGTTATAAGATGGAACTGAATGAAGAAACAACGTATCAAGATTTATTAACCTATAGTCATACCATGCAAGGAGAGGCATTCATAGGTTTAAACTTTAAAGTAAAATTAAAAGAACTACTGAAGAAAAATCATTTATCATTTCAAATATATTCAGTATCTGATAAACCATCTACTGATTTAGGTGTTTTAGATGTGGATCCATTTGTAGGACATTTAGAACAACTGATCTTATTTATAAATGAATATAACGGATTTAATATACTCATATCTACTAAGACTATGGTATCTTTTGAACGTATTAAAGAGCATTTAACGAATCACAAGATAAGTTATAGTGTCAACCAGTTTAAAGACGCAATGGTTGTATTAGTGGAAGAAGATTTACCGGGATCATTTATTGATCTAAATCATAAATTTATCATCTTAACTGAAGATACTATCTTAGATACTAAGAAAAAAGCTAAGGTCAGATACCGCTCAGTTATTAACCAAGCCGTAAAAATTAGAGATATCTCAGAACTACAAAATGGTGATTATGTTGTGCACTATGATTTTGGTATTGGTCAATACATTGGTCTAAAGACAATGACTTTATCTGGAGATAAAAGAGATTATCTACATATTGTTTATGATAAAGATGAGGCACTTTATGTACCAACAGATCAAATTGATTTAGTTTTAAAATATAAAAGTTATGATCAAGTTAAACCTAAACTATCTAAGTTAAACGCTAAACAATGGAGTAAAACCAAAGCTCAAGTCAAACAAAAGATTAAAGACTTATCGGATAGACTACTCAATCTTTATGCCAAAAGACATCAAGCAGAAGGATATCAGTTTAGTCCTAGAACAGATATGTTAACTTCTTTTGAAAAAGACTTTAATTATGATGAAACCATTGACCAACAAAAAGCGATTGATGCCGTATTTGAAGATATGGAAAGTTCTAAACCTATGGATAGACTTATTGCTGGGGATGTTGGTTATGGTAAAACAGAAGTGGCACTTCGTGCAGCCTTTAAAGCTGTTGTAGATGCCAAACAAGTTGCTTACCTAGTACCGACTACGGTACTGGCTAGACAACACTATTTAACCTTTAAAGACAGGTTTGAAAAGTATGGTGGAAGTGTTGCACTACTTTCTAGATATGTTAGTAAAAGGGAACAAAAAGAAGTGCTAGAAAAAATAGCTAAGGGTTATATTGATGTCGTTATCGGAACACACAGATTATTAAGTGATGACATTGTCTTTAAAGATTTAGGTTTATTTATTATCGATGAGGAACAACGCTTTGGGGTTCAACATAAAGAAAAAATTAAAGAAATTAAAGTGAATGTGGATACCCTAACTTTATCTGCAACACCTATTCCAAGAACGCTTCAAATGGCCATGTACGGGCTTAAGGACCTATCTATGATTGATACACCGCCTTTAAATAGATATCCCGTACAAACCTATGTTGTTGAAAGACAACCTGCATTAATTAAAGAAGCTATTGATAGAGAACTATCACGAGGTGGACAAGTATTTTATTTATTTAATAATACAGAGCGCATGGAAGCTCAAGTATTAAAACTACAACAACTTGTACCAAATGCAAGAATTACATATGCACATGGTAAGATGACGAAAAATAGAATTGAAGATACACTGTCTAGATTCGTTGAAAAAGAATTTGATATTTTAGTTTCAACGACTATTATAGAAACAGGTGTAGATATACCAAACACCAATACACTTATTATCCATGATGCCGATCACTTAGGTCTTGCACAACTCTATCAATTACGTGGACGTGTAGGTAGATCAGATAGAATTGCTTATGCGTATTTAATGTTTGATGGCTATAAAGATGTAAATGATGAAGCCAAGAAACGTTTATCTGTTATTGAAGACTTTACCGATTTAGGTTCAGGGTTTAAAATTGCACTAAGAGATTTAGGTATTCGTGGTGCAGGTGATATTTTAGGTGAAGAACAATCAGGGTTTATTGATTCAGTAGGTATGGACCTGTATATGAAACTTCTTGATGAAGTTATGACGGGTAAAGCATATGAATCTCCTAAGACAGATACGGTTGATCAAGTATTTTCAAAAAGACACATACCGCCTACATATATTAATCATGACCCGGTCAGAATTGAAATACATAAAAGAATTGCTTCTTTAAATAAGATGCAAGATTTAGAAGATTTAAAACAAGAATTACTAGATAGATTCGGTCCAATTGATATAGATTTGATGACCTATATGTATGAGAAACTTTATAAGAAGTTAGGACATCAAGTCGGTATTGAAAAAACTGTGCATGAAAAAGATTTCGTTAAAATGGTCATATCCTTAGAAAAAAGTGAACTTATAGATGGTATGAGACTACTTTATGTAGCCTCCAAATCTAAGATGAATATCAGACTTGGACAATCCAGAGGACATGTTGAAATCAACATGTCTACTAAACATGAAACAAAACACTGGCTATATTTAGCATGTGAATTATTAGAAATGTATATTGACTCAAAGGAGATAACAATTAATGAGTGATGTAGGTGTTGTAGCACGAGGTATACGTACCCCGATTATTCGTAGTGGTAATGATGTAAGTCAAATTGTAGTAGATTCAATTATGAAGGCTTCAAAAACAGATAACTTTAACTTTGATGATAAGGACATTATCGCTGTGACAGAAGCTGTTGTAAGTATTGCACAAGGAAATTATGCAACACTTGATCAAATAGCTTATGATGTGAAAGAAAAGTTTCATACAAAACATATAGGATTAGTGTTTCCAATTTTATCTAGAAACCGTTTTGCAAGTCCGCTTCGTGCTATTGCACGTGCAATGGACAAATTAACCATTTTATTAAGCTATCCTAAAGATGAAGTAGGTAATAGTATATTATATGAGAAAGACCTAGAAAGACTTGGCATCAATCCATATGATACTATCATCGATGAAGCAACCTATCAAAAAGAATTTAGCCATTTTAAACACCCGTTTACGGGTGTCAATATGGTTCAATATTATAAAGACATTATAGAAAAAGAAAACTGTGAAGTTAGCTTTGTATTTTCAAATAATCCAGAAGATATTTTGAAGTATACAAGCGAAGTATTAGTATGTGATATCCATACTAGAATAGCTACAAAAGAAAGACTAAAAAGCCATCAAGCAAGTAAAGTCTTAGGGCTAGATGATTTATTAAATAAACCAGTATTGAACTCAGGGTTTAATGAAGTCTATGGTCTATATGGATCAAATGCTGCTGGAAGTGAAAGTGTCAAGTTATTTCCTCATCATAATGATCTAATAGTTTATGATATTCAAAAGAAATTTAAAGCGTTAACTGGGAAACATGTAGAAGTATTAATTTACGGAGACGGGGCCTTTAAAGACCCGGTTGGTGGTATTTGGGAGTTGGCAGACCCTGTTGTGAGTCCTTCTTATACAAAAGGCTTAGAAGGTACACCAAACGAAATTAAACTTAAATATATGTCAGATGATAAATATAAAGATTTATCTGGTGATGCACTTAAAAGTGCAATCATTAGTGAAATTAGTCAAAAATCAAATACGTTAACGGATGATGCCAAATTAGGTACTACACCAAGAAGATATGTGGATTTAATTGGATCACTTTGTGATTTAGTAACCGGTAGTGGCGATAAGGGTACACCGGTCGTATATATCAAAAACTATTTTAAAAACATTTCTGATAAATAACCACAAAAGTTACGTAATCATAATACATGCTAAAATGATATATATAAATATGTTTTAGCGAAGGAGAATCTAATGTCTAAAATTGATATATTAAAAATTGCTAAATCAGCACAAATAGCAAAGTCTAAAAATGAGCATGTCATTGATGCTACAATCGGCATGTTTTATAATGATGACTCTAAACTCATCATACCAGCAGTAGAAAAAGCATATTATGATCTAGATTTACTAGATGCATTTAAATATGGTGCTACCGATGGTGGGCCTATGTTTGTAGAAAACGTCATAGATTGGGTATTAGATGATAAAAGAAAATCAGTGGAAGAAAAGTTTTTAATAGGAGCACTATCTACACCGGGTGGTAGTGGTGCAATTTCACTTATTTTTAATACCTATGGTCATGTCGGTGATAAAGTCTTAGTACCGAATTTAAGATGGCGTTATGAATACTTTTTGAATGCAGCTAAGCTTAAAGTGCATGAGCATAATATGTTTAAGGGTGACGGATTTGATTTGGAAGATTTTAAAACACAATTAAACTATTTAACCAGTATTCAAAAGCGTGTGATTGTTGTTATTAACGATCCATGTCATAATCCAACAGGTTTTAGCTTATCAGATAAAGAGTGGCAAAGTATCATTGAAATACTAAATAGTTTTGATAAGAATGAACTTATTTTAGTCTACGATATAGCCTACTTTGATTATGATCCTAAAGGTTTTAAAAATGCTAGAAATAACTTCTTAGCATTTAAACAACTGAAACCACACGTTCAAGTATTAACCGCCTTTAGTGCATCTAAATCATTTGCAATGTATGGCGTAAGACTAGGTGGTTTATTAGGTTTATTTCATACAAAGGAACAACAAGCATTCTTTAAAGTTCACGTTCTTGAAGATGCACTTGGTAAATGGTCAACAGCACCATCTGTAGGTGTAGGTATCTTTAATAAACTTGCTACTAAAAAAGATGAATATGTTCAGTACTTAATTACACTCACATCAACACTTAAACAAAGAGGTGAGATATTCATTAAAGAAGCCTTAGAAAATAATTTAGATATCTATCCTTATAGAGGCGGATTCTTTGTTTTAGTAAAATCAAATAATCCAGAAAAAGATTATGAAAAACTAATAGATGATAACATCTACCTTATTCCTATGGAAAAAGGGCTTAGAGTGGCGCTTTGCGGGATAACTACTAAAGAAGTTATAGGTCTTGCAAAACGTATTAAAAATGTTGTAGGAGCGTAACAAGTATGAGCCAATTAAAACGTATGCTAAGTGGTGAACTCTATATGGCTGAAGGCGAAGAGTTAGGCAAAATAAGAGATAATATGCTTGATAAACTTTATCAGTATAACCATGCACACTATAACAATCACAAACTAAGAGATGAACTTATTAAAGAGATTCTTGGCGGTTATAAAGATAAATTAAAAATTACACCACCGGTTTATTTTGATTATGGTAAACATACTTTTGTAGGAAAGAATTTCTATGCTAATTTTGATTGTATTTTCTTAGATGTAAATACAATCACCATTGGAGACAATGTCATGTTTGGTCCACGTGTTGGATTATATACTGCAGGACATCCAATTGATAAAGATGTAAGAATTACAGGTTTAGAATATGGTCTACCAATCACCATCGGTAACAACGTATGGATTGGTGGTAATGTAGTTGTAATGCCTGGTGTACATATTGGAGATAATACCATCATTGGAAGTGGTAGTGTTGTAACTAAAGATATACCAAGTGATGTGATTGCTGCTGGAAACCCATGTAAAGTTATAAGAAAAATCACAACAGAAGATAAGATCTATTGGGAAGGTAAGAAGAAAATATATGAAGAAAGTTTTTAATATCTTAAGATATGTTCACATCATCTTAACTGTAGTTACGATACTTAGTTTTTTCTTATATTTAATTTACTTTAAAACAGATTATAAAAATGTGACTGCAATCCTTGTTGCTACAACATACCTTAATTTTGTCGTATCTTTAATATTTTTTATACCGGTTATAACGTTCATGATTAAATTTAGAGATGAAAGAGAAAATTCACCTTATTTAATGAGTTATGTGATTTATGTTGTAAGTACCATCGCATCTATTATGTTAATGCCCCTGATTCAAAGTTTCTTTTAATTATTAAAAGGAGTTTAAAATGAGAAGGTTTATAAATTTACTAACGAATAGACTTACAATCATTGGACTAATTTTGTTACTTCAAATTGGTATTTTATGGTGGTTTGTCTATGAGTTTGCAGCAACCTGGTATTACCTTCATCTTGTATCTATGATACTTGGTGTGATATTAAGTTTATATATTATTACAACCGATGAAAATCCGATGTTTAAATTGATGTGGGTGGTATTTATGATTGTGCTACCTGTGTTTGGTGTACTCTTTTACTTATACGCCAAAACAGAAAGACTATCTATCTCTTCTTCATCAACCATGAGGCGGATGCAAAAGGTAAGAGAAAATGAGATGCGAAAAATTAAATCCGTTTTTGACCCTAAGTACTTAAAACAACAAAAATACCTAACCAATTTAAATTTCCCATCTTTTAAAAACACATCTTCCATTTTTTTAGGTAGTGGTGAAGAAAAACAAACTGAACTTTTAAGAGAACTTAAAAAAGCAAAACACTTCATCTTCATGGAATACTTTATTATCACGATTTCTAAGATGTGGGATGAAATATTACAGGTTCTTATAGAAAAACAAAAACAAGGTGTGGAAATCAGAATCATGTATGATGATTTTGGTTCTGCAACCAAACTTCCATTTTATTATCATAAAAAGTTAACTAAAATGGGAATTAAAGTTGTTCGTTTTAACCCGATGAAACTACACGTGAACTTTGCTATGAATTTTAGAGATCATAGAAAAATTGTAGTTATAGATAATAGAGTAGCCTTTACTGGTGGATTTAATATAGGAGATGAATATACAAATAAGAAAAAAGTATTTGGTCACTGGAATGATGCTGGTATCATGATTGAAGGTGAAGCTGTTTGGAGTATGACAATGCTCTTTTTAGAAAACTGGTCGTTTTCTAAAAAAGATGATACAACTGATTTTTCAAAATATAACATCAAATATCCACCAATTATAAATGATGCAATCTATATTCCGTTTGGAGATATCCCGGTAGATAATAATCTAACAGCTAAAAATATATATCTACACTTAATTAATGATGCACAGCAGACAATTTATATTACTGCACCGTACTTAATTTTAGATAATGAAATCGCAACCGCACTTAAACTAGCCGCTCAAAGTGGTGTCGATGTACACATCATTATGCCAAGTATACCGGATAAGAGATTTGTATATATGGTGTCAAAATCATATGCGGAAGAACTTGTTCATAGCGGAGTTAAAATTTATAGATATAAACCAGGGTTTATCCACTCTAAGATGATTATTTGTGATAAAGAAGCAGCGATGATTGGATCAAGTAATTTAGACTTTAGAAGCTTATACATGCACTTAGAAAACAACTTATGGTTGAATGATATAAAAACTATTTCTAATATGGTTAATTATTATGAATACACACTCAAAGAAAGTGAACGTATTACAATCAAAGACTTCACTAAGAGAAATATTATCTATAGAGTAGTACAGGCAGTATTAAAGGGTTTCTCGCCATTATTATAAAATGAATATATTAAGCTATTATAAAGAAATAACCTTATACGAGGGGATTTAAGAATGGGAAAAGATTACAAATTTATTAAAAACGGAATAAAGGTTGCACAAATACGTGCTATAGGCTCAGTGATTTTGGGATTAATGGTATTATTTGGTGGAATATATATTGTTAATTTGTATGAGACAGAAGATGAAAAAATAACGGTAATTATTGCTACAATTGCACTGTTTTTCTTGTTTATTATTGCTTTCTACTCAAACATAAGGGCAATCAAAAAGTATAAAAGTTTTTTAGAATAGAAGACAAACAAATAATAAAATAACGGTTTGATACCTAAGCATCAAACCGTTTTTACTATTTATTACTATGTATTTTTTCATTTCTTGGCATATTTGTAATACGACTTACTTCATCAATTTCATTGAATTGTTCAATGTAACCTACTACATGCGGTTCTAATTTGTTTTTTTCAATAACACTTAGTGATATACCGTGGTGAGCTGTCATATGTTGAAGCACAGTTTCTATAATATCTCTTGGGATTATATCTTTTGGTTTGTTTTTAACTTCATCGAAGAATCGTAATGCATAGATACTAGAAATTGTTTCATGACCTTTGTAGTGTCCATTGTACTTAGCTTGAGATTTACCAAGATCATGTAATGCGGAAACAATGTGCATAACTGGATCATGTGAATTTTTAATACACATATCGATATGTGTGTCAATATCTTCTAAATGATAAGGAGTTTCATGATTCTCGTTTAAACGTTCAAACTCTGGCATATATGCAGCGGAAATGTATCTTCTAACAGTCTCATAGATTCCATCTTTTAAAGCACTATTAATAAAGTCATTATATTCCGTATTGGAATTTAAGAATGTAGACTGACTAATAATCTTATAGTTATCACAATCTACTCCAACTCTAGGTGGTGCCATAAATTTATACATGTGCTCAATAATATGAAAAGGTACTACCTTTTCAAAAGAACGCTTCTCATTTTGATATTTTGCAAACATAAGTGGTTCTAGGACCATATGAATTTCTACAGTATATCCACGTGCCTTGAATTTTTCATAAAGCGATGTACGAAGGGCTCTTGAAATATTGGTTGCATCAAAAATTAAGGAGTCATCATAAGAAAAGACACGATCGTGTAATAAATTAAACACCGTCTCATCATCTTTTTGGCTATGGTGCTTTCTTAAAGTACCAAATAGCTCTAAACGAATCATATCTGATGAAAAATGCATGTATTCAAGTTTTTTTGCATAAGTAGATTTTCCAGAACCTGGAACACCTACTAAAATAATTGCTTTTTTCATGAAACCTCCGAATAAACATATATGAATATATGATACCATAATCATAAAATAATTTCTCTTAAATATCACACATTCTAATAGCGCACCAGAGGAAGCGTTTTCATTTATAACATTCCAAGCAAAATGCTTTTGAAGGTTATAAAATGATAGTAAGAATACATGATTCATATGTAAACATTAATTAGGAGGAATGAAATCATGGCTCAATCATGGAAAGGTTTTAAATCTGGTAACTGGGAAAAAGCAGTCGATGTTGCAGATTTCATAAAACAAAACTATTCAGAGTATACAGGAGACGGCACTTTTTTAGAAGGTGCAGTAGAAAGTTCTTTATCATTAAATGAATCTTTTAAAGATTTATTGAAACTTGAAAAAGAAAAAGGTGGCGTAATTGATTTAGATACAAAGGTTGCATCTACAATCATTAGCCATGCGCCAGGGTATATCGATAAAGATATCGAAAAAATTGTTGGTTTACAAACTGATGCACCATTAAAACGTGGATTCTTTCCTGAAGGTGGAATTAACGTTGCTGTAAAATCCGTTGAAGCTTATGGTTATAAAGTAGAACAAGAAACAATTGATATTTATACAAACGTTAGAAAAACACATAACCAAGGTGTATTTGATGCATATACTAAAGAAATTAGAAACGCTAGAAGTTCTCATATCATTACTGGTTTACCAGACGGATATGGTAGAGGACGTATTATTGGAGATTATAGAAGAGTACCTCTTTATGGTGTAGACGCTTTAATCAAAGATAAATATGCACAACAAGAAGAATTAACATTCCCAATGTCTGAGCACAAAATCCGTTTAAGAGAAGAATTATCTGATCAAATTAAATCATTAAATGAATTAATTCAATTAGGAGATATGTACGGATTTGACTTAAGAAGACCTGCAAGTGACTCAAAAGAAGCGATTCAATGGTTATACTTAGCTTATTTAGCAGCTGTTAAAGAACAAAACGGTGCGGCAATGAGTTTAGGTAGAGTCGATGCATTCTTAGATATCTATATCGAAAGAGACTTAAAAGCTGCAAAATATAGCGAATTAGAAATTCAAGAATTTATTGACCATTTCGTCATGAAATTAAGAATGGTACGTTTTGCTAGAACTCCAGAATATAACCAATTATTTACAGGAGATCCAACATGGGTTACTGCTGTATTAGGTGGTATGTCAAATGATGGTAGATCACTTGTTACAAAAACAGCATTCAGATTATTACAAACTTTATATAACCTAGGTACATCAGCAGAACCAAACCTGACTGTTTTATGGAGCAACAACCTTCCAGAAGGATTTAAAAACTTCACTGCGAAGGTAAGTATTGATACTTCAAGTATTCAATATGAAAATGATGATACAATTAGACCACTACATGGCGATGACTATGGTATCGCATGTTGCGTGTCACCAATGGCTATTGGTAAAGAAATGCAATTCTTTGGTGCACGTGCAAACATCGCTAAAGCATTATTATATGCATTAAATGGTGGACGTGACGAAGTAAGTGGCAAACAAGTATTTGAAAAATCTAAGATGGAAGTTTTAAAAACTGATGTATTAGATTATGATGTTGTGATGTCACGTTATGAAAAAACATTAGAAGAATTAGCTGAAGTTTATGTGAATGCTTTAAACATTATTCACTACATGCATGATAAATATGCATATGAAAAACTAGAAATGGCTTTACATGATCGTGATGTTAAGAGATTATTTGCAACTGGTATTGCAGGATTAAGCGTTGTTGCTGACTCATTATCAGCAATCAAATATGCAAAAGTACACCCAATCTATGATGAAACATCAGGATTAATTACTGACTTTGAAACTGTTGGTGAATTCCCATGTTATGGTAATGATGATGATAGAGTTGATGATATTGCTGTAGATGTATTACGTAAATTCATGAGCTATATTAGAAAGAACCCAACATACAGAGAATCACATCCAACAATGAGTGTTTTAACGATTACATCTAACGTTGTATACGGTAAAAACACAGGTAATACACCAGATGGTCGTCGTTATGGTGAACCATTTGCTCCAGGTGCTAACCCAATGCACGGTAGAGATAAATCAGGTGCATTAAAATCATTAATGTCTGTTGCTAAATTACCATATGAAGATGCAGAAGACGGTATTTCAAATACATTTACAATTATTCCAAAAGCATTAGGTCATTCGATAAGTGCTGAAGGTTCTATTGTTCACCTTGTAGATGATGTACAAGTAAATAACCTTGTATCCTTATTAGATGGATACTTCACATCTGGTGGATATCATTTAAACGTTAACGTGTTTAACAGAGAAACATTAAAAGCAGCTTATGACAACCCAGAATTATATCCAAACCTTACAATTAGAGTATCAGGTTATGCTGTAAACTTCTCAAATCTAACGAATGAACAAAAATTAGAAGTTATGAAGCGTACATTCCATGAAGGATTCTAATCTACTAGAAGTAGTAGGTAATGTACACTCAATAGAAACATTTGGTGCCTTTGATGGACCAGGACTTAGATATGTATTATTCTTACAAGGTTGTCCTTTAAGATGTAAATTCTGTCATAACAGAGACACTTGGGGCACAGAAGATAATAAGTTAATGACCGTAGAAGAGATATTAAACGACTATAATAAATATAGAGCATTCTATAAAAAAGGTGGTTTAACAGTATCAGGTGGCGAAGCTACCTTACAAATCGGGTTTTTAACTGCATTATTCAAAGAAGCTAAAAATAGAAATATACATACGTGTTTAGATACATCAGCAGGTACATTTAGTGAAGCAAGATTACCTGAGTTTGAAGAACTTCTCAAATACACAGATCTTGTGTTACTAGATATTAAACATATTGATGATGAACGTCACAAATGGTTAACCGGTGCAAGCAATAAAAACATATTAAAGTTTGCAAGACTGTTAAGTGATAAAAAAATACCTACGATATTAAGACATATACTCTTACCACAAATTAACTCGCAAGATGTTTACTTAGAAAGACTAAGAACATTCATTGACTCTTTAGATAACTTTATTGGTATTGACATTCTTCCTTATCATACTAAAGGTATTATGAAGTGGGATAACATGGGTATTGAATATGAACTTAAAGATACACCAGAACCTACTAAAGAAGAGGTTTTAAGAGCAGAGCATATACTTAAAGACGACTATAAGTATATGAAACTAAATTAGTTCCTAATTAAGGGATAACATAGCATCTTAAACAGATGATATGTTATCTCTTTTACTTTATATGTTGTTTTCTAATATAACCTCTAAGGAAATTGAATGTGGAAAAACTTAATACCTTTTAGTGTATAATGGATATAGATTGGAGTGATTTTATGTCTCATACACACAAAGATCATGACCATACATGCTTGGTCACGGTACCTATATTTAATCATCTAGAATTAGATGAACTAACAAAGATCACAGAACTTATCAAATCTAAATCATTTGATAAAGGTGAACTTATTTTTAGTTATGGTGAAAAATCAGACACCTTATATATTGTAAGAAGTGGACAAATTAAAATGTACTACTTATCTGAAAATGCTAAAGAACATATTTTAAGAATGTTATTTCCAGGAGACTTTATAGGTGAGTTAAGTATTTTCTTAGATGAAAAAAACAATGCTTATGCAGAAGCAATAACTCCAGTTGAAGTATGCATGATAAAAAAAGAAGACATCTCAAAGCTTATGGAGATATATCCTAAAATTGGTCTTAAAATTATTGGTGAATTAACCCAGAGATTAAAGAAATCAGAAAAACAAGCAAGTTGGATTGCTACAGAACAAGTAGAAAAAAGAATCCTGTTATATATGCTTGAACTGTATGATTCAAATGAGCCATTAAAGCCAATTGAACTTCCAATGACTAAAAAAGATTTAGCATCCTTTCTAGGTACTACACCAGAAACTTTAAGTAGAAAACTAGCTTACTTAGAAGATTTAGGTATGATACATCAATTAAGTAATAAACAAATTAAAATTGTTAAAATGGATTTACTATTAGAATTTTTAAATCAAATGTAATAAAAACATAAGAACTAAAATTCTTATGTTTTTATGTATGAATTAAGTTAAGGAAGATATCATGACAATTATTTTTGCCCCTACAAAACTATTTAACCCACAGGCCCAAACCACAGAAAATAAAACAATGTTTGAAACAGTTACTATGTCCATTGTAGAAGAAATTCAAAAGATAGATAAAGCTAATTATAAAAAGCACTTTAATTTAAGTGATAACTTAGTGGATACTGTATATAATTACTATCATAATTTTGAATCAAATAATAGATTCACTGCATTTGATTATTATTTAGGTGAATCATTTAAGGCATTTAACTTTAATCAACTAGATGATATAAAGCGTACATATCTAAACGATAATGTGTATATTATTGATGCATTATATGGTGTTATAAAGCCGTTAGATGGTATTAAACCATATAGGATGGACTTCACACTAAAACAATCTAAATCGGTTTGGCGAGATTTGATTAATAATTATTTTTCAAGTAAAGGTGCTAAACAGATACTAAGTCTGGCCTCAAAAGAGTTTAGTGCATTAATTGATAAATCAAAGTTTGAGTTATATGAAGTATCTTTTATAGACTGCAAAGAAGATGTTTGTAAGAAGATCAGTGTGTTTAATAAACAGATGAGAGGTAAGTTATTGAGATATATTGTTGATCATGAAATCAATGATATTTCTGGTTTACCAAAGATCATTTTAGGATATCACTTAACGGTTGTGGATAAAGAAATAAACTATATTAAAAGTGTTTAATAATACTAAAAGGTTATTTTACAAAAATTACACTCGTAAATTTTGTATAATATACATATATGTTCTATTGAAATAAAATAAACGAGGTTGATTGCATGAATACATATAATTACCTAATTGATGAATTACATATCTTAGATGATGAAATCATATCCTATGGTAAGGATAAGTTTAAAATAGAGTTAAGTTTACAAGAAAGATTAAAGGATAAAGCACCTGGTAAACTTATTCTTGTAACATCGATTAACCCTACATCTAGTGGTGAAGGTAAAACAACACTTTCCATTGGTTTAGCCCAAGGGTTTAAGAAAAATGGTAAAGATGTTATGTTAGCACTTAGAGAACCATCCATGGGTCCTGTTTTTGGTATGAAGGGTGGTGCTACTGGTGGAGGTGTTTCTATTTTAGAACCTTCATTAGATATCGACCTTCACTTTAATGGTGACATACATGCACTCACATCAGCGAATAATCTTTTATCAGCAATCATTGATAATCATATGTACTTTGGTAATGAATTAAATATTAAAGATGTTTACTGGCAACGCGCACTAGATGTTAATGATCGTAGCTTAAGAGAAGTTAAGACAAAAGCTAGAGATGATAAATTTACCATTACAGCAGCAAGTGAAATGATGGCGATTTTGGCACTAGCAAGGGATTTTAAAGACTTAAAAGAAAGATTAAATAATATCTTAATAGGTACCGATAAAGATGGAAAAGATTTATTTGTAAGTGACTTAAAGTGTGCGGATAGTTTAGCATTACTACTAAAGGATGCTATTAAGCCAAATTTAGTATTTGCTAAAGAAATGGTACCAGCACTTGTTCATGCTGGACCATTTGCAAATATAGCACATGGATGTAATAGCGTTATAGCAACAAATACTGCTTTAAAGTTAGCTGATTATGTCATCACAGAAGCTGGTTTTGGTGCAGATTTAGGTATGGAAAAGTTTTTACATATTAAGCAACCACATTTATACACAAAGGCTAGTGTAGTGGTTGTAGTTGCAACTATTAAAGCGCTTAAACTACATGGTGGTGTTACAGAATCTAATTTAGATGAACCTAATATTGAGGCACTTTCTAAGGGATTAGAAAACATTGAAAAACACTTAGAAAATATTAAACTGTTTGGTTTAAACAGTGTTGTAGCACTTAATAAGTTTGATACTGATTCAGAAGAGGAATTACAATTCTTAAAAAACTGGGCAAGAATCAATCACCTAAATTATGGTATTTCAGAAGGGTATAGTAAGGGTGGTGAAGGTACCAAAGACTTAGCTAAGTTAGTTGAAAAAGTGGCATACGAACCATCTAAATTTAAGAGAATTTATTCTAATGAAGAAAATCATGAATATAAGATCAGAAAAATAGCGGAAAATATTTATGGGGCAAAGGATGTGATTTTCTCTCAACAAGCAAAGAAGAAACTAAACCAATATAAACATTTAGAAATTCCTATTTGCATTGCTAAAACACCACTTTCTTTATCTGGAGATCCTAAATTAAAGGGTAGACCAAGAGATTTTGTTTTAGAGATTAGCGACATTAAAGTGTCTTTAGGTGCGAACCTTTTAGTAGTGCTTACAAAAGGGATTAATACGATGCCTGGTTTAAATAATCGTCCACGGGCACTGGATTTTAAGTTGGATGATAAAGGAGAACTTATATAATGTTATTAGATGGAAGAAAAACAGCAGATATACTTAATGAAGCACTTCGTGTTAAAGTTCAATATTTAACTAAAAAGCCTAAATTAGAAATCATTTTAATTGGTAATGACGAGGCAAGCAAAAGTTATGTTAAAGGAAAGCTTAATACGGCCTCTAATTTAGGTATGGAAGTTCATATAAATTATCTAGATGAAGCAATTGATCAATTAAGTGTAGAAGCTTTAATACAAAAGTTAAACACAGATAAAGGTGTTCATGGTATATTACTTCAATTACCTATTCCTAAACACTTGGATTCAGATTATCTTATATCTTTAATAGATTATAAAAAAGATGTTGATGGATTTCATACAATGAATCAAGGTTTACTATTTCAAAAAAAGGACGGTATTAGACCTGCTACACCGCTAGGTATAATGATGTTACTAGATTTTTATAACATTCCAATTGAAGGTAAACATGTGGTTATTATTGGTAGAAGTCAAATCGTTGGTGCACCACTATCCAAAATGTTTTTAGATCGTAATGCGACAGTAACGATTACACACTCTAAAACTAAAAATCTTCCATCCATCACCAAACAAGCAGATATACTGGTAGCTGCAATTGGTAAACCTAAATTTGTTACTAAAGATATGGTCAAAGTAGGTGCTGTTGTCGTTGATGTTGGGATTAACCGAGTAGATAAAAAATTAGTAGGAGACGTCGACTTTGAACATGTAGAGCCGATTGCTTCATATATTACACCTGTACCTAAAGGTGTTGGTCCCATGACAATTTGTGCACTGGCACATAATTTATATGCCCTGTATCTTAAACAGGAGAAAGAATAGATATGAAAATATTACTAAAAGTTGTTAAATGGACACTTATTACAGTTTTAAGTTTTATCTTAGTGCTTGCTGTACTTAATATCGTACCATTTAGTTTATCTAAAGCTAAAAACGAAAACCACTTTAGAAAAACCACAGATTATCCTATGGTCATTCCTCATGGTGGAGCTAAACTATTAGCACCAGAAAACACCATATGGGCATATGATATGTTAATTAATGAATTTCAAGCAGATGTCTTAGAAATAGACTTAGCACTAACAAAAGATAATATCTTAATTGCACATCACGATCTTGATTTAGAGTTTTCTAGTGAGTCTGATATGAATGGTACACTGATAAGAACCCATAACTACCAAGATATCTTAGCTGAATATGAGAGTGATAATTACTATTTAGCTAGAAGATTTACGTACCCTAGTGATTATGCATATGATCCTGTTAAAGGTATCAAACCATTTGAAAATGAAACAGATGAAGCTATACTATCTAAATTAGTACCTGCTAAGTTATAAGATATCTTCACAAATGTTGGTGATGATGTATTATACATATTAGAAATAAAAGATTCACCAACATCTGAAGGTTATGATCATGAGATTCATGACTTTGTATTAGCTTCTCAAATACTAATTGATTTAGTTAACTTATATAATTTAGAATCACATGTAGTCCTAGCATCATTTTCAGATGATGTCACAACTTACTTTAAAGACAATGCACCAGATATTTTAGTAAATGCTGGCACATCAGAAGTTACAATGTTTGCAGTATATAGTGCATTCTTTATCGATTTCTTTTGGACAGTTAAATCAGAGGTGTTAATCCTTCCGACACCATCATCTATGTCTATTACAGGATCAACAGCAAACCTTTTAGATATGCTACCTGGTTTTATTAGAAATAATATTGCAATTAAGGGTGATGATGATATCTACCGTGCAAACCTTATGGGTAAAGAAATTATTAATGATGCACATAGAAAAAATATGGCTGTCTTATACTGGACAGTAAACTCTAAAGAAGAGATGAGACTCCTAATTAAAAACGGTGCAGATGGTATCATTACAGATAGACCTGATTTATTAATTGAGGTCATTAATGAATTAGAAGCAGAAGCGTAAAAATTTTAAAATAATTGCATATAATTTTTAAAATAGGCCATAATCATTTGATAGATTATGGCTTTTATTTATAGTAAACCACCAAATTTAATCTAAAAATAAGAAATAAACCAGCAATTTAATAAGTAACACAACACGAAAATGCGAAAACGTTTACGTAAGAAAAATTACGTTAACGCCTTACTAAAGCGAATCACATAATTTTTGAAAATAAAACGCTTACATTCAGGTAAAAAAATTGCTTGAATTAAAAAAGTGACATGATAAAATATAGTTGCGCAAACGTTTACGTCGATAGGGGATTGATAATATGGTGAAGTTAAAGGATATTGCTGATGTGGCTGGTGTAAGTATTGGTACAGTGAGTAAAGCCTTAAGCAATAGTCATGAAATCAGTATTAAAGTCACAAAGAAAATACATAAGATTGCCAGAGAAATGGGATATATCGCAAACTCTCAAGCTAGGAGTTTAAAAACAAATAGATCCTATAATATCGGTGTTGTATATATTGATAAATCTAAAGCAGGTTTAAAGCATGAGTATTTTTCAACTATGCTAAGTAGTATACAAGAAACCTTACGTATCAAAGGATATGACTTTACCTTCATCTCTAATTTGGTTGGTACAACAAAGCATACCTTATTAAGTCATGCACGCTACCGAAGATGTGATGGTGTCATTATTGCTACTGCAGACTATGATGATCCTGAAATTCATCAACTTATGGCATCAGACATGAAGGTTGTTACAATTGATCATGATTTTCCAAATAGAACAGCTATCATGTCGGATAATAATATTGGTTTAGGAAAGATTGTGGATTATATATATAAATTAGGTCACACCAAAATTGCATTTATACATGGTGAAATGACCCAAGTTACGAAAGATAGATTAGAATCTTTTAAAACAGCATGTCAAAGACTAAATATCGATATACCACAAGCATATATTAAACAAGCAGATTATCATTTACCAAAACAAAGTGGTATAGCAACCAGGGAATTACTTAGTTTAGATGAAAAACCAACATGTATCATATATCCTGATGATTACTCATTTATGGGCGGGATGACTGAAATAGAAAAACATGGATTAAGCATACCGAATGATATTTCAGTTGTTGGATATGACGGGATTTATCTATCTAGAATACTTAGACCAACGCTAACAACTTATGTTCAAAATAGCGAAGAGATTGGTAAACAAGCAGCATTAAAGCTTATCAATCATATAGAAAATCCCAAAGAGTTTATTTCTGAAAGAATAACAATTACTGGAAAACTTCAAAAGGGTCATACAGTTAAAGATATTAAAAACACTTTTTAAAATTTAAAATATAGAAAAGGGGTACTAAAATGTTTAAAAAGTTATTTGTAGGGTTACTTGTATTACTTGCAGCTATTGGGTTAGTTGCTTGTGACAATGGATCAGGTGGTGTAGAGGCAAAAGAAGAAGGTTCTACACTAGTTATTCGAGTTTGGAACGATGAGTTTATCGGTCGTTTCAGAAATTTCTATCCAGGCTTTGTTAAGACAAACTCTGATGGAACAGATCTCTTAGATGATGGAACAATCGTCAAATGGATACAAGTTGCAAATGATAACAACGCGTATCAAATCGCATTAGATGCTGCACTGGCAAACCAAAATTCAGCAGCAGCTAATGATAAAGTGGATATCTTCTTAATTGAAGCGGATTACGCTACAAAATATGCAAACGATCGTTATGCATTAGATATTCATGGTGATTTAAAAATTAAAGAATCAGTTGTTGCAGATATGTATCAATATACTAAGGATATCGTTACAGATGATAAGGGTATATTAAGAGCAGTATCATGGCAAGCAACACCAGGCTTATTTGCTTATAGAGCAGATATTGCAAGAGAAGTACTAGGTACTGACGTACCAGCAGAAGTACAAGCTAAAATTGATACTTGGGCTAAATTTGACACAGTTGCAGCACAAATGAAAGCTAAGAGTTATAGTATGTTATCTGGTTATGATGATGCATTTAGAGCATATTCAAATAATACATCGGCTAAATGGGTCAATGATAAAAATGAAGTAGTCGTAGACCAACAAATCTTAAACTGGATTAAACAAACTAAAAACTATTCAACAAATGGATATAACAATGGTAATGGACTATGGAGTGATGGATGGCAAAGTGACCAAGGATCAACAGGCAATGTATTTGGATTCTTTTACTCAACATGGGGTATTAACTTTACGCTATTAGGTAACTCACTAGATGATGCTGATGCACCTAAAGAAGTAGGTAATGGATTATTTGGTGAGTACCGTGTTGTTCAAGGTCCTGCAAGTTACTATTGGGGTGGTACTTGGATAGTGGGTGCTAAAGGTACAGACAATCCAACACTTGTTAAAGACATTATGATCAAGATGACTGCAAACCCAGCAATTGCAGAATCTATTACAAGAGAAGTTGAAGACTACACAAACAATAAAACAGCTATGACTAAAATAGCAAACGATGCAACATATGGTTCAGCATTCTTAGGTGGACAAAACCATATCGCTTTATTTACGTCAGCTGCCCAAAAAATCGATATGAGTAATGCATCACCTTATGACCAAGGGTTAAATGAAGGTATTCAAACTGCAATGAAAGACTACTTTGCAGGCACATCAACATTTGATCAAGCATGGACAAGATTTAAAGAAATCGTTGGTGAAAAATATCCAGAATTAAAATTCCCAACAACACCGGCAGAACCAAAATAATTAATATACATTAAATTTGATGAGGGAATTACCTTCCCTCATCAAGTCTTTTTGAATCAATAACTTTTAAAATTATGTAAACTTATTTTTAAATATAAGTACATGAAGGGGTATAATTTATGTCTAAAAAGCGAAATAAAATTAATTACAACAAATGGGGATATTATTTTGTAGCACCTTTTATCATTGTATATTTGGTCTTTTCTCTGATCCCGCTATTATCAACGTTTTACTATAGTTTCTTTGAATATTACTATGCACAAGGTGGGTTTATAAAGATAGGACCAAATTTCATAGGCTTTGAAAATTATGTAACATTGTTTAGCCAAGGTGTCTTCATAAAATATCTGGGTAATACAATTGTTTTATGGTTGATGGGTTTTATACCCCAAGTTATTGTTTCATTACTGATGGCATTATGGTTTACATCCTTTAGACTTAAACTAAAAGGTACGGCATTTTTTAAAACAGTCATGTATCTTCCAAACCTAGTGATGGCAGCAGCCTTTTCCATGTTATTTGTTCAACTATTTTCAAATACAGGTGGGTTAACAACATTACTAATTGAATTAAACATTATCCCCGAAACATTTAGTTTCGTTGATAATGTTTGGCCAACAAGAGCGCTAATAGCACTGATGAACTTCTTGATGTGGTTTGGTAATACAACGATATTACTCATGGCAGGTATTATGGGTATTGATGATTCTTTAATTGAATCTGCCAGTGTAGATGGTGCAAATAGTAGACAAGTATTTACTAAGATTACACTACCACTTTTAAAACCTATATTATTATTTGTTTTAGTTACTTCTTTAGTTGGTGGTATTCAAATGTTTGATATACCATTTGTCTTTACAAGAGGGACTGGTGGTCCACAAGGATCATCACAGACTGTTATGATGTACATTAGTGGCTTACTAAGAACAAGTAAGCAATATGATATGGCAGGTACTGCTTCTGTTATATTATTTATTCTTACAACGATTATTAGCTTATTATTCTTCTTTATCATGAATAAAGATGAAATTAAAGAATACCGTGAAGAGAAGAGAATAAGAAAGGAGATGAAAAGATGAACAAATCATTTAATTTAAAAAAGATGCGTTTTGTTGATAAGCTCCCTTTATATTTTCTTAAATTCTTTATCTACTTTATTTTAGGTGTGTTTGCATTTGTAATTATCTTCTTATTCTATACATTGTTTGTAAATGCATCAAGACCACACATTGATATTTCTAAGGGGTTTTCAATATTTCCGGGTTCATTTTTTATTAGAAACTTAAATAAAATCCTAACTCAAGAAAACCTATTTGTTATAGAAGGTATTAGAAATAGTTTCTTTATAGCCTTTGTATCTGGGATACTTACAACATACTTTAGTGCATTAACAGCTTATGCAATACATCTATATAAATTTAAAGGAAATAGATTTATCCATCTAGCGATATTAGCGGTTATGATGATTCCATCACAAATCGCCGGTATCGGGTTAGTAACGATATTATATAGTATAGGATTTGTAAATAATTACTGGGTAATCATCATACCCGCAATTGCATCACCAGCGACATTCTTTTTCATGAAACAATACATTCAAAGTGTATTACCTTATGAGATTATTGAAGCTGCACGTGTTGATGGATCAAGTGAATTTAGAACGTTTAATCAAATTGTACTTCCAATTATTAAACCAGCTTTATCCGTTCAATTTATCTTTGCTTTTGTAGCAAGTTGGAACAACTTATTCATACCATCTTTAATTATTCAAGATGGTAATAAAAGAACGTTGCCAATTATAATTGCTCAACTGGGTGTATCTGATCCGAAAAACTTTGATCAAGGTGCTCGATTTATGCTTATGTTTCTAGCAATTATTCCAACAGTGATCATATATCTGATTTTTTCTAAATATATTATAAAAGGTACTACAGCAGGTAGTGTGAAAGGTTAATAAAGGACAATACTTATGAAATATGGCTATTTTGATGATTTAAATAAAGAATACGTGATAACAACACCTTACACACCCTATCCTTGGATAAACTATCTAGGTAGTGATGACTATTTTGTTTTAATGTCAAATACTTCTGGTGGTTATAGTTTTTATAAAGATGCAAGAGATAGAAGAATTACTAGATATCGCTACAATAATGTCCCTGTAGATAATGAAGGTAAATACTTCTTTATAAAAGATAAAGAAAGTATCTGGAATATTGGTGTTAAACCGACTAAAACACCATTAGACAGTTATGAAGTTAGACATGGTATGGGATACACCAAGTTTAATTCTAAAAAAGATGGACTTGTTGCTAAACAACTATCGTTTGTACCAAAAAACTTTAATGGTGAAATCCATAAAATCACTTTAGAAAATACAACAAATGAAACAAAACATATAGAACTTATATCTTATGTTGAATGGGCATTATGGAATGCCTTAGACGATCAAACAAATTTCCAGCGTAATTTATCGATTGGTGAAGTAGAAGTAGATGGGTCTACGATATATCACAAAACTGAATATAGAGAACGTAGAAACCATTATGCATTTTTTCATGTGAATCACGATCTTAGTGGATTTGATACAGATAGAGAACAATTTTTAGGTCTATATAATGATGTATCTAGTCCTGAAGTTGTAAGAGAAGGTAAACCTAAAAATAGTATAGCTGATGGATGGTCACCTATTGGTTCACACTTTATAAGCGTTGAACTCAAAGCACATGAACATAAAGACTTTATATTCATGATTGGTTATGTTGAAAGTGATAAATTTGATAAATTTGAAAGTCACAAAGTTATCAACAAAAAATTAGCAAAAGAAATGATCGATAAATATAAAAACGTAGACCAAGTAATGGCTTCATTTAGAGATTTAAACACATTCTGGCATAACACGCTTTCAAATTATCAAATCAAGTCTAATGATGATAAGTTAAACCGTATGGTCAATATTTGGAATCAATACCAAACCATGACAACCTTTAATTTAAGTCGTAGTGCATCCTATTTTGAATCTGGTGTAGGAAGGGGTATGGGTTTTAGAGACTCTAACCAAGACTTACTAGGATTTATGCATATGGATAGTGTTAAGACACGTCAAAGATTAATAGATTTAGCATCAACACTACTCTATGATGGTGGTGCATACCATCAGTATTCACCACTTACTAAAAAGGGAAATGCTGATTTAGGTTCAGGTTTTAATGATGATCCAAATTGGTTTATATTAGCATGTGTACAGTACATTAAAGAGTCTGGTGATTTTACAATCCTTGATGAAGTCATCATGTATGAATCAAATCCAAATTTAAAAGGAAGCATGTTAGAACACTTAGAAAAAGCATTTTATAAAACGGCACTTAATCTTGGGCCGCATGGTCTACCATTAATTGGTAGAGCTGATTGGAATGACTGTCTTAATTTAAACTGTTTTTCAGACGAACCAGGAGAGTCTTTCCAAACAGTTCAAAATAAGGGTGATGGTAAAACTGCAGAAAGTATCTTTATAGCGGGACTCTTTGTATATGTAGGTAAAAAATACAGTGAACTGCTAGATAGAATAAATGATCATCATAACAAACAAAAAGTAGATGCACTCGTACAAAAAATGACACATCAAGTTGAAAAACATGGTTTCGATGGTAATTGGTTTTTAAGAGCATATGATGCTTATGGTCATAAAGTGGGTTCACACACAAACGATGAAGGAAAGATATTCATCGAGCCTCAAGGTATATGTGTCATGGCAGGTATTGGTCTTCAAAACGGTATGGCCAAAAAAGCTTTAGATCATGCTAAAACCATGTTAGATACACCATATGGTATGGTTCTAAACTATCCAGCCTATTCCACATACCGTTTAGAATTGGGTGAGATTTCAAGTTATCCTGAAGGCTATAAAGAAAATGGTGGAATTTTCTGCCACAATAATCCTTGGATTGCATGTGCAGAGGCAGTAGTTGGCAATGGTAATCGTGCATTTGAAGTGTATAAAAAAATCGCACCTGCATATATTGAGGATATCTCTGATATCCACAAGACAGAACCGTATGTCTACTCACAAATGATTGCAGGTAAAGAAGCTAAAAGACATGGTGAGGCTAAAAACTCATGGCTCACTGGAACCTCTGCTTGGAACTTTGTAGCAATTAGTCAATATATTTTAGGTATTCAACCAGAATTTGATGGTTTAAGTATCAAACCTGTATTACCTGATCATCTAAATGAACTAGAAATTACTAGAAAGTTTAGACAAAACACATATATTATTAAAGTTATAAGAACTGGTAAGCAAATGATTGAATATAAGGGTAGAATCTATAAAGATCACATGATACCTTACGTGGTTTCAAACCAAATAGAACATATTACAGTACACATA
Organism: Acholeplasma laidlawii PG-8A; assembly: GCF_000018785.1. Lineage (NCBI taxonomy): Bacteria > Bacillati > Mycoplasmatota > Mollicutes > Acholeplasmatales > Acholeplasmataceae > Acholeplasma > Acholeplasma laidlawii. Next base: position 47,765 of record NC_010163.1, read on the forward strand.
TAATTTTTTTCATCTTCCTCCTTATATAGGTGTGGTAAACCTATTAAAAAAATATGGATATCATGGCATCCATATTTTTTTATTGTTATGTATAATTCTTATGCTTGATAAGGAACAATTGTTAAAGTAACACCTGGTTTATCACCAATTAACTTGGATACAGGACATAATCTATGTGCGTAATCAATAATCTCTTTAGTAGTTACAGGATCTAAGTCTTCAATTGCTGCAGTAGCATCCAAAGTAAAACTATATCTTTCAATTGGGTGTAACCATAGTTTAACCTTCACATCCACTCTAGAACGGTTTGTTAACTTTTTAGAACGGATTACAGAAATAATAGCTGCATTTAAACAAGTTGCCCATGCAGCACCAATAAGTTGCTCAGGATTTGTATGTTCAGTGTCCGCTTTTAATACAGAAGCAAGACCAAAAGCATGTCCGTTATCTGCTGTTGCAAATCCCTTAGTACCTTCCATATTAGTTATAACAGTTTCATATATTTGTTTTAAATCATCCATAAAAACACATCCTTTCATATCTATTATATAGATACCTGTGAAAAAATCATAATTTACGCTATTTACATAGGTGTTTTCCACTAATATTGTGGTTTTTCACATTTAGAATAAAACTTTTGATATCTTAGTGTCTAATTCATTGATAACGTTATATCGTTAAGATATAATCAATATGTGAAAGCGTTATCAATATTAGGAGGAATTCAATGACAAAACTATTTTCTTACCCTATGAAAAAATTAGTTGTCTTAACAGTGCTTATAGCTACATTATTTACACTTATAGCTTGTATAAATGAAAATGAACATACGAATGATACAGATGTTACTATTACATTTGAAACAAATGATACAGTGACTAAAGGATCAGTAATAATCAAATCGGGAACCTTATTAAGTGAAACAGATCTATCTATTCATGATAGAGAGCATTTCACTTTTAATGGTTGGTATATAGATGAGGCATTAACTCAACCTTTTGACCCATTAGAAGAAATAAAAGAATCTATAAAATTATACGCTAAATGGACAGAAGATGAAGTGCCTACTTATCGTTATGAACTTCTATTCAACGGTGGTAACTACTGGTATGAAAACAGAGAACAAATGGTAGATGATTTTATAAGTGATTATAATACATTTAGTGATAATACATATACCCTTGAAACTTTACCGATGGATAAAGACAGTTTATTAGATATTGCTGAATTTATGTATGAAGAAACCTATAGAACAAAGTGGTTATGGTTAACAAGATATTTAAGATTAGTCGGATCAGATACTAATAAATCCTCTATGAGTGCATTATTAGCTCAATCTAGTTTAGATAAGTTCTTGGCACAAAACGAGAAAAATAGAAAAGCTGTATCTTATGAAATTAGAGCGTTTATCAAAGGGGCACAGTTTACAGATGATGCAACATTAAGTTCATCAGATTATACAGACACAGAACTTAAAACAGGATTTTGGCCATTCATAGTCGGATCTCAACAAGCCATATTTGAAGATGCAAAACACGAGGTGATATTACCAACCACCTTATACAAAGAAGGCTTTGTGTTCTATGGTTGGTATTTAACTGAAAACTTTTATGGTGAACCAGTAACTAAAATTAATGGTTCAGCAACTTTATTTGCAAGATTTGATGGTGAAAATCCAATTGATTCCGTCATTATTGAAAACGAAGTAGAATATATGGAAAAAGGCACAGAGTTAGCACTGGATATAACAATTCTTCCACTAGATGCAACCTATACTGATTTAAGATTTGAAATTAGAGAGCAATCTGTAGCATCGATAAGTGCTGATGGTGTTATTACAGCACTTAATGAAGGAGAATTTACATTATATATCATGGCTGAAAATGGTAGATTATTAAAGGTTCTTGACATGACAGTTTATCCAAAAGATGATATTAACTTAACCTTTAATGAAGGTTTTAACGGTTACTTAAAAGTGGATGAACAATTTGAAATTGAAGTTACTGGTGTAGGTAGAGATGCATCAAGTAACCACTATACATTTAGTGTTGTTGATGACAGTGTGATTCAAATGTCTGAATCGGGTGTATTTAATGCACTTAAAGTAGGTTCTACAGAAATTAATATCTTAAACTTAGATACAGTTGTAATGACATATACTGCAATTGTTCAAGATGACTTATCTACATCGAGAGTTGATCAGTTACTTGAGTTATTAAGAGATGGACATAATGCTGTAGCTACACCATTTACTTTAGTAACCAGATATGAAACAACCAATGAATGGCGTGATCCTAGACATGAAAGTGTCAACACCTATTTATTTGATGATTTAGTGATTGATAAAGATAGTTATCCAATGCCAGACGGCTTAAAAAACAGTGGTGCTAGACCTTCAACAGAATTTATCTTATTACATGATACAGCAAATCTTCATATTGGATTAATGGCACACGGTGCATTTTTCCAAAGTGCTGCAAATGCAGTATCTATTCACTATATTACAGGGGACTATGGTGTACTACAAAGTCTAGCTGAAGATAGAATTGGATGGCATGCTGGTGATGGTACTGGTACAAGTTTTCAGTGGTATAAGACGGGTGTCATGGCAACCAATAATGAAAAACCATTTATTGATATTTCAGAAGATGGATTCTTCACCTTTAACGGTGAAAAATCAGTAGTTGAAGCACCAAGAGGTTTAAATGGTGAAATTCTTACTAGAGATTACTTTACATATCTAGGACCAACTTGGGATATATTTGATGGTGAGTATGTCATCGGTAGAACATACCTTGCAACTAACCAACAAAAACGTGGCGTGATTGCATCCTTTGGTGGAAATAGAAACTCAGTGGGTATTGAAATGAGTATTAATGTCGATGGCGATATTGTCGATACAGTACAAAGAACAGCAAAACTTGTTGCATACCTATTAGAAAAATATGACTTACCAAATCATAGAGTTATTTCACATAATACAACAGATGGTAAGGGAGATCCTTACACATTACACAATACAGTCTATAAAGGCACTTGGTACTTTGATAGATTTATGGAACACGTCGAAATCGAGCGTGAGATCTTAGTGAATTATAGCGATGCTAAAATTACACTCACATCAGATTCAGATTTAGTATCAAGCACAGGTAGAATTACAAGATTCCCTGATGTAACAACTGAAGTTAAATATACAATAACAGTTGAAATTGATGGTGTTTCAAAATCAATCGATCTAGTAAGTGTTGTTCCAGGTATGAGTACATGGAATCAATACCATGGCTTCTTTACACCAACACAAGCATGGGCTAAAGCAGACTATAGAAATTAATAATGCAAAAAGATAAGAGAACTTTATAAAAACAAAACATAAAGTTCTCTTATGTATATAAAGGGATAAAAAAATATGAGAAAAATAAGGGGAATAAGAGAACTATGAATATCATCAAATATCCAAAAATAGTAACGAGTATTTTGATGGTTTTAAGTATGTTTATACTCGTATCATGTACAAATAATCAAGAGAATATAATTTTAAGTTTATCCACATATGAAGAAGCGTTAGAAGTTGGACAAACACTTCAAATAAACCATGAACTTAAAACAGGTGATAAAATCATTAATGACACCATAAACTGGGAAAGCACGAATGAAGGTGTAGCAACCATTCAAACAGGTTTAGTGCGTGCTATAAGTGAAGGTACTACAACAATTAAAGCTACCTACAAAACGCTAAGTCAAAGTGTTGTAATTACAGTTACAAAAAAATCTGAAACTTCCTATACCGTGTCGTTTAATACAGATGGTGGAACCGTTATAGAACCGGTAAATGTTTTAGAAGATTCGATTATAACTAGACCAGCGAATCCTACTAAAGAAGGACACTCATTTAGTAACTGGTATATAGATGAAGAGTTTTTAGAAGCGTTTGACTTTAATGATGTCATCACAAGTGATTTAGTGTTATATGCTAAGTTTATACCTAATCAATATAGAATAACTTTCACTACAAATCATACGACTTTAAAAGAGGATATTTTAATCCATCACGGGAATACTTTAAATGAAGAACAACTCACTCTAGAAGCTAATGACAAGGCAGTGTCTGGTTGGTATTTAGATAGTGAATTAAAGAACGCTTTTAATTTAGAAACTGTTATCACAAATGATTTAACACTTTATGCTAAGTGGGATGTAAAAAAAATAAGTATATCCTTTATAACAAATGATGAAACTATCACGAAACCCGCTATTCAAATGAACTATGGTACTCAAATGAGTGCTGCTCAATTAAATATCGGCAGTAAGCCGTTTCACGACTTTGATGGCTGGTATTTAGATAGTGATTATAGCGAGGCTTTTGTAAGAACGATACCCTTAACTACATCACTTACTTTATATGCTAAGTGGGTAGAACATGAAAAGACTTATTATACTGTAAACCACTTAATTAAAACATCATCTACAACAAGTGAAGTACATCAAACTTACCAAGTACAAGATGTCTATGTCGGCCAAGTTGTTCGAATTGATGCACTCAATATACCAGATATGTATGCTGATAATTTAGTAGTAGAGGCGACCATAGAAAAAGATGGTCAAACCATAATTAATCTATATTATGGTCCAAAGGGTTATACATATGAACTCGACTTCAACGGTGGTAATACAAGATATAGTAATAGAGAAGCTATGGTTGAAGATTGGATTAAAGACTATAATAGTTTCGCTGGAAAAACATATACATTAGAAACCCTACCAATGGGTTCTTGGGAACTTGGTAATATCCATAGTTTTATGTATAGTCCAGTATACCGAAATAAATGGTTATGGATTGCAGACTATTTAAAAGTGGTTGGATCAGCAACCAATAAAGGACCTGTAGGATTACTTATTACAACACCTACGCTTCAACAATTTGATGCCGTTAGTGATAACAATAAATACGCGGTAAGTTATGAAGTTAGAGGCTTCATTAAAGGTGAAAAGTTTACTGCAAATGCAAGTTGGCAGTCTTCTGATTATGGAATTAATGATTTAAAGCACGGCTTTTGGCCATATCTAGAAAAGGCAGAACAAAAGATTATAACGAATGGACAATTTGATGTAACACTGCCTACAAATGTGTATTATCCGTATCATGAATTTATTGGTTGGTATGATAATGAAGCACTTGAAGGAGAGTCTATCACGGTGATTAATGGACCAACCAAGGTATATGCTAAATTTGAAGAAATTAATCCGGTTACGCTATTAGAAATAGATAACCCGATTGAAGAGATGGAAAAATTAACACAGTATCAATTAAATGTCACGATCTTACCTGAGGATGCCTACAATAAAACATTGGTATATAGTTCCTCAGATGTGCGTATTGCAACAATTAGTTCAAGTGGTTTAATAGAAGCACACAATGAAGGTGAAGTTGTCATAAAAGTAACTTCTCAAAATGGTAAGGTCTCATTAGAATTTAATTTAAAGATATATCCCAAAGATGATATCATGCTTCAATTTGATGAAACATTTAATGGTTACATTACAGTTGGAGATAGTTTTAATATGGAAGCTATTGGTGTTGGCCGTATGGCTACAAGTGAGCACTATAACTATGACATACTTGATACAAACGTACTTACAATGTCTGAACCTGGGTTATTTCATGCGGTGTCAGAAGGTACAACTCAAATTGATATATATAACTTAGATACGCTTCAATATAGTTATAAAGTCATCATTCATCCTAAGTTTTCAACTTCTAGAATTGATCAATTACTAGAAATACTTGCAAACGGACATAATCCTGTTGCAACAGGTGTAAACTTCATTCCATACTACACAGCAAGTGAAGAATGGTCTGATCCAAGACATGAAAGTGTAAATAGCTATTTATTTGATGATTTTGTAGTAGATAGAACGGGCTATAGAGTACCAGATGGCTTAAAGGATAGTGGAACACGTCCTTCTACGGAATTTATTCTCATGCATGATACAGCAAACTTAAATGGTGGGCTCGTTGCACACGGAAACTTCTTTATGAAGACTGATAACAACGTATCCATTCACTATATTACAGGTGACTACGGAATTATTCAAAGTTTAAGTGATGATAGAATAGGTTGGCATGGAGGGGATCGTAACTTACCATTTGAGTGGTTAAAAACCGGTGTGATGGCAACATCAAATGAAGCGCCTTACATTGATATAGCTCCAAACGGGTTTTACACATTTAATGGTATACAAACACTTATCATGGCACCAAAACATACCAATGGTAGCATGTTAGATCGTTCATACTTCACATATCTTGGACCAACTTGGGATATATTTGAGGGTGAATATGTCATGGGAACAACCTACTTTACTACAAGTCAACAAAGTAGAGGGGTGATTGCTACTAGAGGCGGAAATAGACACTCAGTGGGTATTGAAATGTCTGTCAACAAAGATGGTGATATTATGGATACAGTGCAAAGAACTGCTAAACTTGTTGCTAACTTACTAGAACAATATGACCTAGACAATAGCCGCGTGATTCTTCATAATACAACAGATGGTAAGGGCGATCCTTATACATTTAACAATACGATTTATAAAGGTAGTTGGTATTTCGATCGTTTTATGGAGTTCGTTTCGATTGAACGTACGATATTAAAAGACTTTTCTGATGCTAAAATTACCTTAACATCAAACTCACCTTTAGTATCAAAAACAGGACGCATTCTTCACCTACCTGATATGACAACAGAAGTAACTTATACAATCACTGTTGAACTAGATGGTGAAACAAAATCTATAGAACTTGTAACAGTAGTTCCAGGTATAAATACTTGGAGTCAAAACTATGGTTTCTTTAAACCGTTCCAAGCTTATTCAAAATCAGATTATAGACAATCCTAACGAAACTACATGACACCCCAAGTTTGAGATTAAACTTGGGGTGTTTTACTTAATTAAAAATATATATTGAAATAAGACTCGTATATTTGATATAATAAAACACCGCAAAAGATAGAAAAATACCTAATTTAGTGATACAATGTATATGCTAATAGAGGAAAAAGGTGAATATTATGAATATATGGCATGACATAAATCCATCCCGCATAACACCGGAGCGTTTTATTGTTTGTATTGAGATTACTAAAGGTAGTAAAAAGAAGTACGAACTAGATAAAGAAACAGGGATGATTATTTTAGATAGAGTATTATACACATCAGCACATTATCCAGCGAACTACGGATTTATTCCTAGAACATATGCTGGTGACAATGACCCACTTGATGTATTAGTACTATGTCAAGAAGACATTGAGCCAATGTCTTTAGTAGAAGTGTATCCAATTGGTGTCATTAAAATGATTGATAGTGATGAAGTAGATGAGAAAATTATTGCAATTCCTTATGGGGATCCATCTATGACACAGTATAAAGATTTAAAGGGGTTACCACATCATTTGCTTTCTGAGATTTCTCACTTTTTTGAAGTGTATAAATCCCTAGAAGGAAAGAAAACATACATTCTTGACATTGAGTCAAGAGATGAGGCAATTAAAGTTGTATCTGAGGCTATGGTCTCATACGACAAAGTATTTACAAATAAGAAAGAGAAGTAAACATTATGGGTAGAGCATTCGAAGTAAGAAAAGCATCAATGGCAAAAACTGCCGCAGCAAAATCAAAAGTATATTCAAGATATGGTAGAGAAATCTACATGGCAGCTAAAGCAGGAACACCAGATCCTGAGACAAACCAAGCTCTTAAAAGAGTTATTGAACGTGCAAAGAAGGAACAAGTCACAGCTGATATTATTAAACGTAATATTGATAAAGCTAAAGGTGGCAGTGATGAAAACTATGCAGAAATCAGATATGAAGGTTTTGGTCCAGAAGGTAGCTTAATTATTATTGAGTGTTTAACTGATAATACAAATAGAACCATTTCAGATGTACGAAAACTATTTAACAAGGCATATGGAAAACTAGGTGTATCCGGTTCTGTGTTACACCAATTTGACCATAAAGCAGTATTTGAAGTTGAAGCACCTGAAAATAAATTATTAGAAATCTTATTAGAAAACGATGTTGATATTACTGACTATGAAGCAGAAGAAGGTGTAGTTACAATCTATGCTGAACCTACTGAGTACGGTAAAATAGCTGACGTTTTAAAGGATAACAACCTAGAGAGTAAGGAAGAAGCAATTATGTTTATTCCGATGCAAACCATGGAAATTAAAGATCCAGAAGAACAAGCTAAATTTGATCGCTTGATTGAAGGATTAAATGAACTGGATGATGTCAAAGATGTTTTCCATAACGTTATAAGTTCTGGAGAGTAATTTATAATACTTTTATAAAAAAACTTTGAGGTATATCACTTGATTAATCGGTGTGATATACCTCGTTTTTTTTATTTATTAGTGGTTTTATAAATTGATAGTAAGTTTAATCGCTACATGTTTATTCTGATAATTATAATCTGTTAATATTGCTAATATATGAGCACTATGAAAAATAAAAATATGTTTGATATAAGTGACTTTGTTGGTGTCGAAACAATTCAAGTAGTCAAACATAATTTAATAAATAGATTTAAATTAAGAAGAAAAGAATCTAGAATGACTCAAAGACTTTTAAGTCAAATGTCTGGTGTTAGCTATGCATCAGTTAGGCGATTTGAGACTTCAGGAGATATTTCTTTTGCCTCACTTCTAAAGCTAAGTGAAGCACTTGGATTGCTTTTGGAATTTAATCAGCTATTTAGTAGACCTATAATTAAGGATATTCGGAGGGGAAAATGAAAATCGATATAAAGCGACTTACGGTAACCTATAACAATAAAGTTGTTGGTTATCTGGAAGATATAGGTGAAGGTGAAATTGCTTTTCAATATGACGTTTGGTGGAAACAATCAGGTTCTTTACAGTAACATATATTGTAAATATTCTAGTGATTCATTTGATTAATATGAATTTAGAGAATAGATTTCATGTTGTTTTTAATTTACTTAAAAATAATATATATCTTTATATAACACCACTCATATTATCTTTACTAACACTTATGGGCAGTTACATACAGATAGTCACTAGACTTAGCAGAAAACAAATCATTGCTGAATTTGACTAGTTCTGGATTTAATAAATTCAATGTTAAAGAAATCAAAAGGATATTGATTGTTTTAAAGACTATCAATATCCTTTTAATTTATAGATAAAATACGACAAAAATGTTGTAAGCGTTATCAATTATAGGTTTATTTGCAATTAGATTATTTAATCTATAAAATATATGCATTGATTTACTTTACGCATTTTTTGTTATGTCCAAATCACCATTGCAATGTATAAATATATTTATACATGGTAAAATATAATGAAAAGATATTTTGCGGTGAGGTATAACTATGACATTAAAAGACTATGATCTTGAATTATTTAACGCGATTCAAAGAGAAGATAACAGACAAAAAGAACACATCGAATTAATTGCGTCCGAAAACTTTGTTTCTGATGCAGTGTTAGAGGCACAAGGTTCAATTTTAACCAACAAATATGCAGAAGGCTATCCAAATAAAAGATATTATGGAGGTTGCGAATTTGTTGATCAAGTAGAGATACTAGCTCAAGATAGGTTAAAACAAATCTTTAATGCGAAGTTTGTAAATGTACAGCCTCATTCGGGTTCACAGGCTAATGCTGCTGTTTATCAGGCACTACTTAGTCCCGGAGACAGGGTTTTAGGAATGGATTTAAATGCGGGTGGTCACTTAACTCATGGTTATAAATTATCATTTTCTGGACATTATTATGAAGCACATGCCTATGGTGTAAGTAGGTTTGATGAAAGAATTGATTATGAAGAAGTACTGAAAATTGCAATTGAAGTTAAACCTAAAATGATTATTGCAGGTGCGAGTGCATATCCAAGAGTCATTGATTTTAAAAAGTTTAGAGAAATTGCAGATACAGTTGGTGCATACTTGTTTGTAGATATGGCACATATTGCAGGACTAGTTGCTTGTGGATTACATCCATCACCACTACCTTATGCAGATGTTGTCACGTCTACTACACATAAAACCTTAAGAGGTCCACGTGGTGGTATTATACTTACAAATGATGCAAGTATTGCTAAAAAAATAGATCGTGCAGTATTTCCTGGCCAACAAGGTGGTCCATTAATGCACATTATTGCTGCAAAGGCGGTTGCATTTAAAGAAGCACTAGACCCTAACTTTAAGGTATATCAAACACAAGTGATTAAAAATGCTAAAGCCTTAAGTGATACATTCAAATCACTTGGATATAAATTAATTTCAGATGGTACAGATAATCATTTAATCTTAGTAGATGTTAAATCAAAATTAGGTATTACAGGAAGAGATGCTGAGGATGCGCTATATAAAGCAAATATCACAATCAATAAAAACCAGTTACCGTTTGATCAAGAAAAACCGATGTTAACCTCAGGTATAAGATTAGGAACACCTGCGATGACAACTAAGGGTTTTAAAGAAAATGAGTTTATTAAAGTAGCACAACTTATTGATGAAGTGTTATCGAATATAAACAATGAAGAAGTTATCAATAAAGTTAAAAAAGAAGTACTAAAACTAATGAAAGATGTTAAATGAAAAGGAGTGATTTTCTTTGATCACAAGAACAAGATATATACCTGATGGTAAAGATGTTTTAAAGAAACTACCATTAATCCATCACTTAGAAGCACCATATTTATACTATCCAATTACAAACCAAAGATGCCCGGAAGGTGAAACTTGCGTCGTTTTTGGTCAATTTGTTAAAGTTGGTGAGGTTATTGGTACAAGAAAGGGTGCTTTCTTTGAGCAACCAATTCACTCAACAGTTAGTGGTGAAGTTGTCGGGCATGAAATGAAGTTTGATGCTTCAGGAAAACGTGTAAACTGTATGATTGTTAAAAACGACTTCAAATATGAATTACATGAGTCTGTTAAAACAAGAACTGATGAAGAAATAGACAAACTTACTAAAGAAGATTACGTAAATATTACTAAAGAAGCGGGTTTAGTTGGTCTAGGTGGTTCAGGATTCCCAACATATATTAAACTAAACACTAAAAATAAAATAGACATTATCTTAGCAAACGGTGTGGAGTGTGAGCCTAAATTAATTTCAGACTATGAAGTTATGATGGAAAGCCCGGATGAACTTATTAGAGGTTTAATCTATGCAATGAAAGCTGTTGGTGCACCAAAAGGTGTAATTGCAGTTAAGAAAAGATATGTGGAATTAGTAGAAAGAATCCGTTTTTCTCTAAACTCATATACTGAATATGACATCAAAGTTGTACCAGTTGGTAACCACTATCCACAAGGTTGGGAGTTAGAAGCAATTGAAGCGGCTACAGGTATTAAGGTACCTCAATTTAAACTTCCAGCGGATTACGGTATTATTCCATTTAACGTTTCTACCTTACAATCTATTTATCATGCAGTGAAGTTTAACTTACCTGTACTAGAAAGATACTTTGTATTATCAGGTGATGGTGTTGTAAACAAATCATTTAAAGCTAGAATTGGTACTCCAATTCAAAGTTTAATTCAACTTGCTGGTGGTTATGTAGATAAGGCAGTGCCTAAAACATTAATCATGGGTGGGCCAATGATGGGTAGTAACGTAACAAATGATGATATTGTTACAACACACACAGCAACATCATTAATTGTTCAAAACTCACTTTTATTAAACGAAGATCCTTGTATCCACTGTGCAAGCTGTGTATACTCTTGCCCAGTACAAATACAACCGGTTCAAATTATGAATGCTGTGAAAGCAAACGATAAAGATTTCTTAAAAGCTTTATCAGTTAATAAATGTATTGAATGTGGATTATGTTCATTTGTATGTCCATCTAAGATTCATTTAACAGATTACATGCGTGAAGGTAAACGCATCTTAAGAGGTTAATTATGCAAAATATATCTATTTTAAGCCAAACATCACCGTATATACGTAAAGAAACTTCTACAAAACGTATGATGTTTGATGTGTTAATTGCACTAACGCCTGTAGTATTCTTTTCAATCTACAGATTTGGATTAGATGCATTAGCAAGAATATTAGTGAGTTTAATTATCTTTGTTGGTGTGGAAGCTCTATATTTTTTAAGTGTTACGCGTGTAGATGGTTATAACTTCAAAGATAAAATTAAAAATAAGTTTAAAAAATACAGTATAAATAACTTTAGTGCTCCTGCAGTATCTGCAGTCATCTATGCGATGTTATTACCAAACCAACTACATCTTTATGTGGTTGTTATGGGGGCTTTATTTGGTGCTGCAATCGGCAAAATGATTTTTGGTGGTTTAGGGATGAATATCTTTAACCCTGCAGCAGCTGGCCGTGTATTTATTGCACTAGCATTTACAACATTCTTCACAGGTTCTTATGGGTTTATTGATGCTGCAGCAGGTGCTACAGCATTATCTACAAGTTTTCCTGAAGTATTAAATAGTTATTCACTAATCGATTTACTCGTTGGTAATATTCCGGGTTCTATGGGTGAAATCAATTCCCTTGCTATTTTATTTGGTCTTGCTTATCTATTAATTAGAAAAAGTGCAGATTATAGACCTGTTTTATCAGGACTATTAATCTTTACAGCACTTGCTACAGTTGCAGGATTCATACTACACCCAACATTAGTATTTGAATATGTGATATTCCAATTATTATCTGGTGGTTTATTATTTGGTCTAACCTTTATGATTACAGACCCTGCGACATCACCAATCACAAGACCAGGTCGTTGGTGGTTTGGTTTAATTGTTGGTTCATTAGTATTCTTTATTAGAAGTTTTGGTAGTCTTCCAGAAGGTGTGGCGTTTGCTTTATTATTTGGTAACTTAATGGTACCTTTACTAGATTACCCAATGTGGGCAAACAACAGATTTACAAAGAAATTCTATATTAGCTTTAGTTTAGTATTTGTGGCTTTAGTAGCACTTACCTTCGTGATTTTAGGAGGTTACGCGATATGACAAAAGCAGTTAAAAGCATCATTACATTAGCGGTTGTAGCTATTTTAGGTATTGGACTATCAATTGGTACGCACTTCATCTTTAATCCAATTAAAGAAGAACGTGCTAAACAAGAAACTCTATCTATATTAGATGATTACTTTACAGGTGTTACAGACTTTGAAGCAAACAAGCTCGAAGTAATTGAAGGCGTTGAGATTTTAAGATCTGTTCGCGTTTATAAAAATGAAGATCCACTAGGTTATCTATATGAGGCAAATATTACAAATGATTTTGGTAATATGAAAGTTCGTTTAAGTGTGGATGTTAAAGATGTTATTCAATCCATTGAGTTCTTAGAACTTAACCAAACAATGTACTTACCACAAACAACAAAAATGCTTGAAACATATGTATTAAGCAAGTTAAGTACAGATATTTTTGATGGTGCTGCTGGTGCAACATCCATCTCAAAAAATGATCTATCACACTTAATGAGTATGGTAGGATTACATCATGATAGAACAGATAAATTTGAAATCCAAGCACCTTATAAAGATTTCTATGGTGATGACTACGTGATTTCAAATACAGAAGAACTATCCAACTCTGGTGCGACTATCAAGGTTGAAACGATTGAAGGTTTAGGTGTAGTTTATACAATTACTAAATCAGGTATTTATCAAACAGATAGTACTCAAGAAAAATCAATTACACTTGTTCTTGCATTAAATAATGATAATAAAATTATTGGTGTACTTTTACCAGCTGAGTTATATAACCACACTAAGGGTGGATTTATGACAAGTGCAATGGAATTTGCACAAAGTTTTAAAGATATGTCACTACTTGATGTAACAGATGGCAATGCTGGTGCAACAGGTGATGTTGTAGCACATAATTCAAGAACCTTAATCGAAGATATGGTGTTAATTGTTCAGGGGGTACATATCTCATGAAAAAAGAAAATTTAATTTTAGTATTAATGTTTGGTCTAATGTTGCTTATTAGTGTTATTGCATTAAGTTTTGATTATCTATTCCCAACATCAGTTGTGGATAAGATGTTTAATCAAAATGTTAATGTTGTGAATGTCAAACCAGTCATTGATGCTGAGTTTAATGAAATATTAGAACAAGCAGAAGTTACTACATTAGATGGTAAAAAAATTGCTGATCTATATACAGTCAGAGTTGATCATACATACTTCTATTTAGAATTATATGTAGGTATTGATTTAGATGGTAAAGTCTATGCAAGAGATAAATATGTTAGAACTAAAGACGATACATCTTCTAGTTACTTCCCACTTGTTCGTGCGTACCTATTAAAAAACTATAACGGTCTATATTACGAAAACATACAGTTTATTGATGGTGCTGCAGGCGCAACAACGATTGTAGTATCAAGAACTATCATTAAAAATGCTGTAAGTAAAGTTGTAGTCTTTCACGTAGGTGAAGAAGAAGATTACATCGAAACATTACTTGGTGGTAAATACACATTAAATAATGAATCAACAGACGGTAATGTAACAACGTATGATGTAACCTACAATAATGCAGACTATACAGTCTATATGGCATCAGATACAGGTACATACTATGATTTCCAAAGTGTAAATGAAGGTAGTATTACAATTTATGTTGCAGTCGATAGTGATGGTAAAATTACACATACATTATTACCTGAAGCATTATACGGCCATTCTGGTGGAAACTTCTATAGTGCAACAAATACCTTCTTAAGTGGAGTTATCGGTTATAATTTAAATGATCCAATGCCAGATTCAACAACTGGACCAACTACAAACTCAAACGGTTCACAATACTTAGTAAATCAGTTATTACTAGATATTCAAGGAGGGGCTTAAGATGAATAAAAACAATTTAAAACCATTTATTTTATTAAGCATCTTACCACTTATCTATTTAGCAAATACATTAGAAACTGCGCTTTTTATGGGGTTAGTTTATGTTGTATTAGCACTTATCATTTATGCTGGTGGTCTATTAATTAATAAATTTAGTGAAGGTAGAATGCGTTCTTATGCATATATCTTATTAACAGCTTCAATTGTAACAATCATTATGACAGTATTAGGTACATATTTCTCATTAAATCAATTAATGGGTATTTACTTAGCACTTACAATATTTACAATTCCTCAACTCAGATTAGAAACAGTTGAAGAAAAATCTATTGTGGATCATGGCTTTATGATTCTGGTAGGTTTTGTAGCACTCATACTCATTGGTTTCTTAAGAGAGTTCTTAGGTACTGGAAGTATTAGTTTACTAGCATTTGGATTAGACACTGTACAAGTGTTTGATGCTAAATTTGGTATTGCTATCTTAAAAGACAACTCAGGTGGTTTCATCTTAGCAGGATTTATCTTTGCAATCATCAATGCCATACCTTTTGTAAAGGAGGATAAAGCAGATGTTATTTAATTTATTATCTAGTTTATTAGGTGCTGCAATCCTTTCAAATGTTATTTTACAAGGGGTTGGATTAGAAGCAATTAAAGATCGTGAAATCAGAGTTAAACCAGTATTGGTTAAATCTTCAATGATTAGTTTATTAGCACTTGTTGTTTTCTTAATTGATTATGTTGTGTTAGAATTTGTTTTAGTACCAATTGATATGGCATTTTTAAACATCATCGTATTAGCTTTATTAATGATTGGTGTGAATGAACTTTATAAAATTGTTACTGATAAAACAAAGTTTGCATTACCTAAAGAAGAATTATTTGGATTACACTCTATTGTGATTATTGTTGGATTTATGGGGTTGTCAAATGTTGCATTTGATGAAGCATTTATCCAAGTTGTTGGTTCATTAATAGGCTTTGTTGGTCTATCCATATTACTTACAATGATTCAATCTAGAATGCGTGTAAATCCGCTTATCAAGTCATTTAAAGGATTACCAATTCTACTCATTATACTGGGCTTAATTGCTTTAGTATTTAGTGGGTTAGCAGGATTATTTTAAAAACATATAAAAAGGAAAAAGAACATGAAAAAAATATGGGCAGTTATCAACTTAATATTAATCAGTGTTCTTTTTTCTGCTTGTACACAACAAGCAATTGATAACAGTTTAGCCATATCATCTATGGATACATTTATTGGTGGCACAGTACATGCACCAAAAGCTGTTTGGGATAAAGCGGATAAAAAACTAAAAGAAATGTATATGCTCTACCACGAGTTAACCGATAACTATAGAGGTTATGAGGGTGTACAAGGTGTTTACTATATTAATAATTTAGTAGAAACAACGAAAACTGACCAAACAGTTGAGATTAAAAAAGAACTTTATGATCTATTAAGTTTAGGTGTAGAACTCTATGAATTTACAGATGGATACTTTGATATGTCCATTGGTAAGATCATCGATGTTTGGAAAAACTTAATTGATGAAAGTGATTATACGGGTCAAGAAATACCTAAAGAAGATATCGATTATGCGATAAACTTAGTGGATGCTATTGATATCATTGAAGATCCGGTGATTTTAAGTGAAGTAGATAATAAATATTACGTGACACTTAAATATGGTGCAAAACTAGACTTAGGTGCGCTTGCTAAAGGGTATGTCACTCAGTTAGCAGCAGATTATTTAACGGATTTAGGTTTAAGTACCTATCTCATTAGTGGTGGTGGCTCATCCATGTTATATGGTGAAGGTAATCCAAAAACTGAAGATGGTAGTTACAGAACAGGACTTATTAATCCACAAGATGTTATTGATAACTTAGATATTATTGGATATCGACCTAAAAATTACGGTATATATACAGCTAAAAATTATAACTTCACAACATCAGGAAGTTATAATCAATTTATCTTAAGTGAAGGTGTGATGTATCATCACATTGTCTCACCTAAAACAAAACGTCCGGTAAATCATTATCTAACACTTTCTATTGTTGGAACAGATGCAGGATTTAATGATGGTTTATCCACAGCATTATTTAGTATGCCACCTGAAGTGTTAGAACAGTTTTTAGAAACGAATGGTTATGAGGTCTATACATATTTATTTAATAATACTTATAAATCCTATAATCAATCTGAAAACTTTAGACCACTTTAATTAGGTGATGATATGAAGAAAAGAGATTATATCATCATTGGTGGACTATTAGTTGTTGTAGGTATACTTTATATTTGGGTTACATATTTTGGTGCCCCAACTGGTAGTATCGCATACGTTTATCAAGATAATGATGTGGTAATTAGTGTAAACTTTGATGACAATAGTTATGAGTTAACACCACAAACGATTGATAATAACTATCCAGTTGTTACAGATCCTGTACCTGATGAGGGTGGCGATGTTGCTTTCATTATTAAGGGTGCTTATATCCATGAAGGTGAAAGAACGTTAGTCTATATCGAAATTGATTGGGATAAAAAGGCAATACGTATACAAAAAGATGAAACACCAAGACAAATTGGTGTTAGACGTAATTGGTATGATGGCACAGGTTTACCTGCTGTATCCTTACCAAGTAAAGTATTTATCGTATTTGAAACAGTAGAAGATGACGGGATTGATGGTGTTGTATGAAAAACTTAAATAAAATTACAACATTGTCGATGTTAATTGCAGTAGCAATTGTCTTAAACGTTATTGAAATCTCAATTAATGTCATACCGGTACCAGGTGCAAAAATTGGATTTGCAAATATCGTAACGGTCATTGTCTTATATATGTATGGATTTAGATCTGCTTCACTTGTTACAATTTTAAGAGTATTCTTAGTAGGGTTACTCTCAAGATCGTTTACCATACCATTTTGGATGGGCTTGGGTGGTGCAATTGTATCTATTACAGTGATGGGTATCTTTAAAAACTGGATTAAGCTACACTTAATAAGTGTCTCTGTCTTAGGTGCTATTACACATACATTAGGACAAGTGATTGTAGGGATATATCTATTAGAGACAGACCTACTCATACTCTACTTACCACTGATGTTACTTATTAGCATACCTGCCGGTATTTTAATCGGTATCATCGCTCAGAGATTCTTTAAAACATTTAACCGTAGTAAATATCAACGTTCATTATAAAACCCACTTAAAATTTAGTGGTTGTTACATAAAAAAATAATAAATATGTGAGTATTTATATTATGAAATTATGGTGTTGCATTACTTTAAATACATGATATAATAACTATTGCGAAACTTACTATGAGTATTATTTTCTCATGGCGGAAGGAGAATTCTATGAAAGCAAATATTCATCCAAAAACAAGATTAGTAATCTTTGAAGATGCTCAAACTAAAAAACAATTTTTAATTGAATCATCTGTCAATACAAAAGACACTGAAGTTTATGAAAAAGATGGTAAAACTTATCCGGTAGTCCGTTTAGAAGTTACATCTGAAACTCACCCATTCTATACAGGTGAACAAACTTTCGTTGCTCAAGCTGGTCGTGTGGATAAATTTAACAAGCGTTTAGAAAAAGCTAAAAAAGAATAATCATTACAGCGAGATTGCATCTCGCTTTTTGTTATAATAGGATTAAGTGGGGTAAAAAACATGTATCATACATACCGTAATGGTTTCATTGAAGTAGTTTGCGGACCGATGTTTGCAGGTAAAACTGAAGAACTTATAAGACGTGCAAAACGACTTAAATATGCTAAGCAAAACTATTTAGTGTTTAAACCAGTCATTGATAATAGATATAGCAGTAAAGCAGAGATTGTATCGCACAGTTTATTAACGGAAAATGCCATATTAATAGAAAAGTCTAAAGACATTCTTGAACATATGAATGATTCTATTGAAGCTGTAATCATTGATGAAGCACAATTCTTTGATCAAGATATTGTTGAAATTGCTGATAGACTCGCAGACAGTGGTGTGCGTGTAATTATCGGTGGTTTAGATAGAGATTTTAAGGGGGAACCCTTTGGTCCAATGCCACAACTTTTAGCGATTGCAGAGTTTGTTGTAAAACTCACCGCAATATGTCCTAAAACTGGTACACCAGCAACGCGTACACAACGCATCATTAATGGTAAGCCAGCACGTATGGATGATCCACTGATTGTTGTAGGCGCATCTGACTCTTATGAGCCAAGATCTAGACATGCCCACGAAGTACCAGGAAAATATGATAAAAAATAGTCGTGAGTACTTCATGAATGAGGCTCTAAAAGAAGCTAAAAAAGCTAATGATAAAGACGAGGTTCCTGTTGGTGCAGTTGTCGTATTAGACGGTAAAATTATTGCAAGAGCACATAATTTGCGTGAAAGTAGACAATCCATCCATGCTCATGCTGAATTTTTAGCAATAGAAAAAGCAGCAAAAAAAATTGGTAGTTGGCGTTTAGAAAATGCAGATGTATACGTTACATTAGAGCCTTGCCCAATGTGTGCAGGTGCAATGATACAAGCGCGTATTAAGAATTTGTATTACGGCGCGAAAGACCCAAAGACTGGTGCAGTTGAAAGTGTTATAAAACTGCTTGACAATCCCTTTAATCATAAGATATACTATGAAGGTGGATTGTTGATGGATAAGTGTTCAAACATCCCTTTCGACATTCTTTAAAAATAAGCGAAAATAAAAGAGTAAACATCCCTATAGGGTATTCTCATTCAATATTAAGGATCGAACCTGGTCAGGCCTTGATTGGAGCAGCCATAAGATACCTGATATGTGGATGAGGATACCCTATGGGGATGTTTTATTAAAACATAAAACGATATGATATAATTAAAACTAGATGATAAACTTAAAAATTTGGAGGATTTAAAGTATGAAAATGTTACCAAAAGATTACGCTAAGGCAGTAGGCACTCCCTTTAGAGTAGAAAAATATAACGACGCTACCTTAGAAATGTATTATTTAAACGATAGAAGTGATTTCCACAAATTTGCATCACGTGGTAGATTTTCTGTTTGGACATCAGATGGTGTAAACTATAGACTATTTGTTGAAAAAGGATATTATGAATCAGTCACTGATCTTTATACAAATGAAGTGAACACAATCTGGTTAGATTTCACAAATACAATCTATGCTCAACAACGTAAAATGTCACGTATGTATATGATGGTATCGATGATTGTATTACTTATTGTATTAGGTGCATCTATTGGGTTACAACAAATTATTCCCGATCAAGCAGATAATGTTTTTTTAGCTGCAATGGTTGTATTATTTATTGGATTATTTGTTTCATCTAATAGACAACAAAAGAAATTAAGAACTTTAGTAAGCGATGAAAATAAAAAAGCAACACAATTAATCAAAGATACATTAGGGGAAACAAGATTCCAAGGTATTTTAGAAGGTCAAGAAAAATACTACGAAGCATACTACAAATCAGATGATGAAGTCACAGAAGAAGAAGCATCTGAAGAAGAAACACCAACTCAATTAGAAGATTCAGAAACAGAAAACAATTCAGAAGAAAAGACTAATAAGGAGTAAAAAAATAATGGATATAAACAAGTTATCTATTGATACGATTCGTTTTTTAGGGATTGACGCTATTAATAAAGCAAATAGTGGACATCCTGGTATTGTCATTGGTGCTGCACCAATGGCGCATACTCTATTTACAAAACACATCAACATTTATCCAAAGATGAGTCGCTGGATAAACCGTGACCGCTTTATTCTTTCTGCAGGTCATGGTTCTATGCTACTTTATGCATTAAATCATTTATCGGGTTACAAAGTCTCTATTGATGATTTAAAAAACTTTAGAAACTATCCAGGAAATACACCAGGACATCCAGAGTATGGTCATACAGATGGTGTTGAAACAACATCTGGTCCGCTTGGACAAGGTATTTCTAATGCTGTGGGTATGGCAATTGCTGAAAAGCATTTAGCTGCACGTTTTAATGAACCAAACTTTGATTTAATCAGTCACTATACTTATGTATTAGTAGGTGATGGTGACTTACAAGAAGGGGTAGCTTTAGAAGCTATTTCACTTGCGGGACATTTAGGGTTAGGTAAACTTATTGTTTTATATGATTCTAATGATATTCAATTAGACGGTGAAACAAATCTAGCAATATCAGAAGATGTTAAAAAGAAGTTTGAAGCACAAAACTGGCACTACACTAAAGTAGAAGACGGTGAAGATTTAGATCAAATTAACCGCGCTATTTTACGGGCTAAAAAGATCGTTGATAAACCAACCATTATTGAAGTTAAAACAATTATTGGTAGAGGTACAACATCAGAAGGTACTTCAAAAGTTCATGGTTCACCTTTAGGGGAAGCTGAACGTGAAAAATTAGCACAAAAATCAGGCTATAACTACAAACCATTTGAAGTAGACGGTGAAGTATATAGTTTCTATAAGAGCAAAGTATTTAACAAAGGTAAACGTGTCTACAACAAATGGGTTAAGATGTTAGATGCTTATAAAGCACAATTCCCAGAAAAACATGATTTATTCAACCAATTCTTAAGTGGAAATATGCAAATAGATTTAAGTAGCCTAGTATATAATGCAGGTTCTAAAGAAGCAACACGTAACGTATTAGGTAAAGCTTTAACACTTGCAAGTCATCAAAACTTAAATATTGTTGGTGGATCAGCAGATCTAACTTCATCAACTAAAGCTAAAGGTAATGATGGACATTTCAGTAGAGATAATGCTTTAGCAAGAAATATTAACTTTGGTGTTAGAGAACACGCAATGGGTGCTGTAGTTAATGGTATGACACTGCATGGTGGTTTAAAATCATTTACAGGTGCATTCTTTGTCTTCTCAGACTATATGAAACCACCAATTCGTTTAGCTGCAATGATGAAAATACCTAGTGTATTTATCTTCTCACATGACTCAGTTGCAGTTGGTGAAGACGGTCCAACACATGAACCGATTGAACAACTTATTGGATTACGTAGTATTCCAGATTTAAACGTTATTCGTCCAGCGGATGCAAATGAAACAAAAGCAGCAGTTGAGATTGCATTTGAATCTAAAGATACAGCAACAGCGATTATCACTTCTAGACAAAATGTCTTAAATTTAGAACACACAAGTAAAGAGGGTGTTTTAAAGGGAGCATATATCGTAAGTAAAGAAGAAAACAAATTAGACGGTATCTTATTAGCATCTGGTTCTGAAGTGGGACTAGCTTATGAAGCAAAACAAATCCTTAAAGAAAAAGGATTAGATATCCGTGTTGTTTCTATGCCATCACATCATGCATTTTTATTGCAAAATGAAGACTACAGAAGTAAAATACTTCCGGCAAATGTCAAAACCCTTGCAGTAGAGATGGGATCTAGCTATTCATGGTATAGATTTACACCTCATGTATACGGTATTGATACATTTGGACTTTCTGCAAATGCTGATGTGGTATTAAAACATTTCGGCTTTAACAAAGAAAGCATTGCAGAAGCATTTATAAATATTAAATAAAAGTTTTAAAGGAAGATATATATGATTTATGATGGCATTATTGTAGGTGCTGGACACGCCGGTGTCGAAGCTGCACTTGCTATGGCAAAAATGAAACTTAATACTTTACTCATTACAGGCGATCTAACAAAGGTTGCTACTTTGCCATGTAATCCATCAATTGGTGGACCTGCTAAAGGTATTGTAGTTAGAGAAATTGACGCACTTGGCGGTCAAATGGCAAAGTCAGCAGACTTAAGTCAAATTCAAATGAAGATGTTAAATCCTTCAAAAGGTCCAGCAGTTCGTGCACTACGCGCTCAAATTGATAAATTAAAATATCCTAAAGTGATGTTAGATGTGTTACAAAACACACCGAATCTAACTTTACTTCAAGGATTTGTTGACACATTAATTGTTGAAGACAATACCGTTAAAGGTGTAAACCTAGAAGATGGTAGTCAAGTATTTGCCCAAACTGTAATTATTACAACAGGTACATATTTAGGTTCTCAAATTTTAATTGGTCACGAAAAAACATCAAGTGGTCCAAATGGTGAACGTACAACACGTGGTATTTCTAATCAACTTAAAAACTTAGGTTTTGAAATGCTTAGACTAAAAACGGGTACACCACCAAGAATTGCTAGAGATTCTATCGACTATTCTAAAACTGTACCACAACCAGGTGATGGTGTTTTCCAAACATTTTCACATGATTCACCAATCACTGACTTAGGTCACCAAGAATTTAGCTACTTAATCCACACATCACCAGATACTAAAGATATTATATTTAATAACTTAGATGCATCAGCAATGTATGGTGGTGTTGTAGAAGGTGTTGGTCCAAGATACTGTCCATCTATTGAAGACAAATTTGTTAGATTTAAAGATAAAGACAGACATCAAATCTTTATTGAACCAGAATCCATGGATTTAAATGAAATGTATATCCAAGGATTATCCACATCGATGCCAAAACATATTCAAGAGCAAATGGTAAGATCTTTACCTGGTATGGAAAACGCACGTATTGTGCGTTATGCATACGCAATCGAATATGATGCAATTAATCCAAGACAACTCTATCAATCCTTAGAGACTAAAGTCATCCATAATCTATTTTGTGCTGGTCAAATTAACGGTACATCAGGTTATGAAGAAGCTGCTGGTCAAGGTTTAATGGCAGGTATTAATGCAGGATTAAAAGTACAGGGTAAAAAACCACTCGTATTAAAAAGAGATGAAGCATATATTGGTGTATTAATTGACGACCTTATTACTAAGGGAACTAGTGAACCATATAGACTTTTAACCTCACGTGCAGAACATAGACTGTTATTAAGAAACGATAATGCCGATATAAGATTAAGAGATTATGGCTATCAAATCGGTTTAGTCGATGATGCAACGTATGAAAGATTCGAACATAAGAAAATAGCATTAAAAGAAATGATTGAAAGAGCAAAATCAACAAAGATTAACCCAACTGAGGAAAATCTAAACTATTTAGCTTCGGTAAATTCAAGCCCGATTTATGAAGGCGTTACAGTCTTTAAATTACTTGAAAGACCTGAACTTAAGATAGAAACCCTTAAACATTTTTTACCATCAGACTATAATCATGAAATCTATGAACAATTAGAAATATATATTAAGTATGATGGATATATTGAAAAAGCTAGAAGAGAAGCGGATAAATTATTACGCTATGAATCTAGATTTATTCCAAACGATATTAATTATCATAGTATTCACAACATATCTGCAGAAGCTAAAGAAAAATTAAGTAAGATTAAACCAGAAACATTAGGTCAAGCAACTAGAATCCTAGGTGTTGGACCAACGGATGTATCCATGTTACTCGTTTATCTAGAAGCCAAGAATGCTTAATACATACATTACAAATATATTAGGCATCAAGTTAACCGAACAACAAAACGGGCAATTTGATGCCTATTATAACTTATTAGTAGCATATAATAAGCATACGAATTTAACACGTATTACTTCAAGAGATGATGCAGACATCAAACACTTTTTAGATTCCGTACTGATAAGTAAGTTAGTAGATTTAAATAAAGTTGTGACATTATGTGATATGGGTGCAGGTGCTGGGTTTCCATCGATACCTTTATTAATTGTTTTTCCTAATATTCAAGTGACTATTGTAGAGTCACAAATTAAACGTGTGCAGTTTTTACAAGAACTCAAACAAGCGCTTGGCTTAGAGTTTAATATCGTTCACGATCGTGCTGAAAACTTTAGCAGTAAAAATTATCAACAATTTGATATAGTAACCGCAAGAGCATTAGGTGAGTTAAGACTGATTTTAGAGTTTGGTGTACCAATGCTAAAAGTGGGTGGACATTTCATTGCACCTAAGGGAAGTAAGTTTGAAGAAGAACTTACATCAGCAGCACACGCAATTAAGGTATTAAATGTCGAATTAATCACACAAGACTTATTTGAACTTCCTTTAGAATCAGGGTTTAGAGCAAACCTATTATTTAGAAAAGAAAAACACGTATCTGGATATCCTAGACCGTTTCCAATCATAAAGAAAAAACCACTGTAAGGATTGATTATATGAGCAAGTATACAATCGGACAAATCGTAAAAACAAAAAAACAACATGTATGTGGATCCAAAGAATGGATAGTTTTAAGAGTTGGTGTAGATATGAAGCTCGAATGTAAGGGTTGTGGTAGACAAATCATGATGTTACAATTCGAACTTGATAAGCGATTAGTAAAATAAATCAGGTAAATTTTTACTCTAAGAATGGCTTTATAGATTCAAGTAATGGCTATAAATAGGTAAAAAAAACATAAATCATAAATTTATTCATTTTTTGTTTGACTTATGATTTGAAATGTCGTATCATGGTATTTGGCTTTTCCAGGGATTTATATAAATTGCGCCTATATATATTTATATATATGACGTAAAATATCTAAACTTTAGATTATTCGCCAAAAGATAATAAAATGGTTGCAATTTGACTTAAGTTAAGTTAGAATAATAAGGCAATCAAAAAACGGAGGGGTAGCGAAGTGGCTAAACGCGGCAGACTGTAAATCTGTTCCTAACGGTTCGGCAGTTCGAATCTGCCCCCCTCCACCATTCTAATTTATAAGTTTATAACGGCCTTGTGCATTTGTTGAAAAAAGTTGTTGACAAGGTTATTTTATAATGATAGAATGATTAAGCGCTCGAACAAAGAGACGCAAAATTGAGTCTTTGAAAACTGAATGATGATGAACAAGAGAAAACAAAAATAAGAGCTAAAATCAAAACAAAACATAAATTATATGGAGAGTTTGATCCTGGCTCAGGATGAACGCTGGCGGCGTGCCTAATACATGCAAGTCGAACGAAGCATCTTCGGATGCTTAGTGGCGAACGGGTGAGTAACACGTAGATAACCTACCTTTAACTCGAGGATAACTCCGGGAAACTGGAGCTAATACTGGATAGGATGTGTGCATGAAAAAAACACATTTAAAGATTTATCGGTTTAAGAGGGGTCTGCGGCGCATTAGTTAGTTGGTGGGGTAAAAGCCTACCAAGACGATGATGCGTAGCCGGACTGAGAGGTCTACCGGCCACATTGGGACTGAGAACGGCCCAAACTCCTACGGGAGGCAGCAGTAGGGAATTTTCGGCAATGGGGGAAACCCTGACCGAGCAACGCCGCGTGAACGACGAAGTACTTCGGTATGTAAAGTTCTTTTATATGGGAAGAAAAATTAAAAATTGACGGTACCATATGAATAAGCCCCGGCTAACTATGTGCCAGCAGCCGCGGTAATACATAGGGGGCGAGCGTTATCCGGATTTACTGGGCGTAAAGGGTGCGTAGGTGGTTATAAAAGTTTGTGGTGTAAGTGCAGTGCTTAACGCTGTGAGGCTATGAAAACTATATAACTAGAGTGAGACAGAGGCAAGTGGAATTCCATGTGTAGCGGTAAAATGCGTAAATATATGGAGGAACACCAGTGGCGAAGGCGGCTTGCTGGGTCTATACTGACACTGATGCACGAAAGCGTGGGGAGCAAACAGGATTAGATACCCTGGTAGTCCACGCCGTAAACGATGAGAACTAAGTGTTGGCCAAAAGGTCAGTGCTGCAGTTAACGCATTAAGTTCTCCGCCTGAGTAGTACGTACGCAAGTATGAAACTCAAAGGAATTGACGGGACCCCGCACAAGCGGTGGATCATGTTGTTTAATTCGAAGATACACGAAAAACCTTACCAGGTCTTGACATACTCTGCAAAGGCTTAGAAATAAGTTCGGAGGCTAACAGATGTACAGGTGGTGCACGGTTGTCGTCAGCTCGTGTCGTGAGATGTTGGGTTAAGTCCCGCAACGAGCGCAACCCTTATTGCTAGTTACCATCATTAAGTTGGGGACTCTAGCGAGACTGCCAGTGATAAATTGGAGGAAGGTGGGGATGACGTCAAATCATCATGCCCCTTATGACCTGGGCTACAAACGTGATACAATGGCTGGAACAAAGAGAAGCGATAGGGTGACCTGGAGCGAAACTCACAAAAACAGTCTCAGTTCGGATTGGAGTCTGCAACTCGACTCCATGAAGTCGGAATCGCTAGTAATCGCAAATCAGCATGTTGCGGTGAATACGTTCTCGGGGTTTGTACACACCGCCCGTCAAACCACGAAAGTGGGCAATACCCAACGCCGGTGGCCTAACCCGAAAGGGAGGGAGCCGTCTAAGGTAGGGTCCATGATTGGGGTTAAGTCGTAACAAGGTATCCCTACGGGAACGTGGGGATGGATCACCTCCTTTCTAAGGAGAAAGGCTAACTAACACTTAGCACAAGATGACTACTAGTAAGTAGTAATATTCTCTAAATTTGTTCATCATATTCAGTTTTGAAAGACTTAAAGTAATTTAAGTGTTTCAAGAAGTAAAGAAAGTCTTTGA
Source organism: Acholeplasma laidlawii PG-8A (assembly GCF_000018785.1). Lineage (NCBI taxonomy): Bacteria > Bacillati > Mycoplasmatota > Mollicutes > Acholeplasmatales > Acholeplasmataceae > Acholeplasma > Acholeplasma laidlawii. The sequence continues at coordinate 75,139 of NC_010163.1, forward strand.
AAAGTAGATAAATGATGTCTGAAAAGAAATAAGGTTAAGGAACAAAGGGCACACAGTGGATGCCTTGGCACCAAGAGGCGATGAAGGACGGAACTAACACCGAAATGCTCGGGGAAGCTGTAAGTAAGCGACGATTCCGAGATGTCCGAATGGGGGAACCCACTATGTTGAAGACATAGTATCTAACACACGTGTTAGAGGCAATACGTAGGGAACTGAAATATCTAAGTACCTACAGGAAAAGAAAGTAATAACGATTCTGTCAGTAGCGACGAGCGAACGCGGAGGAGCCAGATACCTAAGGTTACAAAATTATATAATAGATGAACGATGTGGGAAAATCGGTCGAAGAAGGTGAGAGCCCTGTAGTCGAAATTATATAATCCATGGTATCAGAAAGTAGGGCGGGACACGTGGAATCCCGTTTGAAGATAGGAGGACCATCTCCTAAGGCTAAATACTACTTGGTGACCGATAGTGAACCAGTACAGTGATGGAAAGGTGAAAAGAACCCCGGGAGGGGAGTGAAAGAGAACCTGAAACTGTGTGCTTACAATTAGTCAGAGCCCGTTAATGGGTGATGGCATGCCTTTTGTAGAATGAACCGGCGAGTTATGTTACATAGCAAGGTTAAGGATGAAGGTCCGGAGCCGAAGCGAAAGCGAGTCTGAATAGGGCGCTTAAGTTGTGTGATGTAGACCCGAAACTGGGTGATCTAGCCATGAGCAGGTTGAAGTAAGGGTAGTACCTTATGGAGGACCGAACCGCCGCCTGTTGAAAAAGGCTCGGATGACTTGTGGCTAGGGGAGAAATTCCAATCGAACTCAGAGATAGCTGGTTCTCCCCGAAATATCTTTAGGGATAGCGTCAACAAAATAGGTTTATCGAAGGTAGAGCACTGAATGTGTGATGGCCCCACCTCGGGGTACTGATCTCAATCAAACTCCGAATGTCGGTAAAGTAAGTTGGCAGTCAGACTACGGGTGATAAGGTTCGTGGTCAAAAGGGAAAGAGCCCAGACCGCCAGATAAGGTCCCAAAATATATGCTAAGTGGAAAAGGAAGTAGAGATGCACAAACAGCCAGGAGGTTGGCTTAGAAGCAGCCATCCTTTAAAGAGTGCGTAAAAGCTCACTGGTCGAGTGACTCTGCGCCGAAAATGTACCGGGGCTAAGCATATTACCGAAGCTGCGGATTTAAAAAGATTTTTTAAGTGGTAGGGGAGCGTTCCTAACAGCGGTGAAGCTAGATCGTGAGGACTAGTGGAGCGTTAGGAAGTGAGAATGCCGGTGTAAGTAACGAAAAGACAGGTGAGAATCCTGTCCGTCATAAACCCAAGGTTTCCAGGGGAAGGTTCGTCCGCCCTGGGTAAGTCGGGGCCTAAGGTGAGGCTGAAGAGCGTAGCCGATGGATAACTAGTAGAGATTCTAGTACCAGTGTAGTGACTGATGGAGTGACAAAGAAGGATAGGCGTCCACCCTTAATGGATTGGGTGAGAAGGATTCGAGGCTAGTACTTAGGCAAATCCGGGTACTGTTAAAGCTGAGAACTGATATAAAGACGTACGAGTTCATGCTTTCAAGAAAAGCTTCTAAGGTTAATCATTATACTGCCCGTACCGTAAACCGACACAGGTGGGTGAGTAGAATATATTAAGACGCGCGAGAAAACTGTTGTTAAGGAACTCGGCAAATTGACCCCGTAACTTCGGGAAAAGGGGGACTCCTTATGAAAACGAGGAGTCGCAGAGAAAAGGCCCAAGCGACTGTTTAGCAAAAACACAGGTCTCTGCAAAACCGTAAGGTGAAGTATAGAGGCTGACGCTTGCCCGGTGCTGGAAGATTAAGAGGAGATGTCAGGGTTAAACCGAAGCATTGAATTGAAGTCCCAGTAAACGGCGGCCGTAACTATAACGGTCCTAAGGTAGCGAAATTCCTTGGCGGGTAAGTTCCGTCCTGCACGAAAAGCGTAACGATTTGGGCACTGTCTCAACAACAGACTCGGTGAAATCAAGCTGCCGGTGAAAACGCCGGCTACCCGCGATTAGACGAAAAGACCCCATGGAGCTTCACTGTAACTTGATATTGAAACTGGGTGTAAGATGTACAGGATAGGTGGGAGGCTATGAAGATAGTACGCTAGTATTGTCGGAGCCAACGTTGGGATACCACCCTTCGTGCACTTAGTTTCTAACTTCTAGATGTGTAATCTAAAGGACAGTGTCTGGTGGGCAGTTTGACTGGGGCGGTCGCCTCCCAAAGAGTAACGGAGGCGCTCGAAGGTTACCTCAGAATGGTTGGAAATCATTCTATAGAGTGCAATGGCAGAAGGTAGCTTGACTGCGAGACCAACAAGTCGAGCAGGGACGAAAGTCGGACATAGTGATCTTACGGTACCGAATGGAAGGGCCGTGACTCAACGGATAAAAGTTACCCTGGGGATAACAGGCTTATCGCTTCCAAGCGTTCACAGCGACGAAGCGGTTTGGCACCTCGATGTCGGCTCGTCGCATCCTGGAGCTGGAGTAGGTTCCAAGGGTTGGGCTGTTCGCCCATTAAAGCGGCACGCGAGCTGGGTTCAGAACGTCGTGAGACAGTTCGGTCTCTATCTATCGTGGGCGTTGGAAATTTGAAGGGAGCTGTTCCTAGTATGAGAAGACCGGAATGGACGCACCCCTGGTGCACCAGTTAGTACGCCAGTACTACAGCTGGGTAGCTATGTGCGGAAGGGATAAACGCTGAAAGCATCTAAGCGTGAAGCCCCCCTTAAGATGAGATTTCCCAATTAGTAAGACCCCTCAAAGACTATGAGGTTGATAGGCCAGGTGTGTAAGTACAGCGATGTATTCAGCTTACTGGTACTAATAGGTCGAGGACTTAACCTTTCGTGATGATTCGCATCACATTCTTTTCAGAGAAAATCATTTATCTAGTTTTGAGAGCATTATGTCTGGTGACGATGGCAAGATGGTTCCACCTGTTCCCATCCCGAACACAGAAGTTAAGCATCTTAGCGCCGACGATAGTTATTACAATTAGCGAAAATAGGACGTTGCCAGGCATATCATCTCAATTTTATACCATTTTTTGGAGGATTAGCTCAGTTGGGAGAGCACCTGCCTTACAAGCAGGGGGTCGGCGGTTCAAGCCCGTCATCCTCCACCACTTTACAAGCCGAAATAGCTCAATCGGTAGAGCAACTGATTTGTAATCAGTAGGTTGCGGGTTCAATTCCTGTTTTCGGCACCACTACAATGTCCCGTTAGCTCAGGTGGTAGAGCACTTGACTTTTAATCAAGGTGTCGATGGTTCGAGTCCATCACGGGACACCACTTTTATAATTTAATGCCCGGGTGGTGAAATCGGTAGACACGCAGGACTTAAAATCCTGTGGCATAAAAGCCATGTCGGTTCAAGTCCGACCCCGGGCACCACTAAAAAATTAATTAAATTGTTGGGGCTTTAGCTCAGCTGGGAGAGCGCCTGCCTTGCACGCAGGAGGTCAGCGGTTCGATCCCGCTAAGCTCCACCAGTTTACGATTTTAATCAAGTATCAAAAAGTTTCTAACCAATATATGGCGGTGTAGCTCAGCTGGCTAGAGCGTGCGGTTCATACCCGCAAGGTCGAGGGTTCAAGTCCCCCCGCCGCTACCAGTACGGACCCGTAGCTCAGTTGGTTAGAGCTACCGGCTCATAACCGGTCGGTCGTTGGTTCGAGTCCAACCGGGTCCACCAGTATTAACTTTTAAATAAACGTGGAGGAATACCCAAGAGGCTGAAGGGATCGGTCTTGAAAACCGACAGGGTGTAAAAGCCGCGGGGGTTCAAATCCCTCTTCCTCCGCCACTACAATTTTAAAACCAGTTATGGTATAATAACAACATATCGCGGGATAGAGCAGTCTGGTAGCTCGTCGGGCTCATAACCCGAAGGTCGATGGTTCAAATCCATCTCCCGCAACCAAATAAAATTTAAAACGGTCCGGTGGTGTAGGGGTTAACATGCCTGCCTGTCACGCAGGAGATCGCGGGTTCAAATCCCGTCCGGACCGCCATTTTAGTGGCTCTGTAGCTCAGTCGGTAGAGCAGTGGCCTGAAGAGCCTCGTGTCAGCGGTTCGATTCCGCTTGGAGCCACCACTTATGAACTTAGTAAAGTCTGTTAAATACAGGCTTTTTTTATTGTTTAAGTATAGAGTTTTGGTATAATAGGTTTAAAATAAAGGGGAAAGTTATGAAAATATTAGGAAATATTATTTGGTTCATCTTTGGTGGCTTGTTTGCAGGACTCGCTTGGTTCATTTTAGGTATACTTTTATGTATTACCATTATTGGTATTCCAATTGGATTACAGTTTTTCAAGTTTGCACAATTGGTTATCTGGCCATTTGGTAATGATGTGAACATAGATTTTAATAAACATCCAATTCTAAATATCTTATGGATCATCTTCTTAGGATGGGAAACAGCACTAGGTTACATCTTTATAGGTGCAATATTTTGTATGACTATCATTGGTATCCCTTTTGGGTTACAATGGTTTAAACTATCTAAATTAGCACTCATTCCATTTGGTGCAACGATAAAGTCTACTTAAAGGTAGGCTTTTTATTTGGTAAATTCTGGGTTTGGGTGTAATGTCTATCGTTATTTGATATACTAATGTATAGACAATATATATGAAATATATACTCCATATTAAAAATATAATAACTATAATTAAAAAGAAGAGGTATGAGATGAATATAGGATTAATAGGAACAGGCATCATGGGAAGTCCAATTGTAAGACATCTTGCTGAAGGTGGTCATACATTAACGGTATACAATAGGACAAAAGAAAAAGCAGAAAAACTTTCAGATGTTGCTTATGTTGCATCAACGATAGAAGAACTAACGCAAAAATCAGACATTATATTTATGATTGTTGGTTATCCAAAAGATGTAGAAACTGTAGCACTTGAAATATTTAAAACAGCTAAACTAAATACAATCATTGTAGATATGACAACATCATCACCATCACTTGCAGCATACTTATATGATATGGCTAAAGAAAAAGGCCTACACATGATGGATGCACCTGTAACTGGTGGAGAAGTTGGTGCTATAGCAGGTACACTATCTATTATGGTAGGTGGCGATGAAACAAACTTTGACATCATCAGCCCTTTACTAGAAACCTTTGGTAAAACAATCCAGTATATGGGCAAAGCTGGTAATGGACAACGCACCAAGTTAGCAAATCAAATCGCAATAGCAGGTGCACTTGCAGGTACAGTAGAGAGTTTATATTATGCAAACTCACTGAATCTAGATCTTACAAAAGCATTTGAAATCTTTATGGGTGGTAGTGCATCAAGTACTCAGATGAAGACCAACGGTCTACATATGATTAATAAGTACTATGAACCAGGATTTTACATTAAACATTTCTTAAAGGACTTAAATTTAGCGATCGAATCAAGCGTTAAACATTTAGAAGTTACAGTTAAAGTACGAGATATGCTAGAAGTATTAGTAGATAATCACCATGAAAATAAAGGTACCCAGGCACTCATACTATATTACCTAGATAATTTGGCGATTTTATAACAATATTCGCTTGATTATTCATTTAATAGTATGAATTTTCATAATTATGTGATACACTTAATCTATAAAATATATTTTGATACTCAAAGTATTTTAAGGGAGAAAATTATGAAAAAAATAGCAGTCGCAGTATTATCTACATCTGGAATGGATTATCTAAAAGAAAAAGATCAAACAGAAATTATAAGACTTACCGTATTCTTTGATGGAAAAGAATATGTAGACCATACAGAAATTAAATCTGATGAGTTCTATACAATGATGGTGGATAAACCAAACGCAGATATTCATACATCACAAGTATCAACCGGTAAATTCCAAGAAGTATATGAAAAAATTAGAGACAAGGGTTATTCAGACCTGATTGTTGTATCTATTTCATCGAAGTTAAGTGGTACTTATCAAGGTGCTTTACTTGCTCGTGATTTGGTAGAAGGTCTAAATGTTGAAGTGATTGACTCAAAAAGTGTTTCATTTGGAGAGTTTGTATTAGCTAGAAAAGCACTTGAACTGATTAAACAAGGTAAGAATGTAACTGAAATTGTATCTAGTTTAAATGATTTAAGATCAAAAGTTAAGATTTATGTTTTAGTAGATACACTTAAGTATCTAGTAAAAAATGGAAGATTATCTGCAGCAGCAGGTTTAATTGGAACATTACTAAAGATCAAACCACTTCTAAAAATTATGGAAGACGGTTCACTTAAACCTTTTGAAAAAATTAGAACAACTACTAAAGCTCAAAAAAGAGTATTAGAAATCATCTTAGAAGAAACTAAAGACAAAGATGTTGAGTATTATATAGCTTATACAACTAATTTAAGTAAAGCCGAAGAATTAAAAGAAGAATTAGTTGCTGCAAAACCAAATGCAACAGTGACAATCATTCCACTTACACCAGTTGTAGGTGCACATGCTGGACCTGGTACTATTGGTCTGGGCTATTTTGAAATTTAAGGAGCGTATAAATGCCATCTGCAAAGGAAATTATTAATACATTACTTGTTGACGTATTCAACCACATCTTAAGAATTGAAGAAGAAAAACTTAAAGAAAATAATGTTAAGTTATCAATGACTGAAGTACACGTACTTGAAGCAATTAGAAATACCGAGATTCCGACCATGGGTGAGGTTGCTAAAAGATTGCGTGTCACATTAGGTACTTTAACAACTTCCATTAATATTTTAGTTAGAAAAAAGATGGTATACAGATATTCCGATGATAAAGACAGACGTAAAGTATACTTAAAATTAACAGATGATGCACTTAAAGTTCTAACAATTCATGATAACTTTCATGAGGATATGATTACCTCATTATTTCATGACACAGACATAGAAAATGATGAAGTATTATTGAAATCATTGGAAAATATTACAACTTATTTCAAGTCAAAATATTAATTTGAAAAAACTATATGAATAGTCCCACAAAGCGAAGTTAGATATCAAAGATCTAACTTCTTTTTTGTAATATAGACAGTTTTTAGTATAATGATATGTAGTTTTTTTTGCAAAAAAACTATAGAAACTTTGTATAAGGGAGTACGCATTGAAAGAAAATTTTATCAGAGGAACATACCTCGAAGTAGATTTTGACAAACAAATCATAACACATCAACAAGATGTAGAAACCATCAAAAATATATTGAATGATATCATCAACACCAAGAATGAAGCATATATTAATAGGTATCATCAGGGATTTTTAGATATTAACGATCCGGATATACTGGATACACTACCTAAGATAGTAGAAATGCTTGAACAACAATTTATAGAGTCTATCAAAGTAAACTCTACGCTATCAAGCGTGATATCCAACTTTATTATAAACTTGGAAGTTTTATCCAGTTATCATGAAGATATAATAAGTTATATGTGGGAAATACTAGATGAAATGCACACTAGAATGTATTATAGTCTACTAGATAGTCAAACAAAGTTAGTAATTGAAATGAAAAATTTTCAACCCAAATACTTATTTGATTTACCAGATAATGTTATAGGCATACTTTATAAAGATAGACCAAGTTCATTAGAAATTGATATTCTGGATTCAAAATGCATCGCATGTTTGGCATCAAGAGATACCTATAAAATAGGTAGTAGTTATAAATTTAAGAAATATGATTTAGGATTACTACCGGGTTTAGAACTTGAATATACTAAACTAACTAGAAAAGACAGAGGCAAATTCCAGTTAGGACTAGCCATACATAAGCTGTCGCAAATACATAAAGCCAAGCATGTAGATCCAGATTTTGTTATAGTAGAACCAGAAAAAGGATATATTCAAACCTCTGGTGTTGCTTGTCTAGCAAGGAGACAGGTGTTTTATAAGAAATTATTTGAAACCTTTCCAAATAGTGATATACTCATTACTTTACCAAAGCTAGAATTACTTGATGTATACTTTAGTCAAGGTAATGAAACGAAACTAGATGTAACAACTATCACTAATCATTCAAATATTTATGAAATTGAACTAAAATCAGCATTTAAAACACCAAATGATCGTGTATGTATTACAATTCCTGATATTGAAGACGTCAACGAATTCAATCAAATAAAGAAATATCTAGAACATTTTAGTATTAAAAAGTTTGGATATAAGTTAAAAATTGGCTTAGAGGTAAATACAGAGTATAGTAGTTTGAATTTATCAGCTTTCAAAGGTTTTGAGTACGCCATCATAGATTTAGATAAAAGATTTGAATTATTACTACCGGATGAGGTCAATAGTATTAAATATGCTTTACAACATTCGGATTTAAGAAATATATTGTATAGAAAATCTAAAAGAACCTATGCGATGGGAAAAGATCTATATAATCCAGACTTTGTACAAAAACTCATATATAGAGGATTTAGAAAATTTACAATAAAACCCGAACTTTTTCCACTATATAGTGAGATCATTTATCGATATAATCAAGGTGAGAGATTATACGGTAAAACAGTGTGAAAATACCACATTTTAAACATAAAGATATACAAAAAGACAAAAAAGGGTTGCAATAAAAACTCTTTTTTTATATAATAATAAGGCTTGCGTAAATACAAGTAAAGCGTTGATCTGGAAGGTTGTTGATACACTGATAGCCGTTGTCGAGGTATCGAGTATTTCCAGGGAGTAAAGTCTATGCAAGGATTATAGGCGAAAGGAGAATAAAAATGGCAAAAGATATTATTAAAATCAGTTTAAAAGCATACGATCACAGATTAATTGATCAGGCTGCTAAGAAGATTATTGAAAGCGTTGAAAAGACAGGGGTAGTAGTCCAAGGTCCAATTCCGCTTCCAACTAAAAAAGAAATCTTTACTGTGTTAAGAAGTCCACACGTCAACAAAGACAGTCGTGAACAATTCGAAAGAAGAACACATAAGAGATTAATTCAAATCTTAGATCCAAATTCAAAAACAATCGATGCTTTAATGAGAATTGATTTACCATCAGGAATTGACATCGTTCTGAAAAAATAAAACAGATGTTACAAGGCTAAAAAATAAAAAGAAAGAGGAAAGACAATGGCCAAAGGAATCTTAGGTAGAAAAATTGGAATGACACAAATTTTCGATGAAAATGGTGTATTAATTCCTGTCACTGTAATTGATGTTGAAGGCAACGTTGTACTACAACAAAAAACTGTTGAAGTAGATGGTTACCAAGCAACTCAAGTTGGATTTGAATCCAAACGTGAAAAATTAAGTAACAAGCCTGAATTAGGGCACGTGAAAAAAGCAAATACTGCACCTAAGCGCTTCGTTAAAGAAATTCGATTTGATGCGCTTAATAATGAACTGTTAGCTTTAGAAGTAGGAACGGAAATTAAAGCTGACTTATTCACAGCAGGAGAAGATGTAGACGTAACAGGTACATCAAAAGGTAAAGGCTTCCAAGGTAACATTAAACGCCACAACCAATCAAGAGGACCTATGACTCACGGTTCTAGATATCATAGAGGCGTTGGTTCATTAGGAGCTATTAAAGGAAACATGAAGGGTAAAAACTTACCTGGACAAATGGGTAATGAACAAGTAACTGTTCAAAACTTAAAAATTGTTGCGGTTGATACAGAAAATGATTTACTACTAGTATCTGGTTCAGTACCAGGACCTAGAAAAGGGTATGTCGTTGTAAGAAGCGCAATTAAGAAAGGTAACTAAGGAGAATAATTATGCCAACATTAAATTTATTCAATCAAGCTGGTGAAAAGATTTCTGAAGTTGCTTTAAATGACGCAATCTTCGGTATCACACCTAACCAACAAGTGCTATATGATGTTGTCAATGCTCAACGCGCAGCGTTAAGACAAGGTACAGCAAAAACGAAGACTCGTGCTGAAGTCCGCGGTGGTGGTAAAAAACCATGGAGACAAAAAGGTACAGGTCGTGCACGTCAAGGTTCAATCCGCTCACCACAATGGAGAGGCGGCGGGATCGTTTTCGGACCAATCCCAAGAAGTTATGCTGTGAAAGTTAACCAAAAAGTTAAGCAATTAGCTTTAAAGAGTGCACTTTCATATCATGTACTAGCAGAAAATTTAGTTTTAGTAGACAACATTACAGTTGCTGAGCCTAAAACAAAATTATTCATCGAAATTATGAACAACTTAAAACTAGACGATAGATCAATCGTGTTAGTTGACAGTGTTGATAAAAATTTATTACTAGCATCAAACAACCTACCAGGAGCAGTTGTTAGAGAAGTATCTCAAGTATCAGTATATGAGTTACTTAAGTTCAAACAAGTGGTCTTGACACAAGGTGCTGTTAAATACTACGAGGAGGTATTAGTATAATGGCTAAAGTAGTAGAAGCTAAATATTATGATTTATTACGCGCGCCGATTATTACTGAGCAATCAATGAAACTCGTCGAAGATAGTAATAGATACACATTCAAAGTACCTAAAACTGCAAACAAAGTTGAAATCAAAAAAGCAGTTGAAGCAGTCTTTGGAGTTGAAGTACTAAAAGTTAACACCATTACTGTTTTACCTAAACGTAAAAAAGTTGGTAAGTATGAAGGTTTAAAGCCAGGATACAAAAAAGCGATTGTCCAGCTTAAAGAAGGACAAAAGATTGCTGCATTCGCAGTTTAATCAATAGTGAAAGATATAGGAGAATTAACTTATGGCAGTTAAAATTTATAAAAGAACGACCAATGGTCGTCGTAATATGAGTGTTCTTACCTTTGATGAAATTACAACATCTACTCCTGAAAAATCACTTCTTGCGCCAATTACTAAAACTGGTGGTCGTAACAACCAGGGTAAATTAACCGTTAGACATATCGGTGGTGGAGCAAAGAGAAAATATCGTATCATTGACTTTAAACGTGATAAAGATAATGTTCCAGGAAAAGTAACATCAATTGAGTATGATCCAAATAGAACAGCGAATATCGCATTAATTACTTATTTAGATGGTGAAAAAAGATATATCATCGCACCTAAAGGCTTACAAGTTGGAGCGTTAATCGTTTCAGGTAGCGAAATCGATATTAAAGTTGGTAATGCATTACCAGTTATGAGTATCCCAGTAGGTACAATTGTACACAACATCGAGTTAAAACCTGGTCGTGGTGGACAAATTGCAAGAAGTGCTGGTACATCCGCACAAATCTTAGGACGTGAAGAAAAATACGTTTTAGTCCGTCTACAATCTGGTGAAGTACGTCGTATCTTAGGTACATGTAAAGCAACAATCGGTGAAGTTGGTAACGAATCACACGAATTAGTTCGTATCGGTAAAGCTGGTAGAACACGTCACCTAGGTGTACGTCCAACAGTACGTGGATCTGTTATGAACCCGAACGATCACCCACACGGTGGTGGTGAAGGTAAACAACCAATCGGTAGAAAACAACAAATGACCCCTTGGGGTAAAAAAGCACGTGGTATTAAAACTCGTGATAAGAAAAAAGCGTCTACAAGCATGATCGTAAGACGTAGAAACGGATAAGGAGGGTAACCCATGGCACGTTCACTTAAAAAAGGACCTTTCGCTGATCAATCATTATTAGATAAGGTCGCAAAACAAGCTAAATCAAACGATAAAAAAGTAATTCAAACATGGAGTCGTCGTTCAACGATATTCCCAGAATTTATTGGTTTCACGATTGCTGTATACAATGGTCGCGAACACGTACCTGTATACGTTACAGAAGACATGGTTGGACATAAATTAGGAGAATTTGCTCCTACACGTACATTCCGTGGACACAAAAAAGAAGACAAGAAAGTTAAGAGATAGGAGAAAGATAATATGGAAGCTAAAGCAATTGGAAAAACCATTAGAATCGCTCCTAGGAAAGTACGTCTTGTCGTCGATTTAATTCGTGGTAAGAATGTTAAGGAAGCACAAGCTATTCTAATGTTTACACCTCGTGGTGCATCACCAGTTATTGCTAAAGTCTTAGACTCAGCAATCGCGAATGCAACACACAACTTAAATTTAAACCCAGAAAACTTATTTGTTAAAGAAGTATGGGCTAACGAATCAATTACTATGAAAAGAATGTTACCACGCGCTAAAGGTAGTGGGCATTTAATCAGAAAACGTACATCACACATTACAGTGGTTGTCGCAGAAAGGGAGTAATTAAAGCATGGGACAAAAAACAAATCCAAACGGACTTAGATTAGGTATCATCCGTACTTGGGAATCAAAATGGTATGCTGATCAAAAAGATGTACCAGCACTTATTAAAGAAGATGCTTTAATTAGAGAATTCCTAAACGAGAACTTTAGTAAAGCGGGTGTATCTCAAATTGAGATTGAACGCGTTAAAGCTAAGTCTAAAGAAAGAGTTACAATTAAACTTTATGTTTCAAAACCTGGTATTGCATTAGGTAAAGAAGCATCAGTTAAAAATAAAGCAGTTTCTACTTTAGAATACTTAACTAAAAAAGAAGTTATCTTAAATATTATTGAAGTAAGACGCCCTGAAAAAGTAGCAGTTTTAGTTGCTCAAAGCATTGCAGAACAATTAGAAAACCGTGCTTCATTCAGACGTGCTCAAAAAATGGCTATTCAACGTGCCCTTAAATCAGGCGCTAAAGGTATTAGAACTTTAGTATCTGGTCGTTTAGGTGGAGCAGAAATGGCTAGAAGCGAAGGTTATTCAGAAGGACGTGTGCCTCTACATACATTAAGAGCAGACGTAGATTATGCTACAGCAGAAGCAAAAACTACTTATGGTATCTTAGGTATTAAAGTATGGATTTATCATGGTGAAGTATTACCAGGACAATCTATTTTAGACACAAGAAAACCTTTTGAAGCTGGTAATCAAAAACGTGGTCAAAAACGTCGTCCACGTAATGACCAACCAGGTCAAAGACCTCAACAAAGAAATAGAAATAGCAAGGAGGACTAATTACTATGTTAATGCCAAAAAGAACAAAATACCGTCGTCCTCATCGTGTTTCCTATGAAGGAAAAGCGAAAGGTAGAAACGAAATTATAAATGGTGATTTTGCATTAGTGGCTAAAGAAGGTGCTTGGATAACAAACCGTCAAATCGAAGCGGCTCGTATCGCGATGACTCGTGAAATGAAACGTTTAGGTAAAGTATGGATTAATATCTTCCCACACTTAGCTAAAACTAAAAAACCAATGGAAGTACGTATGGGTTCCGGTAAAGGGGCACCAGATTCATGGGTTGCAGTAGTAAAAGAAGGTAAAATCATGTTTGAAATTAACGGTGTAAGTGAAGCGACTGCTAGAGAAGCTCTTCGTAAAGCAGGTCACAAATTACCTATTAAAGTTAAAATTGTCAAGAGAGGTGAAGAAGCGTGAAAGCAGCTGATATCAGAAATTTAGATTCAAATCAAATTCATAACAAAATTGCTGAATTAAAAGCTGAATTATTCAATTTACGCTTTCAGCACGCTGTTGGTCAATTAGAAAACACAGCAAGATTAAGAACTGTTAAAAAGACTATCGCTCAAATGAAAACAATCATTTCTGAGCGTGGCGAGTAAGAGAGGATATGACAATGGAACAAGTTAAAAATAAAAAACTTTATACTGGAAAAGTTGTATCTGACAAAATGGATAAAACCATTACTGTACAAGTGGAAACTCACAGAGTGCACCGTATCTACGGTAAAGCTGTGAAAGTTTCAAAAAAATTCCATGCACATGATGAAAATAATGTTGCAAAAATGGGCGATACTGTAACAATAGCTGAACATAGACCATTATCTAAAACAAAGAAATTTATTTTAGTAAGCGTCGATAAAACAGCAGAAATTGTTTAAGAAGGGACGGAAAAATATATGTTACAACAAGAATCAAGATTATTAGTTGCTGACAATTCCGGAGCACGTGAAGTTCTAGTTATTAGAGTTTTAGGTGGTACCCGCCGTCGTTATGCAAACATTGGCGATATCGTTACTGTCACAGTTAAAAAAGCTAGCCCAACTGGCACTGTTAAAAAAGGTGATGTTGTTAAAGCAGTTGTTGTTAGAACAAAACATGGCATTAGAAGAGCTGATGGTTCAACTATCAAGTTCGATGATAATGCAGCAGTTATTATTAAAGATGATATGAACCCAAGGGGTACACGTATCTTCGGACCGGTAGCAAGAGAACTTAGAGAGAAGAACTTCATGAAGATCGTCTCACTTGCACCAGAAGTATTGTAAGGAGGAAGCCCATATGAATATTAAAACTGGAGACACAGTTGTAGTTATTGCAGGTGGTGACCAATTTGCAGTAGATAAAAAAGGTGTAAAAACTAGAAAAACTGGTCGCGTATTAAAAATTGACCGTGTTAAAAACACAGTTATCGTAGAAGGTGTTAACATTGTTAAAAAACATCAAAGACCTACATCAGCAAATGATAAAGGTGGCATTGTTGAAATTCCAGCTCCAATCCATGCAAGTAATGTAGCAATCCTTGATCCAAAAACAAACACACCTACACGTATTGGACATCGTATCGAGAATGGTGTTAAAGTACGTTATGCTAAGAAATCTGGTCAAACTTTAGATAAAGCAGCTAAACCTGCTAAAACTAAAGCTGAAAAGGTAGAAAAGGCAGCTACATCAAGCACAGACAAACCAGCTAAAGTTACTAAGGCAGCTAAAGAAGCTAAACCAGTAAAAGCTGTTAAATCACAAAAAGTTGAAAAGAACACAAGCGTACAAAAGAAAGGAGCTAGTGGTAAATAATGAGCGCAGCATTTAAAGAATTATACAACACAAAAATTGTTCCTAAACTAGTTTCTGACTTTAATTACGATTCAGTAATGCAAGTACCGAAATTAGAAAAAATTGTTGTTAACATGGGTGTTGGTGAGGCAGTATCTAATTCTAAATTACTTGATCAAGCAGTTGAAGAGTTAACATTACTAACTGGTCAAAAACCTGTTATTACTAAAGCAAAGAAATCAATTTCTAACTTTAAATTACGTGAAGGTCAATCCATTGGTGCTAAAGTAACTTTAAGAGGCGATAGAATGTATTACTTCTTAGAAAAGTTAGTATCAGTTGCATTACCACGTGTTAGAGACTTCCGTGGGGTATCCGCAAACGCATTTGACGGTCGTGGAAACTACACATTAGGTGTAAAAGAACAAATCATTTTCCCTGAAATAAACATTGATAAAGTAAATAAAGTTCGTGGGATGGACATTATTATTGTAACAACGGCACAAACCGATGCAGAAGCTAAAAGCTTATTAACTGAATTTGGTTTCCCGTTCAAGAAGTGAGGTGTAGATTATGGCAAAGAAATCAAAAATCGCTAAAGATAAAAAACAGCGCGAAATCGTAGCAATCTACGCTGAAAAACGTAGAGCTTTGAAAGAAGCTGGAGATTACCAAGGTTTATCTAGTCTACCAAAAGATGCATCACCGGTAAGATTAAGAAATAGAGATTCATTAGACGGTAGACCAAGAGCATATATGAGAAAATTCGGTGTATCTCGTATAACATTCAGAGAATTAGCACACAAGGGAGAAATTCCTGGTGTTAAAAAAGCTAGCTGGTAAGGAGGAAGAACAATGGTTATGACTGATCCAATTGCGGACCTATTAACGCGAATCCGTAATGCGAATAAAGCGCGTCATCCTAAAGTTGATATGCCATCTTCAAAACTTAAGTTAGAAATACTTAAAGTTATGAAGCAAGAAGGATTTATTAAAGACTTTTCAGTAAACAAGGATAAATTTCCGAAAATTACTGTAACTTTAAAATATTCTGATACAAATGAGCGTGTCATCAAAGGATTAAAAAGGATATCGAAGCCAGGTCTTCGTGTCTATGCAAGTATAGATAACTTACCACGTGTACTAAATGGTTTAGGTGTGGCATTAGTATCTACATCAAAAGGAATTTTAACAGACCGTGAAGCTCGTCAACAACAAATTGGTGGCGAAGTTCTAGCGTATGTCTGGTAATAAAGGAGGAATACAAAAATGAGTCGTATAGGCAATAAAGTTATTGTTGTTCCTGCTGGTGTTACCGTTGACATTAAAGAAGGAAACTTCTTAACTGTTAAAGGGCCAAAAGGTCAACTTGAAAAACAATTAAACTCAGATTTAAGCATTACATTAGAAGGAAACTTACTAACTGTAAAACGTCCAAACAATGAAATGTTCATGAGAAAAATCCACGGAACAACTCGTGCCCTATTATTTAATATGGTACATGGTGTATCTGAAGGATTCTCTAAGAAATTAGAAATCAAAGGGGTTGGGTATAGAGCTCAACTTCAAGGTAACACTTTAGTATTACAATTAGGTTTCTCACACAATATTGAAATGCCATTACCAGAAGGTATTTCATTAGATGTTCCTAAAAATACTGAAATTACTGTAAATGGTATTGATAAAGCGGTTGTAGGACAATTCGCTGCAGAAATTAGAAAACACAGAAAACCAGAACCTTACAAAGGCAAAGGTATTCGTTATGTTGACGAATATGTTGCTCGTAAAGCTGGTAAAACTGCGAAGTAAGGAGTATAGACTATGATTAATAAAAAATCATCTAACGAGACGAGACAAAAAAGACATTTAAGAATCAGAAAACATGTCATCGGTACTCCAGATCGTCCAAGATTAAACGTATTTCGTTCCAATACCGCGATTTATGTTCAAATCATTAATGACGAAACTCATAACACACTAACAAGTGCAAACACAAAAGAACTAAAAGTGGGTGCTAACATTGAAGGTGCTGCAGCATTAGGTAAAGCTGTTGCTGAGCAAGCTTTAAAGTTAGGTATCACAAAAGTTGTCTTTGACCGCGGTGGTTATTTATACCACGGACGTATAAAGGCATTAGCTGATGCAGCAAGAGCTGCCGGCTTAGAATTCTAGGAAAGGAGTCTATCATGGCACAAAATTTTACAGATAACAAAGAAGAAATCGTTTTTGAAGAAGAAGTTGTAGCGATTAATCGTGTAACTAAAGTCGTTAAAGGTGGACGCCGTTTCCGTTTTGCTGCACTTGTTGTTGTAGGTAACAAACAAGGTAAAGTTGGTTTTGGTACAGGTAAAGCTACTGAAGTACCTGAAGCAATTAAAAAAGCAGTGGAAAATGCTAAGAGAAATATTATTGATATTCCGTTAAAGAACTCTACAATTCCTCACCAAGTACTAGGCGTATTCGGTGGTGGACGTATCGTTATTAAACCTGCTGCACCTGGTACAGGGATCATTGCAGGTGGTGCGGCTCGTATCATCTTTGACTTAGCTGGTATCCATGACGTATTAAGTAAATCATTAGGTTCTAAAACTGCAATTAACGTAGTGCGTGCTACTTTCCAAGGTTTAGAATCTCTAACAACACCAGAAGCTGTAGCTAAGCTACGTGGTGTATCTATCGAGAACTTGGTGTAAACTTATGTTAAAGATTACATTAAAAAAATCATTAATCGGTAGACGTCCAAACCAAGTTAAAACCGCTCACGCACTCGGTTTAAGAAAAATTGGACAAAGTGTTTCAAAAGTAGAAAATGACGCTATCAACGGAATGATCAACACAATTGGTCACCTAGTTGTAGTGGAAAAAGAATAAGGAGGCAAACCATGATATTAAGCAATTTAAAACCAGTTCCTGGAGCGAGACATTCTAAAAAACGTTTAGGACGCGGACCAGGTAGTGGTACAGGTAAAACCTCTGGTAAAGGACATAAAGGTCAAAAAGCAAGATCTGGTGGCGGTGTACGTCCAGGATTCGAAGGTGGACAAATTCCATTCTTCCAACGTATTCCAAAACGTGGATTCAACAACCACACTAGAGTAGAGTACGCGATTGTGAATACCAAAGAGCTCAATGTTTTTGAAGACGGTACTGTCGTAACACCTGAATTACTATTACAAACTAAATTAGTTTCTAAAGTACTAGCAGGCGTTAAAATATTAGCTGATGGAAAGTTAGAGAAAAAGCTAACTGTTAAAGCAAACAAATTCTCAAACAGTGCTAAAGAAGCAATTGAAGCAGCTGGTGGAACAATCGAGGTGATCTAAAATGTGGCAGCGCATAAAAAATGTATTAGCAAATAATTCAGTTATGGCTCGTGTGGGTATAACGTTATTACTTATCTTCATATTTAGAGTCGCAAGTTACATCCCAATTCCATTGTTTAACATTGAACTTTTCAGAAGCAATCAAACATGGTCATCAGGATTCTTAGGTATTTTAAATAGCTATACAGGACAAGCATTGGCACGTTTTAGTGTGTTATCTCTAGGGATTTCACCTTATATCACTGCATCTATTGCAGTACAATTATTACAAACAGTTGTTCCTTCTATGAAAGAGTGGCAAGAACAAGGTGATACTGGGAAAGTTAAAACTCAACGTATGACTAAGTACTTAGCAATCGTATTAGCGTTTGCTCAAAGTTTACTCTTAATTTTAGGTACAGGTGTTAGAGGCTCACAAATTCAAGTGGGCGTAGATAGTGGATTCTTTACTTACTTTTATATGGCTTTAGTTGTAACTGCAGGTTCTGCATTTGCAATTTGGCTAGCTGATCTAATTACAGCTAAAGGTGTTGGTAATGGTTCATCTATATTAATTGGTGTGGGTGTGTTAACATCTATTCCAATTATGATCACAACTTTAAGTGATAAATACTTAGGTACAGGTGAATGGACTGACATCTTAATCTATGTATTAATTCTATTACTTTATGTAGGTATTTTATTAGGTGTTGTTTATATGAACATCGCTAAACGTAAGATTCCTATAAACTATGCAAATAGACAAGGTGGTAAAACAAGAACAGATTCAAATATCCCATTAAAGATTAACTCTGCTGGGGTATTACCTGTAATCTTCGCATCAACCATCCTATCAGTTCCACTTTCTATTGTTGGTTTCTTAGAAGGCAGTTTAGGTGCAGGAACTCAAAGTTGGATCAATGCAATCTTCAATTACCAAGAACCACTTGGATTCATTATTTATCTTATCTTAATCATTGCATTCTCATTCTTCTATACATTCATGGTAACAAATCCACATAAGATTGCTGATAACTTATCAAAATCTAATGCATATGTTCCAGGTGTAAGACCAGGAGATGATACTAAAAACTATATTGCTAGAATTCTATTTAAAGTCACAGTTATTGGTACAGTATACTTAGTTGTATTAGCTGCACTTCCAATTATTACTGCATGGGTATTCGGCTTTGTAGGTGCAGAAGCTGCAAGCATCACCTTAGGTGGAACCGGGCTATTAATCGTAGTTGGGGTTGCTGCAGACACTACACAACAACTTGAAGCACAAGCTAATCAAGAGACGTATCAAGGATTGTTCTAATGAAAACAAGGATGATATTTGTAGGCCCTCCTGGGGCTGGCAAGGGATCACAGGCAAAAATAATTTCACAGACATTAAATATCCCACATATATCAACCGGTGATATGTTCAGAACACATATAAAGGGTAGTACGCCACTTGGTTTGGAAGCTAAAAAGTATACAGACCAAGGGCTACTTGTACCTGATGATGTAACCAATCAAATGGTTAAAGATCGCCTAAGTCAGAAAGATGTTGAAAAGGGATTCATCTTTGATGGATATCCAAGAACACCTGATCAAGCAATTTTCTTAGACAATCTATTAATGGTAACAAATCAAAAACTTGATGTAGTATTAAATATTTCATCAAGTGATGAAGTTATTGTTAAACGAATCACAGGTAGAAGAACATGCCCAGTATGTGGTGCTATATATCATGTTGATAACTATCCACCAAAAGTGGCAGGTATTTGTGATAATGATGGTGCAACCTTGGTTCAAAGAAAAGATGATCAAAAAGAAACAATTATTCGTAGACTTAGTGTTTACAAAGAAGAAACATTCCCATTAATTAAGTATTATGCACATAAAAACTTACTTATGGATGTTGATGGTAATCAACCTTTAGAGGTGATTACAAAACATGTATTAGAAATTCTGGAGCAAAAATGATTACAATAAAAAGTTCTAGAGAAATTGAACTCATGAAAACAGCTGGTGACATCTTGGCACGTACTAGGGAATATCTAATTCCTTTCATTAAGCCAGGTGTTACCACACATGAGCTTGATATGCTCGCACATAATTTCATACTCGAAAATGATGCAACACCGTCATTTAAAGGATACCAAGGATTTGATGGATCGATTTGTGCATCCGTCAATGAAGTTGTGATTCACGGTATACCTTCCAAAAAGAAGGTTCTCAAAGATGGCGATATTCTATCACTCGATTTAGGTGTGAATTATAAGGGTTATCACGCTGACTCTGCATGGACATTTCCTGTTGGGGTTATCTCAAATGAAGTTAAAAAGTTGTTAGAAGTAACAGAAGAAGCACTATGGAATGGCTTAGCGGTTATTAAACCAGGTGCAAGCGTCAATGAGATTTCTAAAGCAGTTGAACAAACCATTAGACCACATGGTTATGGTATTGTTGAAGAATTTACCGGTCATGGCATCGGTCAAAGTCTCCATGAAGATCCAGCGATTCCTAACTTTGGTTATGAACCAAATCATGTGATTTTAAAAGCTGGAATGACCTTTTGTGTAGAACCAATGGTCAATATAGGAACTAAAAGAGTTCGTATATTAAAAGATGGTTGGACAACAGTTACACAAGACAAATCATATAGTGCACATTTCGAGCATACGGTACTTGTAACCGAAACAGGCTATGAAGTATTGACTAAAACAAAGGAGTAATTATGGCAAGAGAAGATTTAATAGAAGTTGAAGCAAAGGTTAAAGAAATTTTACCGAACACAAAGTTTATAGTTGAGCTAGACAACGGTCACACCGTTGTAGCACACGTATCTGGTAAAATCCGTATCCACAACATACGCATTTTACCTGGTGATAAAGTAACAGTTGAATTATCACCATATGATTTATCACGCGGACGTATAACATACCGCAAAAAATAAGGAGCAATTAAAATGAAAGTTAAAGCATCAGTTAAAAAGCGCAGCGCAGATGACATCATTGTGCGCCGCAAAGGTCGCGTATACGTGATCAACAAAAAAAATAGAAGACACAATCAAAGACAAGGTTAAGGAGATTAAACTATGGCAAGAATTGCAGGAGTAGACATCCCTACTCAAAAACGAGTGGTTATCTCGTTACAATACATCTATGGCATTGGTCAAACTACAGCACAAGAAGTGCTAAAGAATGCTAATGTATCAGAAGATATTCGTGTTAAAGACTTAAATGACGATCAATTATCAGCAATCCGTGGCGAAGTAGCGAAAATCGTTACAGAAGGTGACTTACGTAGAGAGTCAACATTAAACATCAAACGTTTAATGGAAATTGGTTCATATCGCGGTATTAGACACCGTAAAGGCTTACCTGTAAACGGTCAAAACACAAGAAACAATGCACGTACTCGTAAAGGGAAACCTAAAGCGGTTACTGGAAAGAAACAGGCAGGTAAATAACAATGGCAGCTCAAAAAAGAAAAACAACTAAAAGAAGAGTAAGAAAAAACATACCTTCAGGTATTGCTCACATTCATACAACTTTCAATAATACAATCGTAACTATCACAGACCCAGCAGGTAACGCTATCTCTTGGTCAAGTGCTGGTGCTTTAGGTATTAAAGGATCAAGAAAATCTACACCATTTGCAGCTCAACTTACAAGTGAAGCAGCAGCAAAAGGTGCAATGGACAACGGTATGGCTCGTGTAGAAGTATATGTTAAAGGTCCAGGACCTGGTAGAGAGGCTGCAATTAGAAGTTTACAAGCAGCAGGATTAGAAATTACAGCGATTAAAGATGTGACGCCAGTTCCTCATAATGGATGTCGTCCACCAAAACGTCCACGTAACTAATTTAAACCATAGGAGGTAAACTTGTGAAAGATTTAAAATTTGAAAAACCAACATCTGTCGAAGAAATATCTCAAGAAGGTAACTTGGGACGTTTCTTAATCAAACCACTTGAACGCGGTTATGGGTTAACCTTAGGTAATGCATTAAGACGTGTCTTATTATCATCGTTACCAGGTGCTGCAATCGTCAATGTTAAAATTGAAGGTGTGGAGCACGAGTTTTCTACCATTGAAGGCGTTTATGAAGATGTGATGGGAATCGTTCTTAACCTTAAAAAGGTCGTATTCTCAGTTGATTCACAAGATCCACAGTATGAACAACAATTAGAATTATATGCAGAAGGTCCAGCTGTGATTACTGCAGGTGATTTTAATTTGGCAGACGACATTGAAGTTGTCAATAAAGACCAACATATTGCAACTCTAGCAGAAGGTGCTAAGTTCAATATGACAGTTACAGTTAGACGTGGTATTGGTTATGTACCAGCTGACCAAAATAAACAATATTCTAAATACGAATTAAACGTTATTCCAATTGACTCACTTTATACACCAGTTGAACGTGTAATCTACAGTGTAGAAAAAACACGTGGTGATTTAGATGAATTAACAATTGAAATCGAAACAAACGGTGCTATCTTAGCAAAAGAAGCATTAGCCCTCGCATCTAAGATGTTAGTGGATCACTTCCAAGTACTTGTAGATATTTCTGAAAAAGCTAGTGAATTTGATTTCATTCGCGATATTGAAGAAGAACCAGCAAGCAAAAAATCAGATACTAAGATTGAACAACTTGATTTATCAGTTCGTTTATTCAACTCACTAAAACGTAGTGGTATCACTACAGTTGGTGAATTACTAAAATTATCTGAAGAAGAAGTTATGAGACTACGTTCATTAGGTAGAAAATCATTCAAAGAATTAAAAGAAAAATTAGCAGAACATGGACTTGAATTCGAGCACTCTACTTCAAAAGAAGCAAGATTCGGATTTGATTCAGACGAAGATAAGGAGTAATAATTATGGCAATACCATCAAGACTACGCCGTACGACTGATCAAAGAGAAGCTTTACTACGCGATTTAGTAACAGACTTAATCATCAATGATCGTATTACGACAACAGAAGCAAAAGCAAAATCCGTACAACGCGTTGCTGATAAAATGGTCACATTAGCTAAAAAAGGTACGTTAGCAGCTCGTAGACAAGCAGCTGAAACAGTACGTTTAGAAGATGCTGGTGAAGGCAAAGATGCACTTCAAAAGCTATTTAGCGTAATTGCACCACGTTACAACGATCGTACAGGTGGATATACAAGAATTATTAAAACTGTACCTCGCCGTGGCGATGCAGCACCGATGGCAATCATCGAATTTATTTAATATTAAATTCTAAAAACCTTCTATAATTAGGAGGTTTTTTATTTTACTTTTAACAAATTATCTTAAGTAAATTAAATCGTATTAAAAAACAACACCTAATATTTTAGTTATCAAAATGAATAAAGATTGGTGATTCATGCTATAATAATAGTAATCAATACATGCATAAGTATTTTTTAAATACGTATTAAATGTATGAGATGGAGGTAAAAGGGAAATGAGCAAAGACATGATAGTCTATAAAGCTGATAATGGGGAAACAGTTTTATTTTCAAAAGGTAATGCTTGGCATGTTCATATAGATGGTTTAACAGATCATTATAAAGCAGTCGAGGGAGATAAGGTTAAACTTACCGGTAAAGTTGTATTTATATCTAAGAGTGTGAAGAAAGTTACCATCACTCAAAATCAATATGAAATTGTGAAACGTTCAGCCAATGAACGTCAATATATCACATTTGATTTTGTGAGTTTAAATGAAGTACGTCTTGGTACACGTATCTTTTTAACTGAAGCTGGTCAAGTAGAACGTGAAAAACGTGATCACAAACGATCTGTTCGCGAACAAAAAAGCCAAGCTCTTGCAGATAAAAAAGCTGCAGCGATTCAAAAAAAGGCTGATAAGCGTATGAAAAAAGAAGAAAAACGCGCATCAAAAAAAGATAAAAATAAACTAGATATGTTTGATGAATAATTTAGATAGGTGCTTAAATGTAAGCACCTATTTTTATAGTTGTATTCTATGGTAAAATAAATTAAGTAAATTAATAAGGAGGCCCAATGAAAAAAATAGCAATTTTACTTATGATAGTAAGTAGTATCTTTCTTTTAAGTTCATGTGATATAATCACGGACTTACTAAATGAAAAGAGTTATGAAGTGACTTTTCATATTGTTGATGAAGAAAGTTATAGTGTGATGGTAACTGATTTTACTAAGGAAGATTTTAATATAAGTCAAGTACCCAATAAAACAGGGTATGATTTTAAAGGATGGTATTTAAATGAAGATTTCACAAATGCCTATATCCCTAAATATGAGTATGAGTCTGCATTAAACTTTTATGCAAAGTTTGAAATAAAGACATTTGACGTAAGTATTTATGATACAGTTATGAATGAAACAAATATTTTTAAGATTAACTATGGTAGTACACTAAGTGATATAGAATATAGTCATGAAGGTGTTATCTTAACTGGATATAAATATATGGATGATGATGTTACATTTGATATAGCATCAGAAGTTACAACGGATTTAGACCTTTATACAGTCTTTGAATCGAGTGAAGGTTATGTACTAGTAACATTTGAAACAAACACGGATTTACCTACTATAAACAGAGTTTCAACGGCTAATATAGAAATAGAGATGCCCCAAAATCCAGTTAAAGAAGGTCAAATATTCGTTGGCTGGTTTACGGATAACACCTATTCAACATTCTATGACTTTAATGAATTAGTAACAACAGATCTTACACTTCATGGTAAGTTTGTAACACCGACTACAATGGATTATGAAGTCGATGATACA
Source organism: Acholeplasma laidlawii PG-8A (assembly GCF_000018785.1). Classification (NCBI taxonomy): domain Bacteria; kingdom Bacillati; phylum Mycoplasmatota; class Mollicutes; order Acholeplasmatales; family Acholeplasmataceae; genus Acholeplasma; species Acholeplasma laidlawii. The sequence goes on from NC_010163.1 coordinate 99,970, forward strand.
GTGGTGAGTTTTGAAGGATTAAATGATGCCCTACAGTATCAATATTATATAAAAAACGATGAGATATTAGATGAACCATTTACTGAAACATTCACAAATTACATTGACTTAAAACCATTTGAAAGTCTATTTTTAAATGAGACAGAAATGATTGTTAAAGTAGTATTTCCATCTGGGGAACAATATGTATTGTTTAATGTATTTTTAAAGTTTGATGACCTTACAATATATAAAGAGAACTTTGAATCCAGTGCATTTTTAGCAAGAACAAATTATTCCAATAATACAACACCAAGAATTGATGGACCATTAGATTATCAGTACAGTATCTTAAATGGTACAGCATCGACTACAAAACCGATTGAAGGTTTAAAGTCTGTACAACTTAGAAATGGCACCAATACGCCATACTTGCAAACTAACTTTTTATTAGAGGGTGTTACGAAGATTAGTTTTCTATCAAAATCTTCAAATCATAATTTATCTTTAAAGGTTTTAAATAGTTTAGGTGAAGTCTTAGAAACATACCTATTTGAACTCACAACAACACCTACAATGTATCAAGTAGCAATCAATCAAATTGGTCCAATCAAACTTAAATTTGAACTTGTAGCAACGTCTAATATTACAACAGGTGAACAAATATTTATAGATGATATCAGAGTATTTGGTAGTACTTCATCTAAAGTGTTAGTCGAAATTATTAAAGAAGAAGAACCAAATGCAGACCTAGAAGCCATTAGACAAGCCTTTGAAGCACATAGAAGTAAATTAACGCCTCCAGGATTTAATGCACTATCTAATGAAGGTTTACTTCAATATTACGCTTCATTAAATGGTTTAACTGGTAATGCATTTAAAACAGAACTAACAAATATATTAGTTAATACACACAGAAGACTCATTAGTTATGATGAAGCAAGGTTTGTTCTTGAAATGTCAGATATCGTAACTAATGGAGATAAAACTTATTTAGATGGTATTTACTCTGGTCATGAAATTGTCCGTTATTGGGACGGTGGTACTACATGGGCTAGAGAACATGTTTGGCCAAACTCTAGACTAGCAATGGATAGAGTTACGGGTTCTAATAAAAACCAAGCTAGTGATGTTCATAACTTAAGAGCGATTGACCCTAGAGTAAATAGTTCTAGATCGAATAGATATTTTATGGAAGCTACAAGTTATGGACTTGTAGGAACTACTGCCTATTATCCAGGGGATAATTATAAAGGTGATGTTGCTCGTATATTATTTTATATGGTAGCAAGATATCCTGATATATTAACCTTGCGTGATGATAACATTATTGACAGTGCCTATACAAGTGAAGGTGCAGTCATGGGTGTCTTATCACTACTAATTAAGTGGCATGAAGAAGATCCTGTTTCACAGTTTGAAATAAATAGAAATAACATAATTTACAGTTTCCAAGGTAATAGAAATCCATTTATAGATTTTCCGGAGTATGTAGATGTCTACTTTAACTAGATGCCACTGGGCAAATTCAACAGAAAACATGGCGCACTATCATGATCATGAATGGGGTGTACCGTTATATGATGATCTTAAACTATTTCAAAAGTTACTTTTAGACATGCAACAAGCAGGACTGTCTTGGTCAATTGTTTTAAACAAGCGAAAAGATATCTTAGAAGCGTTTGATAACTTTGATCCATACATCATGATAAATTATGATGAACAAAAATTAAATAGTTTATTAACTAACCCTAAGATTATTAGAAATAGGCTTAAAATAGAAGCTATGATTCATAATGCTAAAATGTATATTAAACATTTTGGACAGATTAATAGTTTTTCGGACTTCTTATGGTCCTATGTGGACCATAAAGTAGTCGTACACGACATTAAAGTACCTAAAGATACACCAACTGAAACAGATATATCTAAACTTATCAGTAGAGATTTAAAAAGATTAGGATTTAAATTTGTAGGCAGTATTACAATTTATGCCTTCTTACAAGCAGTTGGTATCTATAATGATCATCAAAATGATTGTTTTAAAAAAAGATAACAGGAGAACAAAGTCATGAAGTTTAATGAATATACATATGAAAGACCTAACTTAGAGGATTTAAAATCTAAATTAGAAACACTGACAAAAGATTTAACTGAAGCACAAGATGCTAAAGAAGCATTAAGTGTTGTCAAACTATACCACAAGATCATGGATAATGTGGATACACAAATGCAACTGGTTTTAATTAGACACTCTATTGATACATCGAATACCTTTTATGATGATGAACAGGCATTTGTTGATAATGCTGCGCCTTTAATTGAATCCTCTGCTGTTAAGTTTACTAATGCACTTTTATCATCTAAATTTAGAAGTGAATTAGAAGCATCACTTGGTGAACTACTCTTTAAAAAAGCAGAACTGAGTAACAAAACATTTAATGATGAAGTCATTGGTGACTTACAGTTAGAAAACAAATATACAACAGAGTATGTCAAAATTAGATCAAGTGCTCAAATAGCGTTTGAAGGTAAAGTTTATAACTTATCTCAAATGGCACCTTTTACAACACATAAAGATAGAAAAATTAGAAAAGAAGCAGCGAAAGCAGTATCTAATTGGTATAAAGAAAAAGAGTCCGCTTTTGATGAAGTCTATGATAACCTAGTTAAAGTACGTACAACAATCGCAACCAAATTAGGATATGAAAACTTCATCCAATTAGGTTATGATAGATTAAAACGTGTAGACTATCATGCAGAAGATGTTCAATCCTATCGAAAACAAATTGCAGAAAAAATAGTACCAGTCGTAAGTGATTTGATGAAACGTCGTCAAAAAAGATTAGACTTAGATAAGATGATGAGCTATGACTTAGGGTTAACCTTCTTAAATGGAAACCCAGAACCTAAAGGTGATAGAGCATGGCAAGTCGATCAAGCAATTAAGATGTATGATGAATTAAGTCCTGAAACATCCAAATTCTTTAGATTTTTAGTGGATAGCGAATTACTAGATTTAGACAGTAAAGCCAACAAAGAAGGTGGTGGATATTGTACATATATCCCAGATTATGAAGCACCATTTATCTTTGCTAACTTTAATGGTACATCAGGCGACGTCGATGTATTAACCCATGAAGCAGGACATGCTTTCCAAGTGTATATGTCTAAAGACTTAATACCAGAATATAGATGGCCAGGCTATGAAGCTGCTGAAATTCACTCGATGAGTATGGAGTTTCTAGCATGGCCATATATGGAGTTATTCTTTAAAGAAGATACAGACAAATATAAGTTTGCTCACCTTTCTGGGGGACTTGAATTTTTACCATATGGGGCACTTGTTGACCACTTCCAACACGAGGTATATGGTAACCCTAATATGACACCTAAAATGCGTAAAGATACTTGGAAAAAGTTAGAAAAAATCTATCAACCTTGGAAGATTTATGAAGAACTAGATCCAGTTGGTGAAGGTTTATTTTGGTTTAGACAAGGACATATCTTCCAAGATCCATTCTATTATATTGATTATACACTTGCTCAAGTACTAGCATTTGACTTCTGGGGACACAATCAAAAAGACCCTAAAAAGACTTGGGAACGCTATCTAGAGTTATGTAAGATGGGTGGCCAATATAGTTTTGTAAGACTCCTTAATGAAGCTAAATTGCCAAATCCATTTATCGATGGCACGATTGAAGAGATTTTAAAACCCGTCAATGCTTATTTAAGTAGCATTGATGATTCTAAATTTTAAATAACAAAAATCCTATCAGCACGATAGGATTTTTTTATGGATGTATAAAATTAATCAACGAGTTTTACAAAATCTAAATTCAGTACATGATCATAGACTTGATACAGCAGTTTTTCTAGTATATCAAGATGAACATCATCTAATTTTTTGATGTACAAACACCCTTTTCCTGTAGTGTATTTTCCAAGACTACTTAATATATCAAACTGGTTCACATCATACGATAAATAAAGCGTGATGGCTTGTTTTCTACTAGATAATCCAATGATAGGCATATGGCCAGAGGTGTTGGTAGAATACTTGTAAAATAGATTACCATAACCGATGATGCTACTACCCCAAAGTTTTGGAGATCTACCAGTCACTTTTGAAAGTAAATTGGTAAGTACCAAAATATCTTCTAATCTATTCGGTTCAAGTGTGGATAAATAATTATCAATATGTGTACTGGTTATTTCCATGGTTGTTACCTCTTAGGTACTGATTGATGCCATGAGCAGCCATGAAGCCGTCATGTATTGCTTTTGGGATTTGTAGCATGCCACCAACACAGTCGCCTGCTGCAAATAAGCCCTTGATATTTGTTTGCATGAAGTTATCGACAACGATATTATCATCTTTCATAAGTACACCTAATTTCAAGGATAACTCGGTTGCCATCGGGTGACCAATCGCTAGAAAGACGCCATTGACTTGATACGTATCTTTAATTGTCTTAATATGTGTTAGTCGCTTTTCACCAAGAAATGCGACTAATTTATCTTGAATCACTGGATATTTTTTATGTGTATAGGGTGAGCCATTTGTGAATATCATAATATCTTTAGTATAGTTTTCTAAGGTTTCAAGTTCATGTTCTAAATAAGCACCATTTCCGATTAAAGCGACTTTTTTATTTTTGTAAAATAAGCCGTCACAAGTTGTACATAAATGAATACCTTTAGATTTAAATGCTTGATATCCTTCTAACTTGATTTGAACTCTAGGTTTACCTGTAGATAAGACAACTGTCTTAGCTTCATAGGTTTGGTGTGTGGTTGTTACTACAAAGTGATCTGTAAAATCTTCGATATTTAAAACAGATTCATTTTTAACTTCAATACCAAGTTGACGTGACTGCATGATACCTTTAGTAATTAACTGTTCACCAGCAATAGGACCATGGCCATAGAGATTATCTATCACATCTAAATTAGAAAGTTGACCTTTATCTTTACCTAATACTAATACAGAATGATTTAACTTTCTTAAATTGATAGCAGTAGATATACCAGCTGGACCAACACCAATAACGATAGCATCAATCATATACTTAACCAACTTTCTATATCTTGATAACTGTGTAACCCAGCTAATTCTTTAATGGGGTTACCGTGTTCAAATAAAATCATTGTAGGTAGACTAAAAATGTCATATGCATCAGCAAGTTCACTTTCGGTTTCACAATTAATTTTGAAAACTTTTATCTTTCCATAGTAATCATCAGATATATCTTCTAAAATATTTAAAAGAGACTGACAACTTTTACAAGTAGGTCCATAAAACTCTATTAATACATAACCTGAAGTTTCATGTACATGTTTCATAAAATTTTCTTTAGTTAAATCAAACAACATTGGGTATCACATCCTTATAAGCATATATTTATTATAACCCAATACAGTGTATAATTTTAACAAATAGAACCTATATGTGAAACTTACAAAAAAAATATAAATATACCATAAACTGATTTTAGACTAAGTGCATCACCAAAATAGGTGTGAATAATGATATAATAAAAAGAAGCAAGATTGGTGGTTATTATTTTGATAAAAGTAGAAAATTTAAATTTTACATATGATGAAACTAAAGAGACAATCAAGGACTTAAGTTTTAACATACCTAAAGGTAGTTGGGTATCTATTTTAGGTCATAATGGTAGTGGTAAATCCACATTAGCCAAACTCTTAGTTGGATTACTTAAAGCTGAAAGTGGCAATATTTATATTGATGATATCGTATTAACAGAAGATACAGTCAATGATGTTAGAAAAAAGGTGGGTATTGTATTTCAAAACCCAGATAACCAATTTGTTGGTGTCACAGTCAGACATGATATAGCTTTTGGTTTAGAAAATATGCAAGTACCTCAAAAAGAGATTGTTGAACGCGTTGAAACATATGCGAAGTTAGTAGGGATGGAAGATTATCTTAAAAAAGAACCATTCCAATTATCTGGGGGACAAAAACAAAGAGTTGCGATCGCTGGTGCGCTTGCAATGCATAAAGATTTAATTATTTTTGATGAAGCGACTTCGATGTTAGATCCAGAAGGTGTAGCTGAAGTAACTTCTTTAATTACAAAACTTAACCAAGAACAACAACAAACAATTATTACGATTACCCATGATTTAGATTTTGCTTTAAAAAGTGATTATGCAATCATCTTAAAAGATGGCCAGTTAATGGCTGAAGGCAAACCCTCTGAACTGTTTTTACAACAAGAATTATTAGAACAATCTAAATTAACAATACCTTTAGGCTTAAAGGTATATATTGACGTGTTAAATGATAACGAACTAAAAAATAATAAAAAATTGGTAGATGAACTATGGACATACAATTTAAAGAAGTAGGACACGCCTACAAAGGATTTAAGGAACTATATCACGCAATCAGCAATATCAACTTGACTATTCATGAAACGGGTGAGTTCATTGCGATTGTAGGTCAAACAGGTAGTGGTAAATCCACACTTGTACAACACCTTAATGTACTTATGCGTCCTACATCTGGAAAAATAAATATTTTAGGTACAACGCTACCTTCAAAAAAGAAAATCAAAGTGAACCACTTACGTCAAAAGGTCGGTTTAGTTTTTCAATTTCCAGAGTACCAATTATTTGAAGTAAACATTTTAAAGGATGTTGAGTTTGGTCCTTCAAACTTTAAAGAAACTAAAGCTCATGCACATGAGTATGCTAAAGAAGCACTACAGGTTGTAGGTATAGATGAATCTTTATACCATGAATCACCATTTAGAATATCTGGTGGTCAAATGAGAAGAGTAGCGATTGCAGGTATTCTTGCTATGAAACCACATATTTTAGTATTAGATGAACCAACACGTGGTTTAGATCCTCAAGGTAAAGATGATATTATGGATATGTTTAACGACATCCACATTAAGGAAAACAAAACCATTGTCATGATTTCTCATGACATGGATATTGTTGCTAAATACGCCAAACGCGTGGTCGTATTAGATAAAGGCCATATTGTATTTGATGGACCTAAAGAAGAGCTATTTACACATAAAGACTTTGATACATTCCACTTAGACTATCCAACACCAATGAAAGTATTAAATCATCTGCATCATACATTAGGCTATCCTAAGAAGTTAGTACTATCCAATGATGAACTCCTTAAACATTTAAAGGAGGTACAAAAATGAATATTAAAATAGGGCAATATATAGCAGGTAATTCTATACTACATAAACTAGATCCTAGAATTAAAATCATGAGCATGATTTTACTTATTGTAGCAATCTTTTTAGTACCAATTAATTTAGAACCGAAAAATATCATTTGGATGATTTCATTATTCCTATTTTCATTAGGTGCTGTCTTTTTATCAGGTATTCGTATTGGCAAAGTACTTCAGGGTCTTAAAGCAATTGTTTTCTTAATGACTTTCACATTTATCATTCAACTATTTACCATTCAACCGGTAGACGAAACAGCCATACTTGACCAACCAATGACTTTAAGTCTTATATCTGTTATTGGTCTAGTATTACTAACGTTTTTCTATCACTATTTAAAACCTAAAATTAAATTCCGTACCACTTGGTTTTTTACATATGTCATACTGATATTTGTTTTACAGTGGTTGGTTATAATGTATGTGCCATCTTATGACTTAGTATTTAACTTTGATTATAATTTTAAAGTCTTTCCATCAGGGCTGATTCGTGGTGGATTTATCTTCTTAAGAATTATCGCTGTGATGGTGATTGCATCGCTTCTTACATTTACAACCTCTACAATTGAATTAAATGATGGCTTAGAATCTTTAATGAAACCATTAAGAGTGATTAAAGTGCCAACCTATATTTTTTCAATGATGATTTCTTTAACACTAAGATCAATTCCAACATTACTTGTTGAAACAGATAAGATTATGAAAGCTCAAACCTCTCGTGGAGCGGACTTTAATGAATCTACACTACGTCAAAAGATTCGACAAATTATCGCACTCTTAATTCCGGTATTCGTTATTAGTTTTGATAGAGCAGATGATTTAAGTAATGCGATGGAAGCTAGAGGCTATATTATTGGAGAACCTAGAACGAAATTGGATGTCTATAAAATCAACTATAAAGATATTATAATTTTAAGTGTTGTCATACTCATAATTATTGGATTGTTGGTGACTAGATTTGCGTTATAAGGCAATTTTCAGTTATGATGGCACAAATTATAGTGGCTATCAAAAACAAATTAATCAATTAGGTATTCAAACAGTTATCGAAAAAGCATTTAGGCTGATGACTCAAATAGATATAGAAACCTTTGCCGCCTCTAGAACAGATAAGGGGGTACATGCATTACATCAAGTACTTCATTTTGATTCAGATATTGAGTTAACATCGGATCAATGGGTAGATGCTTTAAATAAAAGACTACCTACAGATATTAGACTGATGAAAGTTACACCAGTAAAGGATAACTTTCATGCAAGACACAGTGCAAAGTCTAAAAGATATATTTATAAAATAGCCAAACAACCATCAACAGTCTTTAGAGGTAACCACGAACTTTATGTGAAGCACTTTGACATTGATCTTGTTAAAGATCATTTGCATACAATTGTAGGTACACACGACTTTAGCGGGTTTAGTCCAAACAAAGAACATAAACCACCAATCAAAACTATTTATAGTTTTGATTATAAAGAAACCAAAACTCATTATATATTTAGCATTCATGGCAACAGCTTTTTAAGATATATGGTGCGTATTATTATGGGGAATGTGATTGCTGTAGCAACAAATAAAAAACCTCAAAACCAACTAGAAATATTACTTGAAACTAAAAATAGAGAACTATCTGCAAAAACAGCAGATGCTAAAGGACTATATTTAAAACATATTTATTATTAATATTAGAAAAAGGGGCATGCATTATGTTTATTACATTTGAAGGCGGAGAAGGTAGCGGTAAAACGACCTTAATCGAAAAACTAAAACACACATTACTAGAGAAAAAATACGATGTACTAACCACGCGTGAACCTGGTGGATCTAAGGTTGCTGAAAAAATTCGTTCTGTATTACTGGATAATAAAAACACAGAAATCACTGCACATACAGAAGCTCTTTTATTTGCAGCAAGTAGAGCACAACATTTAGATGAAGTCATCATTCCTAATTTAGATAAAGTCATACTTTGTGACCGATATATCGATTCATCCTATGCGTATCAAGCGTTTGGTAGAAACCTAGGTATGGAGTTTGTTCAAAGTATTAATAGTTATGCATTAAAATACTTACCTGACTTAACATTTTATATCGACTTAGATCCTAAAACAGGTATTGATAGAGTAAAGAAAAACAGATTACATAAAACAGATAGATTAGACATGGAAGTTCAAACATTTCATCAAAAGGTACGTGAAGGTTATATTCGCATTTCAGAAATGTTTAAAGAACGTATCGTCGTGATTGATGGTAATCAATCGATTGATGCAATCTATCAAATTATAATGGATAACATATTAAAACGCCTATGAATAAAATAGTTGAAAGATTTAAATATGCAATTGAAAAAGAAAGACTTTCCCACTTATATGTTATAAGTGGGTCTTTAGGTCTTACCAAGCAAAATCTAGTTAAAGATATCGCGTATTTAATCTTTAAACATCATAAGGACTATCCAACTTTAAAACACCAACTAGATAGTTTTAATCATCCAAACTTAGTTTACATCTCAGGGGAAGGTCAATCTATAAAAAAAGACCAAATCATGAGTTTACAACAAGAGTTTTCTAAAACATCATTAGTCAGTGGGCCTAGAATCTTTATTATTGAACAAGCTGAGACGATGTCTACTCAAGCAGCAAACTCACTTCTTAAATTCTTAGAAGAACCAAAAGATGATGATACCATTGGATTTTTACTCGTAGATGATATCAATCTAATGTTACCTACTATTTTGAGCCGTGCTCAAATTATTAGGTTAACAGACACTTTTGATGATAGTTTTATACAAGTTTTAATGGAACAAGAAATAGATATTAAAAATGCACATTTTATTGCATCCTTGACTAAAGAGTTAAACGAAGCTTTAGCTATTTTTGCAGACCAAAAATATATGGATACTGTGGAGTTTATTGATACCTTTATCAACTGGCTTAACAATCCAAGAACACCGCTTACGCCACTTTTTATGACGATAAGTCAAGCGCTATATCAAGATAAAGAATATATCATCTTTATCTTAGATACAATGTGTCAAATCTTTTTAGACATACTTCATTTACATATGAATCAAAAAGTGACCTATGAGTTTATGATGGAATCTTTATTAGAGTATGTAAAGCGTATTAAATCAGATACAGCACAACGTGTTATTTTAAGATTACAAGATCAAATTAAAAATTTAAGATTACCAGTCAATATAAGTTTACAACTTACCTCATTAGCACTGGATTTAGAAAGTATTGTTCGAAATGGTTAAAAGAGATTTGTTAGGTACTAAATTATATATTGAATCAGATATTGGTAAAGCATTTAATATGGATACCATTATTTTAAGTGACTTTGTAAGAGTTCCTAAAGACACCAAATCTATTTTAGACTTTGGAACTGGTAATGGAGCGATTATGCTGTATTTATCCCAAAGATTTTCTGGGCATATCACCGGTATTGAACTTCAAGAAAAACGTTATGAACTGGCAGTTCATAACATTAAACTCAACAACTTAGAATCTAGACTTGATGTAGTCAACATGGACCTAAAAACTTATCGATCTAAAAAACATGCGGACATCATCGTATCAAACCCACCGTTTTTTAAGGTCAATAACCAAACCAAACAAAGTATCGACATGGATATGCAAATTGCTAAACATGAAATACACTTAAATTTAGAAACCTTAATTGAAGCTGTTAGTAAAAACATTAAACATGGTGGACTATTCTTCATGGTACATAAAGCGAATAGATTAGAAGAAATTATCTTAGAACTTAACAAATTTGACTTTAAATTAAAACGTATGAGACTTGTTCATCCATCACTTCATCATGAACCCAATCAAGTCTTAATTGAAGCTAAATTTAAAGGTAAGGGCCATTTAATTGTCGAACCACCTTTAATTCAGTATAAAGAAAAAGGCATCTACAGCGATGAGATGCAATCAATTTATGATGGAAGGATGTATCATAAATGAACATACAAATAAGTTATGATGTTTTAAAACCAACACTATACATCGTAAGTACACCCATTGGTAGCTTAAAGGATATCACCTTAAGAGCAATTGAAGTCTTAAAAAGTGTAGATATCATTTTATGTGAAGATACTAGAGTGACTTCAAAACTTCTAGATGCATATGATATTCATGTGCCACTAAAAAGTTATCAAAAATTTAATGAGCGCTCCATGGTTTTGCAAGTCATTGAATACCTAGATAATAAGATGTCAGTCGCACTTGTATCGGATGCAGGTACACCTTTAATTAGTGACCCAGGCTTTATTTTAGTCGATGAACTTATTGGTAAAAACTATAATGTTGTAAGTATACCAGGTGCATCCGCACTGTTATCAGCACTTGTAACATCAGGGATACTTACTCAACCATTTACCTTTATTGGTTTTTTACCAAGAAAACTTGGTGAAATCAATAAAGTATTAAAAGATTATGTGTCAAGAAAAGAAAGTTTAATCATTTATGAATCACCAAACCGTGTTCAAAAAACACTATCCTATATGCTAGATATACTAGGTAATAGAAGAGTAAGTGTAGCAAGAGAGCTTACAAAGAAATTTGAAACTTATTATAGAGGCTACATCAAAGATATTTTAGAAACTACACTAGATACACGGGGCGAATACGTCATTGTTGTAGAAGGAAGTACTACAAGTGATGTCAAAATTGAAGATCCTGTTGAGCTTGTCTTAAGTTATATGAAACAAGGTTATGATGAAAAAGAAGCCATTAAACAAGCGAGTAAGGATTTAGGTGTTCATAAATCTGAAGTATATAAAATATTTAAAATAGATAAAAGTAGTTGATTTACAATCACCCATTATTGGGTGATTGTTTTATTAATGAAATCCTTTTTGTTTTATAAAATATAAAAATTTGAATAAGTTATCTACGCATCTAATTTATCTAACCTAAAGGTATGAATAGTACCTATTGGCGGTGTATAAAAAACACCATAGCTTACTCTAAAATAGTACGTACCTGATGTTAAATCAAGCGTTAAGGATGTACTAGAATAACTCCTAATGAGTTTTCCTTGTTCATTAAAAATAGTGATGTTAACAGATTTACTAGAATAGATTTGAACTTTCGCATCATTTAAAAGAACAAATGATGCATAATCTGAATCACCTAAATAATCTAGTTTAAATTCAAAATCTTCTTTCCAATTTATGGTTGTTAAAGAGTCCATAAAAGAATCATCTAAAGCTACTAAAGGATCATCTACAATATAAACTTGTACAGCAATTTTTATCGTTTGATGCATGTCATTTTCTTTAAAATAAAGTGTATATGTTTCAGCTTCTAAATAGAGTAATAATGATGACGGATCATAAAGATTTATAACATTTCCTAGACTGTCTAAAAGAACTAGTTCATTAGGATAATATAAATCAATATAGACGTAATCGGCTTTACTTAATGAAAAGTGAAGTTTTTTTATGTTTTGAGGGTACCAATTATAAGTATCATAACTATTTATATTTCTATTCATAAGTGTATTTGATAGATTAGTTGTATCGTAAGGTGTTAGCGTATCGGAGGTTAAGTTTGTAGGAACATCTCTTGATGATTTGATTTTATAACTTAAAATTGTAGGTACTCTTAAGGCATAATCGCCTTTGGTTAAATATATTTTAGTTTGAGTTTCTGTAATACTAAAAGATGTATAAGACCGATAAACACCTAAATCGTTTGATTTGGAGATATATGCGCTATAACCGTATCTAGGAAAAGATAACATCTCATCTAATAATATATCAATGACAAAATAGCCATCATTATCCATTTTAAAAGTAAAATCATTTGATCCGTTTCTTGATGTGACAATAAACTCATCACTATAACTATCAGTTAAAGTGATACCATCATGCCAAGTCACACCGTGTAAATCTATCTCAAATAAAATGGTTTCAACATACCAACTACTGACTCTAAATTTGTTGATGCCTGGTGTTAAACTTATATAAATCGGCTTACCTTCTTTATGATTTAAATTGGAACTATCTAGATGATCAGCACTTATATATCGGTAGATAAAGAGATTAGAAGCTTTATTGGGAGAAAGTGTAAGTAGTCCACCTTCTGGTGCTTCAACTGCTAGAATAACATAATCATATAAGCCTTCTATTTCAACATTTATGGCATCTTCTGTAAGTAATATTGGGTTAAGTTGATCACCTATTGTTTTATAACTATTTAGAGGAAAAATCCTAAAGTCATAAAGTTTAATAAAGTCTGCTCGAGATGAAATGGCTAAAATATATGTACCTTCTGTTATGTTGTAGATATTTTTGTGTTCTGCATAAAGAGGATCAGTTGACTTATCAAATTGAACTAATGTTCCATCTAAAGTGTAGAAGGTCATATCAAATGAGGAATCAATTTCAAAGGCATATAAGTCTGCGGTTAGTTCAACTCGATAATAATTTGTTGTACCTGAAACAAATAGTTGGTCTTTAACTGTTTGGCTAACATCTGTTGAATGTGCTATAAGATCAGGGTTTAAAGGAGGCATTTGAACATAGTTATTTAGATTAGCCTCACTAAATGTTGAAGTATCATAGGTCATACTGACCATAATAGATCCACCCTCAAAGTTGAGTTTTACTGTTTCTGTGTATGAATAATCATTAACTTTAATAGTTACAGTCAATGTGTTCTCTTTATAGACATTTAAGAAAGCATTCATAGTGTTTTCATCTGTAATCAGTTGTCTTAAAATGGTTTTTGTATCACCGGTTAGTGTATACATATCATCTTCAAATGAATAGAAAAAATCATCCGATAAAACAATACCAATATTTGTATCGGGCATGGAGTCAACCTCATCAATGGAATCAAATTGATCAATTAATCTATAATAATTTAGAGATTCAAATCGTCCAACCTCTGTGAGTATATATGAATTATTTGACTCATTTATAATAATTCCTTGATTGTTAGAAAAACTACTTAGGTAAAATGGTGATTGCCTGATGTTTATAAAGACACTTTCATTAAACGTTTGACCGCTAATTGTTAGTGCTATCTTTGTTTCGATAGAAAGTTCAGTGGCATCTAAGAAAGGTGTTAACTTGGATTCAAGTTGTAACTTTATCTCTTCAGATTTTTCATAATCTATTTCTCTAGATATATTTGTTAAAATTTTTCCTTTAATAGAGGTTATTTTGACGGTTGTTTGATCACTAAATCTTGGCACGTTAATTGTCAAATTAGAATTCAATGTATAAGTATGTGTGTGTGATGTAGTTGTGTTATTATCAAAAAAGTTGGAATAATGTTTTAAACTGTAGGTTATTTCAACATCATCTAATAATGCATCACCATCTTTAATTGTAACAATGATTTGAATAAACTTCACACCTTCGTTAGATGAAGGTGTGAAAGTACTGATTTCTATAAAGTCAGTATAGTTATCCATCATTAAATCATAGCTAAATTTGTAGCGATTTGAATCGTTAGAACAACCTGTTAAAAATAATATAAATATAGTAACACTAACATAAATAAATTTTCTCATAATCATCCCCCATAAACATATTCTAGCATATTAAAGTGTGATTAAAAAGGTTTTAAATAAACATACGAAAGACGTAATTTATGGTACATATTTTATTTAATGAATCTAGGGGGGTTTTATTTTATTTTTTATAATATAATATACTTATAATTGAATCTATACGATGAAAAAGAAGTGTGTAGTTATAAAAATTTTAAAGAGAGTCTTTCGCTGGTGGAAGAAAGATAAATTTAGATTACACATATGGCTTTTGGAGTAATTTATCCGATATGTAGGGTAAATCGTGAAATCTTTGCGTTAAAAGAGTAAAGTGCTATGTACATTGTATATAGAACTAAGGTGGTACCGCGGATTATTAAATGATGTTCGTCCTTAGACTAGTTTTTAGTTTAAGGATTTTTTTATGGAAAGGAATAAAAAAATGGATAAGAAAAAATATTATATATCAACAGCAATTGCATATGCATCAGCAATCCCTCATATCGGTAACGTATATGAGATTATTTTAGCAGACGCAATCGCCCGTTTTAAGCGTTTAGAAGGTTATGATGTATATTTTCAAACGGGAACCGATGAACACGGTCAAAAGATTGAAAATAACGCTAGAAATCAAAATTTGGAGACATCTGATTATGTCGATATGATCTCTAATGAAATTAAACGTATTTTTGAGTTAGTGAATGTAAAGTATGACAAATTTATACGTACAACAGATACATATCATAAAGAAGTTGTTCAAAATATCTTTGAAAAATTACTTGAACAAGGTGATATTTATCTAGGTAAATATGAAGGATGGTATTCTGTTGCTGATGAGGCGTTTTTAAATAAGGCGGATATCGTAGATGGACTAGCACCTAGTGGAGATATTCCTGTATGGATGAGTGAGGATACTTACTTTTTTAAATTAAGTAAATATCAAGATAGAATCGTTAAACATATTAAAGATAACCCATCATTTATTGAACCTGAAAATAGACGTAATGAAGTACTACAAAGTTTCTTAAGTGAAAAACTACCAGATTTAAGTGTATCTAGAACTTCTTTTAAATGGGGGATTCCAGTTAAAAGTAATCCAGAACATGTTATTTATGTTTGGATAGACGCTTTAAGTAACTATATTACAGGTTTAGGTTATAATCTAGATAGTAATAGTGATGCTATGAAAGATTTTTGGCCAGCGGACCTACATTTAATTGGTAAAGATATTATGCGTTTCCACGCTGTTTATTGGCCAGCACTGTTACTAGCATTAGGCTTGCCATTACCTAAAAAGATTTTTGGTCACCCATGGGTTTTAGTAGATAAAAATAAGATGAGTAAGTCTGTTGGTAATACGCTTTATACAGATAATTTGGTTAAACATTTTGGTGTAGATGCTCTAAGATATTATGTATTACATGAGATTCCTTTTGCAGCAGATGGTAATATAACTTATGAGTTAATGATTGAAAGAAATAACTCTGATTTAGCAAACACTTTAGGTAATTTAGTAAACCGTACCATTGGTATGGTGAATAAATACCAAAATGGTTTAGTTAAAAAAGTGATAATCAACGAACCATTTGATTATAGTTTAAAAAATAAGTGTGAAGCACTACTTGATAAAGTAAGTACTTTAATGAATGAACTTAGAGTAGGTGATGCGATTGAAGAACTTATGATTGTTGCTAGAGCAGCAAATAAGTATATCGATCTATCAGAACCTTGGAATTTAAATAAAAACGGCGAAACTGAAAAGTTAAGTCATGTATTATATAGTTTAGTTGAGACGATTCGCTTCTTAGCTGTCTTCCTACAAAGTTATATGCCAGAAACTGCTTTAAAAATATTTGAGCAATTAAATATTGAAGCATCTGGATTAGATAGTGTTAAAACATTTGGGTTATACCCAGAACAACAAATTGGTACTGCAAAAGTATTATTTGAAAGATTTGATTTAGAAAAGAAATTAAATGAGATTATAGGGTAAATAGATGAATAAACTTAAAGCTTGGATTGGTTCCACAAAGTTTCAAAGGCAAATTAAACCAGAAATAAAAAGAACGATCGCTGTCATAGTATTTACAGTGATTTATGGTATTGGTGTTACCTGGTTTTTAGAGGCTAGTGTTATACCAATGTATACCGGTGGTATACCAGGGCTAGCACAATTAATTAGAGATTTTATGAAGTTCACGCTTGGCATTGACACTTCTGGGTGGGAAGGTTTATTTTTTGGATTGTTTATTACACTATCCAATATACCAATTATGATTTTAGGTTGGTTTGGTGTATCTAAGAAATTTGTTATTTACTCCATGATTTCAGTTATTATTCAAGCAACCATGTTAGGATTTATTCCTTCTATTAATATTGGATTATCAAGCGAATCTCAAGCCTTGACAGCAACCATTTTAGGTGGAATATTCATAGGTATTGGTGTGGGTGGTGCCTTAAAATATGGTACATCCACGGGTGGACTTGATGTCATTGCACAATATATTTCATTAAAAAAAGGACAAAGCGTCGGCTTTGTCTCAATGGTATTAAATATTGTAACAGCTTTACTGGGTGGTTTAATCACAGCACCCGACCTGATTGCAAGAGGTGTTTTACCAGGTGTTACCCAAACACTTGCGGCAGCAGGTATCGTTATTAGTTATACCATTTTAAGATTAATTATTACAACGATTGTTACAGATAAACTGCATACCGCTTATCATTTTACAATGGTTGAAGTGATCACCAATAATCCACAAGACATTGTTTCTGATATTTTATCAAACATTTACCGTGGGGTTACATTAATTAATGTTCAAGGTGGTTATACAAAACAAGATAAGACATTAATTAAAGTAGTGATTTCAAGTTATGAGTTTACGACACTTCATCAGCTTGTTAATAGGCTAGATAGTAAAGCATTTATTGTTGTGACACCAGTAAAACAAGTCTATGGTAATTTTAAAAAGCGCACCATTGCATAATAATTTTTAATAGGGGGATTTATGAAAGACTTTATTATAGCTACAACACCAACACTTGAAGGATATCGTATTGTTAAATACATTGATGTGATCTTTGAAGAAAATATTTTTGGTGTAAGTTTAAATACATCTGTCCAATCATTTAATGATATATTTAAAGGATTTTCAGGTGAACGATATGATGCAATGTCTGATCGTATCGAAGAAGTGAAAATAGAGGTTAAAAAACGTTTTATTAGAAAAGCTATTCGCCATGGTGCAAATGCACTTATTGGTGTTGATATTGAAACGACCACAACTCAAGCGGGTGGTATTACAATTTCAATGTCAGGTACAGCTGTTATTGTTGAAAAAATATAAATGGTGTAGCGTGAAATTCACGCTACACCATTTTCCTTTATTTAAACATTTTGAAATAAATTTGGGTTAATTAGGGGAAGTAGTAAAGGCTGAAGGTAAGCACTAGCAGTCACACTTGAAATTAAGCTTCTTAAGTGTGGATAAATAATTTGAACAGCTGGTAATTGTAAGAAGTTTTCAATATCAATTTCACTAGAGTCTTCTGAGAAATTAAATGTTGCAGACATATGTGCGGTTAAATCAATTGGAAAGGGATGAGTTTCACTATTTAAAACACTAAACATGAGGGTTAGTGTATACGTAAAGTCATCTTCTTTAGCAAGTTGTTTGGTGTAAATGGGATTCATTTTAAAGTTACCCTTTAAGTTATGATTGATAATAGATATCTTTTTAGTTTGAATGATAGTATTAAGTACTTTCATATATTCACATCCTTTTACTTTATTCTATCACACAATCACTCTATGGTCTAAATATTATAGTTTTACCAATCTACTAATGAGCTTTATGATATAATTAAATCAAATAAGATCAAAAAACTAGCGAATTTTTAAACAAGTTGGTTAGAGGGAGAATTTTTTGATTATACTGGTTATATTGTTGGTTGTTTTTGGTTTATCCATACAGATTTTAATGATAAATACTCACAAAAGAAATATTTTGAGAAAAGACTACATTGCGCTAAATGTAGCACTTTACATAGATGCTTTTGCAACTATGCTTTTTATCTTTAGCGTCTACTTTGATGCCCCTACATATTTTCATTTAATATTTGAATACTTGATTTTTGTATCTATGGGTATCTTGTTTTTGATTATTATGCGTATCCTCAGTTCAAAATCTGAAAAACGTATTATTGCAACCTTTTCAATCGGTATTATAGGTGTAGGACTTATTATGATATTTGGTACTAAGATGGATAAAGTGCTTGCTCAATCCTTGTTACTTGTTATCTTATTATCTAGAATTCTGATTGTGGATTTTAGGAAGGTTTATCCATCTAAGTATATAAAATCTACCGTTTACTTGTTGTTTATCACAGAAACTGTGCGTTTTATTACGGAAGGGTTCATCACATCAGATCTTTTATATCACACCTTCACAGATACTTGGGTTTCTGCATTTTCATTCATTTTAAGGGCACTTTCAATGGTGTTTATTATTATCTTACATGACCAATTATCCATTAATAAAAATCTTGCAAAAACATTAGATATTCAATCATCAGCTAAACTACTTAACCAAGTCTTTGATCAAAATCCAAACGTTGTGATTCTAACCAATATGAAGCGTCAAATCATATATGCAAACAAGCAAACCATTAACTTAACAGGTTATTCAGAAGAAGAACTTATTGGAAGTACACCTAGTCTATTAAAAAGTGGTCTAACACCAAGAAAAACATATGATGAGCTTGAAAAAGCACTAAGAGCTGGTGAAAGCTGGGTGGGTGAGTTTATTAATAGAAAGAAAAATGGTGAAATATTTACTGAGTTATCTAAAATTATGACACTTAAAGGTGTCAATGGAAAACCTATGTTTCACTTAGCAATAAAAAATGATATTACAAAAGAAAAAGCATATTTACAAGAGTTAGAATATCGTTCAAATCATGATGATCTCACAGGACTTTTAAGACGTCAAGTTTTTATCCAAAAACTTGAATCTAATATGGGCATAAACCATGAACATAATCATTATTTCATACTGATGGACATCGATGAGTTTAAGTTCATCAATGATAATTATGGTCACTTAATTGGTGATGATATTTTAATTGAATTTAGTAGCGCTTTAAAGGAAGTGTTTGATATTAGATCTTATATTTGTAGATTTGGTGGCGATGAGTTTGCAGTCTATTTACATGATTATGAACCTGAACAGGTCAAACTTCTAATAGAACGCTTATATCAAATCCTTTCTAACCACCCAATCGAATCCATTTCTAACGAATACAGATTGAGGTTTAGTTATGGTTTTACTAAGATTGAAATACCCGTAGATTTCAGCAAAGTTTATGAAAATTCGGATAAAAATCTATATGAACATAAAGCCACTAAAAATAACTTAAGAAGATAAGTAGAGATAACTTCATTCCAATGATTAATTAATCACATATTTAGCATGATATACTTGACAAATCAAAGGGAATATTATATTATATTTCACGGTACGTTTTAAAGCTTATATTCCACAGCCCTTATAGCAGTGTAAAATTATAAGGAGAAAGTCTAAAAAAATATGAAAACATTTATGGCAAATGAATCAACAATCCAACGCAAGTGGTATGTTGTCGATGCTGAAGGTAAAACTTTAGGTCGTTTAGCAACTGTAGTTGCTAGCGTTTTAAAAGGAAAACATAAACCAACCTACACTCCACATGTAGACTCAGGTGACTATGTGATCGTTATTAACGCAGAAAAAATTAAATTAACTGGTAACAAATGGAATGATAAGATCTATTATAAGCATTCAGGTTATGAATCAGGTCTAACTGAAACACCAGCTAAAGAATTAGTAGTTAAAAAACCTACAGCTTTAGTTGAAAAAGCAGTTAAAGGTATGATTCCACATACATCTCTTGGTAGAGATATGTTTAGAAAACTGTTCGTATATGCAGGACCTGAACATAAACATCAAGCACAACAACCAGAAAGTTTGGAGGTATAATTACATGGCAAAAGATTTAGTTCAATACTTAGGTACAGGACGCAGAAAGTCATCTGTTGCTCGTGTTATCCTAACTCCTGGTACAGGAAAGTTTATTGTTAATGGTAGAGAGTTTGAAGAATATATTCCTTCAGCTGCAACACGCCTAGACGTTCTACAACCATTAGAATTAACTGAAAATGTAGGTAAGTTCGATGTTAGAGCTAACGTTAACGGTGGCGGTTTAACTGGACAAGCAGGTGCAATCCGTTTAGGTATTACACGTGCACTTATGGAAGTTGATGAAGACTTACGTAAAGTGTTAAAACCAGCTGGTTTAGTAACTCGTGATCCAAGAGCTAAAGAACGTTATAAATACGGTCTAAGAAAAGCACGTCGTGCAACTCAATTCTCAAAACGTTAATATTTATATACATTCAAAAGAAAACTTCCATGATGTGGGAGTTTTTTCTTATTAACCGATTTTATGTGTCTGTAGCTACATTAAGTGGTGCAATAGAAAGTTAAAATTTGTATGTTTAGTTAATTAGGAATAAGAAGTTAGATAAATAACAAGCATAATACATAATAAACTTGTTTATTCAGTCGAAATAATTTATAATAAAGGTTGCGAAATGAGGGTGAACATGAAAAAGTTTAGAGCGCGTTATGCACCATCACCTACAGGACATTTACATATTGGTAATGCAAGAACAGCATTATTCAATTACTTATTTGCTCGTCACCATGGTGGCGACTTCATTATAAGAATTGAAGATACCGATGTTGCAAGAAATGTTGAAGGTGGTATTACATCTCAATTAAATAATTTAAAATGGTTAGGTATGGACTGGGATGAAGGCGTTGATGTTGGAGGTTCTTTTGGTCCTTATAATCAATTAAGCCGTCTAGAACTGTACAAAAAGTACGCATTTGAGCTACTTGAAAAAGGTTATGCTTATAAAGATTTTAAAGAAGGATCAGAAGATTTTGCGATCCGTTTTAAGGTTCCAGAAAATGTATTATATGAATTTGATGACGTTATTCGTGGTACACTGAAATTTGAATCAAAAGATGTTGAAGACTGGATTATCTTAAAAGATAATGGTATTCCTACTTATAACTTTGCTGTTGTTATTGATGATCACTATATGGAAATTACCCACGTGTTTAGAGGTGAAGAACATATTACAAATACACCTAAACAACTCATGGTATATGATGCTTTAGGTTGGGAGTATCCAACATTTGGCCACATGACAATTATTGTCAATGAAGACCGTAAAAAGTTAAGTAAAAGAGATACTAATACAATTCAATTTATTGAAGATTATAAGAACTTAGGTTTCTTACCAGAAGCGATGTTAAACTTCTTATCATTACTGGGATGGAGTCCTAAAGATGATGAAGAAATTTTATCAAAAGAAGAACTTATCTCATTATTTGATGAACATAGACTAAGTGCTGCACCAAGTTACTTTGATAAGCAAAAGTTAGCTTACATCAACTCTAGATACTTAAAAGCTTTATCTATGGACGAACTAAAGGATCTAACCAGACCATTTTTAATCAATCACGGCATTGAAATTAAAAATGAAGCATGGTTAGAAAGTTTATTATCCATCTTAAAAGATAGATTATCCTATGGTGCTGAAATCACTAAGTACTATGATCAATTCTTCCATCATGATTTTGTTTTAGAACCAGCTGTTTTAGAAGAAATTAAAGAATTTGATAATGAAGTTGTTATTAAAGGCTTTATGGGTGCAATATCGTCTGTTGACTTTACAGATGACGTGGCAATTAACCAAGCACTTAAAGATACCGGTAAAGCCCTAAATATTAAAGGTAAACCACTATTCATGCCGATTAGAATAGCAACTACTGGCGAAGCACATGGACCAAGCCTACCGGTATCATTAAGTTTACTAGGTAAAGAATTAGTAATTAAACGCATGAACAAAACTTTAGAAGTACTAAAAGGAGAAACTAAATGAAAAAAGTTTTAACAATTGTTGCTTTTGCATTATTGCTTGTACTAGCAGGTTGTACATCACAAGCAAGATCTAATGCAAGAGCATATGTAACATCTATCTCTGCAACATCTACAGAAGTTCAATTTAAAGTAGAATTAAGAGACCCTGATACAGAATTAGATAGTAAAACACTCGTAGTTAGAGTGAAAACAAGCGGGGAAGCAGATGTTGACCAAACATTAGAGTTATCTACTGCAACACCAAGTAAAACAATTAAATTTACTGATTTAAAAATGGGTAGTAGTTATGATGTATATGTCTTTGGTCAAAAGAATAATAAACAAGTCCAACTATATTATTTAAGTGCTACATTTAAAACATTAAGTCCTGGTGATGAAGAAGCAAATCCAATTGTAATTACAACAACAGAAGAATTTAAATCAATGGATTCTAAAAAACACTATGCTTTAGGTAATGACCTAGACTTCGGTAATGTATCTATGATGCCTTTATTTACATCAGGCACACCATTTAGTGGTAGTTTTGACGGTAAAGATTTTACCTTAAAAAATATCAATATTACAGCTGAAGATGATGTATATAAATCATATCTATCCATCTTTGGTTATGCATCTAAATCAACGATTAAAAACGTTAAATTAGATAATGTACATATTGATAACGAAGCTAAACCATACATTGGTATCCACTATGTAGGATTAATCGTAAGTAAAGTATCAAACAATGCATTCTTATTAGAAAACATTGAAATAACAAATTCAAGTGTAACCATTAGCCACAATAGAAATCAATCCGTAACAAACCGTAACTTGTATGTTGGTTTAGTGGGTGGTTCTATGCAAGGTACATTAAGAAATATCGTAGTTAAAGACTCTATCTTAAATGTTGAACAAAATGCCTTAAATGGTGTATATGCTGGAGCACAAGCTGCAACTGCAGGTACATACGTAGGTGGTGCATTTGGTTTAATTGAACAAGATAAAGGTACAGGTATTGAACAAATAGCTGTAGTGGATACAGATGTTAATGTAAATATCAACCAAGATAAAGCAAGCTTAGGCACAGGTGTATTATTTGTTGGCGGTGTATTTGGAGCATATAGAAGTGATCGTAATACAGCTGAGATTTATTCAAATGCAGCAATTTCTGTATCACACACAAAACATGCAAATACAGCAAGCGATAAATTAGATACAATCTATGCTGGTGGTATTGTTGGTTCGATTATTAAATCAAGATTAAATGAAGTATTATTTAATGGTGAACTTACTATTAGTGCATCTGATGTATTAAACAGAGTACACACAAGTTTAGTTGCAGGACAAGCTACAACATCATCTACTAAGTTATTAGCAGGTGGTATTATAGAAGTTACAACTACAAATGGTAACCAAGTTGCAACAGCAAGCGAACTATACCCATATGCTTGGGCAAACAAAGTAAATGAAGTAAAAATTCTGAACAGTGCAGCAATTAATTTTGATGGTACTGCAGTTGATTTATCAGCATTTAATGTAGTTACATCAGCAGCTGATTTCTTAACATCTGAGTTTGTTTTAAGTCATTTAAACTAAACATAATTTAGTCAGATATCAATTCAATAAATATATAGTATAATTAAGGCTGGCAAATATCATTTGCCAGCTTTTATTGTTAAAAAAGGACACTTTATGGCACTTACACTTATTATATTTTCACTTACAGTAGTTATACTTATCTTGATGGTTATGTTTAAACCAAAACTTTATTTTGGTAATTTTTCTATAGAATCATTTTGGCTTGTTGCAGTTATTGGTGCACTTTTATTAGTGATATTTCAACTGGTATCTCCAAGTGAGATCTATCAAAGTTTAACAAAAAGTACTGGGATGAATCCAATTAAACTACTTATCATTTTTATTTCAATGAGTGGTTTATCTGTGATGCTTGATGAATTGGGATTTTTTAAGAAAGTATCTATTCTGGTTTTAAAAGCTGCGGGTACAAGTCAACTAAAGATTTTTATCTATTTATATATGACGGTATCCTTTTTAACGATATTTACTTCTAATGACATCATTATTTTAACCTTTACACCGATTATCATCTATTTTTCTAAACACGCTAAAATCAACCCAATACCGTATCTATTATCAGAGTTTGTAGCAGCCAATACATGGAGCTTAATGTTTATGATTGGTAATCCAACCAATATCTATTTAGCTTCAGCATTTAATATTACGTTCTTTGAATACTTTAAAGTTATGATGATTCCAACGATTGCTGCAGGTACATTTACATTTATTATCTTATGGGTGTTATTCAATAAAGATTTAAGAAAACCAATGGATAAAACCATACTAGATAATGTAGTACTAGATAGACCGGTACTTGTATGGGTTACTTTAATTAACCTAGTACTCGCAACCACGTTTCTTACCCTATCATCTTATATAGCTATAGAGATGTATTTGATTGCATTATGCTTCTTACTATTTAATGCATCCTTCATGGTCTTTTATCAAGTGTTTGTTTATAAAGAACATCCGGCATACTTTTTAAATACTGTTAAAAGAATGCCGTGGAATTTAATGCCTTTTGTTATCTCTATGTTTATTATGGTCATTAGTCTTAATAAATATGGGGTTACAGAAAATATAGAAGCTATGTTATCTAATTTAGATAGTTTATATGGATATGGCTTAACGTCCTTTATATCAGCAAACTTTTTAAATAATATACCAATGTCCGTGTTATATGCAGACATTATCCATCATATGCCTTTATTACCACAACAAGCACTTAACCGTGCGATATATAGCTCAATTATTGGATCTAATATTGGAGCTTATCTAACACCCATTGGAGCACTAGCTGGTATGATGTGGATGCGTATCTTAAAGAAAGAAGACATAGATTTATCCTTTGGTAAATTTATTTCATATGGTGCATTATTATCTATTCCAACCATGTTGATTGCATTAGTTGTATTACAGTTATTTATATAAAATAAATCTAAGGTTATATAGAGATTACTATATGACCTTTATTTATTATAAGAACTTTAAATCAAGGAAATTCTAACAATCTATAGTGATGAATCATGTATAATAAGAGTAATAGACGTTTAGGAGGAAAGTCAAAAATGAAACATACTTTAAATAAAATATCTAAAACGAGATTTATAAGAGGTATTAACTGTCCAAGGTTCTTTCCTTTATTTGAAATCTATAAAAGGGGAAGTAAGGATGCAACGGTATCCTTTACAGATGATTTATCAGATTTAATGACCGAAGAAAATGAGGCAAAAAAACAAGCCTTATTTGAACAAATGATTGAATATGAAACAGATGAAGAAACTGATGAAACAGAAGAAGTAGATTTAATTAATGTTGAAAATAAAAAATTAGAAGTGATGTTGCCATACTTTAATAAGATGGAAGAAATATCCGCTAAGTATGTACAACATAAATTTAATGCACCAGTGGTTGCAAGTACTGAAACGCGTGATCAAAAAAGATTTGAAGCAACCATAGGTGATTATAGTTTCTATAGTTTCTTGGATATCTACCAAGAAACTGATGACATCATTAGAGTTATAGAAGCTAAAGCAACCACATCTTCTAAATTTATGGATTTAACATTTACAGAAGATAAAGAAAAGTTTAACTTTTTTGAACTTACACCTGAAGGTATATTAATGTCAAGAGAAGCTCTAGGCTTACCGGTTGGAGAAAAGTACTTCAAGAAAAAACAAGCAATTTTAAAAAGAACCAATCCAATTGGTGGTTATCTTTATGATATTACCTATCAAAGATATGTGATAGAGCATTTCTTTAAGAGTAACAATATAGAAACGAAACCAATGAAATATTATCTAGCAATACTAAACCACAAATACATTTTTGATGGTGTTTATAAAGATGGACAACCTGATTATTATAAAGATATGGATAAGGAAAACTTCCTTATTCGCTTAGTGGATGTTACAGATTTGACTGGGAACTTCTTAGAAAGCTTTGAAGCAGATGTTGAAGAAGTAATTCATAGACTAGATCACATGACATTAGTACCTTTTCCACTATGTCCTAGAAAAGGTAAGAATAAATGTATGTTCCATGATATATGTTATAAAGACATACCTAAAAAGGATTCTATTTTTACCTATATTGGAAATCATAATGGATTTACCGATGAAAAAGGGGAAAAATATAAACCTGAAGATCTCATTAAGATGAACATGAAAATGGCACTAGACGTGCCATACTCATGGTTAACAAGAGAAAATAATCAAATTCAATATGAGGTCTTGAGTTCCGGTAAACCTTACATGGATAAACCACGTATTAAAGCCATTTTAGGAAAACTAGAGTATCCACTCTATCACTTGGATTTTGAAACCTTTGGTTCACCATTACCGCGTTTTAAAGGTGAGAAGGCTTATGACCAATCAGTCTTCCAGTTTAACTTACATATTGAACATGCTCCAGGTGTGAGTGATAAGGATTTAGATTCATATGTATATCTTGCAACAGACCACTTAGATCAGCGCTATCAGTTAACTAAGTACTTATGTGATCTAATAGGTCCTAAAGGTACGGTGGTTGCATGGAATGATTCATTTGAAAAAACTAGAATGAAAGAACTTGCTAAACTATTCCCTGAATTTAGTGATAAGCTAAATGATATTATTAGTAGAACATTTGATTTATGGTATGTCTTTAAAGGCAGTCACCATAAGTTATATGACAAGTGGGGTATTCCGGAGAAGAAAGGCTTTAATTATTACCATGAAGCACTCCAAGGATCTTTTTCAATTAAAAAGGTATTACCTATTTTTGTTCCTGACTTAAGTTATTCTAATTTGGATGTTAAAAATGGGGATGAAGCAGTCGTTGTTTATGGTAATTTTCCAAAGATGAACAAACAAGAATTCGAGTTTAATAAACGTGGATTAATAGAATATTGTAAACAAGATACTTGGGCGATGGTCGAGTTATTAAAGTCATTGCGTGAAATCATCTAAATGCTTTGCATAAAGGGGCTATTTTTTAGTATAATACTATGTAAAGGAATGTTTACTACATGTTAAAAATATATAACTCACTGTCAAACAAAATTGAAGAATTTAAGCCAATTCATGAAAAAAAAGTAAATATGTATGTGTGTGGACCTACAGTCTATGATGATATACATATTGGTAATGGTAGACCCGTTGTCTTTTTTGATGTTGTTAAGCGTTACTTACAATATCTAGATTATGGCGTTAAATACGCATCTAACATCACTGATGTGGATGATAAGATCATTGACAGAGCCCAAAAACTACATATAACTGAAAAAGAACTAGCTACTACTTATACCAACAATTTTTTTGAAATAGCTAAAAAAATTGGTGGATATAATTTTGATGTCACACCACATGCAACCAACTATATTGAAGAAATGATTAAGTTTATTGGTGAACTAATTTCTGATGGGTTTGCATATAAGACCCAAAGTGGTGTCTATTTTAGAGTGGATAAAATCAAAGACTATGGGATATTGTCGAACCAACAGGTTAAAGACTTAAAAACTGGAGTCCGTATTGATTTAGAAACTGATAAAGAAAAAGACTATGATTTTGCTTTATGGAAGAACACAGAAGAAGGTATTAAATATCATGCACCTTGGGGTGATGGTCGTCCTGGGTGGCATACAGAGTGTGTTGTCATGACAAACGAAATCTTTGGTGGTGAAATTGATATTCACGGTGGTGGGTTTGATTTAAAATTTCCACACCATGAAAATGAAATTGCACAGTCTGTTGCAAAACATGATCACCATCTAGCGAAGTACTGGATGCATGTTGGTAGACTGGATTTAGCTAATGAAAAGATGAGTAAATCATTAGGTAATGATATCAAACTTAAAGACCTTGTTCAAGTCTATAATCCAAATGCATATCGCTTAATGTTGTTAGCACATCATTACCGAGCGCCAATTCAGTTTAGTGATGACTTAATTGAACAATATCAAAAGGCTTATGATAAAATATCATATACACTGAATAAGTGGCATTTTCATATGATATTAAACAATATCAATGAAAATGGATTAGATCATGAAAGTATGGAATACTTTGAAGGATTTATGAACGATGATTTTGCTACACCTAGAGTTATTTCCTTAATTGATAAACTCATTAAAGACTTAAATAAAGCATTTAAAGTAGAAAACTACAACACGATCATACAAATACTATCCACATTAGGTATAAACCCTAATATCCTTGAAGTTTTAGAAGATGATATTCAAAACTATAATAACTGGCAACAAGCAAGGTTAGAGAAAAATTATGAGAAGGCTGATATCTATAGAAAACCATTATTAGATAAAGGTTTTATCTAATGAATGGGTTAGCACTTGCATATTTAGGTGATGCTTATTATGAACTTGAAATCAGAAAATATTTGATTACTCAAGGTATTAGAAATGTAGGTAAACTACATACTGAAAAGGTTAGATTAGCATCGAATGAAGCACAAGCTTCGATTATGAATTATTTTCTTAGTTTAGAGATTTTATCTGAAGAAGAAATTGATGCCTATAAAAAGGGTAGAAATAAATCTCACAACTCAAGAAAACAAATGGATATGGTGACATATCAACAAGCAACCGGATTTGAAAGTTTAATAGGCTATTTATCGATAATTGATGAGCAACGCGCTAAAGATTTAATTAATCTAGGTATTACATTTATAAAACAGGGTGGTTACAATGGCTAAAGATGTACAAAATGAACTGTTGGCGCTCTTAGATGAGCAAGACAAAGAACCAAAAACTAAAAAGAAATCAAAAACTCCTCAAACAGTCATTGTCGAAGAACCTTTCGAAATGAAGGGGGATCCTTTAGGCTTGATTGAAAATAAAAAAGTTAAAAGTGCACACACTCCAACTAGAATTAAGTCAAAAGGTGATATTGTTATTGAAAGATATAATCCGGATGTAGAACATGGGTTAACTACAGATGACGTTGAAAAAAGACAGCTTGCCGGGTTAGTGAACCTTTCTGATAAAGGTTCTACTAAAACATTAAGCAGTATCATTTTTTCAAACGTATTCACGTTCTTTAATATGCTTATTTTAGCGATTGTTATTATTTTACTTATAACAGGTGCTAAATTTACACAAACAGTATCGATTGTTATTGTTGCAATGAATACAACCATTGGTATTATTCAAGAAATTAACGCTAAAAAGATGATTGATAAATTATCTTTATTATCTGCACCAACAGCGATGGTTATAAGAGATGGCCTAGAACAAGAAATTGGTGTTGCAGATGTAGTGATTGATGAAATCTTAAAATTATCTGCAGGTAAACAAATTATTGTGGATGCTGTTGTAAGACAAGGTTCAGTTGAAGTCAATGAATCCTTGCTTACTGGTGAGTCTGATCCGATTGTTAAAAAAGCAGGGGACACTTTATATAGTGGTTCATTTGTTATTTCAGGTTCTGTTTATGCACAAGCAACAGCAATCGGAAATGATATTTATATAGAAAAATTAACTTCTCAAGCTAAAAAGTATAAAAAACCTAAATCAGATATCTTCAGATCTTTAAAATTAATTGTTAGAATTATCGGATTTTTAATTATCCCAATTGGTGCTGGTTTATACATGCTTGGATTAAATGGTAATTATGATCAAATCATTCAACCGATATTAGTAGAACGTACTGCGGGTGCAATTATTGGTTTAATCCCATCAGGACTGTTCTTATTAACATCTGTAGCGCTTGCTGTTGGGGTTGTTAGATTAGGTCAAAATAATACTTTAGTTCAAGAATTATATTGTATAGAAATGTTAGCACGCATTGATACATTATGTTTAGATAAAACAGGAACGATTACTGATGGTTCAATGACAGTCAAATCTGTTATTGAATTTGAAACAGTTCCAGGGTTAACTTTAAAACAACTAGTCTCTGCCATGCTTAATGCTCAAAATGATTCAAACTTAACATCTGATGCTTTATATGAACGTTTTGGTAATCAAAAGCGTATTCGTCATAAAGCGATTATTCCATTTTCATCTGCTAGAAAGTATTCAGCAGTTGAATTTGAAAAATATGGAACGTTTGCACTTGGTGCACCAGAGTTTGTATTAAAACAAGATTACAATAAAATTGCTAGTGAAGTTGAAAAACAAGCCAATGAAGGTTACCGTGTATTAGCAGTTGTTCATACAGATGATCCAATTGAAGGTAAAGAAGTAACGGGTAAATTAAAACCGATTGCTTTAATTATGATTGAAGATACGATCCGTGCAGATGCACCGGATACCATTCAATATTTTAAAGACAATGGTGTGAATGTCGTTGTAATTTCTGGGGATAACCCACTTACAGTATCTCGTATTAGCCAAAGAGCTGGTATTAAAAATGCTGAAAGTTATGTGTCACTAGAAAACATGTCGGATAAAGAAGTTGTTAGAATTGCTAATAAATATACTGTCTTTGGACGTGTAAGTCCTCATCAAAAGAAACTATTGGTAGAAGCAATGAAAAACAATGGTCACGTTGTTGCGATGACTGGTGATGGTGTAAATGATATTCTTGCTTTAAGAGAAGCAGATACATCCATTGCGATGGCATCTGGTTCTGAGGCAGCAAGAAACGTGAGCCACTTGGTCTTAATGGATTCTAACTTTGCAAACATGCCTAAGGTTGTTAGCGAAGGTCGACGTGTTATTAATAATATTCAAAAGGTGTCTAAACTTTATTTAACTAAGACATTCTTTACATTGTTCTTAAGCTTACTTATTATTATTAGAGGTTTAATGGGGTATGAAGCACTATATCCTTTAAAACCAAGTCATTTATTGATTATGGAAATATTAGTCATTGGTGTACCATCATTCTTTATTGCGTTAGAATATAACAATAACCGTATTGAAGGTAACTTCTTGGCTAAGATCGTTAAAGATGCACTACCTGGAGCTATTGTAGTCTTATTAAATGCACTCATTATCTTTAGTGTTGCACATACATTAGGTCTTGATGTAGGTATGGGTTCCAATCAACACAGTGGTATTTCAACCCTGATTGGCCTAACTGCAACTGCATTATCAT
Source organism: Acholeplasma laidlawii PG-8A (assembly GCF_000018785.1). NCBI lineage: Bacteria > Bacillati > Mycoplasmatota > Mollicutes > Acholeplasmatales > Acholeplasmataceae > Acholeplasma > Acholeplasma laidlawii. Next base: position 131,780 of record NC_010163.1, read on the forward strand.
TTATGGTGTTATATAGTGTGTCTAGACCACTAAATCCAAGACGTAGTATCTTATTCTTTACGATGCTATCCTTAGCAGTGTTTGGTGTGTTCTTACTACCAGAACTACTAGAGATTCAACCAATTATTACGATTAATAATGTCACACATTCTACACCGATGACATTACCTCAAAATTTATTACTTATTGTATTAATTTATACAAGTTATCCACTAATGTATATACTAACCAATTTAGGCAAATGGCTAAAGACAGCTGTTAGACGCATTATACATGTCATTTCGGAAATGAAGTAAAGGTGCATTAGATGCACCTTTTTCTTAAAAGTAAGGAGAAAAAATATGATTATTTACGGAAAGAACGTTATTAAAGAAGCAGTTTTGAATAAAAGACCAATCTATAAACTTTATTTAGATGAAAAATCTAGCGATAGTAAGTTCATTAATTTTTTAGAAAACAATAATATTAGTTATGAACTAACAAATAAGGGACAATTAAATAATTTAACCGACAATGCCGTACACAATGGTGTAGTAGCTGATGTTAAAGATTATCAATACCTAGAATTAGATGTTGTATTGGATAAAACACGCAGGCAACGCTTTTTAATGCTAGATGAGGTTCAAGATCCACATAACCTAGGAGCTATTTTAAGAAGTGTTGAAGCAACCAACTATGACGGTGTGATCATTTCCAAGAAACATCAAGTACCACTTACAGGTGTGGTTGCAAAAACATCTTCTGGAGCGATAGAACACGTTAAGCTGATCTTAGTATCCAACTTGTACCAAACGATTCTTAAACTGCAAAAAGAAGACTTTTTGGTTGTTGGTACAGCAGGCGAAGCAACTGCAAGCTATAAAGAGATACCAAAGAATCAAAACTTACTGATTATTATGGGTAATGAAGGCTTTGGGTTAAGACCTTTGATAAAAAAGGGTTGTGACTTATTAGTATCGATTCCAATGCTTGGTAAAGTAAACAGTTTAAATGTGAGTGTAGCAACCGCGCTACTCTTATATGAAACAATTTAGGTAAGTGCTATGTATAAGAATGATTATGAACTCATCTACTTATATCGAACGACAAAATCCGAAGAAGTGATTTCCATAATCTTTCAAAAATACAAACCACTTATTTTGAAAAACATCTATAAATTTTATATACCAAGTAAAGATCATGATGATTTTTTTCAAGAATCATTAATGACCTTATTGGATTGTATCCACACCTTTGATGAATCAAAAAACAAAACTTTTACAAAGTATTTTGAACTTGTCTTATACCGTAAGTTTATTACCTTAAAAGACAAGTCTTCAAAATATGTTTTAATTGAAAAACCAGAGCTCATCAAAGAAAGTTACACGCCAAATTATGAAGTGACTAATATAGATAATCTTTATTTATCACCACTAGAAAAACACATATATACAATGTACTTTGAAGATAAACTTACGATTGATACGATTGCCTTAAACTTAAATAAAACTCAAAAAAGTATAAAAAATGCGGTTTACCGTATAAAAGTCAAACTAAAGTAGTTAATAGTTGTTATAATAGAGTTGAAATAAGCTTTTAGGGGGACTAAATGAATAATCAAAGAAAACTCAAATACGGTACAATTGTATTTGTACTAAGTATTATCAATGTTGTATTACTCGCTATTATTGGTATTGGTTTTATATTTTTAAATGGATTTATTCAAATGATTCTTAATGTAGAGTTTGAATCTACATCAGATATTTTAAATATAGTATTTAATATGTTGGGACTTATAGTTGCATTAATGGCTGTATTTGTTTTGTTTGCAGGTTATAAGGCACAATACAGTAAGGGCTGGAATATAGCGATTGTAGTTGTATGCGGATTTATCTTATTAAGTTATAGTATTTCAAGTTTTGATTTATTTACAATAGCACTCTATGGATCTTTGTTAGTATTTGCTATATTAAATATAGTTGATGCAAATAACCAAGAAAGTTCCACTTATAAAGCAAAATCTGCAACAGATTTAGAGTCGAAATTAAAAGCGTTAAATGATCTATTTGATAAAGGATTAATTAGTCATGAAGAGTATCAAGCATCTAGACAGGAAGCAATCCGCAAAATTGATTAAGTTAAAATTCTAAAATGAATTAAATAAACTATGTAAAACTATAATTTTATAATATTATTGTTTATATAATGTGATATAATAGTTTAGCATTGACTTAAGTGAGTTACTTGTTGTAAAATAATATTACCAACAATTAACCACTACAAAAGGTGGTTTTTTAATGAGAGAAAAAATAATATTAGTATGTAGTGAATGTTTAAGTAGAAACTTCACAACAACTAAAAACAAACAAACATCAAAAGAGAGACTTGAAATGAACAAGTTCTGTCCAAGATGTAACAAACATACACTTCATAAAGAAAGTAAATAGGAGTTGATTTTTATGGCAATCAAGAAAAAAGAACAACAACCACAAAACAAACTACTTGAAATACTATCCACAGAATATAAAGGTGAATCTTTAATTCTTGGTATATTAGCAACCATTACAGCAGGTTTAGCTATCATGATTATTGGTAACGTTCAAGGATTTCATATCCCTGAGAGTTTCCCGGTATTAGGTGGTTCACCAAATGACATGATCTTTGCGTGGACAGTACTTGTTATTGCATTACTTGGTCTAGCACTTGTTATTTATCCATTTTTCTTACCAGCATTCCCGGAATTAAGAAAAGTGAGTTGGGCAGGATGGCTAGAGTTCTTAGATAATGCTGCACGTGTTATTATCTTCGTACTTATCGTTACAGGATTTGTATCAGGTGTAGATATTATTATCTTAAGATTACTAGAAGGATTAATATAATGGCAATTAGAACGCCTAAAAGACGTTGGTATGTCATTCAAACTTATTCCGGATATGAAAAAGCTGTAAAAGAAGACTTAGCCAGACGTGTAGATTCTATGGGTATGCAAGATTATATTTACCAAATTATCGTACCTGAAGAAACATATATTGAAAAGAATAAAGACGGAAAAGATAAAGAAAAGGTTCGCCAAATTTATCCAGGTTACGTTTTTGTTGAAATGTTAGTTACAGATGATTCATGGTTCGTTGTTAGAAATACGCCAAGAGTTACAGGTTTCTTAGGTTCATCTGGTGGTGGTACAAAACCAGTTCCACTATTAGAAGAAGAAATTAGACCAATTCTCTTAAAAGCAAACGTTATTTCTAAACCTAACTATGAATACTTACTTGGTAAAGAAGTTCAAATCATTTCAGGTGCATTTGAAGGCCAAATTGGTAGAGTATCTTATGTAGATGCTGACCAAGAGAAGATGATGGTAGATATCGATGTATTTGGTAGAGCTACTCCAACGGAAATCGACTTTACTCAATTTAAAGAAATCTAAAATATGAGACATCCATTTGGATGTCTTTTTTTAGTGTTTATAGACTTATATTTAGATGAAACAAATTTTACAAATATGGATAATCATATGATTATACTTAATTTATACTTAGTTATTTGATATAATCAAAGCGTAGGAAAGAAATGGTGGTAATACATATGAAGAAATACTTAATTGCAGGCCTGGTCATAGAATTTGATTATCGTTATGATCAATATTTCAAAAATAACATCGAAAACTATATATATGAAGGTAGTAGAGAAGTCGATCATACAATCACTGTGAAATATGCTCTAGAACTTCAAAAACCAACATCTAAGCTTCACAGAATCTTTTCAAAAAGTGTTTCTGGTTTAAAAGCATATATGAACTATGATGAAAACTATAGAAACATTGAAATTTGGATTGATGAAGATACATTTACAGATGCTGCGACAGCAGAATACGTTTATACTGGTATGATCTTTTTAGAATTAGCTCAACGCCATGGTCTACTACCACTACACGGTTCAGCAATTAACTATAAAGGGGATGTGATCTTATTTGCTGCGCCAAGTGGCACAGGTAAATCAACACATGCCAGAATGTGGAAGCACCTGTTTAAAGATGATGTATCATGGGTAAATGATGATAAGCCGTTACTTGATGTTACAAGTGAAGGTATCTTTGTTTATGGTGCACCATTTAGTGGACAGTACTCTTCTAATACTAATGATAAAAAACCACTTAAAGCTATTGTATTTTTACAACAAGGTATTACAGATAATGTTCAAAAATTAAATGAAAAAGAAGCATTAAAACACCTAATGACCAATACATTAAGACCAACTGAAGAAGCACTTTGGGATCAAGCTTTAAATCATTTTGAACAAATTATTAAGGAAATTCCAATTTACTTACTGGATGCTAGTTTATCTACATCCGCAGTGAAGTCTATTAAAAAGGCGATTTATAATGAATAAATATTATTCACAACAAAACCAAATCATTAAAAAGACAATGTTACTGTTTGTAACATTGTTTTTAACTGTTATAATGGTATCTTGTAAACCTAAACAAGATACTGGGGCTATTGAACTGATTAATCAAGCATATGAGGTCTTAGCACTAGAGTTTCAAGAAGGGGATACGATAGACAGTGTAACTGGTGACTTTAGATTACCGTTATTTGTTAAAGAATTCCCTGATGTAGCCCTTTTGTGGTCCTCAGGTACTGAAACTATCATTAAGCCACAAGGACTGTTTGCAGTGATTAATAGACCTCAAGAAGATACTAGTGTTGACCTAACTGCTACCTTAAGTTACAAAAAAGAAGCAAGAGATAAAATATTTAGCATCAATGTATCAGGCTACACAGACTATGAGTTTACTGGTTACTACGAAAGTTTAAGTGGACTACTCATGGATGAGTTCACAGTCGAACTCTCATCTATGATTAAAACAAAGGGTCGTGCCACAGGTACTACTGCACAAGTTAGACAAATTGATAACTATGAAGGTCAAAACTATAATATCTATACTGGATTTGAAGCATATGGTAATAGAGAACACGTTTGGCCACAGTCTCACTTAGGTGTTATAAAAGATGATCTGCACAATCTACGTGCTGCAAATTCACAAGTAAATTCTACCAGAGGTAATAAGTTCTTTGTAGATAATCCATTGGGTGGGTCTTGGAAAGTTATTGGTAACGGATTTTATCCGGGTGAAGATCATATTGGTGATGTAGCTAGGATTATCTTATACATCTATATTAGGTATGAGCTTAATATTCAACTGGTTGGACAACTTGATTTATTCTTGATGTGGCATGAGATGGACCCAGTAAGTCCATTTGAAATATCTAGAAATAATAAGATCTATGCAATACAAAACAATAGAAACCCATTTATTGATTATCCAGATCTTGTAGATATCATGTTTAATAATTGAAAAATATGACCGTTTATAGGTCATATTTTTATATATATGTAACCGTTATTATAAAATTAGTATAAAGATGCATATATTACTTGTAATTTGAGTTTAAATTATGTATATTGATATGTTACGCGAAAATTAAAGGAGAACATTCACACTATGAAAAACTTGTAACAATATTACAATCATGCTTATTTCAATATTTATAGTTTCATGTGAATCCATTGATACACTGCCGACTGAATTGCTTGAAAAAGTAGAAATTAATTTATCAGAAGGGGATAGACTAGATCATATTACTTCTGATTTCTCATTACCTTCTGGCTTAGAAGATAATAAAGAAATTACAATTACTTGGACATCAAGTGATCCTGTTGTTATCTTAATAGAAAATAACATGGGAAAAGTTACTAGACAAAGTGCTGATAAATCAGTTACTTTAACTGCTAAAGTAACTTTAGGTAGTAATTCAAAAGATATTACCTTTGATTTAATCGTTATTAAATTAGAAGATGTTATTACACCAGATACAACTAAACCAGTTATTACGGGTGCTAAAGACATCAACTATACAATTGGTGATGCTGAACCATCTTACTTAGATGGTGTGTCAGCAACCGATGATGTAGATGGAGAAGTTGATGTTACTGTAGATACTACTAATGTTAACTTAAGCGTTAAAGGCGTTTATAACATTATTTATACTGCAATGGATAATGCAGGTAATAAAGAAGAAGTTACTGTAATAGTAATTGTAACAAGTAATGAAGTACCTGTAGTTGGTGAAACTGTTACATTTAAATACACTGGTACTACTACTGGTAATATGACAACTGGAAATAATGCAGTCTCAGTTGGACTAGTAGAGTCAGTATTTAATGTCACAACAGACTCTGTAGGAGAGTTTAATAATATTATTGGTTTAAATAAAGATGGATCTGTAAGATTATATGCAGATAGAACAACTGGTAATGGTAATACATTAACAGTTGCAACATTAGGTGAACAAAAAATCAATGCAATTACAATTGTATTTGGTGTAGGTTCAAACACTGTTGAAGGTGAGACAAGTGGTTTATTAAAACTTGGTTCACAAGAAATCACATTAGGCTTAGCTGATTTATCAAGTACTACTAAAACATATACAGATTTAGATATTAAAGAATTTAGCTTAAAGAATACAACAACAGGTACTAAATCAGGTCAAATCTGGATTGTATCTATTGATATTACTTATGGTGGCTCAGGTTCAGTTACACCAGGTGAAGATGCTGTTGCACCTGTAATTAGCGGTGCTAAAGACATTACTTATGTAATTGGTCAAGATGCTCCAAACTACTTAGCTGGTGTATCTGCACTAGATGCAGTTGACGGTGTTGTTCAAGTATCAGTGGATGCTAGTGCTGTAAACTTAGAAGTTTCTGGTACATATGATGTTATCTACACAGCTACTGACTTAAAAGGTAATGTTGCTGAAGTTGTTGTACAAATTACTGTGACTGATGGTGAAGAAGTAGTTGATCAAGAAACATTAGTTCATCACTTCCAATTTACAGGTGATTTACAACATGGTTATTCTGATAGTGCTGAAGCATCTGTATTAAAGGATACTGTTACAAATAAAAATGTAGATATTTTAAAGAAACGTGCAAATACAACTGGTAATGAATTAATCTTATCTGGTGCATCCACATCACAAACAACTGCTTGGATTGTGTTTAACTTCCAAACAAAGATTAATAAAATCACATTTAACTTAAAAACTTGGAGTGATCTAGATTTAGCGGCAACAACTGTTGCTAAGCTACAAACTAAAGTTGGTAGTAATTGGGTTGACATCTTAGATTTATTACCACACTTAACAGTGGATGGTAAATTAATTGAAGTCACTGATGTTGAACTAGATAACTTACGTATCTTTGTAGATGCATCTGTAGGTACTCAAAATACAGCAAGAATTAAAATCTCTGATTTAAAAATGTTTAATCTAAAACCTGCTAAACCAGCAGAACAATTAAATGTAGAATTAGACCGTAATCAATTATCAATTCCAACAACATTTATTGAAAATGGAGTAGCAACACTTTCAAAAGTTGGTGCTAAAGGAAGTACAATTGTTTGGTCATATACAAGTGCAACAAACACAAACAACAATTTAATTAATCTTTCAACTGGTGCAGTAACTGTACCAAGTGAAGGTCAAGTAGAGGTAAGCTTAACAGCAACACTTACAAATGGTGAATTTTCTTTAACAAAACAATTTATTGTTAAATTAGGTGAGGGTAACCCAACAACTATTTTATCTGTTAGAGGTGAAACAAACCAAAGTTTTGTTAAAACAGTTGGTGTTGTTACATCTGTTTATACTAAAGGAAATGAACTGTTTGTCTTCATGGAAGACCAAACAGCAGCGATTTTAGTTAGAATACCAACTTCACTTAATGCAACACTAAAAGCTGGTGATGAAATTGAAGTTAGAGGTACAAAACTAACTGAAAACTCAAATATTTATATTGGAAATATTCGTGGTGTTAAAAAGTTAGCCACTAAAGAAGCATCTCCACTAATTATTACTGCTGACAAGATAGCAAACAATCCATCCAAATTAGTATCTATCTTTGGTCTAATGTCAACTAAATATACAAATACTCAAACAAACTATGTGTTACATACAAATCAAGGTAGTTTTACAATCTATGTACCACAAGATTTAAACCAAACTGAAAAATTAGCAATTCAAAACAAATTAGCAAACCTAGACCCAGGTCTAAGAGTAAGTGTCATTGCACCAGTTTACAAAGAAGGATCAAATAACTATATATTTGTAACAAGTGCTAGTGAGTTAATAGTAGATAACACAGTTGACTTTAACAACGTCTCTGCAATTATTTTAGATAACATTGTACTACCTACAATTGGTACATCAACATCAAGTAATCTAGACTTAACAGTAGCAGGAGAATTATTATTTGGTGCTACTATTAACTGGGTATCTTCAAACCCTGCTGTATTATCAAATACTGGTGTAATTAACCAAGGAGATAATGATGTTGTAGTTACATTAACATATACTATCTTATTTGATAGTGAAGTTGTTGAAACTAAATCATTTAATATTACAGTTAATTCAATTTCAAGTTTTACAGGTTACTATTCAGTATTAAATGGTTTATCTGGTAATGCTTTTAAATCAGCTTTAACAAATATGATTAAGACTATGGGTTCACAATCAGGTTCTACAAGCCAAGTACAAGCAATTGATAATTACAATGGAAAAAACTATAATATCTATACTGGTTTTGGTGCATATGGTAACCGTGAACACGTTGTACCAGCATCTAAACTAAGAGCAGTTGGTGCTAAAGAAGATGACTTACATAACTTAAGAGCTGCAGTAGTATCAGTCAACTCAACACGTTCTAATTATCCATTTACAAATGCTGCAACAGGTGCTAATTGGAAGTTGATTAATGGTGCATTCTACCCAGGTGAAGAACACGTAGGGGATGTAGCGCGTATTGTATTATATATCACATTACGTAACAACATTAAGATTACTGAAGTTGGTTCATACCAAATGTTTTTAACATGGCATGAACAAGATCCAGTAAGTGATTTTGAGATATCTAGAAACGAAAAAATATTTGGAATTCAAAAGAGCCGTAATCCATTTATTGATCATCCAGAATTAGTAAATGTTTTATTTAGCTAATCACTTTGACTAATAAGTCTTAGAAAGTAAGCTTAGACTCATCAATTATAAAAGGCAATAAACTTAATAAGATGTTAGTAGTGATTTATATAATCTATAAAAATACTACTAACATCTTTTTTCATAAAGGGTTAGTATTTCAAATTTAGGATATAATATATAATAACTTAATCACAAGGATGTAGATTTAATAAAAATTATGTCTTAGAAAAGTCTAAAAGAAAAATTAATGGTAAAATAGGGTAAACTAGGGAGAAGTTTATGAGAAAAATAAGTATTGGATTCATGATTCTATTTTTTACCTTTATATTGGTATCTTGTAGTGCTAGTCCAAGCGATATGGAGTTTAGACTACAGCAACCTACGAATATAAAAGTAGAAAAAAATATTTTAACATTTAGTGAGGTAGAGGGAGCAAGTTCATATATTTTAAGTATTAATGGAGAAAATATTAATATATATGAAACAACATATACCTTTACAGAAGATGGGTCATACAAGGTGCGTATACAAGCGCTTAGCGGTGTAGAAGACTTTGTAGATTCTTTGTTTACGGATGCTTATGAGTTTAAGGTTAGATTCTTACAATATCCAGATGATATTGGAGTTTTAAATAACCAAGTATTCTTTACACGCGATGAAGATGCTGACAGCTATGATGTAGAAATTAATGGCACAGTATACAATTCAAAAGAAGATTTACCACCATACTTAGAACCGGGCACCTATGAAATACGCGTTAAGGCAAGAAGTGATATGTATAATGAATCTGAATTTTCTCCAATAACGAAAGTTATTGTAGATAAATCAGATAGAGTAGTTACAAAGCATAACTACCAGTATAGTATTAACTCTAAATTTGAGTTACCACTATACACCTATAAAACAATAGGTTTAAACTATATTGAACTATTTGAAGCAAAAAAAGAAGATGATCATTTAGTAGAAGAAAATGCATTAAGTGAACGTATAGACTATTACGCGTTTAATCAAACTATCTACTTTAGCACAAGTTACATGAATTTTTTAACTAAGAATCTAAAAGATAATCAGCAATTAAAACAAGAAGTTTTAACATTTGTGATTCACACGAATTTAGGAGATCATGAAATTACACTTGAGATTAATAGATTAGATACACCTTATGCTTATAACGGTCAAATTCAAAGTACTAACTTTAAAGATGACGTAGAATTCTTATTTGAAACATTTGATTATGTATTTATCAGTGTAGAAGGTTATGATATTAAGGATATGCATTTTAAATTTGAAAATGGTGAATTAATCCTTTATGCAGACTACATACTTGATACTTATGGATTTAAAAGAAGTGCTGAAAAATTAGAATTTACTGTGATCTTTCAAAAAGATGGTATCAACTATAAATACCCAATATATATATTAAAATAGGTGGATAAAATGAAATTAAAAAAAGATTATATTTTAAAAACTGTTGCTGGTGAACATATTGTAGTACCTATAGGTGTTGAGGCAACTAAATTTCATGGCATGATTACATTAAATGAAACAGGTAAGTTTTTATTTGAAAACTTAAAAGAAGAAACAACAGAAGAAATACTTATCATGAAACTACTTGAAAGTTATGATGTGACACCTTCTCGTGCTAAAACAGATGTTGATAAGTTTCTTGGGTTACTAAAGAAACACAATTTATTTGATAATTAAACATAGTATTTTATTATTTACAGGTGACATTTTAAATGTCACCTGTTTTATTAAGTAATAAGAAAATATAAGTAATAAACGCTATTATATTGGAAACTGGGAGCGTTTTACTAAATTAGTTGATTTATTTTAATATATATAATACAATGTAGTGTTACTTGTAAATATTGATTCATGCAAAGGGGCACTTACTTTAAAATGTACAATAAAGTTATTAGTCTAATGGGTAGCATTTTATCAAATTTAAATATAAGAGACTGACCATTTTTTTGGTCGGTCTCTTTTAATGATTTAAGTGAGATTATGGTATCTAAATGATTAGTAAATTGAATGTAAACATTAAGTAAAGTCTTAGGATCTAAGGTCTTAGATCATGAATTTGTATAGTATACTAATGAAGGTATCTTATAAGTAAATAAAAATAAATAAAGGGAGAGAAAAGACATGAAGAAAGAAACACTTAAAAAGAAGACTTATGATAGTCCAACTATAGAGGTTACTGAGTTTTCAATGAAGGATTCGATTGCTACAAGCGGTGTTGGAGCTGCGTTTTTTGAGCAAGTATGGGGCGGCGGAGGAAGTGTATAATGAAAAAAATTAGTATTTTCTTTTTAGCATTAGTTGGATTAGTACTTATTGGTATGCACGCTGCACCTAAAGCTGCAGCTGCGGGGTTTGGCAATACTTATTCGTTTGATGTTACTATTGTACATGGTGAGAGTAATCTTGATGTACATAAACCAGATCTAGGTAGTTTTAATCATGGTAATAAAGTATCTATTGATATTACCTCTTTAAATGGTTTAGAGGCAGTTAATTCTAAACAATTTGCGTTCTTTGTTGTTAATGGACAAATAATAGAAAATAATTTAGAACAATTTATGGTTACATCAAATAGTAAAATTACGGCTGTCTTCACAAATGGTGAAGAAAAGGCTGCAGTTTTTATTGATTCTAACGGTGAGTTTTTATCAGTTGATTATGTTGATGGGGAAACAGCTCCAGTCGCACCTAGTGTCGCTAACTTATCAAAACCAGGGTTAACACCTGTTGCGTTTGGGGTTCTAGATCCAATCTCGGAACATACAGTATATGTCGTGGATTATGTACTTACTAATCCAGAAGCAACAGTCATGATTAACGGCGAAGCTCATCCATATAACTCAGTTGTTACATTAACTGCTGAAGGTCCATTTACACACTGGGAAGAAGATGGGGTTGTTGTATCGTATAATCCTAATTATAAATTCTCAGCGTTACGAGATAGAATAATTACTCAAAAGTCAGATGGTGGAACACCTTCAACAATTATTACACTGTCAGATGATTTGGGTTTAAGAAGTAGTGAAGGTAAATCTAGTTTCTTAGGACAGTTTGAATTAACCGCTGGTCAAGAGTTTGTCGAATCTGGTATCTTGGCAAGTGATGTATTTGTTAATAACTTAACAATTGACACACCAAATGTACAAGTTATCTCATCAGACGCTATTCAACCAAACACTAATGAGTTTTTAAGAACTGTTGATACAGATGCATTCGCACTTATTAGAGGATATGTTAAAACTAATACGGGTGTTTACTACTCTGATAATTTTACACCAAAAACAAATACAGGCTTGATGATATATGAAGTTTATGGTGGCGGTGGTAATAGTGGAGCACTTTATACGAATGATTATGCTGTTCTTTATAATGGAACTTCAGTTGACATTGATTTATCAAATTATACGCTACAATATGCAAGTGCTACTGGCCAGTTTACCAATAAAGATGAACTAAGTGGTACGATTTTAGCAGGTAAATACTTTGTAGTAAAATTAGGCGGTGGATCTACAGAATCTGATCTTCCAAGAGTTGACTTTACTGGTACTTTAAACCTATCTGGAACAAGTGGTAAGATTGCACTTGTTCTAGGTACGACTGAAGTGTCAACTAATGATTTATATAATGTAGTAGACCTTGTAGGTTTTGGTTCAGCAAATAAATATGAAGGTAATGCAGCGGTCGGTGTTTTAAGCAACTCAACATCGGCTAAAAGAAGTAGTTTTATTGACTCGAATAATAACGGTGAAGATTTTACTGTTGGAACACCAGACCTGACGTATACATTAGATGGAGAATTTTATACGGTAGCATTTAATACAAATGGTGGAAATACTATATATGATGTAGAAGTTTATGAAAATAATAAAGTATCACAACCTACAAATCCGACTAAACCAGGATATGTATTTGAAAATTGGTACACTTCAGCCGACTTTACCACTGTGTTTGATTTCAATACCTTAATAAATATGGATACCACTATTTATGCTAACTGGTTGGTTGAACGAACAGTGACATTTGTTGATGGAGAAACAACATTGAGTACATTAAAAGTAGCTAATGGGTTAAAAGCAACAAGGCCATCAAATCCTATTAAGTCAGGATATGCATTTGTTGATTGGTATGAGGATTCTGAATTTACTATTTTATTTGATTTTAATACAGAAATCACAGCCGATAAAACGGTTTATGCTAGATTTGATTTAGATGATACTCCTGTAGTCGATACTATTGTGTCGGTGTTAAAACCCACAGATTCAGGATATCCGACATCATATGGTAATATGACCTGGACTAGAGATACAGTTACATTCAGTGGTCAACAATTGACTAGGAATGGGAATGGAAGTTCAACGCCTTATGTAATACAAGGTAACAGTAATAGAAATCCTAGGTCAAATATAACTTCAAGTCAATTGCCAGGAAACTTACAGTTTGTAAGAATAACATTGGCTAGTTCAGGTACATTTGCCGGGGCATCAGCAAAAATGTATGTTGAAGTTTCTAGTACATCTGATTTTTTAGTAAGTACGAAATATGGTATAGGATCAGGCTATACATCAAACGCTAATATCACATTAACAGGCCACGCGAATGGAACTACCATAACAAATGCACTCACTTTAGCTGACCCCACACCAACAACTCCAAGTATTGTCTTTAATATTTCATCTGATAATGCACGTTTTGTAAGGATTGTTTGGGAAAGTGGAGCATCTTATTACAGTTCAATTGAATTTGAATATAATTCAAAGTAAATAACCCTACTGAAGACAACGAATCGCCAATAATTACATTAGAACCGGGCGTAAGTCCGGTTCGACTCTCAGTAGGGGATTCATGGACATTACCTACTGCAACTGCAGTAGATAATGTTGAAGGTGAAATTTCATTTATAGATGTAGATACTACACTTATCAATCAATTCTATAATAGTTCTACAAGTCAATATATATTCACAACAACAGGTACCTATGAAGTGGAATTCACTGCAGCAGATGAATCCGGAAATATAGCTACCAAAGTTATAATAATTATTGTGAGTGATGGTGTAGATAGTTATACAGGCTATTATGAGTCTATTAATGGACTTAGTGGCCAAGCACTAGTAGATGAATTGTATACTGTCCTAAATAATACAGGACAATATACTACAACAACATATGGCGCAGCTAGATATCATCTAGAACAAACCGATGCATGGATAGGATTTAATACAAACTACTTGTATTTAATTTATACAGATACATTAAAGGGATCTGTAAGTAGTGGATATCCTGATGAAGGATATGCACTAGCAAAATGGGATGAAGGTGCTACTTGGAATAGAGAACACGTTTGGGCTAAATCTTTATTTGGTACAGGTAACTACGAACCGGGAGCTTCAACAAGAGGTATTGATGCAGACTTACATAACTTAAGAGCTGCCGACACAACTGTAAACTCCACAAGAAGCAACAACCTATTTATTAACCAAGTATACAATGCAGGTGGTTTTGGTAACTACAATTCAAAATGGTATCCAGGAGATCACCATAGAGGGGATGTTGCTAGAATCTTATTCTACATGGATATTAGATGGGGTGGTTTAACCAACTTATCTAACATAGGTGATTTAGCAACACTGCTCCAGTGGCATGAACTAGATCCAGTGGATGATTTTGAAATCAATAGAAATAATCTAATATATGGATTCCAAAACAATAGAAATCCATTTATTGATCATCCAGAACTTGTCGATAAAATTTGGGCATAATAAATCAATAATCAATCATAATAAGCAGCAATCACATATATGAATGTGTATTGCTGCTTTTAATGAGATTATGTAATCAAAATAGAATCAGATATAAATTCATAACGTTTTTATTAAACATAACTAGATTTATGTAGAGCTCAATACAGATAAGCATTATATGAATTAGCTTAAATATGTTACAATATGATGTTAGGTTTATAAAAATATATAGAGATAGATTAAATCTTTGTATAATAAAAATAGGGGATTTGTAAAATGAAAAAAATAATGATAGTCATAGGTTTGTGCTTTCTATTCATATTAGTAGGTTGTACTACAAATAATAATCGTGACATAAGTTATAGTTATGTGTTCATTGGTGAAGATGAAAGAACTTTCCAAACAACACTTACAACAAAGAATGAATTAGATTCAATCAAACAAAAAATCAATGTGATAGAGAATAATTTAAAAGAGATCACACTTGATGAACCAGATTATAATCAATCAACAGTAAGTACATTTGGTTTTAGTTATAATGAGTATCGTGGTGGAAGATACTATTATTACACATTTGCCTTATACTATAAGATTGTTGATTCAAAACTAGAGTACACTATTCATAAAAATAAACAAGAGATGAGAGTTCGTGTACATAGTAAAGTACTCATGGAATATATATACTCAAGTAAAGAAGAAGGTACTTTAGTTAACTATACATTTGGCTTGTATTATAATGAAACTCCAAATGGTTTACAAACTCAAAAATATATACTAAAAATAAGTGAATCTGATGATAACTTGGTATATAAATTTGGTGGTTTTACTTTAACAAATAGTAATTATTAATAAGATTAAAAACAAGGATGGAATAATATGATGAAAAAGCTTAGCTTAGTCTTAAGTGTTGTAATGATTCTTATATTAATTGGGTGTGTAGATGATAAACCAACTACAAGATTGGAAACACCAACAAACCTAAAATTTGAAATTGCAACGCTTACGTTTGATGAAGTAGAGCATGCTACAAGCTACATTATTATTGCAGAAGGACTTAATGCAATCGTAAATACGAATAGCTACACCTTCCCACATGAAGGTGTATATAAGGTTCGTGTTGTTGCAAGAGCTAAAGGCTACCTTGATTCACTGTACTCCACGGAACTTGAGGTGGTTGTAAGTTTCACAGATCAAAAACCATACATGATATCAAGTAAAGATATAACAACTAACTTTAAGGATGACATAAAACTTTCCTTTGCTAGCTTAGGTTATACGTTTAAAAGTCTTAATGGATATGCTATTACTTCAAGTGACTATACATATGTAAATGATGTACTCACAATCAAGGCTAGTTTTCTAAAAACAGCATTTGAAAAAGAAAGTGAAAGAACATCTTTAATATTTTCATATACATTTGAAAAAGACGATCAAACACACTTAGGTTTTATTACAATTAAAAAATAAAATACATTAAAATTCCTATCAAATTTGATAGGAATTTTATTATATGGATGTTAATAGATGTTATAATATTAAGTGAACAGTTATCCAAAAACATATGAAATGTGGACCACCACATTTAAATAGAGCTATAGATAAATGTATCTTAAAAAATAGAGGGAGATTTTTTAACATGGCATATGTTATAAGTAGTTTTATCTTATTTGTAGTATTTCTTGCAGGAGCAATTGGTATCATTGCAAACTACAAACATAAATATGGAAGTAAAGTTTATTTTTCCATACTGGCTGCACCGTTAGCATTTTTAATACTCTTATTTGGTTCATTTACAACCGTAGGTGCAAATGAAGTAGGTATTATATTTGATGAATTAAATGGTGGAGTTTTAGAAGAGACCTATGGTCAAGGGTTACATGCTAAATCACCATTTAGACATGTAACAACTATATCTACTACAAATAGAACATCTTATATAGAAGTGTATTCTCAAACTGAAGATAGTATTTTTGCAAAGTTTGAGATTACTGTAATTTATAATATAGAAACAAATAATGCAGGGCTATTTTATAGAACAACAGGTAGTGTAGATATTTCTTCACAACAGTTGAACTCTATTGTTAAAAAGAACTTACAAAGTATAACTACACAACATAATATATTTGATATTATGGGTGTGTCATTAGAAGAGGTACGTGCTGCATTTAGAGATGTCTTATCAAATGATCTAATGAATATCTATCATATAACATTAGTATCAGTTTCTATTGATGATGTAGATGCAGGTACTGAAATTGAACAAATCATTCAAGATAAAGCAAAAGCAATTCAACAAATTGAAATCGCACAACAAGAAAAAGCAAGACAAGACGTTATCAATGAAACAAATCGTATTAAAGCTGAAATTGATGCAGAGATTGCTTTAATTAAAGCACAATCTGATTTTGTAGTAGCTGAAAAACAAGCAGAAGCTCAAGCTGTATTAAATGCAGCAGCAGTAAATGCAATTCAAACAATGTATGACCTACAGTTTGAAACGCCTGCAGAAAAACTAGAGTTTGAGACAAATGGTACAGGAGGATATCTAACAATTCAAGAGGTTTCTACAATTGTTATTAAACAACTTTACTATGATGTATGGGATGGCAAATTACCTACTGTTATTACAGACGGATCAGGCATTATTATTCAACCATAATTAAATATATATATAAATCATAATAACCCAATCACTTTCATGTGATTGGGTTATTTCTATATGGATAACTACCCATCACCACATAATTTATAAATTATATCGGGAAATTTTTTTCCGATATAAAAGAAGTTAAATATGATATAGAATTAAAATAATGGATTATTTGACACGTTATTAGGCATTTTTAAGTGTTTATGTACTGCAAGGGTTATCTAAATCGGGAATATTATTTCCGACTAGTCTTAATAATCGGGAAATTATTACCCGATTAAGGGGAACCATTAAATTAATATTGGCGTAACTCTTACATATTACCACGATCTATAAAATTGATGCACCTTACCACAAATCTTAATAATCGCATCGGGAATTAATTTCCCGATATTGCATTAAAAAAGTGATCTACTCTAAACTTTGTAGACCACTTCAATAACTTTATCTAAAATCAGTTGTTAAATATACTTTAACGTTGTTTACATCTTTAATATACACCTTATCACTGTCTTGGGTTAATGTGATATGAGCTTTGTCTATACGTTCTAGTAAAGTATTATATCTATCCTTTGGAATATATAAGGTATAAGATTTTAGACCGACTGCATTATCTGGATTATTTGGTATATTTTGACCATTCCATATATTAAAACCAATATGGTGGTGATAACCTAAATCACTTACGAATGCTGCTTGTGGGCCATATTCCATAGTGTTTTGAAATCCTAATATATCAATGAAGAAAGTTCTTGCTGCTTTCATGTTAGCTACATGTAAATGGATATGTCCCATGATGGTTTCATCAGGAATTTTAGTAAATTGTGTTTTTAGTGCTTTATTAACTAAGTCTTGATAGTCCATTGGACTGTTTACAACTTCATCAAATCTTGGCCATTCATTTTCTGGTTTATCTGCATAAACCTCAATACCATTACCATCTGGATCATCTAAGTAAAGTGCTTCACTAATACCATGATCAGCACCTCCAGATACTGGTGTTTTAGTATCGATCATATGCTTAATGAATTGTCCTAAGTGTGCTCTTGAAGGAAGTAGTATTGCGAAGTGATATAGACCGGTTGTAAGTTGTTTTGGCATAGATAGTGTATTATATACTAATGTTATTAAATGTGTATTGGTGTGTGTACCTAATTTATAGGTGTTATCAATTTTTTCTAGTAGTTTAAAACCAAATACTTCTTGGTAAAACTTTAGTGATGTTTCAATGTTTGAAACCATTAAAGTAACATCTGTTACTTGCATAAATTGATTAGAGTGAAAATTGTTCATGTGTAACCTCCTAAAGTATTTATGTTACGAGTTTATTATAACAGTGATAGTATCTTTTGGGAAGTAGGCACTTCTTGGTAACTATGTTACTTTACAACAAAATCCCAAAATAAAATCCATTCAAGCAAATGACTTGAATGGATGGGTTTATTGTTATTTCTTGTAAATGGTCATCCCAATACCGTAATCATGGATAAGTGTATCTGGTTTACATCTTATGAGTTTTAATATGACGTAGAAATCTCCTACACAGCCAGCGGTATGAATTGCTAGTATGATATATAAACCAAGAGAGTGCATCGGGAATAAATAGATGGATGCGACAAGTAGTGGTGTAATGATCATAAATGGTGCAATACCTGTTAGGATATAGTGATTTTTATAAAAGTAAATACCCTCCACGGATGCAGATGCTGCCCATCCGTGGAATTTATAACTAACCTTTTCTTTAGTACCTAGCTTAAAGAATATGCCATGAATGAGTTCATGAATGATGATTGAAAAGAATGCGAATACTAAATATAGAAGTATGTCTAATGGATTCATCGTAATGGGATCATTATAGGGATTTAAATCTAAATATATAACATAACCTAAAATGAAAGGTAGTATCAATAAAATAGAACCAATATTTAAGAATACAAGTATTTTCTTATCTTTTAAATTGATACTTAATTTTTCTTTGTAGCCAGTTGGTAGAGTATGATAACTTCTAATACGTTTCATGATAGTAACCTCATTATTAAGACTTATAATCGACTACATTATAGCAGTAATTAAATAAAAAGTGTTGAAAGATTGTAAGATGAAATGTCACAAAATTTTCATATCTTTTTTAGTGTGTGTGAAAATGCGGAGAGGTGACACTTTTCTTGTTGACATACACCCTCAATAATGATAGAATATTCACGCGTGTAAACACACCATAGTGGGAGAAATATTCGTACCACATACTTATTACAAAAGAAGGAGGTCGTGTTATGGCAGAAAAGAAAAAAGTAGTCAAACAAGTTAAGTTGCAAATTCCTGGCGGTAAAGCAACTCCAGCTCCACCCGTTGGTCCAGCACTCGGGCAAGCTCAAGTTAACATTCCGCAATTTGTTAAACAATTTAACGATATGACTCAAAATATGGTTGGTTATATTGTACCAGTTGTAATCTCTGTTTATGATGACAGAACATTCTCAATTGAAACAAAAACTCCACCTGCTTCTGACTTACTAAAGAAAGCAGCAAATATCAAAGCTGGAGCAAGTAATCCAAAGAAAGATAAAGTTGCTACAATCACTAGAGCACAGTTAGAAGAAGTTGCAAAAATGAAAATGCCGGATTTAAACGCATACGATGTGAAAGCAGCATCTAAGATCATCGAAGGTACTGCAAAACAAATGGGCATTATAGTTTCAGAATAATTTAGAACTTTAAAGTTTCTAAATTGTGGGAGGATATCCCGTTATACCACATTTAGGAGGAATTTCATGAAAAGAGGAAAGAAATACTTAGAAGCAGTTAAGTTATACGATAAATCAGTTGCTTACACTGGTTTAGAAGCTGTAGAACTTGCTAAAAAAACATCTGTTGCTAAGTTTGATGCAACCGTCGAAGTCGCATTCCGCTTAAACGTTGACCCTAGAAAAGCTGACCAAAACCTTAGAGGAGCTATTAGCTTACCTCATGGTACTGGTAAGACTGTTAGAGTTGTCGTTATTGCAAAACCAGAAAAAGCTAAAGAAGCTTTAGCAGCTGGTGCGCTAGAAGCAGGCGATGTAGAGTTAATCGATAAGATTGGTAAAGGTTGGTTTGATTTCGATGTTATGGTCGCAACACCAGATATGATGGCTCAATTAGGTAAATTAGGTAGAGTATTAGGTCCAAAAGGATTAATGCCAAACCCTAAAACCGGAACTGTTACATTAGACGTTGCTAAAGCTGTAGAAGAAATTAAAGCAGGGAAAATCGAATATCGTACAGATAAAGTAGGTAACATCCATGCACCAATCGGTAAAGTATCATTTGATTCAAATAAACTACATGAAAACATGTTAGCTATTTACAATCAATTAGTACGTATTAAACCAGCTACGGTTAAAGGTACATATATCAAAAAAATTGCTCTTTCAACAACTATGGGCCCTGGCATCATGGTTGAAGAAAACAATATCAAAAAGTAAGACACAACAATTAATTAAATATTTACCAAAGACAGTAGCTGTGGTATCCACTTAATTTGCTACCGAGGAAAAATAAACCTGGAACTTATTTTCTCTCTTTATATGTCTTTATATATTAAGAGGGATTTTATTTATTAAAAATGAAATCCAAAATCAAAACCTTACAAAAGGAGGCACTCATGAAGAAACAACTTCAACGTAAAGTCGATCAAGTGGCAACATTAACTGATAAATTCAAAATGGCTAAAACAATTGTTATGTTTGAATATAAAGGATTATCTGTTGCAAATTTAACATCACTAAGATCTGAATTACATAAAGAAAACATCGATTTAAAAGTTTACAAAAACAATATCACAAGACGTGCCGCAATCAATGCAGGATTCGATGCTTTAGAACCATCATTAACAGGTCCTTTAGCAGTTGCAATATCATATGATGATGTTGTAGCTCCAGCTAAGATCATTAATGAATTTGCAAAGAAAAACAAAACGGTTGTGATAACATCTGGTGTTATTGAAGCTAAAGTAGCTGACCAAGTAGCAATTATGGCACTTGCAAACCTACCATCAAGAGAAACTTTATTAACACAACTAGCAGCTGGTCTATTAATGCCAGTAAAAGAAATAGCTATTGGATTAAATATGCTATTAGAAACTAAAGAATAATTAAGGAGAATACACACATGGCTAAATTAACAAAACAAGCTTTCGTAGAAGCTTTAAAAGAAATGTCTTTATTAGAAATTAAAGAACTAGTGGACGGATTAAAAGAAGAATTTGGTATTGACCCATCAGCAGTAGCAGTAGCAGCAGGTCCTGCAGCAGCAGCTGAAGTTGAAGAAAAAACTGAATTCAACGTAGTATTAAAATCATTCGGTGACAAGAAAATCGAAGTTATTAAAGTAACTCGTGAAGTAACTGGATTAGGTCTAGTTGAAGCTAAGAAATTAGTTGAAACTGCAGACGCTGTAATTAAAGAAAACGCTAAGAAAGACGAAGCAGAAGCTCTTAAAGCTAAATTTGAAGCAGCTGGCGCAGTCGTTGAAATTGTTTAATTTAATTTAAATGAATGTTTAAAAACCTGAGATTACTCGGGTTTTTTCACTTCTTTTTTATAGGTGAATTTATGTCGCATTACTTTAGAAATGATCCCAATTTAATCAGTGAAGAAACTACGTATCAAGTCGAAATGTTTGATCAAAAATTTACATTTTTATCAGATAAAGGTGTTTTTAGTAAAGACCACTTAGATACTGGTTCATACGCACTTATAGCTAATTTAGATATACCAACTCATGCAAAAAGCCTACTGGATGTGGGCTCAGGCATAGGCGTCATAGGTATTATCTTAAAAAAAGTACATCCAAACTTGGATGTTACTCAAATAGATATTAATACACGTGCACTAGAACTTAACATTAAAAATAATAAACTCAATCAAGTTGAAACAACCGTGTATGAGTCTAATTTATTCAGTCATGTAGACAAAACATTTGATTGTATCGTATCTAACCCGCCTATACGTACGGGTAAAGCTACCATATACAACTTATATAAAGATGCCTATAAACATTTAAATACATATGGACAATTGTGGATAGTCGTTAGAAAAGATCAAGGTGCTAAATCTACAATAGATTATTTATCAACAATTTATGAAGAAGTAGAACTTGTTAAACGACATAAGGGTTTTTATGTGATACGCGCACAAAAGAGATGAAAACTGCCGTTTGTATTGACACTATTGTATACAATGTGGTAAAATTATAAAATGCATAGAAATGGGTTTTTTATATATTTATATATATAAATGAAGCCTAATACAAGAATTTTAAATAACGATAGGAGTGTGGATTCATGAGTTATAAAACCGTAAAATACGGAAAAAAAGCAGAACGACGTGATTATTCAAAAATGTTACATCAGGTTGAACTGCCGAATCTTATCGAGATACAGACTAAATCCTTTGAGGAGTTTGTAGAAACTGGTATTGATGAACTGTTAAAAGACATTTCACCAATTGAAGGACACAATGGTGACTTGAAACTCTACTTTGAGGAGAGTTCATTATCCGAACCAAAGTATTCTACTATTGAAACCAAGATTCGTGATCTAAACTATTCTAGACAATTATCTGCTAGAGTTAAATTAGAAAACGCAATTACAGGTGAAGTAAGAGAATCCACCGTATTAATGACAGACCTTCCTATGATGACACCATCAGGGACTTTTATCATTAATGGCGCTGAACGTGTAGTTGTATCCCAAATTGTACGTTCATCAGGTGTGTATTATACATCTGAATTGGATAAAAAAATAAACCAAATTAAGTACTCTGCACAAGTGATCCCAACACGTGGTGCTTGGATAGAGTTTGAACAAGGTTCTAAAGAGATTTTATATGCTAAACTTGACCGTTCTAAGAAAGTTCCATTAACAACTTTCATTAGAGCATTAGGGTTTACTACTAAAAAAGATATTGAAGAAACTTTTGGTCGCTCAAGCTTAATTACCAACACTTTTGAAAAAGATGAAACCAAATCACCAAATGAAGCGGTTATTGATCTTTACTCAAAATTACGTCAAGGTGAAAAAGTTCCGGCTGATGCAGCACGCGAATTCATTAGAATGCGCTTATTTGATGCTAGACGTTATGATTTAGCTAAAGTAGGACGTTATAAATTCATTAAGAAATTAGACGTATTAGCAAGAGCAGAAGGTACATACTTAGCAAACGATATCATCTTAGATGGTGAAGTGTTAGTTGCTAAAGATACACACCTTACAAAAGAAGTTATTCAAATTTTAGCTCAAAATCGTGATGCATTTAGAAAACAATTAATTACTAAAGAAAATAACTTACAAAATGAAACTGCTGATGAAATATTAGCAACTACTTTACCAGAAGGTGGTAACACACTTTATGCTAAAGAAAATGTTGTGAACTTAAAAACTGGTGAAGTTTTAGTTAAGAAAAATGAAGCTATTACTGAAGAAGTTTTAACAAACTTAAGAAAAAATAGACATTCAATTGACGAAAAAGTCATCAAATACTTCTTAACAGAAGACGTTTACAAAAAAGAATCATTACGCCAAGGCGTTATTTCTGAAATTCTTGATGTATATGTATATGATGATGCAGGCGATAAATCAAACGTTATCCGCATTATCGGTAGTGACCAAAGAGAAGATAGAATCTTCGTAGCAGTATCTGATATTGTTGCAAGTATTTCATACTTCCTAAACCTATATGATGGTTTAGGTAATGTAGATGATATCGACCACTTAGGTAATAGACGTCTAAGATTAATTGGAGAGCTATTAAAAAACCAATTTAGAATTGGTTTAGCAAGAGCTGAAAAGAACATCAAAGATAAGATGTCAACAACAAACTTTAATGATGCAACACCTGCAAACGTTATTAACATGACGCCACTTGTAGGTGCTATTAAAACATTCTTTGGTTCGTCACAATTATCACAATTCATGGACCAAATTAACCCACTAGCAGAGTTAACTCAAAAACGTAGAGTATCTGCCTTAGGTACCGGTGGTATTGCAAGAGATAGAGCTGGGGTTGAAGTACGTGACGTGCATAACTCTCACTACGGTAGACTCTGTCCAATTGAAACACCAGAAGGTCCTTCAATTGGTTTAATCTCCTCACTTGCTACATATGCTAAAGTCGATGAATATGGCTTTATTAAGACACCATTCTTAAAAGTTGTACAAAACGGAAATGAAACATCAGTGACTAAAGAAGTTATTTATTTAACAGCTGACGAAGAATCAGATCACGTGATTGCATCTGCTGCTACACCAATGGATGAACATGGTTTATTCATTGAAAGTAGAGTGATTGCAAGACGTAATGGTGAAACTGGTATTTATGATGCTAATGAAATCACTGCAATGGACGTTAGTCCAAAACAGGTCGTATCTGTTGCGACATCTTCCATTCCATTCCTAGAACACGATGATGCTTCTCGTGCGCTTATGGGTGCGAACATGCAACGTCAAGCAGTACCTTTATTACAACCTACATCACCGATTGTTGGTACAGGGGTTGAATACCGTGCAGCTAAAGACTCTGGTGCTGTAGTCATTGCTAAAAACTCAGGTTATGTAACCTATGTCGATGGTAAGAAGATTATCATCACACCAGAACCAACTGATACAATTAAATCAGGATCTAAAACACTATATAAAGTGGGCGGAGAATTTGATTATGGTATCGCTAAGAAACTATATGAAACCAAATCAGTTCAAAATGATCAATATGATTTAGTTCAATTCTTTAGATCTAACCAAGATACTTTAATATTACAAAAACCAATCGTTATGCAAGGTGAGTACGTTGATGCAGGCGATGTCATTGCTGATGGCCCTTCAACTGAAAATGGTGAATTAGCATTAGGACGTAACGTAACCGTGGCATTCATGACATGGGAAGGTTATAACTATGAAGATGCTGTCATCATGAGTGAAGACTTAGTGAAGCATGACGTGTATACATCCATTCACATTGATGAATATGAAATTGAAACAAGAGATTTAAAACAAGCTAATGGTAAAGAAGAAATCACAAGAGAAATTCCTAACGTTGGTCAAGAAGCAATTAAATTCTTAGATGAACGCGGTATTATCGTACCAGGCTCTGAAGTTAAAGAAGGCGACATCTTAGTTGGTAAAATCACACCAAAAGGTGTATTTGAACCAACTCCATCAGAAAAATTAATTCACGCTGTTATTGGTGATAAAGCTAAAGAGTATAGAGATTCATCCCTACGTGTACCTCATGGTGGCGGTGGTGTAGTTCAATCTGTTCAATACTTCAGTAAGAAAAATGGTGATCAATTACCAACTGGTGTAAACGAACAAATTAGAGTTTATATTGCTAAAAAGCGTAAAATCACTGAAGGTGATAAGATGGCTGGGCGTCACGGTAACAAGGGTGTTATTTCTAAAATTTTACCAAGAGAAGATATGCCATATTTAGCAGATGGAACATATGTTGACATCATGTTAAACCCATTAGGGGTTCCATCACGTATGAACATTGGACAAATCTTAGAAATTCACTTAGGAATTTCGGCTCAAAAATTAGGTATTAAAGTTGCATCCCCAGTATTCGATGGTGTGACTAACGATGAGTTAGGCGCAATCATGGAAGAAGCAGGTATTGCACCAGATGGTAAGACTACATTATATGATGGTCGTACCGGAGAACCTTATAACAACCGTATTTCGGTTGGTGTAATGTACATGATCAAACTATCGCATATGGTGGATGATAAACTACATGCTAGAAACGTTGGACCTTATACATTAGTTACACAACAACCAATGGGTGGTAAAGCTCAAAACGGTGGACAACGTTTCGGGGAGATGGAAGTTTGGGCACTTTATGCTTATGGTGCTGCACATACACTTCAAGAAATGTTAACGATTAAATCAGATGATATGATTGGACGTAATAAAGTGTATTATGCAATTACACACGGCCAAGAAATACCAAAAGCAAGTATTCCTGAATCCTTTAGAGTATTAACAAGAGAACTTCAAGCCCTAGGCTTATATGTAGAACTCATTGATGCAAACAAGGGAGAGAATGAGGCGATCAAGTCTTTAGTAGACAACTCGTCCAAAGGTTTTAACAAAGGGAGGTTTTAATCATGGCTAAGAACGAAGTATTATCCTTACCTGTAGATTCTTTAAAATTAAGTCAAACTGCATTAGATAGATTAAAACTATCTGGTATTAGTCGTTTAGAAGATTTCAATACATTTAACTTAAAAGAACTTCAAATGTTATTGAGTGATTCTTTTAATGAAGTCCTTCCAACATTAATTTATTACAAATTACCAAGAGATGTAAGAGATTTATCATTATCAGATGAAGTTGTTTCAGTACTTGAAACAGCAGGTATTAAAGATTTAGAAGCATTAACAAAATATGACAAATCTACACTTTATCATGTGTTTAAAGACGATGAGTTCTTATTAAAAGAAATCAACGATTTATTTGAACTATATCACGAAGAAAAATTATCTACTCTTAATGTAGCAACAGAAGTTTTTGAAGAAGTAGCACTTCCTCAAGAGGTATCTGTTGAAGACAGAGTAAATAAGATCATTCAACCAATTCGTAAAACATATGGTTCTAAAGCATTTACGCACTTTAAAGTGAGACTTGCAAGTCCAGATGAAATTAGAAACTGGTCTTATGGTGAAGTTATTAACCATGAAACTATTAACTATAGAACATCAAAACCTGAACCAGGTGGACTATTTGATGAAAGAATTTTTGGACCTACAAGAGATTACCAATGTGCTTGTGGTAAGAAACAAACTGTAAACAAAGGCCAAATTTGTCCAAAATGTGGTATTGAAATTACAGAGTCTAAAGTACGTCGTGAACGTATGGGACATATTAACTTAGAAGCACCTGTTGTGCATACATGGTACTTAAAGAACTCTCCTTCAAGATTAGCTATCCTATTAGGCATTAAAGCTAAACAATTAGAAGAAGTTGTTTACCATGCAAGTTATATTGTGACTGACCCAGGTCAAAACACACCACTAGCTAAAAAACAAATCTTATCCGAACAAGACTATTCTTTACTTGTTGAAGAATATGGTTCAAGATTTACAGCGCTTACTGGTGCTGAAGCGGTTAAAAAATTACTTCAAGATCTAGATTTAGATAAAGAAGTTAAAAATTTAAGAAAACGTCTTAAAACAAGTTCTAAACAAAAACGTGATCGTATTATTAAACGTTTAGATGTTGTTGAAGCATTTAACCAATCAGACAATAAACCTGAGTGGATGGTTATGGATGTTATTCCAGTCATTCCACCAGATTTACGTCCAATGGTTCCACTAGATGGTGGTAGATTTGCTACAACTGACCTTAACGACTTATATAGAAGAATCTTAAACAGAAACAACCGTTTAAAGAAACAAAAAGAACAAATGGCGCCTCGTTTAATTACTAAGAACGAAAAGCGTATGTTACAAGAAGCAGTAGATGCATTATTCGATAACGCGAAACGCGGTAAGAAGGCTGCTGTTGAACGTAACCGCCACTTAAAATCATTATCTGATTTACTACGTGGTAAACAAGGTCGTTTCCGTCAAAACTTATTAGGAAAACGTGTGGACTACTCTGGACGTTCAGTTATTATTGTTGGTCCAGACTTAGAGATGTACCAATGTGGTATTCCTCGTGAAATGGCAATTACATTATTTAAACCATTTATCTTACGTGAATTACAACTAACACATGGTGCAGAAAAGAAAAATGCAAACGCTAAATACGAAAGACGCGATGACGACACATGGCGTGCACTTGAAAAAGTTGTACGTGAGCACCCAGTATTACTAAACCGTGCGCCAACGCTACATAGACTTGGTATTCAAGCATTCGAAGTGAAATTAATTGATGGTAAAGCGATTCGTCTACACCCACTTGTTACACCTGCGTTTAACGCGGACTTTGACGGGGACCAAATGGCGGTTCACTTACCACTATCACCAGAAGCTCAAGCAGAAGCAAGATTATTAATGCTTGCATCTAACAACATCTTAAACCCTAGAGATGGTAAACCAGTTGTTACACCATCTCAAGATATGGTTTTAGGTAACTATTACCTAACTATTGAAGAATCTAAAGATCGTAATTTTGGTGATGATCTTGAAAGAACTAAGAAACACCAAGAAAAGCATCGCCATGAAGGTAAGTTCTTCTCATCTATTGATGAAGTTAAGATTGCTTATGAGAATAAAGATATTTCTTTACATACAAGAATTATCATTAAACCAGAATCAGTTAAAGACACATTTACAGTAGAACAAAAGAACATGTATTTAGTGACAACATTAGGTAAAATCATCTTTAACGAAATCTTACCTGAAACATTCCCTTATGTAAATGAACCTACAATGTCTAACTTAAGTGAAAAGACACCAGACATTTACTTTATTAAAAAGGGTGTGAATCCAAAGGATGCACTAAAGCATATTCCTACACCTGAGCCATTTAAGAAGAGATTCTTATCTATGGTTATTGCTCAAGTATTTAAATTATTCCACATTTCTGAAACATCAAGAATGTTAGATAAATTAAAAGACTTAGGATTTAAATATTCAACAGTTGCTGGTATTACAATTTCTTATGCAGACATCAACGTATACTCCAAGAAAAAAGAAATGGTTGAAGCAACCGAAGAAGAAATTAATGAAATTGAAGAATGGTTCGAAGATGGATTACTAACAGATTCAGAACGTCGTAAACTTGTTATTGATAAATGGACAAATGTTAAAAACGAAATTCAATCTGGTATTATGAAAGAATTCGATAAAGATAACAACATCTTTATGATGAGTGACTCTGGTGCCCGCGGTAACGTATCTAACTTTACACAGTTAGTCGGTATGAGAGGACTTATGAGTAACCCTAAAGGGGAAACGATTGAAGTTCCAGTTCAATCATCATTTAGAGAAGGTCTAACCGTATCTGAATTCTTTATCTCCACCCACGGTGCGAGAAAAGGTTCTACCGATACCGCGCTTAAGACCGCAGAATCTGGTTACTTAACACGTCGTTTAGTCGACGTATCACAAGACGTTATTATTGTTGAGGATGATTGTGGTTCAAGCCATGGTGTTTATGTAGAAGCAATTAAAGATGAGTCAGGTAAAGAAATCGTTCCATTATACGATAGAATTTATGGCCGCTTTGCTGCACATGACATTATCAGTCCAAAAACTGGTGAAGTATTTGTGAAACGTAATGAACTGATTACTGAAGAAATCGGTTTGGCAATCGTTAAATCAGGTATGCAAAAAGTTGAAATTAGAAGTATTATGACATGTACATCAAGTCATGGTATTTGTGCGAAAGACTACGGTATTAACTTAGCTACAAACCAATTTGTTGAAGTTGGTGAAGCTATTGGGGTTGTTGCTGCTCAATCTATTGGTGAGCCAGGTACACAGTTAACCATGCGTACATTCCATACAGGTGGGGTTGCTGCTGGTGCCGATATTACTCAAGGTTTACCACGTATTCAAGAGTTATTTGAAGCACGTAATCCAAAAGGTAAAGCAACGATTTCAGAAGTTGAAGGTAAAGTTAAAGATATCTCACGTCGTGGTGGTTCAATTAGCATTACAATTACTGATACCCAAGGCACTGAATACAAATACACGCTTGATCCAAACATTGAAGCTTTAGTTAAAAAAGGTCAAGATGTTGTTGCAGGTCAAAAACTATCTAGTGGATCTATTAATCCAAAAGAATTACTACGTGTAACAGATGTTAAAACAGCATCTAACTACATTTTAGAAGAAGTTCAAAAAGTTTACCGCGCTCAAGGGGTTGAAATTTCTGACAAGCACGTTGAAGTTATTATTCGTCAAATGTTACGTCGTATCATGGTAATTATTGAAGGTGATACCAACATCTTACCAGGTACAGAGGTATCTATTGATGAGTTTAAACGTGAAAATAAAGAAGTACTTAAAAACCGTGGTCGCTTAGCTGTTGGTCGCCCAATACTATTAGGTATTACTAGAGCATCTCTAAGAAGTGATTCCTTCTTATCTGCTGCATCCTTCCAAGAAACTACAAGAATCTTAACAGATGCTGCAATTAGAAGTAAGAAAGATGAATTACACGGACTAAAAGAAAACGTCATTATCGGTGGATTAATCCCAGCTGGTACAGGTATACTGCAAGAAAAATTCTTCCATTATGATCAACCAGAAGATAAAAAACCAATATATGATGATTTTGAATAATCATTAAGTAAAATCATTTTTAAAAGAGACTATTTCATATAAAAATAGTCTCTTTTTATATGAAAATGCTAATAATTTCAATAATTTATACTTTTAAAGTATAATATAGGTGTAATCAATTAAGTTAAGTCAAGGCTGTAAAGACTCAAGGGAGAAAGTTTTTACAGTCATAAAAATCATAAAAAGGGGTACGTTTTCGTATCCCTTTTTATCTAATCGGTTATAATAGAGTTATAAACCAAGTTGGAGGTAGACATATGATGTTCAAACAAGAACCCGGACGATTTTATATAAATGATGAATCGGGTAAAATGATTGCAGAAATTACTTATAAATATATTGGTGAATATATTGCAGCAACACATACATTTGTTGATCCTGTATTAAGGGGACAAGGTATTGCACAAAAGTTAGTCGATGAAGTTGTAAGACTTTCAAGAAGTGAAGGGAAGAAAATAGATCCTGTTTGTCCATATGTAAAAAATCTATTCGAAAAGGATATGCAGTATAGTGATGTGTATTTAAAACGTTAGATTATAGTTATTGACAGTTTTAAATTTAAGGTATGTTAAAATATTTGTTGTGTGATAAATAATTACATAGATTAGGGAGAAATCTATGCAAACTGTAAATATAGCTTTATTTGTTTATTCATTTATCTTATTGATTTCTATATATTTATCAAGTGGACAAGTTAGGTATAAGTTAATGAGTGATAGGCTTTTTAGGTCACTCATTAGAGTAACCCTGCTTCTTTTAATGGTTGATATGATAGCTAGGTTTGAGGGATTAGACTATTGGTTCTATCCTGTTTTTAGTCGTGTAGGTAATTTTGTATCCTATGGTATAAGTCACTTTATATCATCATTATGGTTCTTATATATTCATAATAGAATTTATACAGATACTGAACGAACAAAAAACTTATACAAATACTTTTTCCTAATTAATTTGGTAAACTGGATTTTACTAATTATCACTCAGTTTACTGGATGGTATTATTATTTGGATAGTTCAAATATATATCACAGAGGACCATTATTTTTCTGGACACAATTAGTCAATGCTGTAATTTTACTTAGTTCACTTGTATTACTTGTATTAAAACGTAAACGTATTGAACAAAACACGATGTTTGCATATATTTTGTTTAGTTTAATTCCGGCGATTGGCTTAACTTTACAAATTATATTACCTGGAATTGCCTATATTCCAAATTCAGTGGCTGCTGCACTCATTATTCTATATTTATTCGTTCAAAACAATAAAGTAAGATATGATCACTTAACCGGCATATTTAATAGAAGGCACATGGATTATTATTTAGAAGATAAACTAATAAGTGCAAAGCGCGGTAAACCATTTTCAGCTATTTTATTTGATTTAGATGATTTTAAAGATATCAATGATACATTAGGTCACTCTGTTGGTGATATTGCGATTAAAAAGACTGCGAAAATACTTGCCAGTGCAAGTAGTAAACATGAATTTTTAGCACGTT
This sequence comes from Acholeplasma laidlawii PG-8A, assembly GCF_000018785.1. NCBI lineage: Bacteria > Bacillati > Mycoplasmatota > Mollicutes > Acholeplasmatales > Acholeplasmataceae > Acholeplasma > Acholeplasma laidlawii. The sequence continues at coordinate 163,987 of NC_010163.1, forward strand.
ATGGTGGAGATGAGTTTTTGATCATAACAAGTAAGTATGAAAAACAAGATATTGATGAAATAGTAAAAAGGGTCTATGATGGTATTAATCAGTTTAATAAAATCAATGATAAATTTAAACTAAGTATTAGTCATGGTTATTATGTATATCATAAGGATTTAAATTTAAGTCGAGATCAATTCATTGATGTTGTAGATAGAAATATGTATGATAATAAAATAAAAAAGAAAAATTCTAGAGTATGATACAAAACACGATATTAAATCAATTAAATGAAAAAGGATTTGTAGTATCTAAAATAAGAGGGGTAAGTATGTGGCCCTTCTTTAATCAAAAAAATACGCAAGTCTATATTAAGAGTGCTCTTAACTACAATAAAAATGACTGTATTCTTTTTTTAAGAGATGATGGTAGTTTAATTATGCACCGTATTCTTTACTTAAAAAAAGACTTCTTCTTAGTGTGTGGGGATAACCAGTCACAATTAGAAAAAGTGTATTGTAGTCAAATAAAAGGTAAAATGACTGAGTATTATATTAATGGACATACCAGACGTCCAATAGGTATAAAATATCACGTGTATGTAAGATGGATAAGAATTACTAGGCCGATAAGAGTTATAAGAGATCTATTAAAGCATATCATAAAAAAAATAATCAACAAAAAATAACTTACAAGGAGATATGTAAATGTTTTATTATAAGCAAGCAAAAGTGAATATGATTACATATCTTGTTATTATTGTTTTTTTAAGTTTATTGGCTTTAATACCTTCTGAAGGTGATAATGAACTTATTATTTATCTATTAGGTGTTTATAGTTTTATTTGTGTATTTAATATGTTTTTGTATGTCCAAATCAAAAAACATATTAAAGGAAATCGTGTGATCCCAAGGTATATGAAAGTTGTAGTTCTTACATCACTTATCATAGTAGTTTTCTCACTTATATTTAATTTAGAAGCTGCAATTGATTTTTATAATGAAATCAAAGACAGCAAAAAAATACATTAATGTTTAAAAAAACGTAGCCGGATAGTTTAAACTTATCCGGCTTTTACTATGTAAATTTTATGAAAACGTATTCATTATAGTTTCATTTGAATTAATTTTAAAATCATATAAAATAGGGCTATAAAACCAATTCATATAACACAAGGAGAATTTAATATGGAAAAAGACACACTTATCTTAAACGAGGTAGATCTTTTAGTCACGTCTGCTTTAGAAGCACTTGACGAATACATGGAGTTTACCCAAGAGAAGATTGATGAGATTGTAGCCAAAGTTTCTGTTGAAGCAATTGATGCACATGGCCGTTTAGCCAAGCTTGCTGTAGAGGAAACTAAACGAGGGGTATTTGAAGATAAAGCAACCAAGAATTTATTTTCAGTAGAATATGTCATCAATCATATGAGACACCTAAAAACTGTAGGGATTATCTCGGAAAATACAGTAACGGGTATTACAGAGGTAGCTGATCCTGTTGGGGTAATTTGCGCTATTACACCAGTAACGAATCCAACATCGACGACAATATTTAAGTCATTGATTGCACTTAAAACTAGAAATCCAATCGTCTTTGCGTTTCATCCAAATGCGCAAAATTCATCAAAGGAAGCGGCTAGAATTATTAAAGAAGCAGCGATTAAATCAGGTGCTCCAAAAAATTGTATTTCATGGATTGAACATCCAAGTTTAGATAATACAAATAAACTTATGAACCACCCGGGGATTGCAACTATTTTAGCAACTGGTGGTAATGCAATGGTTAAGGCAGCTTACTCATGTGGTAAACCAGCTCTTGGTGTCGGTGCAGGTAACGTACCAGCATACATTGAAAAAACTGCAAACATTAAAACCGCAATCAATGATATTGTTATGTCTAAGTCATTTGATAATGGTATGGTATGTGCATCTGAACAAGCAGCTATTATTGATAAAGAAATCTATAAAGAAGCTTTGGCGGAATTTAAAAAGTTACATACTTTTTTATGTAACAAAGAACAAAAACAAATGCTGGAAACATTTATGTTCCCAGATGGTGTCAAGCTTAATCCTTATGTTGTAGGTAAGAGTGCACATCACATTGCAGAACTTGCAGGTTTCGAAGTTCCTTTAAATACCAACATTTTACTAGTAGAATGTAAAAGTGTTGGTAAAGAAGAACCACTTACAAGAGAAAAACTCTCGCCAGTATTAGCAATTCTTAAATCAAATGATGAAGTACATGGTGTAGCACTTGCAAAAAGTATGGTAGAACTTGATGGTTTAGGACACTCTGCAGTGATTCACACACAAAATGATGAACTTAAAAAAACCTTTGGTTTAGCACTTAAAGCGATACGTATTATAGTGAATTCACCAGCGACTTTTGGTGGCATAGGTAATGTATATAACAGGTTTATACCATCACTTACCTTAGGGTGTGGTTCTTATGGTAAAAACTCTGTTTCTGATAATGTCAGTGCCATCCACTTACTTAATATCAAACGTATCGGTGAAAGGAAAAATAATATGCAATGGTTTAAGGTTCCATCTAAAATTTACTTTGAAAAAGATTCTATTGAATACTTAAGACAAATGAGAGATGTTAACAAGGTTGTCATCATCACAGATAGAGTGATGGTTGACTTAGGTTATGTTAAAAAAGTAACTGATCAACTAAGTTTAAGACGTAATCATGTTGTATATCAACTATTTACCGATGTTGAAGCTGATCCATCCATTGAAACAGTTCATAAAGGTTATGAACTGATGAAATCCTTCCAACCAGATACGATTATAGCTATTGGTGGTGGTTCACCAATGGATGCTGCAAAAGCTATGTGGTTATTCTATGAAAACCCTGAAGTAGATTTTAACGACTTAAAACAAAAATTCATGGATATTAGAAAACGTGCATTTAGATATCCTGATTTAGGTAGAAAATCTAAATTAGTATGTATTCCAACAACCTCAGGTACTGGTAGTGAAGTGACTCCGTTTGCAGTTATCACTGATAATAAAGAGTCTAAAAAATATCCATTAGCAGATTATTCATTAACACCAACTGTAGCTATTATTGACCCTGCACTTACACTTACTCAACCAAAATCTGTTACAGCAGATACTGGAATGGACGTGTTAACACATGCAGTAGAAGCTTACGTTTCAGTACTTGCTAATGACTATACAGACTCACTTGCAATTCAAGCAGTTAAAATGGTATTTAAATACTTAAAACGTGCATTTGATAATGGATTGGACTTTGAAGCAAGAGAAAAGATGCATAATGCATCTACCATGGCAGGTATGGCATTTGGTAATGCATTCTTGGGTATATCTCACTCTATGGCTCATAAAGTAGGTGGAAGATATCATATACCTCATGGTAGAATTAATGCAATCTTATTACCACATGTCGTTTTATATAATGGTACAGTTCCAGCTAAGTTATCTACTTGGCCAAAATACACATATTATGTAGCAGATGAAAAATACATGGAACTAGCTAGAGCAATCGGATTAGATCCTAAATCTAAAGAAGAAGGCGTTAAGATGTTTGCTAAGGCATGTCATGATTTAGCAGTATCATTAGGTATTAATATGAGTTTTGCTAGTCAAAAAGTAGAAGAAAAAGATTTCTTAGAACACAGTGAAACTTTAGCTTATCTAGCTTATGAGGATCAATGTTCAACAGCTAACCCTAGACTACCTTTAGTAGCGGATATGAAGGTGATCCTAGAAAATGCATATTACGGCAAACTAGATATATAGTATATATTCAAATAATTAAATCAAAGACTTTCAAATAACTTATAGGTTTTAGTAAATCTTGTAAGACAAAAGTTATTTGAAAGTCTTTTTTTACTATTTAAACACAAAAAACGAAAATTATTTTCACCTAATGAAAATATATGCTAATCTATTGTATAAAATGATATTAAATTGCTAAATGATATACGAAAGTAAATCGAGTGTAATATAATCATAGGTAAATATGGAAGCGTTTTTATAAGGGGGAAAATATGATAAAAACGGTAGAAACAAAAAAGAGGGCATATGAGTGTCCTGTTATTGAAGTGGTCAAGTTTGAAGAAAATGTTCGAACTGGATCCGAGGGTTCAGCAAACGTGAGTGACTGGTGGTTTGAGGTATAGGTGATGAAGAAACTTACAATTATTGTAACTTTCCTAGTAACTCTATTACTAGTAACACCTTTTGTATTTGCAAGTAGTGGTGCACCTACAATGATAGAGGGTGCATCTATTAGAACAAGTGGAGAACAAGGTTTGAGATTTTATGCAAATCTTGAAAATGAAGCTGTAACTAGTCAAGGATTTTATCTTGTATATGGTGAAACTTCAGTAGTGAATCTTCAAACTGCTATTTCTAATGCAGTTGAAGACAATGTCATGTTAAATGGCAAAAAGGTTTTCAAAGTAGAAGTTGAAAACAGAGAACCAAATGGTGATTTCAGTGTTGTTTTAACTGGTATACCTGAAGTTGGTTATTTAGATAAAATAACTGCAATTGCTTATGGTGTTGTAGATAATGCAGAAATATTTGTAAGTGCTGGTACTACAAGATCCATTGGAGAAGTAGCTTATAATATGATTAAAGCAAATGATTACAACCAAGTGGCACTGGATATACTTGAATCTATTGATATCAATCATAGAGCACTTGTAAGTACTCATTGGGAAACGTACGAAGAATCATCTGCAATCTTTGAGACAGATCCATTAATATTAAAGACTCAGTTCATTAATGATTGGAATGCCAAATTCGGTACAACTTTAACGGATTTAATAGGAACTGCTTTTCATACAAGTGCAATTGTTGGTAAAACAGACCAAGCAGCTCAAGGATCAATGACTAATTTGACTGGAATGAGAATCTATGCATTCTTCAAAGATGAATTATATAGTTTAAAATGGGGTTGGCTTCTAGACTATATTATAAAGTATGGAAGTGGAATTATTCACCCAGCAAGACAGGCTGTTGCGTTAAAGGGCGATGGAACAAATAACAACCAAATACTCTATGATGCAAGCCATTTCAATTATTCTCTAGTTAATTTTTTTAATATGAGTAACCAAACTGGAGGTTATGAGCCTATTAATTTTACACTTCCAGGCTCTAAAGCTAGATATCAGGATGTTGTAAATTTTAACAATACAATACCTAAAATGTTAAGTATTTATAATTTATCAAAAATTGGTGATAGTGTTGCACTACCGCAAGATTTATCAAAGGATGGATATACGTTTAATCAAAGTTTCACAGAAGGAACTAATGTACATACAATAAGTTATATTTTGACTGGTCAAGGAAAAGTGCTTGAACCTAATTTTACAATTGTTAACTACAATATTAGCTATTTAGATGGTGCTGAAGAAGTGTTACCAAATGATTTATATAATATTAATCAATCTTTAACTTTACCTACCTATGAGAAACCGGACCATATCTTTGAGGGCTGGTTTGATAATCCTTCATTTACAGGTTCACCTGTAACCAGTATTTCCATGGGTACTACAGGAAATAAGGTGTTTTATGCAAAAACATCGCTACTAGATGATCCGGTTATTACAAGCTTAATTTCACAATTACCAACACATATTATGAATGATTATGTCCTTCCTAATGCAGAAGGTGTTACATGGCAACTAAAAGCAGGACAGGACACTACTTTATACAATGTTGAAACAGGAAAATTACTCAGATTCCCTGGTGAATCAACACTACTAACTGTAGTCCTTAACAAAGGAAGTATTAGTCAAGATGTAGTATTAAGATTTGGTATAGCAGATCCGACAAAAACACAATATTATTATAACGCTGATGCCAACTCAGTAGCGCAAACTGGTGGAACATTTACTACGCAACAAAACAAATCAGGATTCGGTGGGTATACAATAATAGTAGGTACAAAACAATACTTTATTGGGTATAGATCCCATATCTCACTTTCTGGTACAACAGCAAATGAAATAATGACAATCTCTCAGCTAAGACCATATGGGTTAGGAGGAGCAAATAATTATAATTTAGGATTGCTCACAGGAGGTATACCTGCAACTAATTCAAGAGGTTATGGGGTATTGTATGAAAATACAGGCAATGTACCGGTTCAATTTGATTTGAGAGAAACATATGGAAGAGCAGATTCTGGTTATGCGGGTTATGGTAAATTTATATTAAAGCCTGAAGGAAATGGACAATATAAAGTTAGTGCTCTATTACCAAACCATACTGGAGGACTGATGGTAACCTTAAACCAGGGCGAACTATTATGGGCACCCCACACTTGGGAAGTAGCTGGAACTTATTTATATCAACCAGGCGCAACAAAAGGGGTACTATTAGTAAACTCTATAATCAAAATTGAGACATTTAAAATGGATTTCACAGACTAGAAAAAATTAATAAGGCGCTATTTAATAGCGCCTTATTCTTATCAGAAAGGTACTATGAACACATATAAAATAGCAGATCTAATCATCAAAATGAATCCTAAACACGATCCACTATTAAGTCAAGCTAAAGCTTACTTAATAAATACGAGAGAATTAGTCGATTTTGTAATCCCTGATTTAACAAAGGATGTTTTAGCATATCATAATGATAATCAAGATTTAACAATCGGAGACTGTGAATACATTATGTATGCTTCTTATTTTTATACTAAGCTGATAGAATATAATGGTATATACTTACATGCGTCAGCTGTAGTTAAAGATGGTTTTTGTTATATGTTCTCTGCACCAAGTGGTACAGGAAAATCAACACATACTAATCTATGGCTTAAGAATATAAAAGATTCACTTATTTTAAATGATGATAAACCCGCAATTAGAATATTTGACGATACTATTTATGCTTATGGTACTCCATTTTCTGGCAAACATGATTTAAGTATCAACCAAAAATACCCTTTAAAGGGTATATCATTTATATATAGAGATTCTAAAAATACCATCACTAAAATCAATCCAAATGAGTCATTATCTTTAATGATGGCACAAACAGTTAGATCTAAACAAGAAAAATATTTAGTTAAAACACTATCTATGCTAGAAACTATCTTAACTAAAACACCAATATATAAAATGGGTTGTACAATATCCAAAGAAGCCGCATTAATGTCGTATAACACTATGAAAGGGCAGACACTATGAAGATCAAAAAAACAATAATTATCATACTAGTATGTTTAACCACTATACTATTATCAGGATTTACAAAGCCAAATTCAAATGATATAAAATCATTTGAATTTGAGTTTGAAACCAATCAAAAATTAAGAGCAGTCTGGGTTACACCAATTGTAGGAGAAGTCTCTACATTTACAACTGAAACTGCCTTTAAAAATGAAATGAATCAGATGTTAGATATCTTAGAACATTACAAAATAAATGCACTTATCTTTCATGTTAGAACACATAACAATGCTTTATATGATTCAGAATTAAATCCTAAAGCAACCGTTTTTGGTAGTGTTAATTTTAATAATTTTGACCCTTTATTATGGCTAGTTAATGAAACTCAAAGCCGTGGTATTGAGTTTCATGCATGGCTAAATCCTTATAGAGTGGGAACTAATTATGTAGGCACAATGCCTGCAGAAAACCCCGCATCAAATGCTAGTAACATATTAAGTAATCCATCGAATTCGGCACTTAAGATATTAAACCCTGGAGAACCTGTTGTACGTGATTTTATAGTTGATACTGTAATAGAAATTATTGAAAAGTACCCTGTAGATGCAATCCATTTTGATGATTACTTTTACACTAATTTAGGGGCTAACGGAGCACTTTCTGGTGCAACCACCATTCTAGATGAACCCGATCAGCAAACATATGTAACTTATGGTAGTGGATTTAATACAACGAGTGCTACTGATAAAGCAAATTGGCGTAGACACCAAGTTAATACCATGGTTCAGGCCGTATCTAATGCGATAAAAAATTATAACCAGTTAAATGGTAAGCATATACAATTTGGTATATCACCTACGGGGATATACAAAAATGGGAATGGTGTAGTAACTTATGATGAGTTTGGTAAACCAGTTACAACAGGATCTCTTACTACTGGTCAAACACATTATAGTTCTTATCTATTTTCAGACTCGCTTCACTGGATAAAAGAAGGCTGGTTAGATTATATTGCCCCACAAAGCTATTGGGCAACAAATCACAGTGCAGCATCCTACTATAATGTAATGGGCTGGTGGGAAAAAGTAGTTAAATATTTGGACGTTAATCTCTATTCTGGTATTGGTCTATATATGGCAGATGAATCGACAAATACCTTTAACTGGAAAGATGATATGTTAGAGATGCGTACTCAATTAGAATATTTAGAGACACTTAATGATGTAGATGGATTAAGTGTATACTCATATAAATATATTAGAAATCACTATAACAATCAAAATTCTACTTCAGCAAATCAAATGGAAAATGCAGCTCACTTATGGCAAGATTATTTAGTTTTACCACCACTTAAAAGTATGGAACCCATACTTTTAGATGGTGTATCTAATATCTTGCATGAAAATGGGGTATTAACCTTTGATAGACTGGATGGTGCCAAACAGTATTACATATATAGATCACAAACTAGCCTAACATATAGCCAATCTGAAATTGTAGGTGTTGTTGGTAGAAGTAATGATTTAAGTTTATCTTATAATACAGGCGATATCCAAAATCAATATGTATATGGGATTCGAGCACTATCCTATACAAATCATTTAGGTAGTACCACAGTAACTAATGATATTTCAATGATTGAGGGGGCATCGATTAGGCTTGCTACCGAATCAAGTGGACAAGGCTTAAGATTTTATGCAAATAAACCTCAATCTGTTTTAAGTGATACACATGGATTTTATATTGTTTATGGTGAGACCACAAGGCAAGATTTATTAGATGCAATAAACAATCCTATAAATAATGAAATTATAGTAAATCAAAAGAAGGTATTTAAAGTTGAAGTGCCTGATGTTGAAGTAGATGGAACGTATTCGGTAGTAATTACTGGTATACCAAGTATAGGATATACTCAAAAGATAAGTGTATATGCTTATTACACAAATAATCAACAAACCTATATATCTTCTAATGCCTCTATAAGATCACTACTTGAAGTAGCGGTTCGAATGGAAAATCTAGATCAGGGTGTTACTCAGAGCAAAGATATTATTAATGAGGTTAAAGACTCAACAAAGCATATCGTAAGAAATGCTTTTAATGCATATGAAATTACTGGTATTTTTGAAACGAACCACAATCTAATAAAAGCAGAATTTATTAAAGATTGGAACACTTTATTTCAAACTAACTGGACAGAACTAAATGCACAAGACTTTTATAACCATGCAATTGTAGGTAAACTATCTGGTGCTGAAACGCTTGCTGGTAGTAGATTATATCAGTTCTTTAATCACACAAATTATCAATTAAAATGGGCATGGTTATTAGATTATCTACTAAGTATTGATGGTACTGTTTGGACTTCAAGACAAATAGAAGCTATTAAACTAGATGGTACATTTGAGTCATACACTAATTTATATAGTGGTAATCATCTGATTTATTCTATCTATAATTTCTTTTATGAATCACATGTGGTAGGTGGATATACTGCAATTAATTTCGTTACTAATAAGCAATTTTATGATACAGTAGTTAATTTTAGTAATAGTATCTATTTAAAACTAGATAACTATGATTTCTTAAGTGTAGGTCAATCAATTAAACTTCCTAATCCACCGGCTGATTTATCAGCAAACTTTTCACATTACCTGATTGGGTCCACAACATATTATCCAGGGGATAACTATGTTGTTACAAGTAATACAAAAATTAAATTTATGTATCAGTAAAATCACCGAAGGTATAGATGTAAAAAATAATACATTTATACCTTTTTCTAGTGATATGAAATTAGAAACTTTGAATTGTAAGTGATTTATTATAAAATAGTGTGTAAAAGCAAAACAACAAAGGAGTACACGATGAAAAAAATATATACCCTATTCATATTGATATCAATACTACTTTTAAGTGGTTGTATCATATCAAATGATGATGAACCAAAAAGCTATGAAGTAGGTCTTGATGTACTATATGAACTAAATGATGAAGTCAGAGGTTTAGATATCATTGTTGATTTAACCATGGAATTTGATGTGAGTGAAGTGACTGACTTTTATGTCACACTATCATACATGGTAAATGCAACAACAGAAGATTTAGATTATAAGTTGCAATTACCAAGTGCTACAAAGGTAAACTTTTTTGAAGTCACTGGTAATCAAGCAGTTCAAACCTTAGAAGAAGTTATATTTGATTATAAAGGTGATTATATAAGTGCATATGTAACTGTACAGTTTAAAAAAGGTATAACGAATCATGTATATGAACTAAAAAGTATAAAGTCAACGAACCTTTATGAACTTGCATTAGTATCAGAGGGTACATTTGCAACTGAAATTTTAGAATCATATGAACCAAGTGCTGAGTTTCCTGAACTAGAAATTAGTTTAACTGCTTCATTAAACAATGAATTTAGAGGTTTTGATTTAGCATCAGTTCTAACCTCTAATGAGACCTTAGAGAGTTTAGAAGTGACTTACGGGTTTATTTACATACTTAATGATGATGAAGCAATCTATTTAAACACACCCGAGGTTACAAATATTACCAAGGAAGAAGTTATAACACTTGATTTATTAACGAACTTTGATACAAATATTAAGAATACTACGTTAGATTATGAGCTAGATAGAGTTTATGCGAGATCTTTTGTTACTGTAACTAAATCAGATGAATCATATACATACTATTCAGAAATCATTAATTTTACGCTATATGAATTAGCACTAGAATCTACCGGTGCATTTGCTGAAGAAATCATTACTGAAGTAGAATATCAAGAACCAGATCAAACAGTATTAACAATTGTAAGTATTAACGCAAATACTACAAACTATACAATTACTCTAGTAAGTGATCATGCAACTGCAACCATCTCAACAGATTACTTAAAAGTCACAGTTGTAGTTACATTAGATACTGGGTATAGTTTTTCTAATAACCTTATCTTTAAGTTTAATAATAAAGTAGTTAGTGTATCAAATTATACAATAGTTAATAACAAATTAACTTATATATTTAATGATCCGAACTGGTCAGGTATCTACTAATGAAAATAATTAATATAAAAAAAATAGTAGGTGTACTTGTTATGCTATCTTTAACATTCATGGTATTTGCATCAGCTCCAAAACTTGCTGCAAATACGCCGGTTACCCCAAATAATACAAAACAAGAGTTTCGTGCAGCATGGGCATCACACCTAATTGGTAGTATGCCTGCATACACGTCAGAATCACAGTTTAAAGCACGTGCAACAGAAATCCTTGATATACTTGAGTACTATAACTTTAACGCCATTATTATGCACTTACGTACGCATAATAATGCATACTATGTATCTGAGTTAAGTCCTAAGGCTGCAGCGTTTGCAAATGTGAATTTCAATACCTTTGATCCAATGCTTTGGTTTATAGAAGAAACACATAAGCGTGGTATGGAATTTCACGGATGGTTAAACCCATACCGATTAGGTACAAACTATGTAGGCACAATGCCGGCAGAAAACCCTGCAAGTAACCCAGCAAACATTTTAAGTTATAATGGTGCTTCCATCTTAAACCCTGGTTTACCACATGTAAGGGATTTTGTATCTGACACGATTGTAGAAATATTGGAAAGATATCCGGTAGACGCGATTCATTTTGATGATTATTTCTACATCAATTTAGGTGCTAACGGATCAACTAGTGGTTCAAATAATATCTTAAATGAACCAGATCAACAAACATTTGTAACTTATGGCAGTGGATATAATACAAGTAGTGCACCTTCCAAAGCAGACTGGCGAAGACATCAAGTAAATCTCATGGTTGAGTCTGTTTCAAACACCATTAAAAACTTTAATCAAGCAAACAATACCCATGTTCAATTTGGTATATCACCAACCGGTATCTATAAAAATGGTAATGGTGTTGTTACGTATGATGGAAATATACCTATAACTTCAGGATCTGATACGGGTGGTCAAACACACTATTCAAGTTATTTATTTGCAGACTCAGTTAAATGGGCAACAGAAGGTTGGATAGACTATCTACTTCCCCAAAGTTATTGGGCAAACTCACATCCTATCGCAAGTTATAACAAAATTATGACTTGGTGGAATGATGTCTTTAAGTATTTAGATGTTAATCTTTATTCTGGTATTGGTATTTATATGGCAGATGGTACGGGTAATACCTACGGCTGGCAAACCAATAACAATGAAATGAAAAATCAATTAGAATTCATTAAAGGCTTGGAAAATGTTCAAGGATCTAGTGTCTATAGTTATAACTTTGTAGATAGCGCATATAAAGGTAGTAGCGCAAAATCAGCCACTCAAATGCAAAATGCTAAAAGTACCTGGGGTGATATTGCAGTCTTACCTGAGTTAAAGAGTATGGCTCAAATTATGCCCGGTAAAGTTACTAATTTAAAACATGTAAATGGTACCTTATCCTTTAATAAAGCAGTAGATGCTAAACAATATTATGTGTACCGTTCAAAAACTGCATTAAACTTTACGAATGCCGAAATTGTTGAAGTCATTCGTTCGAGTGATAACATAATAAATTACCAGACAGGTGATTTAAATAATGAATATACCTATGCAGTACGCGCATTGTCATACTCTAATACATTAGGTGATGCAGTAACGATATTAAATCCGGCAAATGATACAAGATTAAATGTTGTTGAAGGTGCATCGATTCGAACTGCACCAAATGAAACGAATCAATCACTTAGATTCTATGCTCAGTTTGACGATGTACTTGGTCAAACTGAACAAGGATTTTATATGTAGAAGGTGATGTATCGTTAGCTGAATAAAATCACGAGTCAACGTAGAAACAACCATTCAGTTTTCCATAAATGGACAAAGTGTTGTTAAAGTACCTGTAAACGACGTAGATAATACGGGTAAATTTACAACGGTGATTAAAGATATAACGCCTGCTGATTTCAGTAAACTCTATACAGTTTTCGGATACTATAAAAAAGGTGGTGTCATTACACTATCTAATAATAAAACAACAAGATCTGTATTAGAAGTGGCGTATAAGATGACCTATGCAGATCAGGCAACACCACGAATTGAAACGTATACCAATCAATTAAAACTATTTGGTGAAGACGCTTTTGGTCAACTAAGAGTTACAGATAAATATGAGACGAACCATATAGAACTAGCTAAGGCATTCTTAAAAGACTGGAATACCAAATTTGGTTTAAGTTTAACTCAAATTGATTTAGAATCATTTTATAGTAGTGCAGTCTATGGTAAGGTAGCTAGTAATAATAGTCTAAGTGGTAGTAGAATTTACGAGTTCTTTAAAGATCAAACTCTTAACTTAAAATGGGGCTGGCTACTAGATTATATTGAGTCGGTGGATTCAAAAATTTGGCCATCTAGACAAATTGTAGCACTCAAAGGAAATGGTACAAATCCAGAGTACTCAAATATCTATGAAGGTAGACACTTTATTACCTCGCTAATTGGATTCTTCAATGGTACACATGCATATGATGGGTTTCCAACAAATGATTTTACAGATGTTACTATGTATGACAATCTAGCTGATTTTGTCGACAGCATACTGGCAAAACCAACAGCATACCAATACGTATATATAGGTGATGAAGTTAAATTACCTATTCAAAGTAACTCAAATTTTAGTCACTATCTCATGAATGGTCAAATATATCATGAAGGTGATACACTAATCATTGGAGATAATCTCGTTATTAAACTCGTATTTGATTAACATTTTCATACCACCCATCCTTGAGTCTATTTAGATAAGGATGGGTGGTTTTTATTAAGAGATATCCAACGATGTCTAAGGTAAATAATGTAAAAAAATAACAAATTAAACATTAATAAGTTGACAATTATCTACCAAAAATATATAATATAACAGGTGTGAAACTTTTATCAGAATTCCACTTAACATCTTGGCTTCACAAGGCCAAAATAACAATTATGAAACACATGGACATGTGTTTTAGGAAAGGAAATTAGAATATGCCTACCATATCTCAATTAGTTACAACTTCTCGTCAAGACAAGAATTACAAATCTAAATCTCCAGCATTACATTATGGTTTTAACAGCCTTAAAAAAGAAGATTCAGAATATAATTCACCTCAAAAACGTGGTGTTTGTACTCGTGTTACTACAATGACACCTAAGAAACCTAACTCTGCATTACGTAAATATGCTCGTGTTAGATTATCAAACGGTACTGAAGTAACAGCTTATATCCCAGGTGTCGGTCACTCATTACAAGAACACTCCGTTGTACTTGTTCGTGGGGGACGTGTAAAAGACTTACCAGGTGTACGTTATCATATCGTACGTGGTGCTTTAGACGCGACTGGTGTTGCAAACCGCATGCAGGGTAGATCCAAATACGGTGCTAAGCGTCCAAAAGCCGCTAAGAAAAAGTAATTCATAAATAAATTACAAACTATAAAACTCACATTAAAAATCTAGTAAAGGAAGAAGGTGAACAATATGCCACGTAAAGGACATATCGTAAAACGTGATGTATTACCAGATCCGATTTACAACTCCAAATTAATTACAAGAATCGTAAACACAATTATGGAAGATGGTAAAAAAGGAACTGCGCAAGGTATTTTATACGGTGCACTAAACCGTATTAAGGACCAAACAGGTCGTGAAGCTATTGATGTATTCAATGAAGCTTTAAACAATATCTCACCAATCTTAGAAGTTAGAGCACGCCGTATTGGGGGTCAAAACTATCAAGTACCAGTTGAGGTTAGACCTGAAAGACGTCAAGCACTTGCATTAAGATGGTTAGTTCAATATGCTAAGAAACGCAACGAGAAAACAATGGAAGAAAGATTAGCAAAAGAAATTTTAGACGCTTCTCAGGGCACAGGTGCCGCTGTTAAGAAACGTGAAGAAGTACACAAGATGGCTGAAGCGAATAAAGCATTCGCTCACTATCGCTGGTAAGAAGGGAAGTTAAAACTATGCCACGTCAATATTCATTAAAAATGACTCGTAATATCGGCATCATGGCACACATTGATGCTGGTAAGACGACTACAACTGAGCGTATTTTATTCCATACCGGTAAAATCCATAAAACAGGTGAGACACACGATGGTGCATCTCAAATGGACTGGATGGCTCAAGAACAAGAGCGCGGTATTACAATTACCTCTGCAGCTACAACCTCTGTGTGGAGAGATCACAGAGTAAACATCATCGATACCCCGGGTCACGTTGACTTCACAGTTGAAGTGTCTCGTTCATTACGTGTATTAGATGGCGCTGTAACTGTCATTGATGCTCAAGCGGGTGTTGAACCTCAAACAGAAACTGTTTGGCGTCAAGCAACCGAATATAAAGTACCAAGAATTGTTTATGTAAACAAAATGGATAAAATTGGTGCTGATTTCAATAACGCTATTAAAACGTTACATAGACGTTTAGGTGTTAAAGCAAACGCGATTCAATTACCTATTGGTACTGAATTAGACTTCAGCGGGATTATCGACTTAGTCACAATGACTGCAGTTGAATATTCTGGTGATGCACTAGAAACAACAAAAGAAATTCCAATTCCTGCACATTTAGAAGAACAAGCAATCGATATGAGAAATGAACTTATCGAAGCTGTTGCAGAATTTGATGATGAATTAATGGTTACATACCTTGAAGGTGAAGAAGTTTCAGTAGAATTACTAAAACGCGCAATCAGAAAAGGTGTACTAGCTGTTGAATTCTTCCCGGTTGTTGCTGGATCAAGTTTTAAAAACAAGGGTGTTAGAAAAGTGTTGGATGCAGTTATTGATTACTTACCTTCACCACTTGATATTCCACCAGTACTTGGTCATACATCAGAAGGTGTCGAAGTATATCGTCACGCTGATGATGAAGAACCATTTACAGCTTTAGCATTCAAAGTCATGACTGACCCATTTGTTGGTAAGTTAACATTCTTTAGAGTTTACTCAGGTAAAATCAAGAGTGGTTCATACGTACAAAACACAACAAAAGGTGAACGCGAAAGATTTGGTCGTATCTTACAAATGCACGCAAATACACGTCAAGAAATTGATGAAGTATATGCAGGTGATATCGCAGCTGCAGTTGGTTTAAAAGTTACTACTACAGGTAATACATTAGCAACACAAAATGATGATATTATCTTAGAAAGTATGAACTTCCCTGAACCAGTTATTGAAGTTGCTGTTGAACCAAAAACTAAGAATGACCAAGACAAAATGGGTCAAGCTTTAGCAAAACTTGCTGAAGAAGATCCAACATTCAAAACATATACAAATACTGAAACTGGCCAAACAATTATCGCTGGTATGGGTGAGTTACACTTAGATATCCTAGTAGATCGTATGAAACGTGAATTCAAAGTTGAAGCAAACGTTACAGAACCTCAAGTATCTTACCGTGAAACATTAACTGTACCAAATGAAATTGAAGCTAAGTTCATCCGTCAATCAGGTGGTCGTGGACAATACGGTCACGTTGTAATTGACTTTGAACCAAACCCAGGTAAAGGATTTGAATTCGTTGACAAAATTGTTGGTGGGGTTATTCCAAGAGAATATATTCCATCCGTACAAAAAGGTTTAGAAGAAGCTTTAGGTGGCGGTATCCTTGCAGGGTTCCCTGTTGTTGATATTAAAGCTACATTAAAATTCGGTTCATACCACGATGTCGACTCCTCTGAAATGGCCTATAAAATTGCTGCAAGTATGGCATTAAAAGATGCTAAAAATAAAGCAAATGCTGTCATTTTAGAACCAATTATGGATGTTGAAGTTGTTACTCCAAATGATTATGTAGGTAACGTTATTGGTGATATCACAAGCCGTCGTGGACGCTTGGAAAGCCAAGAAGGTAGAGGAAATGCAATTTCTATTCGTGCCTTCGTACCACTATCAGAAATGTTTGGTTATGCAACATCACTAAGATCTAACACTCAAGGTAGAGCAACATTCGTTATGCAATTTGATCACTTCGATAAAGTACCTAAGAGTATTCAAGAAGAAATCATTAAAAAACGTGGTTCAAACTAATCCACTTCACAAAAAATTAGTAATATGATAAAATATCTATTGATAGGCTATTGTATTAATTAAAAATTATAGGAGGCTTTTGCGTTATGGCAAAACAAAAATTCGAAAGAACAAAACCACACGTTAACGTTGGAACAATCGGACACGTTGACCATGGTAAAACTACATTAACTGCTGCAATTACATCAGTACTTGCAGGAAAAGGTTTAGCTACAAAAAGAGATTATAACCAAATCGATGGTGCACCAGAAGAAAAAGCTCGTGGTATAACTATTAACGCATCTCACGTTGAGTATGAAACTGTAAACAGACACTACGCTCACGTAGACTGCCCAGGTCACGCTGACTATGTTAAAAACATGATTACAGGTGCTGCTCAAATGGACGGTGCTATCTTAGTTGTTTCTGCAGCGGATGGTCCAATGCCACAAACTCGTGAACATATTCTTTTATCACGCCAAGTTGGGGTACCTAAATTAGTAGTATTCTTAAACAAAGCTGACTTAGTTGATGACGAAGAGTTATTAGACTTAGTTGAAATGGAAGTTAGAGAATTATTATCAGAATATGATTTCCCAGGAGATGATATTCCAGTAATTAAAGGATCTGCTTTAGGCGCTTTAGAAGGTAAACCAGAATGGGTTGCTAAAGTTGAAGAATTAATGGATGCAGTTGATGCATACATCGATACTCCATTACGTGCTACTGACAAACCATTTATGATGCCAGTTGAAGACGTATTCACAATTACAGGTCGTGGTACAGTTGCTACAGGACGTGTTGATCGTGGTATCGTTAAAGTTGGTGACCAAGTTGAAATCGTTGGTATTACTGATACTAAAACTACAACTGTTACAGGTGTAGAAATGTTTAGAAAATTATTAGACCAAGCTGAAGCTGGAGACAACATCGGTGCTTTATTAAGAGGTGTTGATCGTGAAGGTGTAGAACGTGGTCAAGTATTATCAAAACCAGGTACAGTTAAACCTCATGCTAAATTCACTGCTCAAATTTATGTATTAAGTAAAGAAGAAGGTGGACGCCATACAGCGTTCTTCTCAAACTATCGTCCTCAATTCTACTTCAGAACTACAGACATCACAGGTATCATCACTTTAGGTGAAGGTACTGAAATGGTTATGCCAGGTGATAACGCTGAAGTTACAGTAGAACTTATTCACCCAATCGCGCTTGAAGAAGGTACAAAATTCTCAATCCGCGAAGGTGGTAGAACAGTTGCTTCTGGATCAGTAGTTAAAATTCTTGCTGACTAATTAAAGTTTAAAAACTTATGGAACCTATCCTGTTGGATAGGTTCTTTTTTATATACAATATATGTAATTCTTACGAGATTCATACCACAAAACCCCATCTGAAATACTATCTATGATATAATTTACTAGGAACAAATAAAAGGATTATTATATGATAGATACCCATGCACATATCAATACAAAAGAATTTGATAAAAGATTAGATGAAGTTTTAATGAACGCCAAATTAAATGGTGTGGATAAAATTTTAGTTGTCGGTATGGATACATACCATAACTTACGCGCTATTGAACTAGCTTCTACGTTTGATAACCTGTATGCAAGTGTTGGTATACACCCAACAAGTTTAAGTGGAGATGTTGAAGACTTACTTCCACTATTTAAACATAAGAAAGTAGTTGCTGTTGGAGAAACTGGCATAGACCTTTATTGGGATAAGTCCAATTTAGATGAACAAATAAAGTATTTTACAGAACAAATTGAACTGGCCATTTCACTTAACTTGCCAATTATTGTTCATACAAGAAATTCTTTTAATGAAGCCTATGAATGTCTTCTACCTTATAAAGGTAAAATTAAAGGTGTATTTCATTCCTTTTCATCAAATATAGAAGATGCAAAAAAAGCAATTGAACTTGGATTTCTAATTGGTATATCCGGTGTTGTAACCTTTAAAAAGGCTACAGATTTACATGAAATTGTTGAAAAAATAGATATATCTCACATGATTTTAGAAACGGATTCACCGTATCTAGCACCTGTACCTTTTAGAGGTAAGATGAATGAACCAGGTTACACCAAATATGTATTAGAAACTGTTTCAAAAATTAAAAACATGGAAATCCATGAAGTAGATAAAATTACCACTTTAAATGCAATCAAGTTATTCCAATTGGAGGAAACACTATGAAAAAAATATTGAATATCTTATTACTCTTAGTATTAATTTTCACCTTAAGTAGCTGTACAGCACTTGAAGCATATGCAGATAATATTAGACCAACTACTTACGCACCAGCTTTAACAGAATCTGAAGCAGGATTTATCGAGATGTTACCAGATTTGAAACGTGCTGGTATTTCAGTCAATAATCCTACAATTTTAGGTGATGAGACACAAACTAGAAAAGGTTCTGGTGTGATTATTAAAAAAGAAACTGGTGGGTTAAATACCGTATACTATGCACTGACTACACAATGGGTTGTAGAAAATTCACTAACGGTGACAATATTCACTGAAAATGGCACAAGTATTTCAGGTCAAGTGTTAAACTCTAAAATAAGTTATGAGGCTGATGAAGATATCGCTTTGATTAGATTCTCATCTTCAGAGAATTTACATGTTGTAGAACTCAAAAGAATTGATGAGGGTGTATCACTAGATAATTTAACTATTTTTTCTATAGCAACGCCTATTTCAACAGCGTATTTAAACTTTGTAACAAACCCTGCGCTCATTATGGGTGTTTATGATAACCGTATTGTACATGGTACAAATTTAAACTTTGGAACCCTTGGTTCACCGCTTTATTTAAAATCAACGGGAGAACTTATCGGTATTAATGTGAAATATTCATTTACAGCTGGTGGTCGCCCTGAAGTTTTAATTAATGAAGCGATACATATTAATAGGGTGATAGATCTTGTTGAAGGGTACCTATAAGTCTATGAAAAAAGTATACGCATTTAGTTTAGTGCTATTACTACTTTTATTAACGAGTTGCTTGCCTAGTGACATAGCACATCCAATAAGGGATGTGCCAACAGAAGCCGAATTTCAAGCGTTAGTAGAAGATTTAAGTGATAGTACAGTCAATTTATTTGGCTATTACATGACTTTTGAAGTGTCATTAGGATCAGGGTTAATCTTTGATAGAGAACCTTCAAAAGACGGTATGTATTACTATTATGTTTTAACGAATAATCATGTGGTGGAAACCATGACTTATATGAAAGTTAAAACAAATCAAGGTAACATCGAAATTGGTGATATCTACGCTTTTCCACTCTCAGAAACTGATAACGATGACATAGCAATTGTTCGTTTTGAATCTAGTTATGAATATCCATTAATTGAAATTAAACCACTAGATACTGAAACAAATACTCACGTTCAATTATCTGTTGGACAATATGTATTTGGTATAGGTACGCCAGTATCTAAAGATAATTTTAATTTAACAACTAATCTAGGTATTATTTCTGATCTTAATAGCTACTATGTCAGTCATACAGCAAATATTAATCCAGGTAACTCAGGGGGACCACTATTTAGTTATGATGGTACATTTATTGGTGTCAATACTCAACGTGTTGAAATCATTAATGGTGAAACAATTTATTTAGTGGGTGATGCCATCCATGTTAATAAAGTAGCAGAAGTTATTCAAAGAAGATTAGGTAATGTGACACCTAAATTAGGTATTATCATCCGTCCATATGATGATTTTGTAAGTATGGAATATGAAGCATATTTTGGTGATAAAGCAGCAGACTTTGATCCTTATGATTATGTACCTAAAAATTCTAGTGGTGTTGTAATCATAGAAGTTAATAGTACAAGATCAAGTGCTGGTGTTTTAGAAAGATTTGATTTGGTTCAAAAACTAAATGGTGTTGAGATTAAATCAAATGAGGACTTAATTAATGCAATCGGCACACTTCAAGTAGGTAATACTTACACATTTGAAGTGGTTAGATTCAATGAAGATTTACACATATTTGAAAATCTTGAACTGGAGGTAGTTATCAAATGAAACTTGTACATAACTATTTAACAAAAACAAATCAAACGATAAGCTTTGCAGAATCTATGACTGGAGGACGCTTAAGTTACGAATTGGTTAAGTTCCAAGGTGCTTCAAAAATCTTTAAAGAAGGATTCATTTTATATAGTGATGAAGCTAAGGTGAGAACCTTAAAAATGGATCAAAAAGATATTGATAAATATGGTGTGGTTTCACATGAAATTGCATCTTTAATGGCAACTCAATTACAAAAAATTACAGGTGCTGATTTTGCTGTATCAGTGACTGGTTATGCAAGTGGAAAAGATAAGAATATGGCTTACGTAGGGGTTTTACACAAGGGATTACTCTATGTAGATGATATTGTTTTCTACCCAGAAGATAGCCGTGAACAAAACATTAAAACAACCGTTAGAAAAGTTGTGAAAATGTTACATGAAATTATCAAAAAGTAAGGTTGCTATTTCATTTATTTAGTGATATAATTAGAAAGCATGTAAAAATGCAAAAAATTGATCCTTGTCAGAGATGACCAAGAAGTCCAAAAGGAGGAAAAAAAACGATGAGAAAGTACGAATTAATGTACATCGCTAATCCACAATTAGACCCAGAAAAATTAAAAGGTCTTGTTGCTAACCTATCAAACGTAATCACATCAAACGGTGGTTCTGTTTTATCTTTAAAAGAAATCGGGTTAAAAGATTTAGCATACGAAATCAACAAACATAGAAAAGGTTACTATGTATGGATGTTGGTTGAAGCATCGCCAGAAGCGATTGCTGAATACAAACGTGTCGTTAATATTACTGAATCAGTGATTCGTAATATTGAAGTCAAAGAAGGCGAATAATTATGATTAATCGTGTCGTATTAGTTGGCCGTATAACAAAAGATGTAGACCATAGAGTGACCACCTCAGGTGCAAGCGTTGTGAGTTTTACATTAGCTGTGAATCGTAATTTCACTTCTGCAAGTGGTGAAAGAGAAGCAGACTTCATTAACTGTGTTACATGGAGAGCATCTGCAGATTTCATGAAAAATTATGTTAAAAAGGGTAACTTACTAGCTGTTGATGGTCGCATGCAAACAAGAAATTATGAAGATAATGATGGCCGCACAGTATACATTACAGAAGTTGTAGCAGACAGCGTACAACTATTAGAGTCTAGAAGTTCTAATCAATCTGATAACTCTGGACAATATAGAAATAAATATGAGGCAAATCAATCAAATGATGCTCAAGATGAATTGTATGAAAGTACAAAAAACTTGATTGCTGATGATGATTTACCATTTTAAGAAAGGAATTTAACAATGCAAGACAGAAAAAATCGTGCTGGTGGATTTAGAAAACGTAAAAAAGTTTGTTTCTTTACACAAAATAAATTTACCCATATTGACTTTAAAGATACAGAATTGCTAAAAAGATTTATCACTGAACGTGGTAAGATCTTACCAAGACGTGTGACTGGTACTTCAGCAAAATGGCAAAGACCACTAGCTGTAGCTATTAAACGTGCTCGTCATATGGCATTATTACCATTCGTTAAAGAATAATATAAAATTAAAATTATAATTCAAAACAGAAACTAAATAGAGTTTCTGTTTTTTTTAAACATTAAATTATCGTGCGAAGAATGAAACATTCACCTCATAATCACTAAATTATGATATAATTTATTAAAGAAAGGGGCTTATATGAATGCGTAAATTAATCAATGGAATTTTAATCACTTTATGGGTAATAGCTTTTTTGGTATTTACTCTAGTAACCTTTACAGAAATGTTTAATCAAATTCCTAACATTAAATTCATCTCCTATATGACTTTTATAGTTATAACACTTTTAGCAGTGTTTGTTTTAATATTAACTATTGTAAATAATTATAAACAGTACATTAAGAATTTACAGAATAGACTTGCAAGGTGGAGTAAACTATCACCACGTGTCAATCAAGTTGGTGATGATGCCTTTCATGAATTACCGATAGGTATTTTAGTACTTGATGAAGGATTAAAAGAAATTAAATGGGTGAACCAATATGCTAAAGTCATATTTGAAGGTAGGTTAATTGACCGACCTGTTGCAGAGATATCTGCATCTTTAGCAGATTATTTATTAAGTGATAATAAACAACCCATAACTATCTCAGTTAAAGACCAAAAATATGAAGTGTTATATAAAGACTCTTTCCAAGTTATCTACCTATTTAATGTTACATCCAGAGAAAATGTGAAGTTGGAATTCATTAAAAACTTACCAGCTATTGGTATATTAAATCTTGATAACTTTGAAGATAATATGACAAACTTTGATATCTCAGAACAAACGAGTATCAAAGGTGAGTATTTATCAGCCATAGCAGATTGGGTAGATGAATACAATGGTTATTTAAAACCATACGGTGATAACCGAATGGTGATGTTAATCAAACGTAAACGATTAGAAGATATGATGGCTAAGAAGTTTGATATCTTAGAGCATATACGTGATATATCAACCAATTATGGTATTAGAGTGACCTTATCCATTGGTATTGCATCATGGGATTTAGAATATGATGAATTATCAGATTATGCCCAAAACGCGATTGAACTTGCTGAAAAGCGTGGTGGTGACCAAGCGGTTGTAAATATTCAAAATCAAAAGATTGCATACTTTGGTGCGAAATTAGAATCGATTACTAGATCAAGTAGAACCAATGCTAGGCTAGCTGCTCAAATGCTAGGGGATACCTTAAATAAGGCAGACCAAATCTATATTATGGGTCATGATCAAACGGATTTAGACTCATTTGGTGCAATGATAGGTGCACTTAAAATGTCACTTACAACACCGGATATTGCTGCATATTTAATTGTTGATATGGAAAAGTTAGATCCGACAGTTACTGATGTTTATAATTACTTATTATCCATGAATCACCTAGTAACCAAACACGTTATTACAACTCAAGAAGCCCTAGCACGTAAAACTAAAGATACTCTGCTCATGATTTTAGATACTCAAAACCCGCAAATCGTTCACAGTAAGGAACTTCTTGATTTAAAATTAAAGACTGCTGTCATTGACCACCACCGTGGTAATGAAGCATCCATTAAAGGCGATTTCTCGTTTATTGATCCGGGTGCCTCATCTACAGTAGAGCTTATGATGGAGTTATTTAGTTTCTTCCCTGTTGAAATACAATTAGATGCTCCTGAGGCAAGTGTCATGTATGGTGGTATCATTTTAGATACAAACACCTTTACATATAGAACCAATGCTAGAACGTTTGATGTTGCATCTAAGTTAAAAGATTATGGTGCAGACACCATGATGGTTAAAACATGGCTAAGAAGTGATTTAAACAGAATTATTAAACAAAACGAATTACTGGGTAAAGTTGAAATATTCTTAGATAGATTTGCTATTGTAAAGACCGAAGACGTCTTTAATGATCGTACGTTTATTGCCCAGCTTTCAGAATCCTTACTAGAAATTAAAAATGTAGATGCATCCTTTACAATTGTTAATTTCTCAGATGGTACTGTTGGTATTTCAGCACGAAGTTTTGGTGCAATTAACGTTCAGCTACTCATGGAAGAAATGGGCGGTGGTGGACATTTAAGTTCTGCAGCGACCCAAATTAAAGATGTAAGTGTCAATGATGCTTACCTACAATTAAAACATATATTAGAATTAGAATATGGAGGAGACAATACACCTATGAAAGTTATATTATTAGAAGATGTTAAAGGTAAAGGTAAAAAGGATCAAGTGATTGAATTAGCAGGTGGTTATGCCAACTACTTAATTTCAAATAAACTTGCTGTTTTTGCAAATGAGGAAAACATTAAAAAACTAGAAGATAAAAAAGAAAAAGAACGTGAAGAGGCTGCAAAATACTTAGAATTAATGAAGAAGGTTGCTTCTGAAATTGAAGGTAAATCTATTACATTATCTATTAATGTTGGTGCGGATGGTAAACGCTTTGGTTCGATTACAACAAAGCAAATCGTTGAAGCATTCCATGAAAAACATGGTGTGATGATTGATAAAAAGCGTTTAGAATTAGCAAATGACATTGGATCTGTTGGTATTTATCCAGTAACTGTAAGTTTAGATAAAGGTGTAAAGGCAACATTTGAAGTAAATATAATTGAAAGAAGAGATTAGTTATGGCCAATAAAATTCCTAACGCAGTAGATGCTGAAAAATCAGTATTAGGGGCTATTCTTTTAGATAGTCAAACTGCACCGAATATTTTTGATGAGATCTCCGAAAGTGATTTTTACTTAAATGCACATGGACTTATCTTTCAAGCAATGAAGGATTTGTATAATGATCGTAAATCGATTGACTACACATCATTAAAATCAATCTTAGAGCATAAATCTCAATTAGAAACTGTTGGTGGATTATCTTATATTCTTGATTTATCAGAATATACTGTATCCATTGACCATATTGATACCTATATTGAAATTGTTAAAGACTTATCCTTAAAAAGAGATGTTATTAGAATTACACAAGAGCTTGCTACTCAAGGTCTTACATCAGATATTAACTCTGCTGAATACTTAGATAAAGTTGAAGGTGCAATCTTAAGTTTATCTCAAAGAAGAAAAGTTGGAGCATTTAAAAATATCGAAGATATTGTTGGCGATGTCACCGAAAAATTACATCACTTACAAAATCAAAAAGGTGAAGTAACAGGTTTAAGAACTGGTTATGCTACATTAGATAAATATACGAATGGGCTTCAACCAGAAGAACTTATTATCTTAGCTGCTAGACCTGCTGTTGGTAAATCAGCGTTTGCGATGAACCTAGCTTTAAATGCTGCTAAGTATAATAAAGGCGGTAAAGCGGGCGTTGCAATTTTCTCTCTTGAAATGAGTAATGAACAATTAGTAACCCGTATGATAGCAAGTATGTCTCATATAGAAAACTCTAAATTAAGAACAGGTTTTTTAACACCACAAGAATGGCGTAACTATGAGAATATGACAGGTATTTTAAATGACTATAATATCTATTTTGATGATTCATCTTCATCAAATATCAATGATATTAGAGCAAAATGTCGCCGTCTTGCTCAAGAAGGTAAATTAGATTTTGTTGTGATTGACTATCTTCAATTAATTCATGCTGATGGTAATAACAGACAAGAAGAAGTTTCTAAAATCTCTAGAGCTTTAAAACAAATGGCTAAAGAATTACGTGTTCCGGTACTGGCATTAAGTCAGCTTTCTCGTGATGTTGAAAAATCAACGGATAAGCGTCCAACGCTTGCGCACTTAAGAGAATCTGGTTCGATCGAGCAAGATGCCGATATTGTTATGTTTATTCATAGAGAAGAATACTATGCAGCATCAAGTGATGGTGAACAAACAGGACAAACAGAAATCTTGGTGCGTAAAAACCGTCAAGGACGTATTGGTGAAATTAACTTTATCTTCTCACCTCAATACTCAAGATTTGATGAACAATCCAATATTGAAGAAGCTTAATCATTATAAAACAATAACAAAAAAACCTGGAAAATTTCCAGGTTTTTGTTTATATGCACACTATTTATTGAATGCGGAAAACATCCAAATGTGTTTTTCAAATGATGCAACAGCACCAATTAACATATCTGCTGTTTGTTCATCTTCTTGTGATTGACTTTCCTTAGTTAATGCTTTAAATTCAGTAACTAATTGTTTTAGGTCATCCACTAATTCGTCTACCATCAATTTAGAATCTAATGTCTCTGTTTCTTTAAGTGTTGTTAGTTTTAGATAGGCACTTAAAGTAGATGCTGGTTTACCACCGATAATAATTAATCTTTCAGCAAACGCGTCATATAATTCATTGACCTCATCGTAAAGTGATTCAAACTTTTCGTGTAAAGTGAAGAAGCCTTTCCCTTCAATAAACCAGTGAAAATGATGTAGCTTTGTGAAAAGTGTTGCAAGATTGGCTACCTGTTGATTCAATCCATTGTGTAATTGATTGTTCATAAAATATACCTCCTTTGTATGACTATATCATATCAAAAATAGGGTGTTTTGTGGTAAAATATACAAGCATGTGGCAGAAAGTTGAGGCGTTTATGGGAAAGAATAGTTATTTCAATATATTTATTTCGTTTTTTAAAATCGGACTATTTACCTTTGGTGGTGGATATGCAATGATGCGTGTTATGGAACGAGAATTTGTAGAAAACAAAAAGTGGATGGATTCAAAATCCATGTTAGATTTACTGGCAATATCACAATCTACACCTGGACCGTTTGCAATTAATAGTGCAACCTATATTGGTTACCAACAAAAAAAGGTTGGGGGATCAGTTGCAGCAACCTTAGGTGTTGTATTACCATCCTTTATCATTATTATATTAATTAGTATATTTTTAGAAGCGTTTAGTCAAAACATTCATATTCAAAATGTTTTAAAAGGTATTAATGCAGGTGTTGCTGTATTAATATTCAATGCGTGGTTTTCTTTATCAAAAAGCTTAGGAGTGACTGTGATCAATGTCATACTCATGGCTATTGGATTTTTAATCTCATTATTTATACCAAGTTTCTCTGTTGTATACTTAATTATCATTACTGCAATATTTGCAATCATTTATGGACTATTCATGAATCGAGGAAAAGTAGATGCTAATTGAGTTAATACAGTTATTCCTAATATTCTTTAAAATCGGTTTATTTACATTTGGTGGTGGTTATGCAATGATACCACTTATCCGTAATGAAGTTGTTGGTGCAGGCTATCTATCGATTGTTCAAGTAGATCAATTTATTGGTATTGCGGAATCAACACCTGGTCCTTTTGCAATAAATATAGCAACTTTTGTAGGATATAACTCGTTTGGTGTATGGGGTTCAATTTTGGCCACTTTAGGGGTTGTTTTACCAAGTTTTATCATAATTATCTTAATTGCTATATTTAGTGCTAAAATATTAAAGTCTAAACCTGTTAGATATGCATTAAGTTGGATTAATCCATTAACTGTAGGTCTTATTTTGTCTGCTGGGGTTTCAGTTGTAATTAATGCGATTTTTGGTAGTATTGAAGGTTTAGTTGCATTTAATACAGATTATATTGCCTTGGTGATATTTGGTCTTGTATTGGTTGTGTCATTTGTATTTAAAAAGATAAATCCTATATGGCTGATCATACTATCGGGTATACTTGGATTTATTGGTTATACTATTTTCTAAGGAGAAAATTATGTTTGAAAGATTAGAAGTCATGAGAAAAACGTATTATGCGTTACAAGAAAAATTGGCATCAGGTATTAGTGATGTCAAAGAGATTACAAAACTCATGAAAGAACTTAAAAGTTTAGAAGATGCTGTCGTAGCATATGAAAAATATTTAAGTTTAAAAGAACAATTAAAAGATTTAGAAGAACTACTTGAGTTAGAAACTGAAAGTAGTGTTTTAGAAATGGCGAAAGCTGAAGAAAAATCACTAGAAAGTGATATTGAAAACTTAGAAGAAAGTTTACGTATTTTACTTCTACCTAAAGATCCAGATGACGATAAAAACGTCATCATTGAAATTAAGGGTGCAGCAGGTGGAGATGAAGGTAACATCTTTGCAGGTGATTTATTTAAAATGTATTCTAAATATGCTGAAAGTATGGGCTGGAAAGTTACACTTGTAAATACAACACCAGGTTCTAGTGGTGGTTTTGCAGGTATAGAGTTCATCATTTCTGGTGAGAATGCATTTAGTTATTTAAAACACGAATCCGGTGTACACCGCGTACAACGCGTACCTGAAACAGAAAGCCAAGGGCGCATTCATACTTCAACTGCAGTCGTACTTGCATTACCTGAACAAGAGGATATTGAGTATGATGTCAAGTGGGAAGATATCCGTTTTGATACATATAACTCATCAGGTGCAGGTGGACAATCTGTTAATACAACTTATTCAGCAGTTCGTTTAACGCATATACCTACAAATGTCGTTGTAACATCACAAGAAGAACGTAGTCAACATGCAAATAAGGATAGAGCTTATAAATTATTAGTCACTCGTATTTATGATAAAATTCAACAAGAGCAACTAGAAAAAGAAGGCGAAAGTAGAAAAGCTTTAATCGGACGTGGTAACCGTAGTGAAAAGATTAGAACCTATAACTACCCACAAAACCGAGTAACAGATCACCGTATTGGTTTAACCATTAATAGACTAGATGCAATTATGGAAGGTCGTATTGATTTAATTATCGAACCACTCATTAACGAAATCCAAAAAGAAGCATTAGAAGGACAATCAAAGTGACACTTCAAGACTTAGTAAAAACCTATGAAAAAAGGGTTATCAGTTTAGGTAAAGAACCACATGCAATGAGTTGGTTAATTACCGAATTATCAGGTTATTCACCAACAGAGTTTTATTTAAAGATGAATTCTAAAGTAAGTGAAGAACTCATTAACAAAATCGAAGATGGTTTTAAACGCTACGCCATAGAAGGTACCCCTGTACAACATATTGTAGGTTACTCTTACTTTTATGGTTACAAATTTAAAGTCAGTGATCAAGTATTAATACCAAGAAGAGAAACAGAACAATTAGTGGAAGAAACACTACTTATCTATGACACATATTTTGAAGACCAAAAAGTCGATGTACTTGATTTAGGTACCGGTAGTGGAGCGATTGCTATTACATTATCTATTGAAGAACCTAACATGCAAGTAGAGGCATCAGATATCTCTGTGACAGCACTTATGGTTGCAAGAGAAAACCAATTAAACTTAAGCAGCAAAGTGAATTTTATTGCATCGGATTGGTTTAGTAACATCAACAAAAAATACGATATAATCGTCGCAAATCCGCCTTACATTCCAAATGATGAAGCAGTAGAGGATGTTGTAACAAAAGAACCTAGTTTAGCCCTTTACGGCGGTGTAGATGGACTTGAACCTTATGAGATTATCTTAAAGAATGCTAAAAACTATCTAAAAGAAAAGGCACTCATTGCCTTTGAACATAGTATGTATCAAAGTGAAAATTTAAAAACTTTAATCTTAAAATATTTTAAAGATGCTAAAGTAAGACAACTAAAAGACTTACAAGGTAAAGATCGTATGACGTTTGTTGGTTTAGGTGGTGTATTTAATGACTAAATTACTTATTTTCCCAACTGATACTGTTTATGGATTAGGCACACCTTATTTAGATAAGGAAGGCTTAAAACAAATCTATGAAATTAAAGGTAGAGACTTTAATAAACCCATAGCAATTTTAATTTCAAACTTAGAACAAGTAAAAGAGATTGCTAAGGCGAGTGATAATGCTTTAAAAGTAGCATCTAAATTTTGGCCAGGTGGGTTAACACTTATCTTTGAAAGTAGTGATGCTTACTATCAACAAAGTGGAGAAAAAACAATCGGACTTAGAATGCCAAATCATAAATTAGCTTTAAAGTTAATCGATGAACTAGGACCACTAAAAACAACCTCTGTAAACTACTCAAATCAACCACCATTAAATGATTATGATGCAATCATGAAGGTATTTGGTGATAAAGTAGACAAGGTTTACCCAAATGAAGAGTCTTTAAGTGAGGTATCGTCTACAGTCATAGACTTTACACATGATTTACCATCACTTATTAGACAAGGTGACATCACACTTGATGAAATAATGAAAGTTCTTGAAAAATAGAACTTTTTTCATGAAAATTTTTCATTATATGATAAAATGATAAAGGCTTATAAAAGGAAGTATAAAATATGGAAATTAGAAACGTTGCCATCATCGCTCACGTCGATCATGGAAAAACTACTTTAGTAGATAAACTACTACAACAATCAAGTGAATATCGTGAAAACTCACACATGCAAGAACGTGCAATGGACAACATTGATATTGAACGTGAAAGAGGTATTACAATTCTTGCAAAAGCTACCTCAATTGAATACGGTAATTATCGTATTAACATTATGGATACCCCAGGGCACGCCGATTTTGGTGGTGAAGTTGAACGTATTATGAAACTTGTTGATGGTGTATTACTATTAGTAGACGCTAAAGACGGTGTCATGCCACAAACAAAATTCGTTTTAAGAAAAGCTTTAGAAGAAAAATTAAAACCGATTGTTGTTATCAATAAAATTGACAGACCATTTGCAGATCCTAAAAAGACTGTAAACCAAGTGTTTGACCTATTTATTGATCTAGGTGCAACCGATGATCAATTGGAATTTCCAATTATTTATGCTTCTGGTTTATTAGGTTTATCAAGTTTTGATGTTGAATTTGAATCAGCTAAAAATATGAAACCATTATTAGATACAATTGTTAACCATGTATCTAAACCAGATGTTAAACTTGATGGACCATTACTTTTCCAACCAGCATTAATTGACTATAATGACTATGTTGGTCGTATGGGTATTGGTAAAGTATTTCAAGGCACATTAAAAGTAAACTCATTTGTATCTTGTCTACGTCCTAATGGAAAAGTAGATAATTTTAGAATTCAAAAACTATATCGTTATAGTGGTTTAACAAAAGTTGAAACTGCTGAAGCTTATGCTGGCGATATTGTTGCGATTGCTGGATTAAGTGATATCTTTGTTGGAGACACCATTACTGAAGTTGGTGAAACTACAAGATTACCTTTACTACACATCGATGAACCAACTGTTCAAATGACTTTCTTAACAAATAGTTCACCTTTTGCAGGTCAAGAAGGTAAGTTTGTTACAGCAAGTAAGATTGATGAAAGATTAACTAGAGAAGTTCAAAAAGACGTATCCTTAAAAGTGGAAAAAGAACCAGGTTCTGAAAGTTGGTTAGTTTCAGGACGCGGAGAATTACACTTAGGTATTTTAATTGAAACAATGCGTAGAGAAGGCTTTGAATTTGCTGTATCTAGGCCTAAAGTTATTATTAAAAATATCGATGGCGTATTAAGTGAACCACATGAAGAAGTTCAAGTGGATACACCTAATGAATTTGTTGGTAGCGTGATGGAATTACTCGGTAACCGTAAAGGTGAAGTTATTAAAATGGACCAAGGTGTTAACGAAACAAGACTTGTATATAACATGTCTTCACGTGGATTAATTGGCCTTATGACACAATTTTTAACTGCTACTAAAGGTTATGGTGTACTAGCACATAGTTTCTTAGAATACAAAAAAATGTCAAATGACAATATAGGTAGTCGCCAAAACGGAGCACTTGTCTCACTTAAAGATGGTCAAACTACAGCTTATGCCATTGGACACTTAGAAGATAGAGGACAATTCTTTATCGAACCAAGAGTCAATGTTTACGAAGGTATGATTGTTGGTATGAATAATAAAGATAATGACTTAGTCATCAACGTCGTTGAAGAAAAGAAATTAACAAATATGCGTACATCTGGTAAAGACAATACAGTTGTCTTAAAAAGACCAATTGAAATGAGTTTAGAAGCATGTATGGACTTCATCAATGATGATGAATTAATTGAAATTACTCCAAAATCAATTCGTATTAGAAAAAAATATTTAAAAGCAAACGAACGTAAAAAAGCAAACTATAGTCAAAATCAATAATTGATATGAATATCAACCAATTAATCGATATTATTATGTTATAATAAATAAAAATGAGGATGGTGACATATGAAAATAGGCATTGGCGCAGATCATGCGGGATTTAATAGAAAAACTGAAATCATTGAGTACTTAACTAAAAAAGGTTATGATGTTGTTGATTTCGGAGCACACTCAGTAGACCGAGTAGATTACCCTGATTATGCAAAAACAGTTTCAGAAGCTGTTGTAAATAAGGAAGTCGAAGTCGGATTATTAGTATGTGGTACTGGTATTGGTATGAGTATTGCAGCAAATAAAGTCAAAGGTATTAGAGCAGCTCACGTCTTTGATGAATTAACTGCTAGACTTGCAAGAGAGCATAATCATGCAAATGTGATTGCTTTTGGTGGCAGAAACCAAACAACATCAGAATCAAAAATTATTGTTGATGCATATTTAAATGCACATGAAGAATCTCGTCATCAACATCGCGTAGACAAGATTGCAGCTATTGAAAATGGTGAGTAAACCATGGGCAAACTTGTTGTATTAAATCACCCATTAATCGATCATAAAATGGCACTTATAAGAGATAAAAACACCAGTACAAAAACATTTAGAGAAACTGTTGGAGAAATTGGTGCATTAATCACTTATGAAATCACAAAAGATCTAGAAACTGTTGAAATTGAAGTGGAAACTCCAATTCAAAAAACAATTTGTAGACAATTAAAAAAACAACTTGTTATCGTTCCAATTTTAAGAGCAGGACTCGGTATGGTGAATGGTATTCATGATATGGTACCAAGTGCAAAAATAGGCCATATTGGTTTATATAGAGATGAAAAATCTCTAGAACCAGTATCTTATTATGCAAAATTCCCAACAGACATATTAGATGGTGTAGTGTTAGTTGTTGACCCAATGCTTGCAACGGGTGGATCAGCTACTGCAGCAATCACTGAACTTAAAAATCGTGGAGCTAAAGATGTTAGATTTGTTGGTCTAGTAGGGTGTCCTGAAGGTGTTAAACGTCTTCAAATGGATCATCCGGATGTACCAATATATTTAGCAGCATTAGATGAGAAACTTAATGAGGTTGGCTACATTGTACCAGGACTTGGAGATGCAGGAGACCGCCTCTTCGGTACTAAATAATGAATCCATATGTGACTTATATTGTATTTTGGTCTGTATTTGTAGTAGGTTTCTTCGTAAGTTTTAGAATTCTACAAGCAATAGAAATAGAAAAATATTTCAAAAAGTATAGACTCTTTGAAATCAATGCAGCATATTTAATTCTTTCATTATTAACTAGTTACTTTTTAGCTAAAATGTTATTAGACATTATTGAATTATTTCCAAGGAACTAAAATATCTTTAGTTCCTTTTTCTTTTACCAATTTAAACAAATGACGATGTTCTTCAATTAAACTTAAGTCATCCGTAAAAGAAAGTTCATATATGACGTCACCTAAAAAATCTTTATGTGTGATAAAGTCTTTAAAAAGGTGATCGATTAAACCGATTTGATCATATTTAAATGTGACTTCAAAATTGGTTGTAGTTATCTTTTTTAAAATAGGTGCATCAATTAAAACTTGTGAGATAGATTTAGCATACGCTCTAATTAAACCACCCGCACCAAGTTTGATACCGCCAAAATAGCGCACCACAACAGCAAAACAATTTTGTAGATTGTGTTTGTTTAAAACCTCAAGCATGGGTACGCCTGCTGTACCAGAGGGTTCACCGTCATCATTTGATCCTTGAGAGTTTTCAAAGACATATGCTGTACAATAGTGGGTTGCTTTAGGATAAGTCTTTTTAATGATTTTAAGTATTTCAGGCATGTCTAAAATACTATCTATGGGTGTAATAATAGCTATGAATTCTGACTTATCAATAATAATTTTATGTTCAATTTGTTTTTCTAGATAATACATATAATCACCTTATATAAAAGTATATCATAAAAACATATAAGTTTTTCACACATTTATTGAGTCCTCCCTTTTTATAATGTGCTATTTTTGATATAATGTTAAAGGTATATAAAATAATTGGTAGGTTATAAAAATATGAGTTTAAAATCAGCGAAAAATTTAATCAGAGATTTAAAGAAACATGGCTATCAAGCTTACTTAGTTGGAGGCGTGGTCAGAGACTTTCTAATGAAAGCCAAGTTTAGTGATATCGATATAACTACCAGTGCCAAACCATATGAAGTTATGAAACATTTTAAGGCGGTCCCTACAGGTATTAAATATGGTACGATAACTATCATGTATGATAATGTATCCTTTGAAGTGACAACCTTTAGAACAGATGGTCCTACATCTGACTTTAGACATCCGGATTCCGTCATTTACTCAGATAACGTTAATGATGATGTGATGCGTCGTGATTTTACAATGAATGGTATCTTAATGGATGAGTATCAAAATATCTATGACTACGTAGGTGGTCAAAGAGATATCGAACATAAAATCATCCGTGCGATTGGAGATCCAAACGAACGCTTTAAAGAAGATGCACTACGTATGTTACGAGCATTCTATTTCCAATCCAAATTAGGCTTTGAAATAGAACCTGTAACCAAACAAGCAATTCAAGATAATGCACATTTAATTAAAGAGTTAGCGATGGAACGCATTCATGCTGAACTCATTAAAATACTTAAAGGTAAACATCTAAAAACGGCCTTAAACTCCATGATTGAAACAGGTATACATAAAGTACTACCTGGATTAGAAAAAGGGATTATACATACCGCTAATTTAGAAGAAATGCCTTTTATTGATACATTCTTTGCTTTATCATTTACTTTAAACAATGGATTTATTCCGGCTAAATGGACATTTTCAAATAGACACCGTCATAAATATCAAAAGGCAAGTGAACTTGCTTTAATGCACCCAACAACAATTCCAGATACTGCACTGTATCACTATGGATTAGAGATATCTTTACTTGCTAATAAAGTGAACTTTAACTTAGGTAAACAAAGTTATCAAAATCAATCACTTCAAGAAAGATTTAATAACTTACCACTAAAAAGTGAGTTGGATCTTGCACTGACAAGTCAAGAGATTATGAATATTGTAAATAAAAAAGCCGGTGCTTGGTTAGGTAAATTAAAAGCACACATGATTGATCATATTCTAGAAAAGAAACTGTCTAACAATAAAGAAGCATTAACAAGTTTTGTTAGTACATATGAGGTGTAACAGATGGACATAATTATTGGTAAAGTAGAATCTATTAATAAAGGTGACAACTATTGTAATGCATCTTTATCCTTAGAAGATAAAAAACATTTCAATGTGAAATTAAATATGGAAGATGATCAATTACTTGCTATAGGTAAAGTATTTGTCTTTGAAGTAGAAGCTTTTTACAAAGAAGAAGTTAAACAATTTAAAGCACTCAAGATAACACCTTTAGAAGTTTCAGATGTTCCTAAACAAGATAAAAATAGACTGTATTCATTATTCTATGATTATGCACCAATTCCTTTAAAAGATATTCGTCTAGGTATTGAATCCTTCTTAAATAGAATAGAAAATAAGATTCTAAAAGATGTAACAACACTTGTATATGAAAAACATGAAGGTCAATATTACTTGCATCCTGCAGCGACTAAATTTCACCATGCCTATGTAGGTGGCTTAGCTTATCATACATTTACCATGTTAAAATTAGTCGATGCGATGTTAAGTGTATATGACTATTTGGATAAAGACTTACTCTATGCAGCTACGATACTACATGACATTTCAAAAATTGATGAAATGACGGGTGTAGATGGCGAGTATACAACAGAAGGCTTACTCATTGGTCACTTAGTGATGGCAAGCATTGAAGTTGAAAAAGCTGCAACCATATTAGGTGTAGAAGATAGTGAAGAAGTACTTTTATTAAAACACTTAATCGTTTCACATCATGGACAACTAAATTTCGGTTCTCCAAAAAAACCTCAAACTGGGGAAGCATTGCTTCTTTGGTATATTGATTCCATTGACTCTAAGTTTACAGAATTAAAAACAGCCTTAGAATCTACTAAAGCTGGTGAGTTTACTCAAAGTGTTGCAGTACTAGATAAGATGCGTTTCTATAAATCAAAACTTAAAAAATAACGAATTATCCTTAGGTCCTAGACTTAGGGATTTTTTTTATGTAGATATATATAGAAAAATGCGACTATTTCTAGTCGCATTTAAACTTGTATATTTATGAATTAAGCACCTTGTAATACGTTGAAGAAATCACCGTATGAAGCTGCGAATGATGCATTGTATGCACGATCATAGATTGTTGAACCTGTACCATCGATACCATCAAAGTAAGCATAACTGAAGAATTGGTTGAAGTTAGCATCTCTTAATACTTGTAATCTTGCATTTAAGTCTGCATTAGCTAATACGATATCGCCTTCAAAGATGTATTGGAATGCAATTTCTAATTGTGCGAATGTAGAAGTATATTTAGTATTTGAGAAGATTGGTCCGAAGTATTTAGATATTGTAGTTTGTAGTGCTGTTGGCAAGGTAGTAATACCCTTTTCATCTTTAGCTTCTTCAATATAGATATATAATTGTTCCCAAGTAATTTCATTACCATCGTTGTTGTAACCAACAACTTTTGTACCTGATACGTAAGGATTATCTAATTTTGAAGTGTAATCTAATTTTTCAGATTCTGCAACTGCTTCTAATAAAGCTGATTGTTGGTGTACGAATGATTTAGCAATAACTAAATGCCATCCAAATGCTGTACGAACTGCCGCATTACCATCTGATTCAATCTTAGATGCTGAATCGATGTTTGTTGGAGCATACATTGGAAGAAGTGCATTAGCACGGTTAACTTTTTCTTCTTGAGTTGGAGCAACACCATTATCAGGTGCGTTTACTTGATCTTTAATGTATTGAGCCATGTTAATTGCATATTCGTAGAAGTCTGCATCTAAACCGTTTTGTGAACCTGGGAAGTTTGTCTCATTTGAGATTGTTCCTAAGTCTTGGTAAACAAGTTTGATACCAGCTTTTCTAAATGGAACCCAAACGTCTTCACGGTTGAATGAGTTGATGTATTCATCAATTTCTTCTTGTGTAGCATCTGTACCTGGGTAGGCAACAGTAGTTAATGTATAACGTGTTGAGTTATTGTATGATTGAACAACATTTTGTAAACCTTGAGTAATAGATGGTGCTAATTTTGCACGTTTGTTAACTTGAATAATTAATTGTTGGATTAATACTTCTAATTCATCACGTGTAGCTTGATCTAATTCATTTGGATTGTCTGGTTGTCCATCACGGTCTAAGTCGATTTGGAATAATAAGTGTGATGCATCAATTGCTACATCATTAGCTTGTAATGTGTTTGCAAGTGTTGCTAACTTAGTATAAATATTGTTGTCAACTGTATCGTGATCAAAGTGAACTGTTAAGTCTTCTTGGAATAATTTTCTTAACTCTTGTTGTACATAGATTTTATCTAATGCATCTTCAGTAGCGCTTCTACCATCTTGTGCCCAAGCACCAAATCCTAGAAGTAAGAATTTTTCAATACCCATAGTTGCTGGGAAACCAGCTGATTGGTATTGGTTTGCTAAGAACGGGTTTACATATTGAGTTTCAAATTGTTTTCTGAAGTCTTTCATATCATCAGCTGTAATTTCAGCACCATAAGCATCTCTTAATTTTTCAATGAAGATAATGTCTAATGCAGTTGATAAGCCTAATGTTTCTTCTACATAAGCGAAGAAGTCATTTACAGTTAATACTGTACCATTTACATCTAATAATGTGTTGTTGTCTTTATAACCTTTTGAACCTTTATATTCATTTTGATTAGCGTATAATTCACGAATAATTGGATCATAGATATTAATTTTAACATCTTTATATCTTTCAGTTACTTTAGAAGTTACGTAAGTAGTAGTTAGTCTTTGTTCGATTAATTTAGCATAAGCTTCATTTTTGTAAGCTTGTGCTGGTTCGTTTTCTAAGAACTTAACATTTTCAGCATCAGTTTCATCTAAGATATCTTTATCATCATCACGGTTGTCATCTAATAAGAATAATAGATATTGACCACCAGCGATGGATTGTACTTGACGTGAATATGGTTTAGCGTAAGGTACATCATCCGCATCACGGCCATTACCACCATCATATAATACGTTTGAATCCATGTTGTATACTGTATTTCTTAAATCTGCTGCTGAAGCAAATCTTGGATCAGTATATTCCATTGTGAATTCAGCGATTAAGTCATTCATTGAAATAGCACTTGATGCTAAGTCAGCTGCATAAGTAGTATCGTGTAATTCATCATAGATTTCTAAGAATACTTGTAATACTTGGTTATTACCTTGTGCATCATCTAATAATAAAGCTGCATCAGTAGTAGAGTTGATTACATATTTGCTGTAGTATGTAGCAAAATCAGTATTTCTGTAGTCAACAGTCTTTAAATTGTTTGGATCTTGTTTAAGATCGTTAACTAAGATGTCTAAAGCTTTTTGATGATAACCATCTGTACTCCATTCAGGGTGAGAAGAACCACCTTGTAAAATGTCGATTAAATCTTGATCAGCGATATTTGGAATTCTATACCATTCACCACGTGAGTTTGACTTAATAGAGTGTTTACGTAAAGCTGTTTCATACTCTAATACAGATTCGAATTTAACAATAACTACTGAAGTGTCATAACGACCAGCAATATTATTCTTGTAGTAAGTAACTGCATGAGCTTCGGAAATGTAAGCTGTTGAGTCTTCATCGTTAATATCGCCTGTTTCAGCGCCGACTGTATCCCCTAATAAGCCATTTGCATAAACTTTCTTTTGAACTGGTAATTTGTATTGATCAAGTAAAGCATCAATTATCCCTTGATAAGCTGGATAAGCTGCTTTGTTGACATAACCAAATACAAATGGAGCATCTTTATCAAAGTCAACTGCTTGACCTCTCGCGATCACATCTGCTATAACATCATCTAAGAAGTTGATTAAATCGTCTTTATCAACACCTGGATTTGTAATAATAAATGAGTCCACAAATGATAAGATTCTTTGTGCAAGCATACTATCTGGAAGATCATTTAGTTGCTCTGGTGTGATTGCTGCAGATGAGAAGAGTGCTGTATTGATTTCTTGTTCAAATGCTTTAACCTCGAAAACTGATAGATTTGCCTTGTCAATTACTACATCAGCAAAAACTACCTCATCAATATAAGTGTTTAATCTATTAATTGAAGATGTTCTTAATTGATCATATAATTGTTTTTCTGTTACAGTGTTGCCGCCTATTGTTACGTAGGCATTATCTCCCAATGAACCATATGGAACCTTATTTGTTGGTCCACATGCCACCAAGATGAGCGCAGAAACTGCTACCATTAAAAAAATAGCGATTTTCCTAGCTGAGAATATTGTTTTTAATTTATTCATAAATGCGATTCACTCCTTAATTGTGTTGAAAAAATTACAGCACATATAATATAGCATTTTTTAGCGCTTATTGCAACCACTTTTTACCTGTTTTAACATTTATATCATGCTAAAAAATGCTTAAAACTATGCTACAATAGTGATAGGTGAAAAATTATGGAAGTATTTGTATTAGCCTCAGGCTCTAAAGGAAATATAACATACGTTAAAAACGAGGTCGTATCATTCTTTATTGATGTAGGTATTAGTTATAAAAAGATTGTTCAAAAAATGAAAGCATATGGTGAAGATGTAAGCGCTGTAAACACGCTATTTTTGACACATGAACACTCAGATCACATATTTGGGTTACTTGGGATGCTTAAGGCTGGACATTTAAAAGAGGTATATTTAACTCAAGGAACACTAGATTCTTTAAGTAGTGAAGTGAGACAATTACTACCTAAAACAGTGATTATAAAAGCCGATGAATCCTTTGAATTTAGGCAGTTTAAAGTACTGCCAATTTTACTGTCTCATGATGCAAAAGAACCGGTTGGGTTTAGGTTTGATTGGAGAGAAAAAAGCTTCGTTTGTTTAACTGATACTGGGTATGTAGATGAGTCATATCATGAGGTCTTAAAAGATGCAGACCTTTATCTTTTAGAGTCTAATTTTGACCCTAAAAAACTACTTGGTTCAAGAAGACCTTTCGCATTAAAACAACGTATTTTAGGTATTCAAGGACACCTTTCTAATGAAGAGGCTGCTGTCTTAATGAATAAACTCATTCAAAATAAGAGGTCTAAATGGATTGTTGCACATATTAGTGAAGAATGTAATGATGCCTTTGACATTGAAAAAGCAATTGTAGATCATGTAGAAGACTTACTTAAGATTGATGTGATCTTTGCATCACAAGAATCCTTACCGGGTATTAAACTATGAAAGTAAAGATTATTAGTGTTGGTAAAGTTAAAGATAAGGGATTAAATGAATTAATCAATTACTACGCAAAACAAATAAAAACCATTGAAATGGTTGAAATAACAGATGAAGCAAGTATCACAGGTATGGAAAAAGAAGGACAAAAAATATTGTCTAAAATCGCAAAAGATAGTTATGTCATATCACTAGCTATTGAAGGTAAGATGTTAGATAGTGTTGAGTTTGCAGACACCTTAGATCATGTCACAACAAACTTTGGTCCGTCAATTACCTTCATCATTGGTGGCTCATTTGGTTTAAGTCATGCTGTTAAAGAAAAGTCAAATCTGCTTTTATCTTTTTCAAAGATGACTTTCCCACACCAGTTAATGAAACTATTTTTAGTAGAACAAATTTTTAGAGCACAAGCTATTTTAAACAATCACCCTTATCATAAATAAAGGTGATTGTTTTTATTAAGATAGATTCTAATGATTAATCAAGACTTTTAGTGTAATTGCTGGTAAAATTAATGTAGATATAAAATATAAACTATATAGGAAAGGATATATATTATAAAAGAGATATACTCTTTTATAATATTGAGAAGATAAGTATGGGTAAACAAATCAAAATATCCAAGGAACAACGTAAAAAAGGTTTCTTAAATGGATTTAAGAATTTTATCATGCGTGGAAACGTTATTGATATGGCAGTGGGTGTAATTGTTGGTGGAGCTTTCGGTAAGATTGTTACAAGTCTTGTCAATGACATTATATTACCTCCAATTGGTGTTTTATTAGGCGGTGTGGAGTTTAGAGACTTACAAGCACTGATTCATCAAAAACCAGTTTTAGATGATAATGGTGCACAAGTCGTGATTGATGGTATTGCACAATTTAATAATGTATATATTCGTTATGGGAATTTAATTCAAATCATTTTAGAATTCTTAATTATTGCATTTTCTATTTATCTCGTTTTATATATCTTTATAAAACGTAAGGAACAAGAAGAGAAATTTATTGCTGAAGAAAAAGCAAGACTAGAAAAATTAGAAGCTGAAAAAAATCCTCCAAAACCAGCACCAAAACCAGAAGACATTCAATTGCTAATCGAAATTAGGGATTTACTAAAGAAAAATGAAAAGTAAATTTAAGGTAATCGTCTGCTCTAACTCTGCAATAGATTATTTAGAGTATGATAAGCAAATTGATATTTTTAGAAGTATGATTCACTTTGGGGATGAATCTTATAACGATTTTATTGATTTAGATGCTAAAACATTTTATGAGCGCATTAAAAAAGAACCAGATAATATACCTAAGACAAGTTATGTAGCACCAGGCTACATGCTAAATACATTTGATAAACTCTACAAAGAAGGGTTCACTGATGTGCTAGTCATTGTCATAGCTAAACCACTTTCAGGTCTTCATGATGCAATTGTTCAATTGTCCAAAGAAACTAAACTCAAGGTTCATGTGTATGATTCAAAAACACTTGCATACCCTGAAAGTTATATGGCAATGACTGCACAAAAGATGTTTAATTTAGGCGCTAACCTTAAAGAGGTTTTAGGTGTTTTAGATTATATAAGAGATCATCATAAAATGTATTTTGCTGTTGATACATTACTATATTTAGTTAAAAATGGTAGGTTATCTAAATTAAGCGGTACCTTAGGGTCTATCTTAAAAATTAAGCCAGTACTTACCTTATCTAAAGAAGGTAAGGTCGAAACACTAGAAAAAATTAGAACCTCTAAAAAGGCACTAGAGCGTATTGTAGATCTGTATTTAGAAGATACTAAAGATAAAGATGTTATCACCTTCATATCACATGCACATCATGATGATGGTGTGAAGTTAATATCTGATATGGTACATAGAGTCTACCCAAATAGAGAGATTGTTACCAGTTACTTAACACCGGTTGTGGGTGCACATTGTGGCCCTAAGGCAATTTCTATTGGATATATTATTAAACAATAATAAAATTTTTGTGTTGTAAAGTTTTTTGAATTATGATAATATACTATCAACATAAGAAAGTTGGTCACATTATGTTTATAAATCAAGCTTATTACTACTTTTATCAAATGTAAAAGGACTTGCAGCAAAGCGCATTCCTTTTTAAGTTATTAAA
Organism: Acholeplasma laidlawii PG-8A; assembly: GCF_000018785.1. Classification (NCBI taxonomy): domain Bacteria; kingdom Bacillati; phylum Mycoplasmatota; class Mollicutes; order Acholeplasmatales; family Acholeplasmataceae; genus Acholeplasma; species Acholeplasma laidlawii. The sequence continues at coordinate 207,276 of NC_010163.1, forward strand.
AGAAGTTAAGGAATGTGACCCCAGCATAAACAATTAATGATTATGACTCCTTAAGGGCTACAAACCTTTAAGGAGTTTTTTGTTTCAAAAAATAGAAAGAGAGAAAAAAAGATGATTGTTCAAATGAAAAAAGGTGCAACTAAAGATGAAGTTGATCACATACAAAAATATTTAATCAATAAAGGCTTTGGTATTAAAGACGCTTCAAGTGATGAAGTGACACTGTTTGGTGTTTTAGGTGATGTGAAATCTTTAGATCCTACACAACTACGTGTATTTTCCGGTGTTGAAAATGTGACAAGAATTTCTAGTCCATACAAGTTAGCTTCAAAAGCATTTAAAAAAGAACCTACCATTATCACTTTAAAAAATGGCGTTGTGATTGGTGGGGATGATTTTGTTGTTATGAGTGGTCCATGTAGTGTGGAAAGTGAAGAACAACTAAGAATTATTGCTAAAGCAGTTAAAGATAGTGGTTCTAATGTTTTAAGAGGTGGTGTATTTAAACCACGTACTTCACCATATGCTTTCCAAGGATTAGGTATTGAAGGTTTAAAAATGATGCGTAAAGTGGCAGATGAATTTGGTATGGCTATCATTACTGAACTTATGGGTACAGAGCATATAGATGAATTTGTTAAATACGTAGATATCATTCAGTTAGGTGCAAGAAATATGCAAAACTTTGACCTACTTAAAGCTGTTGGTAAAACAAATATTCCAGTACTTCTTAAAAGAGGTTTAAGTGCTACGATTGAAGAGTGGCTCATGAGTGCCGAATACATTATGGCATCCGGTAATGATCAAGTTATCTTATGTGAACGAGGCATTAGAACTTTCGAAAAATACACAAGAAATACACTGGATATTTCTGCTGTATTAGCAGTGAGAGAACTCTCACACCTACCTGTGATTGTAGACCCTTCACACGCTGCTGGTAAATGGGAAATGATTGAATCTTTATCGCTAGCTTCACTTGCTGTTGAAGCAGATGGCATTATTGTTGAAGTACACCATGACCCAGAAAATGCACTATCTGATGGTGCACAAAGTTTAAAACCACATAAGTTTGAACATATGATGGATCGTCTTGAAAAAGCATCTACAGTATTTTCAAAACAACTGAAACGATGAAGATATTTATTGTTGGACTTGGTCTTATGGGAGCAAGTTATGCTCAAAAATTAACAAGTGTTGGACACGATGTTTTTGGGTTTGATAAAGATCATAACACCAACTTAAAAGCGCTTAATGAAGGTGTTATAAAAGGTTATAATTTAAAGGATATGAAAGATTGTGAACTTGTCATACTTGCTTTATATCCAAATCAAATATTTGAATTTATCAAATCAAATTTATCTTACTTTGATACACAACTAATAACCGATATCAGCGGTACTAAAACTAAACTTCTAGATGAGGTGTTAGAATTACTACCTAAATCAATTAATTATGTATCCCATCACCCGATGGCTGGTAGAGAAAAGTCAGGTTATGATCATAAAGATGTAACGATGTTTAAAAATGCTAATTTTTTAATCATCGACTCACACCATGCAAAACCACATCACATTGAAACAATTAAAAAACTAGGATTAGATTTAGGATTTAAAAGGCAAATTGTTTTATCTGCCTATGAACATGATGAACTTATTGCACATACATCCCAGTTAACCCATTTAATTGCAGTATCGTTGATGCTTATGAATAAAAATGAACATACAAAAGATGCGACTGGAGATTCATTTAGAGATTTAACAAGAATTGCAAATATTAATGAAATCTTATGGACAGAACTCTTTTTAGATAATAAGAACGCTCTTATCCAAAAAATAGATGAATTTGTAGATGTTTTAGGTGAACTTAAACATGATATATTAGCCTCAAATGAAGTTATATTGAAAGAAAAGCTTAAAGAATCTAAGAAAAGGAGAATTAGCTTTGATGAGACAAACACTCGATAATTATGAAATAGTAGTTAAACAAAATTTGATGAATGATTTGGGTGAGGAAATAACTAGTGTTTATCCTTATAAAGATATTTTTGTTATTACTGACCATAATGTATTTAAACTATATGAAAACTTATTAACAACGAAGTTAAATATGTTTAATTTAAAATTTGTAAGTGTTGAACCAGGCGAACAATCAAAATCTTTAAGCACCTACCAAGAAGTTGTTCAAAAATTACTTAAATTAGGTATGAGAAAGAATCATTTACTTATTGCCTTAGGTGGTGGTGTAGTAGGAGATTTAGCTGGATTTGTTGCAGCTACTTTATTTAGAGGTGCACCATTTATTCAAATACCAACAACGTTACTAGCGATGGTAGATTCATCAATTGGCGGTAAAACTGGTCTAGATTTAAATGAAGGTAAAAATTTAATTGGTGCTTACAAAAATCCACTTAAAGTTTTAATTGATCCTTCATTTTTAGATACATTACCTAAAGTAGAATATAAAAATGGATTAGCAGAAGTATTAAAACATGGACTCATTGGGGATCCTAAATTATATGAATATTTAAAAGTAAATGATAAATTAACACTGAATGAAATCAAACGTGCAATTCAAGTCAAAGTGAACATTGTTAAAAAAGATCCGTTTGAACAAAACGAACGTATGTTCTTAAATTTTGGACATACCTTTGGACATGCAATCGAGCGTCATTATGATTTTGCAATCAAACACGGTGTAGCAATTAGCTATGGTATGTTAATTAGTTTAGAATTAGGCATTAAAGCAAAGATTACACCAGCACATCTTTTTGATGATGTTAAAAACATTTTATTAAGATTAGAACTAGTTAAAGAACCTTTATTAGATAAAAAACAATTTATAGAATATATAGGTTTTGACAAGAAAAACCTAGCGGATGGTTTACGTTTTGTTTATATCAAAAACATAGGTGAACCAATCATTAAGAAAGGTGTTGAAATATAAAGTGCTAGAAATTATTCCAACCAATTTATCAGGTGAAGTAAAGATTGTTTCATCTAAATCTTTATCACACCGATATGTACTTGCAGCAGCTCTTGCACATGGACAATCAAAGATTGATAACATATTAGACTCTGATGATTTAATAGCCACACAAAGCGCTTTAAAAAGTTTAGGTGCAACCATTAATCAAGGATTAATTACAGGTGGTAAGGTTCAAAGAGTACATGAAACTATTGATTGTTTTGAGTCTGGTTCTACATTAAGATTTTTAATTCCGGTCGCAATGCTTCAAGATAAACCTGTGACATTCACGGGTAAAAATCAACTACCATTTCGTACTCAAGAAATGTATGAAAACCTCTTTAAAGAAACTTATCAATTTGAGCATCCAAAAGATAAGTGGTTACCACTTACTGTAAGTGGTCCACTTAAAGGTGGTACATATCACTTAAGAGGTGATGTAAGTAGCCAGTTTATTACAGGCTTACTTTATGCTTTACCACTTGCACCAAATGATTCTGAAATTATTTTAACCTCGCACTTAGAATCTGTTGGTTATGTAGATATGACACTCGATGTATTAGATAAATTTGGTATTAAGATTATTAAAACTGTAAATGGTTATAAGATACCTGGAAACCAACACTATAATCCGGGCAACTACAGTGTAGAAGGTGATTTTAGTGGGGCAGCATTTTTTGTTGCAGCAGGCTTACTTGCTGGACCAATTCACTTAACTAATTTAAATCACCATAGTTTACAAGGTGATAAAGAAATTATTGATCTTGCAGTGAAGATGGGTGGAGATATTACACCCACAAGTGAAGGTTATTTGGTTAAACCATCTAAATTAAAAGGTATTTCTATTGATGTCGGACAAATTCCAGATTTAGGTCCGATACTTATGGTACTTGGTGCACTTGCAGAAGGTACTACAATTATTCATAACGCATCTAGATTACGTATTAAAGAATCTGATAGATTAAATGCTATGGTAACAAACCTTAAAGCACTTGGTGCAAACATTAAAGAAATAGGGGATACTGTAGAAATTAAAGGTGTTTCTAAACTAAAAGGCGGCGTTCTAGTTTCAAGTTATAAAGATCATAGAATTGCCATGTCGATGGCGGTTGCCTCCATCATGTGCGAACAACCAATTACACTAGATGATGAGACTGTAGTGTCTAAAAGTTATCCAAATTTCTTTGAAAGTTTTAAAGCGTTAGGAGGTCAAGTAAAGTGAGTTTAGAACCCTTAAGAAATGAAATTGATAAAGTGGATAAAGAACTTGTCAAATTATTAGAGCGCCGTTTTGAATTAGTAAAAGAAATTGGCGACTATAAGAAGTTACATAACTTGCCAGTTCTAGATCTAGCAAGAGAACAACAAGTACTTCAAAAGAAAAAGGAACAACTCTCCAATAAGGACTTATGGCCTCACTTTGAAAAGTTGTTTCAACATATTATGAATATCTCAAAAGAATTAGAAAAATGAAAGTATTTGGATTAATTGGACATCCATTAGGGCACTCTAAGTCGCCTAAATTACATAAAATCATTGCTAGTTATTTTAGTAGACAACTAGTTTATAAATTATTTGATATGGATCACATCGATAAAGTAAAACCATTGATTGAAGGGTTAAAAAATGGTACATATCATGGTTTTAATGTAACCATTCCATATAAGGAAGCAGTGCTTCCCTTTTTGGATATCATAACACCTAAAGCTCAAAAGATAGGTGCAGTAAACACTATCTATTTTAAAGATAATCAAGTCATAGGTGACAACACTGATTATGATGGTTTTTTATATTTAATTAAACAACAATCTATAATAAAAAAAATCATGAACCCTATTATATTAGGTAGTGGTGGTGCAGCAAAATCAAGTTATGCGGTGTTAAAAGATCTTGGATTTGACTCGGTTGTTGTATCAAGAAATCCAAAGGATAATGTGCACTTTAATCACATCATAAGTTATGATAAACTACCAAGTTACTCATATGATTTGGTTGTAAACACGACACCAATTGGGATGCATCCAAATATTAACCAATCGCCACTGGATGAAAGTTTAGTACATGATAAATTTGTTATAGATCTCATCTATAATCCACTGGAAACTACTTTAATGAAATATGCTAAACATAGTATTGGTGGACTTGATATGCTCATTGTTCAAGCATTTAAAGCTCAAAATATATGGTTTGGTGAAGAAAAAGAATTAAAAGATGATATATTAAATCATATCAAGGAGGACGTATATGAATAGTTTCGGCACTTTATTTAAAGTAACTTTATATGGTGAATCACATCAAGATGCTATAGGTATAGTTATTGATGGTGTAAAACCCGGTCTTAAAATTAACTGGGATGATGTAGAAGGCGACCTAGCTAAAAGAAGACCAGGTGCTGTAGGTACAACACCAAGAGTTGAAAAAGATAAACTAGAAGTTACATCTGGTATATTTAATGAATATACTACAGGTTCTCCACTACATATTATGATCAGAAATGAAAATGTTATTTCTAAAGACTATAGTCATCTTAAAAGTCAACCAAGACCAGGACATGCAGACTTTGTAGCTAGTATGAAGTATCAAGGATTTCATGACTACCGAGGTGGGGGTCGTTTTTCTGGAAGACTAACTGCACCACTTGTGGTTGCAGGTAGTATTGCAAAACAAATGTTACCGTTTGAGTTTAGTCATGAACTGATTCAAGTGGGATCTCTTACAGATATGTCACAACTCGATACATATTTACGTGAAGTACATAACCAAGGAGAATCTGTTGGTGGCATCGTTGAAGTTCGAGTAAAAAATATGATAGTTGGACTAGGCGAACCTATGTTTGAAAAGTTAGATGCTAAAATTGGTCAAATGATGTTTTCAATACCGGCTGTAAAAGGTGTTGAAATTGGTACAGGTTTTAGTGGCGCAACTCTCTATGGTTCTGAGTTTAATGATGTCTATGAAGATGAAACCGGAAAGACTTTAACCAATCATTCTGGTGGAGTATCTGGTGGTATTTCTAATGGTAATGATTTAGTCGTAAAGGTTTTTGTTAAGCCAACTAGCAGTATTGGTAAAGCACAATCTTCATTCAATTTAGAAAGTAAACAAAAACAGTCTTTTGAAATTGGTGGTAGACATGATACTGCAATTGTAAGACGTGTAGGTATTGTACTAGAAAATGCACTTGCTATTGTATTAGCAGACCTATATTTATGGAGTAAAATATATAAATGATGTTTTATAAACAAGTGTTACACACAACAATTAAATTAGTCGTTGTAGCAATTATATCAGCAACTATAGCCTATTTTGTTGGTATAAATGACTACATACTTGTTGGTACAATAGGTATTTTATCTGTATCACTTACAAAAAAAGACACCATTAAAGATAACATCAATAGATATCTAGATGTATTGTTAGGTTTAGCACTATCCGCATCTATCTTCTTTATATTTGGTTTTAATTTATATGCACTGATTATATTTTTAGTCCTATTTATTTTTGCATCATATGCCTTTAAAATAAACATTGGATTAATACCTGCGCTTGTTTTAGCAAAACACTTATTTGATGCACAAAATATCGAATGGCTATTTATTTTTGAACGTGTAGCAATTATTACAATTAGTGTTGGTACAGCACTCATTATGAATATGCTATATCCTGAATTCCATAATAAACGTATGATTTATTATGTGAGTGAAGTTGATGAGAAATTAAAAGACCATTTATTTATGTTAAGTATATATCTAGTTAAAAAAGAAGGCAGTAAAGACTTCTTAAAACATTATGATTTATTAAATGAAGAAATCAGTAAAATGATTATGCTTGCTGAAGCAAGTGATAAAGATAAGTTATTTGATAACGATCATAGATATCTTGCATATCTTTATATGAGACGCAATCAATTAAACTATATAAATAATATGTATCAAAGTGTTCAGAGAATGGATACTTCACATCCATATGAAAATACCATTTCGAACTTTATTAAAGAACTTATTCTAGATATAGGTATTGATGATAAAGCGACTAAACAATTAAGTAAATTAGATAACATGAAAAAGGTATTTAAAGAAGAGTCTTTGCCTAAGACAAGAGATGAATTTGAAACGCGTGCATTACTCTTTCATATGTTAGAAGATTTAGAAGAACTACTTCACGTTAAGGTAAGATTTCATGAACGTTACCCCAACTTCATATTAACACTTTAAAAAAATAAGGATAACTTATCAAATTTGATAGGTTATCCTTATTTATTATGACAGGGTCTTTATAAATTCTTTGGCGTTTGCCACTGTAATTTCTTTACTAGTGACTAAATGGTTTACAACTTCATTAATGTTTGAAGGTTGTGCACCAGCTTCAAGTGCAACGTTTCTTGCATGTAATCTCATATGACCTTTATTAATACCGTCTGTAGTAAGTGCATAAAGTGCTGCAAAGTTTTGAGCAAGCCCAAGACATGCTGCAACTTTCATAAGCTCCATCGCATTTTTAACACCGAGTATTTTATGTGATAACTTAACCTTTGGTAGAATTCCCATAGAACCACCAACTGTACCAAGTGCCAAAGGTATTTTTATTTCACCAACTAAAAAATCATCTTTAACATACCACTTGGTCAGTGGAATGTATTTACCACTAACTGAAGCATAAGCATGCGCACCAGCCTCAATTGAACGGGTGTCATTACCTGTTGCAAGCATTAGAGCACTAATACCATTCATAATTCCTTTATTGTGTGTTGCTGCTCTATACGGGTCAATATGTGCATATGTAGAAGCAGCTGCAATATCTTTATGAATAACATCGGAGTTCTTTAAGTGTTTTGGATCAATTTTTACAGAAGCAGATACTAATGCATCCACGGCTAGGTTGGATAGAATACTCATTAAAACTTCAGCCTTATAATCAATAGTTACAAAATGACTAATAGCTTCTAAAATGGTATTGATGGTGTTTGCACCCATGGCATCTAGTGTATTGATACTTGCATAAAAGCATACAAAGCCTTGAGTTTTATCTTCGACTTTAAATGACAATAAACCACCACCCAAATTATGAATTTGTGGGTGTGCTTTATAAGCAATATCTTTAAATGTTTCTTTATGACTATTTAAGTAATCAATTAATGCTTTTGGATCAGATACGTTTTTAAAAATAATTTGACCAATCATTACACGATTGATTTCATCAATTTTAAAACCACCATTACGATAAATTATTTTAGCGGCATGAGCAGCACCAGCAATGACTGAAGGTTCTTCAGTTGCCATCGGTATATGGTATAAGACATCGTCAATTAAAAAGTCTGGAGCAACGCCTAAACCCACTTCATACGTCGTAATAAAGTTTTCAATCAAGTGGTCAAAAACAATATCACCTGCACTTTTGTTTAGACTTGCATCGAATCTATCAATAGATTCTAATGCTTCAATACGTTCTTCAATAGATTTTTTGTAAAAGTTTTTTAGTAATTTATTCATAATTCACCTCTAGTCCATTTATTATAACATGCAAAATCTACAAAACCTTAACTCTTGTGTTATAATTTCTTATACATGTTAAAAACATATTTAGGAGCAACGCATGAAAATTGGTATTCATAAAATGTCGTTTTATGTCCCAAAGTTTTACTTGGATATAAACACTTTAGCACATGCTAGAGGTATTGACCCGTTAAAATATACAAATGGCTTACTTACACATAAAATGAGTGTAGCACCATTTAATCAAGACATCGTGACACTTGCAGCAAACGCAACTTTAAACTATCTAACTAAAGAAGATATCAAAGCAATCGATTTAATACTATTTACAACAGAAAGTGGTATAGATTATTCCAAATCAGCAGCAACACATCTTATCAGTATCTTAGGTTTAAGAAATGATGTGAGAGCACTTGAGATGAAACAAGCGTGTTACGCTACAACTGCTGCCCTTTATTTTGCTAAAGGACATATTTTACAACATCCTGAATCTAAAGTATTAGTGATAGCTTCAGATATTGCAAAATATGGGTTAAATAGTTCTGGTGAACCAACTCAAGGCGCTGGTGCAGTGTCTATGATTGTGTCTAGAGAACCTAACATTATGGTGTTAGAAGATCAATATGGTATTCATTCAGAGGATATCTACGATTTTTGGAGACCAGATGGTTTAGATTATGCCCAAGTGGATGGTAAGTTCTCAAATGAAATGTATAAAAAGTTTTTCTTAAAAACATTTGATAACTACAAAATGCAAACCAAACATACGCTAGATGATTTTGCTGCATTAACATTCCATATACCTTATCCGAAAATTGGATTAAGAAGTTTAGAATTGGTTGCAGATAAAGCAAACAATCCTAGCCTATTTGAAAACTTCTATACAAGTATTTCATACAACAAATATATTGGTAATATCTATACAGGTTCCCTATTCTTATCTATTATTGCTTTACTTGAACAAGGTAACTTAAAAGCAGGTGAGCGTATCGGGATGTTTGGATATGGTTCAGGTGCTGTTGCAGAGTTTTTCTCAGCAAAACTTGTTGAGGGTTATAAAGCACATCTAAACAAAGAACTACATGAAAAACAACTTTCAAATAGAACTGAACTGGATATGGAAAAATACGCTGTATACTTAACTCGAAAAGTTACAAATGACACTGTATTAGAAGATGATCTTGATGTTAAAGTTCAATTAAAATCAATCACAGATTATAAGAGAAATTATCAAAATAATTAAAAAAAATACGCATATACTGGAGATGTATATGCGTATTATTATTTATATATTTAGGACATTAAATCATGTTATATTAAAAAACTATTTTTTTACCGGTTTTTTAGGAGCAGGTGCTTGTTTAGCAGCTGGTTTTTGTGGAGCAGCCATGATTATTCCCCTTTCGTTATTCATGATAAATAGCCAAATCTTTTAACTCATCTTTCAATCTCCACTTAGAAATTAAGTTAAATGATTATGTGTAATTAGTGTTAACCAAAATTACCACTTCAACTATATTATACGCCTATAAAATGAGGAATTCTTGATAAATAATTACATAAAACATGAATAAATATTCATAATATATAATGACTGATTTTTGGTATGAAACTTATACCTTTTTAGGTATGAAATTCTTTAAGTAAAATAGCTTACTATGACCTGAACTTGAACTATACATGCTATAATTTAGTTATGATTAGAGATCTTAGTTTAATCCCAGGTGTGGGACCTAAAAATTTAAAAACATTTAAGCGTCATGGTATTTCTAATACTTATGATCTTGTAACTAATTTACCTAAGAAATATGAAAACTTTTCTCTGGTAGATGTAGAAAATCTAAAGCACTTAGAAGAAGCTACCATTATTGGTTTAATTAGTGCGCCTTTTTATACTGTAAAAAAGCGTGTTGTGTTAACAACTACGACCTTACTTGTTCAAGATAAGGTTGTTAAACTACTTATCTTTGGAAGAGACTACATTTCAAAAGAGTTTAGTCTCAATGATAAGGTCATCGTAAAGGGTAAGTATAATATGTTTAAAAACGAGATCAATGTCACATATATCTCAAAAAAAATAGATACACCCAATATTCAACCTAAATATCAAATTGAACATATAAGTGACAGAACCATTCAAAAAATGATTGAATACGTATTTTCAAATAACTTGGTAGATGTTTTTGAAACACTACCAACTAAGTTTATTGAACATGAAAAACTTATGCATAGAAAAACTGCAATTTTAACGATGCATTTTCCTAAAAATGAAACGGATTTAGAAATTGCTCAATATAGATTTAAAGTAGAAGAAGCTTTCTTCCATCTTATGAAATATCATTTGAGTATGCCACCTAAACTAAAAAGAACACCACTATCATATGATATCGGTTGGGTTAAGGAACAAATTAGTTTATTACCTTACCAATTGACATTAGATCAACAAGAAGCTGTCAATGATTGTTTTAGAGATTTTAAAAGTGATTATTCAATGTATAGATTAATTCAAGGTGATGTTGGTACTGGTAAAACATTTGTCACATTCATTGCAGCATTAGGTGCAATATCAGCGGGATACCAAGTAGCCTTTTTAGCACCAACAGAAATTTTAGCAAGACAACACTATGAAAACTTTAATAAGCATTTTGGTCATCTACCAAGTGGATTACTGACATCCTCATTAAAGGATAAGAAAGAAACCATGAATCGTTTAAATTCAAATGATGTCAACATTGTTTTTGGTACCCATATCCTAAGTTCAGAAGCTGTTATCTTTGACAAACTTGGATTAGTTGTGATTGATGAACAGCACAAATTTGGCGTTGAAACTAGAGAAAGTCTAATTAAAAAAAGCGTCACAGGTGATACGATTTATCTTTCTGCAACACCAATTCCAAGAAGTTTATCACTGACCTATTTTGGCAGTTTAGAAGTGTCCAACATCAAACAAAAACCGGTTAACACACCACCAATTGAATCTTACTTATTAGATGACAAAGATATATCTAAAATTATTGCAGCACTTAAGGTTGCAGGGCAAAACAATGAACAAAGTTTTATTGTAGTACCTGCAATTTCAGAAGGGAATAAATCACACTCTATTCACAGCGTATTTTCAATTTTAGAACCTCACTTTAACCCGGATAACTTTTATGTCATTCATGGTCAACTAAAATATGAGGAAATTGAACTTATTATGGACAGATTCATGCAAAATCCCAAAGGTATATTATTATCAACAACCATCATTGAAGTTGGTATCGATGTTAAAAATGCCAGTACAATCATCATTATGGGTGCAGATAACTTTGGGTTATCTCAACTACACCAATTACGTGGACGTGTTGGTAGAGGTTCTATTCCAGGTAAGTGTTATTTTGTAAGTTCTAAAAAGGATGTTGAAAGACTAAACTTTTTACTACAGACAACTGATGGATTCTTACTCAGTCAATATGACTTAAAACTTCGTGGCCCGGGTGTTTTTTCATCGATTATTCAAAGTGGTTATACAAGGTTCGAATATCTTGATTTAAATACAGATTTAAAACTTTTACAAGGCATTGTAAAGGATGTAAAGTACTATGTAGAAAATATTGAAAAATATCCGTATTTGAAAAAAAGAATTTTCAAATCGAACGTGATATAATCAATATAGTAATGCTTTAGAAGGGATGATTTAATATATGATAAAACTAGCAATTGATGGTATGGGTGGCGACAACGCACCTAAAGAAATAGTAGAGGGCTCTATTTTAGCTTTAAAGCAGTTTGATGACATTGAACTTACTATTTTTGGTGATGTTGATAAAATGAAACCATATTTAATTGAACATCCAAGATTAAAGGTAGTTCATACACCGAAATATTTTGAAATGGGTGTAAAAGATATTGGAAGACACACCTTAAGAGATGATAAAGATACATCGATGTTAATGGCGATTAATCATGTAAAAGAAGGTTTAGCGGATGGTGTAGTGTCCAGTGGTCCTACACAAGCACTTATTTTTGCATCATTTTTTATGATTCGTCCGATGAAAGAAATGAAACGTGTAGCGATTGCACCCATGGTACCAACCGTGATTGGAAAACCTACAATCTTACTTGATGCAGGTGGAAATATTGATGCAAAAGCTGAGCATCTTTTAGACTTTGCAATATTTTCAACAATTGCCTTAAAAGAAGTTTATGGTGTTAAATCCCCTAAAGTTGGATTAATTAATATTGGTACAGAACCCGGAAAAGGTAGAGATATTGATAAAGAAACTTTTGAGTTATTAAGTAAGCATCCATTAATTGATTTTTACGGCAACTTAGAACCAAAAGAAATTTTAACATCTGATGCACAGATCTTACTTTCTGACGGATTTACTGCAAATATCGTCATGAAAACCATGGAAGGTACAGCAAGTGCCTTAGGTAAAATTCTAAAAAGAGAAATTAAAGCAAGCTTCTGGGGTAAACTCGCAGCAGTTTTATTCTTGAAAAAACCATTAAAGAGATTTAAACAATCCATGTCTGCTGATGAAGTAGGTGGAGCATTAATTGCAGGGCTTGATAAAGTTGTAGTTAAAGCACACGGTTCTAGCGAGGCTTACGCATTTATGAATGCTATTAGACAAGCTAAAACAATGGTTTCACATGACGTGATTGGTAAAGTAAAAAATGTATTGAGGGGTCAAGATGAATGATTTATTGAAACAACTTAATATTGAAACAAAACATATAGATTTATACCTTCAAGCATTAACGCATACATCTTATGCGCATGAAAACCAAACAGATCATAATGAACGATTAGAGTTTTTAGGTGATGCAGTGATTGAATTAATGATGAGTACATACCTATTTACTCATGATCAATCCAATCAAGGTGTTTTAACTAAAAGACGTGCTCAAGCAGTTCGTGAAGAAGCACTTGTTTTGTATGCCCAAAAAATGGATTTAGAATCGAAGATGCGTTTAGGCAATGGTGAGCAAATAGCAAAACCAAGCATGATCGCCGATGCATTTGAAGCGTTTTTTGGTGCACTATATATGGATCAAGGATTTGATAAGACTTATGAAATCTTTAATAAGGTAGTCATACCACATTTAAATTTAGTGGAGCACATTAAAGACTATAAAACTCAACTTCAAGAATTTATTCAACTTGAAAGGAAAAGTTTATCTTATAAAACAGTTAAAGTGGGTGGACCATCACATCGCCCAATATTTAAGTCTGAAGTATTTTTAGAAAACAGTATTATGTTGGGCACAGGACAAGGTAGTTCCACCAAGGAAGCCGAACAAAATGCTGCAAAAGAAGCACTAAGTAAAGTAGTAAAGGAGCGTAGTTTATGATTAGAAAATTATATGAAGAGCATTTTTTAGAAATTGATGCACTATTAACTAAAGAATGTAAGCGACTAAAATTAAGTCCTAATGAAGTGGTTGTTTTAAAAACATTGTTTCAAAACTACAAAAAACGCACCTTTTCTATCTTAAGTATTACAAGAAAAATTGAACTTTCAAGTAACGATGTTGCTAAGTGTGTAGATAAACTTATTAATAAAGGTTTTATATCTTTAGGATTAGAAACTAGAAATGATAAAGAAGTTGAAGTGTTTGACTTATCAGGCACATTTGATAGAATCACAGAGCTTTATGAATCTGATATGGAAGATATTAAACGTGAACGTTATGAAACTCAAATTTCACACACCATCGAACTTTTAGAAAAGCATTTAGGTAAGGCATTATCTAGTTTAGAACTTGACATAGTTCGCTCATGGTATGACGAATCTTTATATACGCATGACGCTATTATTTCTAAAATTGAAGAAATAGGACCATCTGGAAAGTTTTCACTTAAGTTTTTAGAAAGAACATTAAATAGAGAAAAATATATCGCAGAACCACTTGATGAACAAGCAGAACGCGCGATTGATGAAATATTTAAGGCTATCTAATGACTAAAAGTCAACGTATATTTTTCAGTCACTATTTAGAAGAGCTTTTCCCAGATGCAAAAGCAGAACTAGATTTCACAAATAATTTTGAACTGATTGTTGCAGTTGTACTATCGGCACAAACAACAGATATCGCGGTCAACAAAGTCACAAAGGATCTATTTAGAAAATATCCCACTCCAAACGATCTCATGCATGCAGATGTTGATGATGTTATGGACACAATTAAAACAATTGGTCTATATAAAACAAAATCCAAAAATATCATTGGTCTTGCTAAAAGATTAGTTGAAGATTATGATGGACTTGTACCAAGTGAAAGAAAAGATTTAGAATCACTACCAGGTGTTGGTAGAAAGACAGCGAATGTTGTATTATCTAATGCATTTGGTATACCAGCGCTAGCTGTAGATACGCATATCTTAAGAATTTCTAAAAGACTAGGGCTTGCAGATGAAACAGATGATGTACTCGAAGTTGAAATGAAATTGAATAAACAATTTCCTAAAGAACTGTGGCATAAACTTCATCATCAACTTATCTTTTTTGGACGATATCATTGTATTGCTAGAAAACCTAATTGTGATACGTGTAAGATGCAAGATATGTGTCCACACTTTAAAAATGTAATTTCTAAACAATAAAAAAATATCAAATAACAAAATAAAAATCTACATTTTTCTTTGAGAAGATGTAGATTTTTATTATTGTAAACACTATAATGAAGCCAAAAAGGGAGATTTTCAATGTATATAAATTTGGGATATTTAAGAGGGCAGATAAGATTACGAAACCCAGAGATAACAAACAATAGTGACAACATAGGTTCTATGTTGAAATACCACCGGTTGAAACTTAATTTAACACTCGAAGATAGTTCCGATGGTATTTGTAGCGTAAGTTATTTATCTAAAATAGAAAACAGTCTAATTAGACCAAGTGAAAAATACATACTACAGCTTGAAGAAAGATATAATGCTAAATTCTTTAACATAGGTAACCAGCACAATGAACTACTACATCAACTTATAGAAAATTTGTTCTATGAACAAGAAGAAGTAATTGATGATGCTTTGTTTACCGAAGATACGTATCAATCTAGATTAAACAAAACTGGATACCTAATTAGTCGAAACAAGTTTAACGAAGCCAAACTAAACCACCAAGAACTCAATCCATATATTAAAAATTTAAATGGTATTGAACTTAAATTTTATATATTTCTAACATCTAAACTACTTAGCTTTGAAGGTAGACTAAAGGATGCTTTTTCTGTTTTAAATATAGAAACAGATCATTATCCACTATTACATCTAGATATACTCATAGCTTCTGAAAGAATACACTTAGCAACTAAAATGAATCATCATCCATACATTGTACTTACCTATGAAGCATTGATAGATCAATGTATAGAAAATGAATTTTATCATAAAGTACACGAACTTAAATATCACTATCTAACCTACATGGTTCAATTTATTAATGAGCCAATGCTTAATGAACTCTTGGATAAATCTAAAAACTTAAAACCCGATCAAAGAGCTTTTGTAAAGGCTAAATATTTCTTCATGAATATGGACTATGAACTAGCTATTGAAACGCTTAATAGTGAACCTTTAAACAGTAAGGCGTCACTCGAATTAAAACTCCTTATTCTAAATAGGCTAAACCAATCTTCTATCATGAATGAATCACTTAAATCATTGTCTAATATTGACAACAAGCAACTTAAATTAATACACGCCTACTTAGTACTTAAAAATACCAGAGCTACAAATATTGAGTCCTTAGTTCAATTTATTCTAACAGAGGTTTTAAAATCAAATGATCTACCAGATGACATCTTATATTTAAATTTTTGGTACGAAGAAGGGTTGCAATGTTTAAAGAAAGTAGGCTATTATAAAGACGCAACTAAGTTGGGTAGATTAATATTTAGAAAAATAAAAGATTTAACGACTATTTTTGATTAAATAACTAAATAATGTGATACACTATAAATAGTTTAATAAACTAAAAAAGATGAGTGGGAGGTTTACATGGTTATAAAAAAATGTACACTATTCATTATAGGTAACAATAAATAATTTATTTGTAGGACTTATAATGAAGGCTTATTTATTTATAAAATACCCTTCATTCAGATATAAAAGCTTTTTTATATGTATCTTTAAGAGGGGAAACCCTCTTTTTATTATCTAAAAACACGACGAACAAGGAGAACATCATGAAATTTAAATCCCTTATGAAACTAGCCAAAGGACACTTGTGGGGCTATATTATCTTAATTATCTTAACGATATTCCACCGCTTCTCATACTCCTATGTGCCTTTATTCACTCAATATATTATTCGTACTTTAACGCTTCGTTTAAGTACTGACCCATTACCTCCTGATTTACAAACGGTCAATCTACCAGCATTTGTAGTAAACTTCTTTGAATCCGGTGAAACGATTTTAATGATCGTGTTTTATGTTGCGATTACATTAATATTTTATCAAGCATTTAGATACTTGATGATGTATTTTGAATTAAGTTTACGTGGTCGTATTCAAGAAAGTATTGCAAAAAAATTACGTAATAGATTATATGATCACATTCAAAACTTAAGTTACAAATATCACAACAATGCAGATAGTGGTGACTTAATACAAAGAGTTACATCAGACGTTGAAACTACAACAGGTTTTGTAGTCTTACAGTTTATGCAACTTATTGGACTATTTGCATCACTATTTAGTGGTGTATTCCAAATGTATCATATTAATACCACCATCATGTGGGTGTGTTTAGCAGTTATTCCCGTCTATGCGATCTCATCTATTTTCTACTTTACAAGAATTGAAAAGATATTTGAAAAAGTTGAACATGATGAATCAGAGATGATGACAGTCATTCAAGAAAATGTGAGTGCTTCAAAAGTTGTTAAAGCATTTGCTAATGAACCATTTGAATTAGAGAAAATGGAAAAGAAGAACAAGCAATACACCAACAGTAATATACGTGCTAACAAAGTAGTAGCAATATATTGGGGAAGTATGGACTTTATCTCAATGGCACAATATGCACTTGTTACTGTATTAGCCATCCACTTTGTAAGAACTGGTGAAATGGATGGTGCAAGTTTTGCTGCATCCTTAATGCTAATTGGTTTATTAGTATGGCCAATTCGTGGGTTAGGTCGATTAATTAATGAATTTACTAAAGCGTTTGTTGCGATTGGTCGTATCAACCATATATTTGAAGAAAAAACTGAATATGAACAAGATGGTCATTTAGAACCAGAGATTCATGGTCATATTGTTTTCAACAAAGTAAGTTTTAAATTTGAAGATGATGCAAACTATTTATTAAAAGATATCTCATTTGAAATTAAACCAGGTGAAACAGTTGCAATTATTGGTAAAACTGGCAGTGGTAAAACCACAGTTATTAATCTATTAATGCGTATGTATGAATATGAAGGATCCATTACAATCGACGGTGTTGAGTTAAGAGAAATCAAAAAACAACACATGAGAAAATCCATTGGAGCTGTCCTTCAAGATCCATTCCTTTATTCTAGAACGGTCTATGAAAATATATCGATTACAAATAAAACAGCAAGTAAAGATAAAATTATTACAGCAGCTCAAACTGCAGCACTTCAAAATGATATTCATACCTTTAAAAATGGTTATGAAACGATGGTTGGAGAAAAAGGTACTACGTTATCTGGTGGACAAAAACAAAGAGTTGCGATTGCGCGTGTACTAGTAAGTGATAAACCAATACTTATATTTGATGATGCACTATCTGCTGTTGATAATAAAACAGATATGATGATTCGTGGTGCATTAAACCAAAAGGAACATCAATCCACAAACATTATTATTACACACCGTATTACAACAGCGAAAGAAGCTCACAAGATTATTGTCATAAATAATGGACAAATTGAAGACATCGGTACACATAAAGAGCTCGCACATAAAGATGGTCTTTATAACAAATTATGGGGCATTCAAGGTAAACTTGAACAAGAATTCCTAGACTTAATTGAGGAGGGTGCTTAAGATGCAACATCAAGAACAAGAAAACGAAATTAAAAAAGTATCACTTCCTGTTTGGGGTAGATTATTTAAAATAATATTAAAAGATAAACGTAGTTTTATCATCATGATTTCTATTGGTGTATTTGTTGCACTTCTAGATGCACTCACTGTAGTCATTCAACAATATGCACTAGATACATTTATTGAAAAAGGTGATTATACATTCTTTACTCAGTACACAATTCTAAACATCCTTGTTGCACTAGGGTTTGGTTTAGGGATTTGGGGTTTTATTTACCAAAGTGGAAAAATTGAAGCCAATGTCAATTACCTATTAAGAAAAGAAGCGTTTAGAACACTTCAAAGATTGCCATTCTCATACTATGATAAAACCCCACAGGGTTGGATCATGGCTCGTATGACAAGTGACTCAAAAAGGCTTGCTAACATCATTTCATGGGGTATCGTTGATGTCATTTGGTCACTGCTACTTATGATATTTACACTAACCATTCTTTATTTTTATTTTTGGAAATTAGCAATCATTGTGACACTTGCAATACCTATGATGTTTCTAGTTACATTGCTATTTAGAAAGCGTGTATTAAAAAGACACCGTCAAGCAAGACACTATAACTCTGAGATTACCGCAAAATATTCTGAAAGTTTTCATGGTGCTAAAACATCTAAGTCCCTCGTTATTGAATCTGAAAACCTAAATGAATTTAAACAAACAACAAACAAGATGTATAAGGCAAGTGTTAAAGCGCAAAGCCTATCAGCAATGTATTCTGCTGTATTATTACTCGCTTGTTATATCTTTGTAGCGATTGTCATGTATACGGGTTCAAGCTTTACCATTGAAGGTGCAATCACCATCGGGGTAGTATACTTATTCATTAGATCAACAGTGAGTTTCTTTGATCCAATTATTAACTTATCTAACTTTATTTCCCAACTCCAACAAGCACAAGCAAGTGCAGAACGTATCTTAGAGCTTATTATGACAGAATCTCAAATTAAAGATAGTGATGAAGTCGTATCTAAATACGGGGACTGGTTTCATAAGAAAAAAGAAAATTGGGAACCACTTAATGGTGATATTGAATTCAAAGATGTTACATTCTCATACAATGAAAATGAAATCATCTTAGATAACTTTAATATAAACATAAAAGCAGGTATGAGTGTTGCATTAGTGGGACATACAGGTAGTGGTAAGACAACCATTGTAAACTTAATCTCAAGATTTTACGAACCAACTCAAGGTCAAATCTTATTAGATGGCGTAGACTATAAAGATAGAAGTATCTCATGGCTACATGAGAAATTAGGCTATGTATTACAATCACCACATCTATTTTCAACAACCATTCTAGAAAATATCCGTTATGGACGTTTAGATGCAACAGATGAAGAAGTCATTGAAGCCTCAAAAGCAATCGGATTACATCCGTTTGTAGAAAAATTAGAAAACGGCTACCAAACACATGTAGGTGAAGGTGGTGGCTTGCTTTCTATGGGACAAAAACAGCTCATCTCGTTTGCTAGAGCAATCCTTGCAGAACCAAGTATCTTAATTTTGGATGAGGCAACTTCATCGATTGATAGTGAAGCAGAATCATTAATTCAAGATGCTACTAAGAAATTATTAAAAGGGCGTACGAGTTTAATCGTTGCTCATAGATTATCAACGATTGTAGACTCTGATTTAATTGTCATGTTAGATCAAGGTAAGATTACTGAACAAGGTACTCACCATGAACTGTTATTAAAACGAGGGGCTTACTACGATCTTTATAGAAATCAATTTTTAGAAGAAAAATCAAAAGTTTATGAAGCTGAAATGAATAAACTATAAAATAAAAGTAAAAAGACAGTATGTTTCCTACTATATAATAGGAGGTAAAAAACATGCTGTCTTTTTTTAATCTACTTATGAATATTGCTATTTTATGGACCAATGAAGTGATTTTAATGCCTATTGGAGCATCACTGGATAAGTATAAGAATTTGCCCGAGGCTACTTTATATGTAAATGATGAAGTTGCAGTAGATAAATTAATGTATTATGAATATGAAATCAACTACACAAGTTTTAGCGTCATTAGAACCCATGTAGTAGGTACGTACACGGTTTGGTACCGAGCGCACTTTCCTACCTTAGGATTTGAAAGTGAAGTAGCTATTACTTTTATTGTCAAGGATACGATGCCACCAACGATAACTGGTCCTATGGATTTTTATGTAGATGTTGGAACTAAATCCATTGATTATAAAACACTTATTAACTATACAGATAACTATACGGTAGATAAGGATTTAATTTTAAACATCTATGCTGGTCAAGTGAACTTGAATCAACTGGGTAGTTATCAAGTGACATACAGTGTAAAAGATAAAGCATTTAATGAATCGATTTGGGTAACAACTATCCATGTAGTAGATAATGTAAAACCCGTAATCAAGCAAAAAGCGGGTATCACAATTTTAATAGGAGAGGCCTTAAATTTAGATAAGTTTTTTACCTTTAGTGATAACTATGACACTGTGCTTGATGTAAGTTATGATGATACATTGATCCACTATCAAAATCCCGGAAGCTATCCTTTATCAGTTACTGTAAAAGATCAATCAGGAAATGAAGTCACTGTAGATGTTCAAGTACAAGTAGTCGACACAACAAGTCCGGTTATTGTATTAAAAACGAACAATATAAAGGTAAATTACTTAACCGACCTCACTAATGATTATCTAAGGTCCTTTATCATAGATGTTAAAGATAATGTGGATAGTTTAAACATAGAAGATGTTTTAATAACAAGCTACATCGATACCCACATACTTGGTAAATATGAAGTGATTTATAACATAAGAGATTCAAATAGCTTAATAGGAGAAGCAAAACTTGCTGTTGAAGTTATAGATAACGAAGCACCTAAAGTAAGTATGAGAGAAGATATTTATGTTGATGTACATAGTTTAGAGCCATATATTTATGACTACTTAATCATTGAAGATAACTACAACAAATTAGAAGATTTAACAATCACTAAAACAGGAAGTATCACGATGTCAAAGTTGGGTGCTTACCGGGTCATTATAAAAGTAGTTGATCAAGCAAAAAATGTGGCAGAGTATCCAGTGATTGTAAACGTCATTGACCAGATAGCACCAGTCTTAAAAGTACCTAGTGAACTTATGATAACAAACTTTTTAAGACCGGACTATCTAAAAATAATCGAAGTCAAAGACAATTATGATAAGGATATAGTAGTTATCATAGAAGATGCTGATATGAACTATAAAGAGCTTGGTGAACACCAAGTTACAATACGTGCTATAGATAGTTCTTTAAATGAAACAGTAGAACACATAGTGATTAAAATCATTGATTTAAGTTATCCTGAAATTATTTTAAAGACACATCAGGTATATCTTCCTTACGGTGTAGATAGTGTTGACTATCTATCGTATGTAGAAAGTGTGTTTGACAGTTATGATAAAGATTTATCTATCTTTGATATAAAATATAAGTCTACTTTAGATTTTAATAAAGTGGGCTTATATCAGGTGATATATGAGTTAACTGATAAATCGAATAATGTAGGAACACAACTACTTTATATCTACTTAACTGATTTTGAAAAACCAGTGATTGAAGCAACCCATATCACCATCAAAAAAGGTGCATACTTTAACTATAAAGATCATGTAACTGCTTATGATAACTATGATGGTGATATATCTAATTTAGTTAAAATGAACCCGCAATTTGTACCTATCCAACAAGTGGGTTACTATGAAATACTATTTTATGTACATGATTCATCCGGAAATTACTCAGAAATTAAAGTCTTACTCACCATAGAAGCTACAAATGATGTAATGGATTACATATATTATATTGTTGGTGGTGTAATTATTTTAGGTAGTATCATAATTTACTACATATACATCAAAAAACGTGAAAATATCTAGTATTTTTAGTATAATATGAACTAGTATAATAATGAATGTAGAAAGTGTGTATGATATGGCAATTTTAGTTGTATACTGGACCGGAACAGGGAATACAGAAGTCATGGCTAAGAATATCTATGATGGTATTATCGCTGCAGGGGTTGAAGCAGATTTAAAACAAATAGATGATTGTTTAGCAGATGATATTTTAAATTATGAAAAAGTGGCAATTGGTTGTCCATCTATGGGTATTGAAGAGTTGGAACCTGAAGAATTCTTACCATGGTATGAAGAAGTAGAACCTATTTTAGGTGATATGCCACTACTCTTATTTGGTTCTTATGGTTGGGGCGAAGGTGAATGGATGGATTACTGGGAAGAGCGTGTACACGATCTTGGCTTAAACCTTTTTGAAAAGGGTATAAAAATTGCATCCATGCCATCAAGAAAAGAATCAGAAGAGATTAAAGAGATTGCTAAAAGATTTGCTCAAAGCTAAAAGGATTTTAATCCTTTTTTGCTATTTTAGGTATAATAGTAATATGAGGTGTGACTAATTTGATTGGATCGCTATATACGCAAAGTTCATATTCTATCTTAAAATCTACGCTCCATCTGGAGACTATTTTTAAGCATGCAAAACAGGAAAACCTAGACTTTGTAGCAATTACTGATGATAATAATTTACACGGTTTATATAAAGCTTTAGTCTTAAGTAAAAAATATCAAATACCTTTAATTTTAGGATTTCAAAAAACATTTAAAGTACTTGGTTATGATTTAGATTTACTCATCTATGCACAAAATGATGAAGCATTAAAATCACTGATTGAATTAAACTCATTAACAGCTAGAACACCGGATATACCATTTGAATCCTGTGTTCAACTATTAAATAAGTTGATCATTGTTTTACCAAGTACTCAAAGTTTTATCTACCAACATTATGAGATGAGTGAGCGTATTTATGAAGTTATTTCTTCATTACATAAATCACTAAAAAACTTCTATTTAGGACTGGGTAATGCAACAGATTTTGAAGTTGATAAGATAACACCTATTTTGAAGAAAATCGCCTTAAATGAAGATTTAAAGTATTTACCTACATATCAACAAAGTTATGAGGATGAAGAAAATAAAACAACTTATGACATTGTAAATACAATTAAAGATAGTCAGTTTAAATCATTAAATGTTTCCATGCATTTATTGAGTAAAAATGAATTAGTTAAAAAATATGAACAAGAAAAGAATATATTTAAAAACGTAGACGCTGTCTTTGGTCGTGTAAACTATACGTATTTAGATAATACCCAAAGCCTACCTGTTTTTCCAACAAAGGATAATGTTGAAAGCCATATTTATTTATATGCACTTGCACATAAAGGACTAGAAAAAAGGTTGGAAAATAGTGGTGTTAGAAAATCAACCGACTATATTCAAAGATTAAATGAAGAATTAGAAGTTATACACCAAATGGGTTATGACGATTACTTTTTAATTGTCTATGATTTTGTAAGGTTTGCTAAAACAAACGATATATTAGTTGGTCCCGGTCGTGGTAGTGCGGCAGGTAGTTTGGTTGCCTACTGCTTAGGTATTACAGAAGTAGATCCCATACAATATGATTTATTATTTGAACGTTTCTTAAACATCGATAGAAAATCCATGCCGGATATCGATTTAGATTTTCCAGATGTTAAAAGAGATTTAGTGATTGACTATGTTAAAGAAAAATATGGACTTAATCATGTTGTAACGATGACTACATTTACAAACTTAACAACCAAAACATCCATGCGTGATATTGCAAGACAAATGAATTTAAGTCAAGAACGTATTAATGCAATTATTGCAAGTCACACCAAGGGTATCTTAGATGAAAGTGATAGAGAAGCACAAAAATTAGTTAAAGTAGCTTCTACAATTGAAGGTATACCTCGTCAAACAGGGACCCATCCAGCAGGTATCATCTTATCTAAACAAGACTTAACTACTTTAGTACCGTTAATGAATGGTCCTAAAGATATATATCAATCTCAATTGGAGGCGAGTGATCTAGAGTCACTTGGATTCTTAAAAATTGATTTTCTAGGCTTAAAGAATCTAACCATGATTGAAGATATATTAAAGTTAGAACAAAACAAATTAAAATTATCTGACATGCCTTTAGATGATAAAAAGACATTTGAATTACTATCCAATGCCGATGTAGAAGGTGTCTTTCAACTAGAATCTCAAGGTATGAGAAATGTGATTAGAAAGTTAAGACCGTCTCACTTTGAAGATATTGTTGCATTACTTGCATTATTTAGGCCGGGGCCGATGCAGTTTATCGATGATTATATAAAGAGGCGACATGGTGATACATATGAAAAGTTAGATAGTGATATTGATGAAATCTTAAAACCTACGTATGGGATTATTGTCTATCAAGAACAGATCATGAAAATCTTTCAAGTGTATGCGGGCTATAAACTAAGTGAAGCAGATATTATAAGACGTGCGATTTCTAAGAAGAATAGAGATATGATTGATAGAGAAAAGGCGCGGTTTATAGAAAAATCCGTACGACTAAATCGTGATGCCGAAACTGCTGAAAAAATCTATAATCACATAGAAAAATTTGCTGATTACGGATTTAACAGAAGTCATAGTGTGGCATACGCATTTATCGCTTATTACATGGCATATTTAAAAACACACTATTATGCATCCTTTATATCCGTGCTTATGAGTCAAAACACTTCAAACACTGCCTACTTAAAAGAGTTAGTGCTTGATGCTCAAAATAAAGGTTTAGTTGTTTATCCACCAAACATTAATTTATCAAAATTAGACTTTATACCTTATAAATCAGGTATCTTAGCTCCGCTTACGATGATTAAAGGCATTGGTTTAACAACAGCTAAAAAAATAGTTGAACTTCAACCATTTGATTCGTATGATCATTTTAAAGAAAAAGTGTTTAAGGTATTAAATGAAAAATCTATTGAAATCTTAATTCATGCAAATGCATTAGATGTCTTTGGTCTGAATCATAAAGAACTCTTAGATCAAAATAATTTAAATCAAACAGGATTTGAACAGTTTTTAGATGATTATAAGAAAACAAGGTTAGAAGAATTGCCGTTTAATACACTGAAGGAAAAAGAGATTGAAGTCTTAGGGTTTAATTTGAAATATTTAAAGGATGAAGTACTCATACGTTTAAATGAAACACACAAATTAAAGCCATTATCACTAAAAGAACAGTCAATTCGCACCATTGGTATGATAGAAAGTGTTAAAATAATAACAACTAAAAAAGGTGATGAAATGGCATTTATTACCTTTAGTAATGGTATAAGTTTAGATTTAACCGTATTTCCAAATCAATATAAGTCATATAAAGAACTACTAAGTGATACCTATGTTTATATTGAAGCAACAAAGGATCAAACCCAAGCAGTAGAAAATAAATATATTATAAATAAAATAAAGAAAGTTAAGGTGTAGAACATGCCAAACAAAATATTATTAGAAAAATATGCAAGACTTGCTGTAGTTACAGGTGCAAACGTACAACCTGGTCAAGTAGTTGTCTTACGTACATCAACAGAAGCTGTTGAATTAACAAGAGAAGTAGCAAAACAAGCTTATATCGCTGGTGCTAAAAAAGTACATATCATTTGGGGTGATGAAATTGTTTCTAAACACTCATATGATTATGCAACAACAGAAAATTTAAAAGAAATGCCACAATGGTCTATTGATCAATACAAATATTATGTAGATCAAAATGCAGCATTCATTTCTATTGTTTCACCAATTCCTAATGCATTAGCTGGTGTTGATAGCAAGAAAATGCAAGAAGTAATGATTGAATCTTCAAAAATGCTTAAGTTCTTTAGAGAACACACGATGGGTAACAAATCACAATGGACAATTGTTGCTGCATCTAATCCAAGCTGGGCTAAAAAATTATTCCCTAATTTACAAGTTGAAAATGGTATTGAGAAATTATGGGATGCAATCTTTAATGCATGTAGAGTAAGAATTGATAATGATCCAGTTCAAGATTGGGTTAAACATAATGAATACTTAGCAAGAAATAATAAAATATTAAATGATGCTAACTTTAAAAATTTACATTTCACAAACAGTTTAGGTACAGACCTTATTGTTGAACTTATCCAAGACCATGTTTGGGCTGGTGGTAGTGAAAAAGCTGGTAACGGTGTAGTATTTAACCCAAATATTCCAACTGAAGAATCCTTTACAATGCCATACAAATTTGGTACTCAAGGTAAAGTAGTAGCAACTAAACCATTAAATAACTCAGGTGTAATTATTGAAGATTTCTGGTTAGAATTTAAAGATGGTAAAGTCGTTGATTTTGATGCTCGTGTAGAAAAAGACGCATTAAAGAATATCTTAGACTTTGATGCAAACTCAAGATACATTGGTGAAATTGCACTTATTTCACACAACTCACCAATATCAAATATGGATATCTTATTCTTAAACACTTTATTTGATGAAAACGCAAGTTGCCATATGGCACTTGGTCGTGCATATCCAATGAACATTAAAAATGGTAACCAAACACCAATTGAAGAACTAGAAAAGAAGGGTTACAATAATTCTATGACACACGTTGACTTCATGTTTGGTTCTAAAGACTTAAAAATTGTAGGTACAAAACAAGACGGTACTAAAGTTGTAGTCTTTGAAGACGGTAATTTTGTTATTTAACACATAAAGTAGAGCCTTGAAGCACATAGTTTGAATATATTTCGAATTCGTAATATTATAGATGCATAACATTAGATTATGAAGGAGAAACAAAAACTATGAGTTTAAAAATAGGTATTATTATTGCTTCTGTTAGAGAAGGAAGAAATGGAAAAGTTGTTGCTGATTGGGTTTTAGAAAATGGTCAAAAAAGAAATGACAAAGATGTTACTTATGAATTAGTAGATTTAAAATCATTTGATTTACCACTATTAGGTGCTACACCAACTGAAAGTCAAGGAATTGCTTTAAAAAACTGGAGCGAAACAATGGCTTCATATGATGGCTACATCTTAGTAACACCAGAATACAACCACCTTGTACCAGGTGCTTTAGTGAATGCATTTAACTTTTTAAATGCTGAAGTTAACAATAAAGCATTAGCATTCGTAGGATATGGCTTCTTAGGAGCTGCTCGTGGTATTGTAGGCTTTAGAGCACACTTAGCATATCAACAAATTGCTATGACACAACAACAAATCAACATTTCATTCGTATCAGACTTTAAAAATGCAATGACACCTGAACAAGAATTTGCACCAGGCGCATGGCATACTCCAGAACTAGAAGCGTTATTTACACAATTACTAGGCTGGTCAAAAGCATTAAAAGCTTTACGTAACGGCGAAATTAAATAATTAATATACTAAAAAAACGAATCCTAAAATTTCAAGGATTCGTTTTTTATAGATGAAGTGAGGTTTTAATTATTTTTTCTATAAGCATGAGATCTAGTGGTTTATCTAGTGGAAACTGGATAGTGCCCTTAGATACTTTGTAGGACTGTAACGGTTCTTTGTAAAGCTTAATCACATCCGATATTGGTCCATAGATACCGACGTGATTAGCAAATCCTCCAATATAGCATGTATATCCATTCACTTTATAAGCTAATAATCCGTATGCTGAGTACTCATGAATATCTTTGTTTAAATTCAATATAAGTGAACGTATTGTTTCGACATATTTAAGAGATTTACCACTTAAACTATTTAAATAACTTTCTACAGATTCAAACTTTGCCACAAAAACCACCTCTTTTACTGACATATTACCATATTTTATAAAAGTATATAAAAAAACTCCTTTGGATTAAAAAGGAGTTTATATATATTATGTAGTAAATACGATACAGCTTGGTTCTGGAACATTTATAGTTTTTAAAAACTTAAGTGCACCTGTTTCTTGATTTCTTTCAAAGATAGCAACATTATTTGAATGCATATTACCTACTACTAAATGAGATTCATCTAATGAGATATTAAAATCTCTTGGATGTTTACCATTTGTATTATAAATTCGTTTTTGACGTAATGAACCGTCTTCTAAAACTTCAAAGTGTGTAATCGCATCAAAGCCTCTATTAGAAACATATAAGTGTTTACCGTTTTCTGTAATACGGATTGCAGCACCACTAATACCTTGAAAATTTTTATCTAAGGTTTTATATTTCTTAACAAAATCTAATTTTTCATTGAATACATAGATTTCACGTGAGTGTTCTGTTAAACAATAAACAAAGCCTTTATCAGATACAACCAAGTGTCTTGGTCCTACACCTTTATGAAGCGTTAAATCTTTTTTAGGTACTAACTTTAAGTCTTGACCGATTGTATAAGTAAAAATTGTATCTAAACCTAAATCACATACAAATAATGTTTGGCTAGCACTATCATAGTATGCTTGGTGTGCATGAGAACCAGTCGGATAAATCATTGTTTGAATCTTTTTGGTCAATGTACCATCAAATTTATAAGTAGAGATTTGGCCAGCATGATAGTTTGCTGTAAAAATCATTTCTAACGACGGTTCATAAAATAAATGACAAGGACTGCTATATTCAGAGTGATCTTCATAAATTAAAGTTTCACCTTGATAAATTTCAATACCACCGTGTGCTAATGTAAATAAATAACCATCTTGAACTGTAAAATAGGTAGGGTTGAATAATTTTTGATGTAAAGAAACTTTGCCCTCATCGACTAAATATATACCCTCTGAAGTGTTTCTTGTATAAGTTCCAACTAAAAATTTCATAATCATCCTCAACTTTCAACAACTATTATATCATGTATTTCATAGTGGATAAACACTATAAATTCGTAATATTTTTATAAATACTTTGAACTTAAAACTTTTGTGATATCAAAACACTATACAAAAGATTTTTTATGATATAATTAACTGTACAAATTAGGAAAACTGTAGGAGGTTTTTAATATGGATATTTTTGATAAAGTCAAAGGACTTATCGTTGATGAACTTGCAGTAGATGCATCTTTAGTAAATCCTGATGCTAGATTAGTAGAAGATTTAGGTGCAGATTCAATCGATGCTGTAGAGTTAATCATGACTGTAGAAGACGCATTCTCAATTGAAATTTCAGACGAAGTTCTACAAAATATCAAAACTGTGAATGATTTGGTTTCATATATCAAAGACAATCAATAGTAAAAATTATCTCCTCTATAGAGGGGATTTTTTTTGCATTGAAAAAAGTCCTAGAATTGTATATAATAGAGTGAATGAGTGAGGTTAAAAATATGCATAAATATGAACACAGAAAAATAGAAGAAAAATGGCAAAAACATTGGTTAGACAATAAGTTGTTTAAAACCAAAAACGATAGATTTCATCAGAAATACTATGTTTTAGATATGTTTCCATACCCTTCGGCCTCAGGACTACATGTAGGGCACATTGAAGGATATACAGCAACAGATATCGTGTCACGTTTTAAACGTATGCAAGGATATAATGTATTACATCCAATGGGATGGGATGCATATGGGTTACCTTCTGAGCAATATGCGCTCGCAACCGGAAAAGATCCAAAATCTTTCACATACCAAAATATTAGTAATTTCAAAAGACAAATTATTGAAATGGGTAAAGGTGTAGATTGGGATAAAGAGCTAGCTACAACAGACCCTGAGTATTTTAAATGGACTCAGTGGATTTTTAAACGCCTTTATGAGAAGGGTTTAGCGGTCTTAAAAGATGTTGAAGTCAACTGGTGTGAAGGTTTAGGTACAGTACTTGCTAATGATGAAATTGAAATCATTAATGGACAAATGGTATCCGAACGCGGACATTACCCAGTTATTAAAAAACCAATGCGTCAATGGGTATTAAGAATCACTGAGTATGCAGATCGACTACTTGATGATCTTGCTTTAGTGGATTGGCCTGAAAACCTAAAAGAAATGCAACGCAACTGGATTGGTAAATCCAGTGGTGCCGTGATTGAATTTGAAGTGGCATCCACAGATTATAAATTTGAAATATTTACTACAAGACCTGATACTATCTACGGTGTGACTTACTGTGTACTTTCCCCAGAACACCCACTAGTAGAAAAAATTGTGACTCAAGATGAAGAAAAAGATGTATTAAGATACATTGAACAAACTAAAATGAAGTCAGATTTAGATCGTATTGCAGATAAATCTAAAACAGGTGTGTTTACTGGTGCTTTTGCAAAACACCCACTAACAAACCAATTAATTCCAATTTGGATTGGTGACTATGTACTACCTCAATATGGGATGGGCGCTGTTATGGCAGTACCAGCACATGATGATAGAGACTATGAGTTTGCTATGCAATATGGTTTAAACATTATTGAAGTTATTAAAGGTGGTAGCGAAGGTGCTTATACTGGAGACGGTATCCATCATCACTCAGGCATTATTGATGGTTTATATAATGAAGAAGCTATTGAAAAAATAACTAAACATTTAGAAGATCGCAAAAAAGGGTACAAACACTACACTTATAAGTTAAGAGACTGGGTATTTAGTCGTCAAAGATATTGGGGTGAACCATTCCCTGTAATTTATGATGAAGATGGACAAATTCATTTAGTACCAGATGATGAATTACCACTAGAATTACCTTATCTTGAATTTATAAAACCAAGTGGAACAGGTGAATCACCACTAGCTAACGCACGTGATTGGTTATATGTAGATATCAACGGTAAAAAAGGTAGACGTGATACCAACACCATGCCACAACTAGCAGGTTCAAGCTGGTATTATATTGGCTACATCCTAAAATCTAATTTAGGTTATATCCCACTTGACTCTAAGGAAGCTAAAGCAGTACTTGATCAGTTCTTACCAGTCGATCTTTATGTTGGTGGAACAGAACATGCAGTAGGTCACTTACTTTATGCAAGATTCTGGCATAAATTCTTCTATGACCTAGGTTTTGTAAGTTCTAAAGAACCTTTCATGAAACTTGTAAACCAAGGTATGATTTTAGGTGCTGACCACTCTAAGATGAGTAAATCAAAAGGAAATAGTGTCTCACCCGATGACTTTATTCAAAGTCATGGTGCAGATGCACTAAGACTATTTGAAATGTTTATGGGACCTTTAGAAGCTGAAAAACCTTGGAGTAATGAAGGACTAGAGGGTGCAAAACGTTTCTTAGACCGTGTTTGGCGAATGTTTGATTTTGAAATCACACAACAACCAGTAGATGCGCTTCAAACGGTTTATCACCAAACAGTCAAAAAAGTTACAGAAGATTATGAAAAGTTAGCATTTAATACTGCAATCTCACAAATGATGATCTTTGTTAATGAAGTTTATAAGACTAAAGTAATTGGTGCAGCTCAAGCAAGAGGATTCTTAAAATTATTAAATCCAATTGCACCACACTTAACAGAAGAAATTAATGAGACTGTGTTAAAACATCATGAAGATTTAGTTTATTCTGAATGGCCAACCTATGATGAATCATTCTTAATTGAAACTGAAGTTGAAGTCGCTATCCAAGTAAACGGAAAACTACGTGGTAGACTTCAAGTGAAAAAAGATATGGTCGAAGAAGATCTTAAAAAGTTAGCACTTGAACATGAAAATGTCATCAAGCATGTTGAAGGATTAACAATTGTTAAAGTTATTGTTATACCAAATAAGATTGTAAATATCGTCGTAAGATAAAATAAATAAAGTGTGCTTCTATTTAAAATCATATTAAGTGATATGAATAGAAGCACTTTTTTATTATATGAAATATAAAAAAATAAATTTTATAAAGTATAATAGATTTAAAACATAGAGTAAGGGGATTCGTATGGCAAAATTTATATTAATTAGACACGCAGAACCAAGATATGATGAAGTAGACGAAAGAGGCTACTTTGGCATGGGACATGACTTAGGCAGATTAACTGTTAACGGTGAGCAACAAGCAGAATTTAGAGGTCAAGATGAGACGTTATTAGGTGCTGACATCATTATTTCATCACCTTACACGAGAGCACTTCAAACTGCTGCTACAATCTCAAGGATAACAAACATTAAGTTAGTCGTGGAAAATGACTTGCACGAATGGATGCCAGATATGACGCACAAATTTCAAATTGATGATTTTAGAAAACTTTACCAGGAATATCGTGATTCAAAAGGTATAAGGAATGAAACTACCGTGTATCACTGGGAAACTTATGAACACTTAAAATCTAGGTTATTTAATGTTTTAGATAAGTACAAACATCTAGATAAAGTGATTGTAGTATGTCATGGACTTATCATGTCAGCCGCAAGTGATTTTGAACAATTATTTGATTTTGTAGAAAAATTGGAAATTGATTATAAATAATAAGATAAAAAATAGAGACAATTTAATCGTCTCTGTTTTTTATAATGTATGTATTTAGTATGTATAAAAATAAATTAGCGGTGCATCTTTTTTTGTAATATGAGGAAGTCTTATGACTTCATACTTAATATCTTGTTTATCTAAAAAAGATTGTAGAGCGACTTGTTCAATTATGCCTTCAGTATGGCCTGGGTAAGCAACAATCAAGACAAATCCTTGATTTTTTTCATGTAAGGATTTTAAAGTGTTTACAGTAGATATGTGGTGAGTAGTAATACTTTTATCACCTTTTGGTAGGTAACCCAGATTAAAGATGACACCATCATAATTTGAGATGAGTTTTGTTATATGTTCATGTGATGTATGATGGTATGTAATATTGTCTAAATCTTTCGTGAGAGATCTAGTATTATCTAGTGCCTCTTGTTGAATATCAAATGCATGTACATGTTCTACTCTAGATGCCAAAAACAAAGTATCATGACCATTACCACAGGTAGCATCAACAATCGTCATATGTGGTTTAATATGTTTTAATAAGATATTGTGTGCGAGATCAATTACGTTTGCTTTCTTCATAGTAAGCTCCTTGAAATAGCCCTAATTTTCTTAATCGCTTATCAATTTCATTAGAAACAACAAACTTCTTTTTTGTCCAAAGTGGCGCGATTAACATCTCTTCTGGTGCATCACCAGTGACACGGTGAACAATGATATCCGGTCTTAACCAAAGAAGTTGGTCAGTTGTAATATCAACATACTCTTCAAGTGTTAATAACTCCCAAGGGTTTTGTATGTAATCATAACCCATCTTTGTTTTTTCCATTAAGTGAAGCATATGGATTTTAATGCCTTGAATAGGTAGCGTATTTAAGTGTTTAACAGTATCTAACATCATCTTTTTATCTTCTGTTGGAAGACCGTTAATAATGTGTACAACCACTTCAATACCACGTTTATGTAACCTTAAAACCGCATCATCAAAGGTTTTTAGGTCGTGAGCACGATTGATCAAATCACTAGTAGACTGGTGTATCGTTTGAAGTCCTAGTTCCACTTGAACAGGCATTCTAGTATTTAGTTCTTCTAAGTAATCTAAAACATCCTCAGGTAATGAATCAGGTCTAGTACCTAGTGATATCATCACGATTTTTGGATCAAGTGTAATTGCTTCTTCATAAATTTCTTTTAATCTAGGAAGTGGTGCATGGGTGTTTGTGTTTGCTTGGAAGTAGGCAATGTATAAGCCGTCTTTCCATTTTTTATGCATTTGTTGTTTGATGTTTTCAAACTGCACTTTTAAAGAATCTCTTTTATCTCCGGCAAAGTCACCTGAACCCATCCAAGAACAAAAGGTGCATCCACCGGATGCAACTGTTCCATCAATGTTTGGGCAAGTAAAGCCTGCGTTTAAAGCAACTTTAAACACTTTTTGATTATAAGTTTTTCTGTAATAATTATTTAATGTGTTGTAATGTTTTTCTTTTGTTAGTAAGTTCATAGTTTCACCAATATTAATTTTATCATAACTGTCCTATTATGTTATAATAATTTAAGAAGGAAGTATAACAATATGTACCAAAGATTTAAAAGAGCTCTGTTAATACCAAGTGAATTATACTTATACCTAAAAGACTCATGGCTAAATGTTTGGGTTTACTTTTTTTTAATGCTCATGCTTACTGCACTACCTTTTATGATGATAAGCTGGGCAAACAATGGATTTAGTGATCGTAATAAAATAGAAATTAAAGATCAATTTGTTGAAAAACTAAGTGGAACTCACATCATAGTAGATGGTGAACTGATCGTTGAACAAGCATTTTTAAATCAAGATAAATACATGAATATAGATATCTATACGATTGGTATTGTCAATACACCAACAAGTCCAGAATACCAAGGTATTCGCATCATTTTAGTCAAAGATGGTGTAAAACTATATACCTTTGGTGTACTTGCTAAAACATATAGTTATGATGAGTTAGGTCTATCTAATTTTAATTTCTCAGATTATTCTTTAACAAACATTGATAAATTCATTAGAGCTATGAATCTCATCGCCATAGAATATAGTGGGCCAACCAAAGTGTTTAGTAGTTTTGTTACACTGTTGTCATCGGCAATAGAACTGATATTCTTTGTATTTATTTCTGCCACCTTTTCTAGAACACTCATTCCATTTAAATTCAAATTTAAAATAGCTATTTATGTGTTAACACCCTATGTGGTGATGAGTTTGTTTGCATTATTTTTAGGTAGTGGATTATTTATATTTTTAGGAATCATTTTAATGATGATTTATATGCGTATAGCTTTTTCAAAGCTTAAAATGATATAGGAGTGAAATCATGTCAACCAAGTTTGATCTATTCTTACAACAAGCACAATTAAATACACACCCATTATCTACTGCATATTTAAATTCAGTTACTGTAAAGGTACGAGAAAAAACCTTAATATTTGATATAACATTTGATGAATTGATGTTACCAAGTGAAATGAGTTTATTTACCAATCAACTACAAACATTGTTTTTAAAAAAGGATGTTGTTTCACGTGTAGACTACCAGTTCACATTTAAACAAGCAGATTTATCAGCACACTATAAAACTTATTATGAAGCTTTAATTCATAAAGCTTCTGAAATTTTTCAACCCGTACTTATTTTTAAAAATTACACAGTTGAATATGAAAATAACATCTATACAATTTTAATTGAAAAAGATAGTAGAGGGTTAAAAAAATATCTACCAGAATTAAAGAAATACTTTAAAAAACATGGTTTAGATGTTGATTTTACACTGAAGGTTAATGAGGATTTAATCCCGGTTGCTGAACAAGTAAGACAAACCATTGAATCTCAAAAAGAGAGTATGGAGCGTCTAGTTAAAACAGCTGATGCTGTCATTTTAGATAAAAAGACAACATTTAATAGAAAATCTAGTCCATCTGCTGTAGCTATTAGTGAAATACCTAAGAGTGCCTATGAACTTGATAAATACCAAAATGAAAAAGGCGATGTAAACTTTTTAATTGAAGGTGAAGTGTTTAAAACTGAGGTTAGAGAACTTAAGAATACAAACCTTTTAACGATGTCTATTTTTGACAAGGATGATGCAATTACAGTCAAAAGATTTGTAAGAGCACCTAAAGATGTTGCTTTAGCCAAAGAAGTTAAAGTTGGAGATATTATCCAAGTATCTGGTCGTGCAGAATATGACACTTTCCAAAAAGAAGTCACAATCATGGCAACAGCCTTTTATCAAATCGAGCGACCTAAAAAGTTTGAACGTATCGATAAAGCAAAAGAAAAGCGTGTCGAGTTTCATATCCATACCAAAGCATCACCTATGGATGCAGTCACCTCAATTACCGATTATGTAGAAACCCTAGAAAGTTGGGGACATAAAGCTTTTGCGATTACTGATAGAAATGGTTTATATGCTTATCCTGAACTACATAAAGCAATTAAAGGTAAAAAGATTAAACCAATATATGGTGTTCAACTAGATTATGTTGACGATGAAGCTTTTTGGGTTGCTAAAGACTATCATGAAGATATTTTACTTAAAGAAGCAGTCTACACGGTTTTTGATATTGAAACCACAGGTTTTTCATTTACAAGAGATAAAATCATAGAAATTGCTGCATATAAAGTCAGAGGTGGATTTATTGCAGAACGTTTTGAAGTCTTAATTAATCCTGAAGAGCAGTTAAGTGAAACTACAAAACGTATTACAAATATTACAGATGAAATGGTTGAAAACGAAAAAACCATTGAAGAAGTATTACCGACCTTCTTAGAATTTATTAAGGGCACTGTATTAGTTGCTCATAATGCATCCTTTGATATCGGCTTTATCTATGAAAAATCTAGATTACTTGGTCTACAACATGAACCGTTTGCAGTTATAGATACTTTAAATATTGCAAGATACTTTTATAACAACACGAATAAAGAAAAGAACCATGCAAGATTCTATGTCAATGATGCTGGCAATATTCCCGATCTAAAAAGATTTAACTTAAAAGCTTTAACGAAGTTCTTTAAAGTCAATCTAGAAGCACATCACCGTGCTATCTATGATGCCTATGCAACTGCAGAAGTGTTTTTAAACATGCTACAAGATTTCTATAAAGAAGAAATATATAGTTATTTTGAATTACAAGCATCCCTTGATATGAATGAAGTATGGCGTCATCCAATTCCCAAATACGCCACTGTTCTAGCTCAAACTCAAGAAGGTTATAAAAACTTATTCAAATTGGTATCTGATGCCTTAACTACACACTTTGACGGTGGCCCAAGATTATTAAAATCTGCCTTTCTAAAATATAGAGAAGGTTTATTAATTGGTAGTGGAACCGAACATAGTGAAGTATTTGAAGCTGCACTTAATTTAAATGATGAACAATTAAAAGAAGCAATCTCATTTTATGACTATATTGAGGTACAACCACTTAATGCATACCTGCATCTAGAAAAAGAAATCGGTGCACTCGGTAGAGAAGTCATTCAAGCAGCAATTAAAAAGATTATTACCTATGCAAAAGAGCAAAATAAAATAGTGATCGCATCTTCTAATGCCCACTATTTAAATCCAGAGGATAAAAAATATAGAGAAATATACATTCAAACAAAATCTGTTGGTGGTGGACTACACCCACTTGCAAACTATGAAACTTCACCAGACCAACATCTTCTAACAACCACTGAAATGTTGGATGCATTCTCATTTTTAGATCAACAAACAGCTTATGAGATAGTAGTTACGAATACGAACAAGTTAAGTGATATGTTTGAGAATGTACGAGCTTTTCCTAAAGAACTGTACTCTATTAAAGATCACGCATTTAAAGATACATTAGGTATTCCTTCAATTAAAGAACATGTTGAAGAAATGGTTATGAATGAAGCTAAAAGATTATATGGTGATCCAATACATCCATATGTATTAGGTAGAGTTCAAAGAGAATTAACCAATATTATTGATAACCAATTTGCACCCATTTACTTTATTTCTCATTTATTAGTTAAAAAATCATTAGATGATGGCTACTTAGTAGGTTCTAGAGGATCTGTTGGATCTTCACTTGTAGCAACCTTAATGAATATTACAGAAGTCAACCCTTTAAGACCGCATTTCCGTTGTAAGAAGGGTGAATATGCAGTTTTTAAATTAACCGATGAAGAAATCTATGAACAAGGTGTAGATGCTAGAGATGAACCGTTCATCGAAGTATTAAAACATGTCAAATCAGGTTATGACCTACCAGATATGAAGTGTCCTATTTGTGGGGAACTCATGCATAAAGATGGTCATGATATTCCGTTTGAAACCTTCTTAGGTTTTGATGGGGATAAAATTCCTGATATCGACTTAAACTTTAGTGGAGATTATCAATCTAAAGCACATGATTATGTTAGAGAACTATTAGGTGAAGAATATACCTTTAGAGCAGGAACCATTCAAACAGTTGCTGAACGTAACGCATTTGGTTATGTTAAAGGTTATTTAGAATACCTAGGTAAAGATGCAAGAAGTGCATATATTGAGCGTCTAGCTAAAGGTATTGAAGGTGTGAAACGTTCAACTGGTCAGCACCCTGGTGGGATTGTTGTTGTACCAAAGGATAAATCTATTTATGATGTCACACCAATTCAATATCCAGCAGATGATGTCAATAGTGCATGGAAGACAACACATTTTGATTACCATGCCTTTGAAGATAACTTACTAAAACTAGATATTCTAGGTCACGATGATCCAACCATGATCAAATTCTTAATGGACTATGTTAAAGAGCATCCAGAGGATTTCCCTTTTGATAATGCACAAGACATTCCACTGGATGATCCAAATGTCTACCGTTTATTCCAAGATACCTCGGTGATTGGATTAAAAGATAAAGATGATGTTTATGGTGATATTGCAAGTTATGCAATTCCAGAATTTGGTACACCATTTACAAGACAAATGTTACAACAAACAAGACCTTCAACATTTGCAGGTTTGGTTAAAATATCTGGTCTATCACACGGTACAGACGTGTGGTTAAAAAACTCACAAGAACTTGTATTAGGTTCAACCCAATTTGGGAAAATTTCATTCGATGACATTATTGGTTGTCGAGACGATATTATGGTGGAGTTATCTGACCGTGGTATGAAAGAAGCTAAAGCATTTGAAATTATGGAGTTTGTCAGAAAGGGTAAACCTTCATCAAACCCTAAAAAATGGGCTGAATATGAAAATGAGATGAAAGCAAGTAAGATACCTGATTGGTATATATGGAGTGCATCTCAAATTAAGTATATGTTCCCTAAAGCGCATGCGACTGCATATGTGATTATGGCAATGCGTATTGCATGGTTTAAGGTCTATAGTCCATTGTTATTCTATTCAAGTTTCTTTAGTAAACGTGCTGTGCAATTTGAGCATGACATTATGGTTGCAGGTACAAATGCAATTAGAAACAGAATTAATACTTTAAGAAATGACAATAACATTACTGCAAAAGACCAGGATGTGATTGTGACACTTTTAGTCGCACTTGAAATGACTAAGCGTGGATTTAAGTTTTTACCGGTCAACATTAAAAAATCACACGCTAAAGAGTTTGTGATGGAAAAAAATGGATTACGTATGCCTTTTTCAAGTATTGATGGCCTTGGGTTACAAGCTGCAATCAATATTGTTGAAAATAGAGAAGAAAAACCTTATAATTCAAAAGAAGATGCAAGAGTACGTGGAAAGTTAAACAAGACAGTATTTGAAAGATTAGATTTAGCTGGCGCATTTGATGACTTAGCAGATGTAAGTAGTGAACTTGATCATGGGTTATTTGCTCATAAATACTAATTGTATAAAATTACACATATTAAAGACTTATTTATTTAAAATGTTAAAATAAAGTTATAATAATCTTGAAAAATGATGAAGAGGTGAAACGAATATGCGTAGTTCAAATCCAGTATTTACAAACTTGGAAAAACAAGCATTTACTGATAACTTAGAAGTTGCAACAAAATCAGGTATTACATTAAAAACGATTACTCTTGTAGTCATATCCTTAATCACTGGTTTTGCATCTATCTTCTTAGCACAAGTGATGCCAGAAGGTTTATTATTTGGTATTTTAATTAGTTCAGGTATCTTTGCATTCATATCAGTATTACTTGCAATGTTTGTACCTAAACTAGCTGCACCTATGAGTATTTTATATGCAGTACTACAAGGTTTTACATACGGACTTTTAACTTGGGTGTTAGAAATGTACTTCCCAGGTGTTGCTTCCATTGCACTCCTTGGTACAGCACTTGTATTCGGTGTGATGTTCACACTATATAATACAGGTTTATTAAGAGGGTCTAACCTTTTAAGATCTGTTGTATTTGGTGCATTATTAACTGTATTAGTTGGATCTTTAATCGTTGGTATTGTAGGTTTAGTCAATCCTGAATATATTAATGGATTCTTCTCATACGAAGTTACAATAGCAATCAGCTTAATTTTAATCGTTATGGGTGCTTTAATGTTAACTCTTGACTTTGACCGTGCTGATAGTGTTGTAAAAATGGGACTTCCAAAACACTATGAATGGACTGTTTCTTTAGGTTTTATGGTAACATTAATATGGATATATTATAATATCCTAAGATTAGCAGTTACAGTCATGGGTAGAAATAATAATTAAAACGTTGATATAACAGCAGTAAAATATATTCAATTCTTAACAAGCGATAAAGTGGGATAGTGGAAGCCACTTAAGAAACATATATTTGAATTCGGTTATGGAGTGAAGGGGTAAAATCCTTTCCGTAGATCTTACGTTACAAGAAATTAAGTGCCAAGATTTTTCTTGGAACTAAGGTGGTACCGCGATTGATCGTCCTTAGCGTATATTTATACGTCTAAGGACTTTTATTTTAAATTTGATAAGGAGAATTATAGAAAATGAAGGAAAAAATAGATTCGATTGTTAAATCATTAAATGATAAAATCCATCCGGATTTAACATTAAATGATTTAGAAGCATTAAGAGTTGAGTATCTAGGAAAAAATGGTATTTTAACATCTCAAATGTCTCTAATTAGAACTTTACCAAATGAAGAAAAACCTAAGTTTGGTCAATGGATCAATGATGCAAAGGTTGCAATAGAACAAGTAATTAGTGATCAAAAAAACATATTACTTACAATAGCAATGAATGAACAATTAAAAAAAGAAACACTTGATGTTACAATGCCAGGGTTAAACTTTAAAAAAGGTAGCTTACACCCATTAACATTAGTGACTCAAGATTTAGAAGATTACTTTATTGGTTTAGGCTATAAAGTTGCTGAAGGTCCAGAACTAGAGTTAGATAAATATAACTTTGAAATGATGAATCTAGCAAGTGATCACCCTGCTAGAGAAATGCATGATTCTTTTTATGTAACTCAAAATACATTACTAAGAACACATACATCTCCAATTCAAGCACGCTATATGGAAAAATCAAAGGGGCAACCAATCGCAATTATTGCTCCAGGTAAAACCTATAGAAGAGATCCAGATGATCGTACGCACTCACACCAATTTATGCAATGTGAAGGTTTAGTCATTGATAAGGATGTGACATTTGCACACCTTAAAGAAACGCTACTTGGTATGGCACGTCATATCTTTGGTGAAGAAAGAACGATTCGTTTAAGACCATCTTACTTCCCATTTACTGAACCATCTGTTGAAGTCGATGTATCTTATGTGGACAGTGATGGTAAAACAGAGTGGATCGAAGTTTTAGGTGCTGGTATGGTACACCCAAATGTGTTAACTATGGGTGGATATGATCCTAAAGTATACCGTGGGTTTGCTTTTGGGATTGGACTTGAACGTATTGCCATCTTAAAATATAAAATCGATGACATTCGTCAATTTTATACTAATGATCTACGCTTCTTAAATCAATTTAAAGGAGTCTTATAATGTTTATATTAGATAATATATTAAAACAATTTATTGAAGTACCAAATGATTTATATGAAAAGACCAATCAACAAATCATCGAAGTCGATGATTATTTAGCATTAAATTCATCGACTAAACTTGTAGTAGGTTATGTTGAGACATGTGTTAAACACCCAAATGCCGATACTTTAAGCAAAACTACAGTTAATATTGGTAGTGAAGTTTTAGACATCGTTTGTGGGGCACCAAACGTGCGCAGCGGGCAATATGTTATTGTTGCTCAAGTAGGTTCTGTATTACCAGGTAATTTTGAAATTAAAGCAGCAGTCGTTCGTGGTGAAACATCAAACGGTATGATCTGTTCATTAAAAGAATTAGGATTTGATGAAAAACACGTACCAGCTCAATATAAAGATGGCATCTACAATTTTAGCCAAAAGGTAACACCTGGTGAGGATGCACTTAAAGCACTTGGTCTTGATGGAATGAAACTACTTTTAGGATTAACACCTAATAGAGGGGATTTATTATCTCACTTAGGGTTTGCTTATGATTTAGCTTCAATGACTAATAAAAAGGTACATATTCCAAAACCAACATTTAAAGAAGCAGCACATAAACATGATGTTCAAGTCGTACTCGACACAAATAACTGTTTAACATATGATTTAAGAGTTATGGATGTTGTGATTAAAGAAAGTCCATGGTGGTTAAAAAACGCACTAATTCAAAGCGATATTCGTCCGATTAATAACGTTGTAGATATTACAAACTACATCTTAATTACTTACGGTACACCACTTCATGCATTTGATGCAAACAAAGTGAATTCAAATACAATTTTAGTACGTCAAGCGCATCAAGGTGAAGAAGTTGTTACATTAGATGAAGTTTCACGTGTATTAGAACCGTCAGACATCGTCATTACAGATGGTAAAAAACCAATCGCACTTGGTGGTGTGATGGGCTTATTAGAATCTGGTATTGATGATCATACAACAAAAATCATGCTTGAAGCAGCACAGTTTAATCCAAGTGTGATTGCTAAAACATCTAAACGTTTAGATTTAAGAAGTGATTCATCACTACGCTTTGAACGTGGTATTGATCAAAAAAGAGTACGTATTGGTTTAGAAGCGGCTACTCAACTACTTGTTGAGTTAGCAGATGCTAAAGTGTATTCAGGTATTTCATCAAAAACAAATGTAAAAGAAGAAAACCCTTGGGTTGAACTATCCTTAGAAAACGTAAATGGTTTATTAGGTACTAAGTTAAATGATAATGAATTACATGATATACTTGCTCAGTTAAACTATGAAACAAAAATAGATAACAAAACATTATTAGTTCAAGCACCTGGTTATAGAAAAGATATCTTAATTGAAGCAGATGTTATTGAAGAAGTCTTACGTGTTTATGGGTATCACCATATTGAAGGTAAGAAACTTCAACCAAACTTATTAGGTGAACTATCTTATAGTCAAAAAATGAATAGGGCACTTAAACAAACATTAGTGGGTTTAGGCTTAAATGAAGTGATTAACTATAGTTTAGTATCAGAATCAGATATTGAGTCATTTGCTAAAGTTGGCGAATCAGTAAGTATTTTAATGCCTCTAAGTGATGACCGTAAGATTTTACGTCAATCCTTAATACCAGGGTTACTAAAGAACTTAAACTATCATTTATCAAGACAAATGTCACACATTACACTATTTGAAATGGGTCACGTCTTTGCAAAAGATGTCGAAAAAAATCATTTAGCAGTATTAATCAATGGTAATTTACTAGATTCTAACTACTTAAAACGTGATATTAAATCAGACTTCTATACATTAAAAGGTATCTTAGAACACATTGGTGTGACACTAAATGTCTCATTTGATGTGAAACAATCTTCTAATGTAGCTGCCCTACACCCTGGTATCCAAGGCGATGTTTATGTAGGGGATTTACTTGTTGGGGTCATTGGTAAAACACACCCATTAACTGATGAAGCTTATGATATTAAAGATGCTTATGTATTAGAATTAGAC
This sequence comes from Acholeplasma laidlawii PG-8A, assembly GCF_000018785.1. Taxonomy (NCBI): domain Bacteria; kingdom Bacillati; phylum Mycoplasmatota; class Mollicutes; order Acholeplasmatales; family Acholeplasmataceae; genus Acholeplasma; species Acholeplasma laidlawii. Next base: position 251,067 of record NC_010163.1, read on the forward strand.
TTATCTCAACTAATTACAACAAAAGCACCAATGATTTTTGAAAGTATTTCTAAGTATCCATCCATCCAAAGAGATATCTCATTTGTAGTATCTAAAGACTATCCAATTAGTGATATTTTAGGTATTATTAAACAAACAGCTAGAAAACTATTAACCAACATTGAAGTGTTTGATGTGTATAGTGGATCAAATATTGAAGAAGGATATCACTCACTAGCAATCTCAATGACATTTAATAATAAAGAAAAAACATTAGAAAAATTAGATGTAGAAAAAGCACTCAAATCCATTCAAAACAGATTAGAATTCAATTTTAAAGCAGTATTTAGAGCATAACTTGATTTCTATTTCACCATATGAAAAATTATCAAAATCTTGTATAATAACAAGTGAGGAATAATATTATGCTAATTTATGATTTAACATACGAAGAATTAGAAGAATTCATCGTAGAAAACGGCTATAAGAAATTTAGAGCCGATCAAATTTGGAACTGGCTCTATAAACAAAAAATAGAGGCGTTCAGTGAAATGAATAACATCCCAGAGGACATCATTAAATTATTGAATGATAATTATACCTTTGCAGGACTTGAAACAGTGATCAAAAATACCAGTGCAGATGGTACAATTAAGTTTTTATTTGACTTAAAAGATGCGAATCTAATTGAAACGGTATTAATGAGTCATAACTATGGCATGAGTGCCTGTGTGACTACTCAAGTAGGATGTAACATTGGATGTAGTTTTTGTGCATCTGGTGTATTAAAGAAAAAAAGAGACTTAACAGCAGGTGAAATTGTTGCACAAATCATTCGTGCAGAAAAAGAATCTGGTGTGAGAGTGTCTAGTATTGTTATTATGGGTATTGGTGAACCATTTGATAACTATAAGAACTTTGTTAAATTTATTAGCATTGTAAATCACCCTAAAGGACTAGCAATTGGTGCAAGACATATTACAGTGTCTACATCTGGTTTAGTACCTAAGATTAAAGAATTTGCTCATTTAGGTATTCAAGTAAACTTAGCGGTTTCGCTACATGCACCGAATAATGAAATTAGATCTAAATTAATGAAAATCAATGATAGATTCAAAGTTGAAGAAGTCGTAGATGCAATCAAATACTATATTCATGTTACTAACAGAAGAGTTACAATTGAATATATTATGATTCAAGATTTAAATGATAGTGTAGAAACTGCAGTAGAATTAGCTAAACTCTTAAAGGGTATGAATGTCTATGTGAATTTAATTCCATATAACACCGTTAAAGAAGCAGATTATCAAAGATCAAGTCTTGAGAATCGTTTAGCATTCCACAAGACTTTAAAAGAACATAAAATCACTGCAATTTTAAGAAAAGAACAAGGTCATGACATTAATGCTGCTTGTGGCCAATTAAGAAGTCAAAATCTATAAGGAGATACTTACATTTTTGAATAAAGCACGTGTAATTAAATTAATCGGAGGCTTATATAGCTTTAAAGACCTTAAGACGCAAACAGTGTATGAAGGTTATGCAAAGGGTAAATTTAGAAAGGTGAGAGTGGATAAAGACTCAAGCTTTAATAAGAACATCACAAAAAGCACTAAAAAAGATGTCAAAGACATCGTTTTAAGTCCTAAAGTTGGTGACATTATCCATTATAGTTTTGAATCTGATCAGTACATGATTACTGAAGTGCTTGAAAGAAAAAATGAACTTATTAGACCAGATGTTGCAAACATTGATCAAGTATTATTGGTCTTTTCGGCCATGAGACCGGATTTTAGTTTTAATTTATTGGATAAATTTCTAGTGATATTAAAACATCATGAATTAACACCTGTTATTGTGGTATCTAAAGTAGACTTAATGACGGATGAAAATTTAAAATCTCTTAAAGAAGATTTAAAATTTTATGAACCATTTTACGATATACATTATGTTAATAGTAAAGCACGCATTGGTATTGATACATTAGATGGTATATTTGAAGATAAAATCACGATTTTAGCAGGTCAAACAGGCGCAGGCAAGTCAACACTTTTAAATGCACTTAGACCTGAACTAGAATTAAAAACTCAAGAAATATCAGATGCTCTTGGTCGTGGAAAGCACACAACCAGACATTCTGAACTCTACGAGTTTGGTGGTGGGTATATTTGTGATACACCAGGATTTAGTAAAGTAGACTTTGAATTTCATGATTATACGACACTAAAAGACTACTTTGTAGACTTTGCTAAGTATAGTGATCAGTGTAAGTTTGGTCATAGTTGTTTACATATCAACGAGCCTAATTGCATGGTTAAAGAAAAAATCAAATCAAAAGAAATATTACAATCAAGGTATGATAGTTACTTAAATTTCGTAGAAATATTAAAAAATAGAAAAGAAAAGTATTAGGAGGGGACAAAATGAAAGTTGCACCGTCGATATTGACAGCAAATTTTATACGCTTGGAAGACGAGCTTAAATCCATCGAGGAAGGTTCGGATTATATTCATGTGGACGTTATGGATGGCCACTTTGTACCAAACATTAGTTTTGGACCAGCGATAGTTTCGCAAATTGGTGAACTCACTAAACTACCAATGGATATTCATCTTATGGTAGAGCACCCATTAGATTGGATTGATAAAGTAATCTTTCCAACTACAGAATTTATTACAATCCATGCGGAATGTAACAGATTTAAAGAAAGTATTCGCAGAATTCTTTATTTAGGTAAAAAAGCTGGTTTAGCAATTAAACCAAGCACAGATGTAGATTTTATTAAACCATACTTAAGTCAACTAGACCTTGTATTAGTCATGGGTGTTGAACCTGGATATGGTGGACAATTATTCATCCAAAATCAATTGAAAAAAATCGAAGAACTTGCACAACTTAAAGAAGAAAACGGATATCACTACGAAATTCAAGTAGATGGTGGTATTAACGTTTCTACAGCAAAACAAGTCAAAGATGCAGGAGCAACCATAGTTGTTGCAGGTACATTTATCTTTAATTACGAAGATCGTAAAGAAAGAATCGAATCACTTAAATAGTCATGAACGTCTATTTGATCGTACATCCTGTACCAAATAACTTAAAACAAATCATTAAAAAGCCCGCTTATGTGATCGCAGTCGATCAAGGGCTTTTTGATGCTTATAAACAGGGTGTATTTGTTGATTTAGCAATAGGAGACTTTGATTCCTTAAGTGATATCAGTCTACTCGACAAAGTCTCTTATAAACGCTTAAATCCGGTTAAAGACATAACAGACACTGAAGCAGCGCTCCAATATGCATTAAGTTTAAATCCGGCGCACACCTATATATTAGGTGGTATTGGTGGATCTAGACTAGAACATAGTTATGCAAATCTTTTATTGTTATTTGATTATGATGATGTAAGTATCATAACAAGTGAATCAAGCGTTGTTAAATATCGTGAAGGTATCCATCATACTAAATTTACCGGGTTTATTAATATTTTCAGTCAAAATCAGGCGATTATTACGTTAAACGGTTTTAAGTATGAACTAGATAGCTATAAGTTAAAAAAGTTTGATAGATTGGGTATCTCAAATGAACTTGAAAGCAGTGAAGGCACTATCAAAGTACACAGTGGATCTATTCTTGTAGTATATACGAAAAAAGAACAATAAAAAAAGGCATCTAAATGCCTTAGTTTATCTACAATATGTGGTTTGAATTAAACGCGCTCTAACTCTAATTTCTTTAAAGCTTTCGCTGAAATTTTAACTCTTTTGACATTTCCATTTTCATCTTTGATACGGACAGTCTGTAAGTTAGCCTTCCATGTACGACGGCTTGCGTTTAACGCATGACTGCGTTTATTACCAAATGATGTAGTTTTACCAGTTACATAGCACTTTGCCATAGTATCACTCCTTTTATTGCCTTATTAAGTTTAACATATTAAATTATAAAAAGCAATAAAAAACTTGATAAAATAAATAATGAAAAATTTCATACTATTTACACATTTAACGCAAAAAGCTTGAACTTATAAAATATGATATAATATATAGGTAAATCGTATGTATTAGATTATGATTGCTTTTTAAAAAAAGTATGATATACTAAATAACGTTCAAGACTGGTTTCTTACCATCTAGAAGAAAATAAAACTTAATCAATCATTCATCGAAACATTTTGGTGAATCGGAGGAAAATTATGTCTAATAAGAAAATTAGCGGTGACCTGTTTAAAAAAATGGTTACTAATGGTGCAATCCACTTAAAAAATAACCACAAAGAAGTAGACCACCTTAATGTGTTTCCGGTACCAGATGGTGACACGGGAACAAATATGCAAATGACAATGATGGCGGGTGTTAAAGAAGTATCCCAAGATCAGTCAAATTCTATCGTTGATGTATCAAAAATATTATCTAGAGGATTATTAATGGGCGCTAGAGGTAACTCTGGTGTTATCCTATCACAATTCTTTAGAGGACTCTATTCTGAAATTTCTAAAATCAATAATGGCTCACTAACAATTAAAGAATTTATTCAAGCACTTGTTGGTGGTTACCAAATGGCATATCGTGCTGTTATGGATCCTGTTGAAGGAACCATTTTAACTGTGGTTAGAGAATCAGCGGAAAGAGTTTTAAAAGATCAAAAAAAATATACATCAATCGAAGACGTTTTAAAAGCTTACTTAATGCAAGCTAAAGAAACACTTATCAAAACACCGGAATTACTTCCTGTATTAAAAGAAGCTGGTGTAGTTGATAGTGGTGGTGCTGGTTTCATTAAGATTATTGAAGGTATGTTAATGGCACTTGAAGGAGAAATCCTAAGTGAATTAGATGCTATTCAATCAATGCCTCAAGCAAACCTTGATTATGTGGGTGCACATAACCTTGGTGAAGTGGATATCAAGTTTGGTTATTGTACAGAGTTTATCGTTCAATTATTTGATTGGGAAAACTTTGATATTAACAGCGTTAGAAATCCACTAGAACAAATGGGTGATTCATTAGTTGTAGTAACTGACGAAGATTTACTAAAAGTTCACGTTCATACTAACCAACCAGGTGTTGCATTAACTCTTGCTCAAAAATTTGGTGAATTGAAAACGATCAAAGTAGATAACATGCGTACACAACATGGTAACATTACAGGTCAAGACCATTCAGGTCATGATCATTCACAAGCTGTACCTGAACTAGCACCGGTGAAAAAACCACGATCTAAATATGGTTTAATTGCTGTTGGTCAAGGTGAAGGCGTAAAAACTGCATTTAAAGAATTAGGCGTAGATATGATTATTGATGGTGGTCAAACAATGAACCCACCTACAGAAGATTTCATTAAAGCAATTGAAGCTGTTAATGCTGATAATGTCATTATTTTACCTAATAACTCAAATATTATATTAACGGCTGAACAAGCTGCAAGTTTAACTGAAAACCAAAATGTATCTGTATTAAAAACTAAAACTGTAGCTCAAGGTTACTCAGCAATGATATCATTTGACCCAACTGCAACCATCGAAGAAAACACTGATGTGATGATGGATGTTGTCAATGAAATGAAATCCGGTGAAGTGACATATGCAGTTAGGGATACTGAAATGCATGGCGTTCAAGTTAAAAATGGAGATTACATCGGTATTTCTAAATCTAAGATCATCGTATCTTGTAAAGATAGATATGAAGCAGTAACAAGTTTATTAGAATCAATGATTACTGAAGATTCAGAAATAGCAACACTGTTCATTGGTAACGGCGTTAGTGAAGATGAAGTTGAAAAGGTAGTTGAGTTTGTTGCATCTATTAATGAAGACTGTGAAGTCGAAACAATTAATGGTAAACAAGATGTATACTCATACATCATTGCAGTAGAATAATTATTAATCTATAAATTAAATATAATGGAAGCAATTTAAACCAAAGTGAAAACTTTAGTGTTGCTTCCATTATTTTTATCATGATATTGATTTTCTTATCTTAAAATGATAATATTTATAAGGTATGCTCGGGTGGTGAAACGGTATACACGCTACCTTGAGGTGGTAGTGGGAGAAATCCTGTGAGGGTTCAAATCCCTTCCCGAGCACCATAAAATTATAGATGGGTCTAATACATTTGTTGTATGGACCTTTTTTATTAGGCTTTCCGTAAAAATGAGTAAACGTCAATTACTAATGATTTAGATAATAAGTACCTTAGGGTTGCTTGCAGAGCAATCAGCTCAAATGGTGGCGTACTAGATAATGAAGTAATGAATGAAAAGGGTAAAATAGTTCAAAGATATTGGATAAACCTTTCTTAAATATTGGTAGGGTTAGAAGTTATATGAGTGACTACTTATATTTAAGGTTTTATTCTAAATATATAAGTATGGTAAAATGGTTTTAATAGGTTAATTATTTTAAAGGGGGTACACATGTCAAAGTTAAAGGTTAGAATCGTAGATCCACATACGCTCATGCTTGAAGAAACTGGTCAAGTTGGAGACACGATAGACTTAAAATCTCTTCATTCTGTGGATGAAACTTTCATCATGGAACGTATTAAATCTCAACAAGATGAAACTTATAATCGCTTACTACAAGGTGTTATCAAAGAAAACCACTCACAAATTCAATTAAAACTTAATGAACAATTAAGAAACTTTGAACTAGAAAAAAATAAACTGATACAGGATAAACGAGACTTGGAAGGTAGATTGTCTTCTCAAGTCGAGTTAAGTAAAAAGAATGAACAAATTCTTACAAATGCTCTTAAATCAGAATTTGAATTAGAACGTCAAAGATTGAATAATGAAATTCAAACAATTGAACTTAAAATTAAGCAAAATTTGGAAAATACCTATAAAGACCAAATAAATCAAAAAGTTACTTTAATTCAATCTCTACAGGCTGAGAAAGAAAAAATGATTATAGAACATCAGCTACAATTAAACCAAAAACTAGCAAAATTAAATGATGATATTTCTATAAAAGAAAAAGAAATTGAAGCATTAAAGAGAGAAAGAAGTTCAAGAAATATTAAAACTATAGGTGAGAATCTAGAAATCTGGTGGATGAGCAGTTCAAAAATGTGTCTCTTTATGGATTTAAAACCTCTACATTTACTAAAGATAACTTGGTCATCAAAACAGAAGGTGATTCTAAAGGTACAAAAGGTGACTACATTTTTAAAGTATTTAACAATGAGTCCCATGATATCTTATTAACAAGTGCCATGATAGAAATGAAGAGTGAAGCACTAGAATCTGAAAACAAAAAGAAAAACTCAGATCACTATAAGAAATTAGATGATGACAGAAATAAGAAAAAGCTAGAATATGCAATCTTAGTAAGTGAGCTAGAGTATAATTATGAATCAGATGCTCCTATATTTTCTGTACCAGGTTATGAAAAAATGTATGTTGTTAGACCTCATTTTTTCATCACCTTATTAGGTATTTTAGAATCTATCGGTATGAAGTATGCCGACATTATAACAAACAAAGAAATCCAAAAAATAGAGTTCCAAGAATCAGAAAAAATTCTTCAGGATTTTGAAAAGTTCAAAGAAGACATTATTGGAAACTCTATTAGACATATAACAACACAACTAGAGAACATAAAAACTAAAACAAATACCATTATTTCCAGTGTAGAAGCTATACAAGAAAGTGTTCGTGTTATTTTAGATTCCCACTTAAATACAGTGAGAAGTAAAATTGAAAATTATTCTATTAGACGTGTCGTTAAACATATTGATAAAATACAAGATTAATCATTTAAACCAGCCTAGTTTATTTTAAATTGGGCTGTTTTCTTTAAATATTCATCTATTCAAAATTTTTTTCATACAAAATTAAGTAGAATATAGTTGAAAGCGTTTTTATTACATAAAAGAGAGGGATTAAAATGAAGAAAATATTATTAATGATATTACTTTCATTTACACTGGTACTTGTAGCATGTACTGGTGATAACGAAGGTGATAAGGATAATGAGCCAACAGCTCAAGAAATTTTTGATCGAAAATTCGAGTTTTTAGAAGCGAATAACTATGATCTAGAAATTAAAATTAGAGATCATCAAACACTATTAGATACAGTGGTTCAAATGTCTTTTGATGGTACTAAAATCAGATATGTAGATGCAGATTATATAGCATATTATGATAACTCTGGTGCTAAATCAAAGATGTATGTGAAACAAGGCGATGAATATGTTGTAAGTGAATCAAATTTCAAATCTTCAAGTTTATTATATTATGGATTTGAATTTGACCAGTTTGATGCTAATGGGGATACGATGTTTATTATGAAGTCTGACCAATACAGTACACTTGATTCATTTATTGGATTAGAAGATGGTGTGACAAGTATTTCTAGTCTTCAAGTTAGAGTGGATGAAAATCATTTAACACAAGTAATATTTGATATCACAGTCGGTGAAACTGTATATTTAGTGACATTAACTATCTCAAATATCGGACAAGTTTCACTTGTCTTACCGGCATAAGTAGGGGGCTAACTATATGAAAAAAATATTAATCACAATATTTGTATCTATCATGCTTATTTTATCTTTTACACCAAGTACTCAAGCTCAAGAACTTTTCAGATTTGAGCACCAACTTAGTGAAAGAAGATATGTAGATGGTATCGAACACATTAAACGTGTAGGTACGATGACTTATGGTGAAGAAGTCACTTCACAACATTATAACTATTTAGGGGTTAACGTTAAAACAACTGATTATAATATCATAGCTAGTGATAACTATAGACCTTATGAATGGGGTATGTCTAATTTAGTTGCACATATTGAAACTGCTAAACAAAGATTTCCTCATCTAGATTTTGTTGGTGGTGTTAATGGTGACTTTTATGATATCAATAATACCGGCCGTGCATCTAATACACATATTGTAAATTTTGAAGTTAAGCACCGTGGACCAACGAATGGACGAAATGCAGTAGGGTTTACAGATGATGGCGATATGGTTTATGGCACCCCATCATTTTTAGGGCAACATTTAAACATATTAAATGAATATAAAGAACTTAAGATGAGATTAAAGATTGATCGTATCAATCAATTACCTCAAAATGATTTAGAAATCGCTATTTTCCACCAAAACTATGCATCAGAAATTCCTGCTGATTTTCATAAAGTGATCATTAACGCTAGTGATTTAAAATCAGATGCAAGTGGTAACATCAACTATTCTAAAGGGGTCTTAGATTCAAAAACAACTGATGCTCATACAATGGAAGAAAAGACTTTTGTTTTAGTGGGTAAGGCATTCCAAGATGATAACTTAATTACCAGTTCAGATACCATCTTAGTTCAAGAACTATTAGGAAATGGTTTTGAAAATGTTAGAAACGCTATTGGAACCGGCCAATTACTCGTTAAAGATGGTGCTGTACAACATGCAGCATTTAAGAGTTTACCAAGTAATAATATGGCACACTTTAGACACCCTAGAACAGCTATCGGCCAAAAAGCCGATGGTACAGTATTCTTTATTGTAGTTGATGGTAGAGATGCTTTATCAGGTAAATACGGTGTTAAATATAGCGAATTAGGTGAACTCATGAAAATGCATGGTGCTGTCACTGCCTTTAACTTAGATGGTGGTGGTTCATCAACCATGTTACTAAGAAATAGTGAAACAGGTGAGTATGAGGGATTAAACACATTCTCTGATGGTCATATGCGTTCAATTTCAAACGGTTTACTATTTGCAAGAGGAGACCTTGAACCTGTATTTGTAGAAATACCTTACCCAGATACAAGAACTCCATTTGAAGCACCAACTGGATTATTTATAGATTCTGAAGGTGTATTCCACTTTACTGGTAATAGTGAACATATGGAATATGTGTTAAAAATCAATGGTAGAGAACAATATTTAACAAAAGAAACAATTTCTTTACTACTTGCACCTGGGCAACATGAAATTCAAGTTCGTGTTAAAGGTAATGCTGAATATTCTACCTCACCATTTAGTGAATCTTACACATACAATGTACACAAAAATGATGTAAAAATCATTCTTGATCTCATTAGAAACATTGCTCAAGGTAATTAATATTAGGCATAAAAACATATTAATATTTAAACCTATCTATGCTACACTTATGCAGTAAACTATTTAAAATTTTATCTTTAAACATATATGATGAATGAAACCGTTAAACCTCACACAACCGCCTCTTAAATATCATTTAGAAGAAAAAAGTGAATGTGTGATTAATAAAAACGGTTTCACTCATGTTATAATATAGATGAGGAAGATAAATGAGGTGTAGTGATAAATGAGTGTAATGTTAAACATGCTGAAAAATAAAGAAGCACTAAGTATGGCTGAACGTATTGTTCTTGATTATTTAATTGAGAATAAGACGTTGCTCAAAGATTTTAGCGTGGAGAAAATTGCAGAGGCGGCTTACACATCCCCGGCATCGGTTGTAAGAATGTGTAAAAAGTTAGGTTATAATGGTTTTAAAGACTTTAAAATCGATTTTATTCTTGCAAACTCTAAAGTAGAGATTCCTGAAACAAGTGAATACACTGACGTTATTTTAATTAAAGATCAAAACAATGGAAAAAAGGCAATTGAAAATAATATTCGAGCACTAGAAGAAACCATTAATCTATATGATGAAAAAACGTATACCAAAGCTGCATCCTTAATTATGAATGCTAGAAAAATCTTAATCTTTGGTAAAGGATCAAGTTTCTTAGTATGTAAAGACTTAGAAATGAAATTAAGACGTATTAATAAATTTTGTGTGGCACAAGGTGAATCACATGACCAATTTGTGGATGCATCCTTTATTAATAATAAAGACGTCGTAATTTTCATATCAAACTCTGGTAAAACTAAAGAAATTATTTCCTCAGCATTACTTGCTAAAGAAAATAAAACACCAATTATTAGTATCACAAGAATTGGTTCAAGCATCCTTGCCGACATTTCGGATGTTGTGTTATACACTTCAGCATTAGAATCAGAATTTAGAAGTGCTGCGATGACTTCACGTATTTCTCAGATGTCCGTGGTGGATGCACTTTATGCAAAATGTGCATACACAGATATAGATCGTTCGATTCAAGCACTTGAGACAACATATAGAACAATTAAAAAATTTAAAAGATAATTCAAATGAGGGCACCTATAAAATAGGTGCCCTTTTTTTGAAAACATTTTTCTAAGTGTGAAAGAATCTAACGAAATTAAGCGCTTACAAAAATATAGTAAGACTTTACTATATAATGAAAACGTAACCAAAATACGAGGTGGCATATGAACCAATCGAAACTTGCTTGCGGTATTATGAGTGGTACATCATTAGATGGTATAGATGTTGCAATAGCAACAATTTCAGGTACTGGTCTTAATACAAAAATTGAACTCATCGTAGCAGAAACTTTTCCTTATCCCAAGGATATCTTAGAGAAAGTGAAACTGGCTATTGATAATGAACTAAGGGTAAGAGACGTATCGAGTCTCAATTTTGAACTTGGTAGACTTTATGCAGACTGTGTGATTAAGTTATGTAAAGACAACAAGCTAAGTCCTTCAAGTTTGAGTTTTATCGCATCGCATGGACAAACTGTCTACCACCAAGGTGCTACACAAGATGGAAGTAATCCAAACACACTTCAATTAGGTAGTGGATCTGTGATTGCAGGGTTAACCCAAACAACTGTCGTCTCTGACTTTAGAGTAGCAGATATGATTGCAGGTGGCCAAGGGGCACCCCTTGTTCCTTTTGTAGATTATATTTTACTATCAAATAAAGATAAAACACGTATCATTCAAAATATTGGAGGTATCTCTAATATTACAGTATTACCAAAGACTCAACATGAAAAAGATGTATACGCCTTTGATACAGGTCCAGGTAATATGATGATTAATTATGCGATGGAATATTTCTTTAATAAACCTTATGATGCATTCGGCGAGACTGCTAAAAAAGGAAACCTTATTAAGGCATTATATGATGAAATACTTCAACACCCATTCTTAAAACTACAACCACCTAAATCATGTGGTAGAGAAGAATTTGGTGTGAGTTTCACAAAAGAGTTAATAAAAAGATATCATAATCATACAAGAGAAGACATCTTACATACACTCACCGTAGCGACAGCAGACACGATGGTTAAAGCTATAGAACAATTTGTTTTAAATAAACACGAAGTAGATGAACTGATTATTTCCGGTGGTGGTGTTCATAACACCTTTATGATGGATCAATTAAAGAAAAAACTACACCCAATACACGTCTTATCCACAGATGATATTGGTTTGTCAAGTGATTTTAAAGAGGCTCTAGCATTTATTGTTTTAGCCAATCAAACAATGTATCAAGAACCGTCCAATCTACCTACAGCAACTGGTGCAAAAAAAGCTGTCGTACTTGGTAATGTTTCTTACTACAGATAAAAAAAGGGGCTAAACATGAATAAAAAATTAAAATTAGTAATTATTGGTGCAGGATCAAGTTACACACCAGAATTATTTAAACACATCATATTAAACTATGAAGATTTAAAAGTAACTGAGATTGCACTAGTTGATTTAGAGGATAATCAAAACAGATTAAACATTATAAATGATTTTGCACACAGAATGTTTAAGAAGCATAATATTTCAATGGCTATTTCTCAATCAATAAATAGAAGAGAAGCTTTAGTTGATGCAGACTTTGTACTTATTCAAATTAGAGTGGGACGTATGGAAGCAAGGTACTTCGATGAAACTGTTCCTGCACAATTTGAAATGTTAGGACATGAAGCAATTGGTATCGGAGGGATGTTTAATGCACTAAGAACTATCCCAGTAATCTATAAAATTATTGAAGATATTAAAGAACTTGCACCTAAGGCATGGGTTATTAATATTAGTAATCCTACTGGAATCATTAGTGAAGCAGTATTTAGATTTGCAGAGTTTGAACGCTACATGGGGTTATCAAGTAGTCCAAATCAAGCAACAAAAAGTATCATTGAAAAATTAGGTGCAAAACCTTCTGAAGTTGTGCCTTATTTTGCGGGATTAAGTGAATTATCATTTATCTCAAAAATATATCATAAGAGTAAAGATAAACTGCCTAAACTATTAGAAGAAGACTTTTGTCCATCTAAAAGATTTATGGCACCTGAAAACCTAAAACAGCTTAAATTATACCCGCATCCAAACTTAAAGGTCTATTATCAATATGATATTGCAGTACCTGAGTTTTTAGAACATATTAGAAATAATCAGATACGTACAAATGAAGTTATTCAAATAGATGAAGAATTATTTAAACAATATAGTGACCCTTCAGTAGGTGAAGTACCTAAAGATATTGAGAAAAGATTAGGTCATGATTATGCAGAAACAGCGATCCAAATCATTGATTCTATGGTGAATAATAAAAAGAACTATCACGTCATTAATACAGTCAATCGTGGCCATATTGTAGGAATTCCAGATGAAACATCTATAGAAATCACTTCACGTATTACAAATAAGGGTCCGATTCCGGTCCATATTGGTGAACTACCACTCCAAATACGTGGTATCGTTCAACATCTAAAAGCTTATGAAGAATTATTATGTGATGCGATATATGAAAAGAATTTGAATAAAGCATTACTTGCATATCAGGTACATCCTTTATCTAAATCATTTATTACAACTAAACATGCATTTGATGCATTATATGAAAAACATAAAAACTTACTAACATACTATGGAGCGTACAACAAATGAAACTAAACTATTTTGGAACTGATAAACCACTGAATTACTTTAATACAGATAAACAAGTCGTGATACCTGAAAAATTTAACTTAAAACCATTTAGAGCATTTTGGATATCTAATGTCTTAAATATTGATTTACCAAATATGAAAGATCCATCTTATAAAGATAAAGTCATAGAAATGCTAGACACCGCTAAAGCATATAACATGACAGCAATCTTTTTTCAAGTGCGTACAACAAATGATGCTTTCTATAAATCCAAGTTAAATCCATATTCTAGATTCTTAACTGGAAAAGAAGGGGAAGTACCTTTATTTGATGTATTAGAGTTTGTTATTAAGGAAGCTAAAAATAGAAGTTTAGAAGTTCATGCTTGGTGTAATCCATATCGCGTAAGTATGAAAACTGATATGACTAAGTCTGAGTATTTAAGTACACTGGATGATTTAAACTTTGCTAAAAGACATCCAGAGTTTGTGATAACTGATAAAAATGGTCAACTTATCTTAAACCCTGCAAAAGAAGAGGTGAAAACTTTCATTATCGATTCTATGCTAGAAATTGCAGACAACTATGATGTAGATGGTATTCACTTTGATGATTACTTCTATCCATATGCAGGTTTAAGCGATAGCGATAATGATGCATCTGATTTTGAACAAAGAACAGATAAATCACTAACTCTAGGAGATTTTAGAAGAAATCAAATTACGGATGTTATAAGAAACTTAAACAAAGCATTAAAAGAAAAACATCCTAATTTAAGATTTGGAGTATCTCCATTTGGTATATGGAAAACTAAAAAAAGTGATGAATTAGGTTCTAATGTAGATCCACAATGCAGTCAATCTTATGATAATCAATATGCAGATAGCTATTTATGGATAAAAGAAGGCATAATTGACTACATCGTACCACAACTTTACTGGGATTTTGAGCATAAACTAGCACCATTTGCTGATTTGGCTTTATGGTGGGCAGAGGTATGTAAAGGTTCTAATGTGGATTTATATATTGGTCATGGTCCATATAGATATGGTGAAAAAGGTGGATATGAAAATCCATATGAAGTCGTAAATCAGCTTAAATTTGCTAATCAATTTGATAATGTAGTTGGTAATGTATTCTTTACTTACAAGACATTTATCGATGAAACAAAACAACAACAAGGTATGCATCTTGTTAAAAAATTACTGAATGGAAGTGAGGATGTTTAATGAAGAAAGTAATTTTACTATTATTAACACTCGTATTAACATTAACTTTAATACCGACAAACGAAGCACATGCTTATCCAGAACCTGAGGTTCTAACTTCACCTGGTGAATTTAGAGCAACCTGGATAACCCATTTTATTGGTAGTATGCCTGCATACTCAACAGAACAAGATTTTAAAAGTGAAGTAAACTCCATATTAAATAATATGGAAGCGAATAATTTAAATGTCGCAATCGTACATTTTAGAACACATAATAATGCACTTTATAAATCTGAAATTAACCCAGTTGCAAGTTGGTTTGCAACAGTAGACTTTGATGTCTTTGATCCAATGGCTTACTTTATTGAAGAAGCACACAAAAGAGGGATTGAATTTCATGCATGGTTAAACCCTTACCGTGTACTTTCTACGTATCAAAGAGGTACCATTCCGGCAAGTAACCCACAAAGTAACCCTGCAAACCTTTTATCAAACAAGGAAGGTACTGCACACATTTTAAACCCTGCATTACCAGTAGTACGTGAGCACGTTGTAAATACGATATTAGAAATTATTGAAAACTATAATGTGGACGCAATCCACTTTGATGATTATTTCTACATGGAAATGAACAACGGTGGTATTTTAAATGACCCAGACCAAGCTTTATTTTTATCCAATCCATTAGGTCAACCAAATACTGTTGCTGGCAAAAGTAACTGGAGACGTACTCAAATTAACACTTTCATTGAACAGGCATCTCAAGCTATTAAAGACTTTAACCAAGCCAATAATCGCTATGTTCAGTTTGGGATATCTCCAACAGGTATTTATAGAAATGGTGATGGTGAAGTTACCTATGACCAAGACGGAAAACCTATTACAAATGGTTCGAAAACACAAGGTCAAGAACACTATGCATCTTATTTATTTGCTGATACAGTGCACTGGATTAGTGAAGGTTGGTTAGATTATATTCTTCCTCAAAGTTATTGGGCGAGTACCCATTCACTTGCAGGATTTGATAAAGTCATGGGATGGTGGGATAAAGTTGTAAGATACTTAGATGTTAATCTATATTCAGGCATTGGACTTTACCTTGCAGATGCAGGCATTGCTTCAAACGTCTATTCATGGCGTGATAATCCAGAAGAATTTAGTAATCAAATGGAATTTTTACATTCTTTAGAATCAAATCAAGGATTTTCAATTTATTCTTATAACATGATAAGAGATGCAGGTTTAAACTTTAATAGACCTTCACAAGCAAACCTATTTAATGCAAGAGATGATCATTTTCAAACAAAAACTGTTTTACCACCATTAAAAAGTATGACACCGGTGCATCTGCCTGCTGTTTCAAATGTGATACATAATCCTGCAAATGGGTTATTAACGTTTGATGCACAGAGTGATGCTAAATTCTACTATATCTATAAATCCAGTAATCCATTAAACTATGTGGATGCTGAAATTATTGATGTTATACCAAATGATGGTCAAACTACAATTACTTGGAATTCTAATGACACATCCACTACAAACAATTATGGTGTACGTTCTATTTCTTATACCAATCATTTAAGTCCTGCATTTGAAAGCAGTATAGACGCACCATCGCATGAGTTTACTGGTACATTTGATGGTGTTAGATTTACATCACAAGTAGAACTAGAACTTAGTAGTGCGTATGATATCTTTTATAGTTTAGACGGTAATACATGGGAAAGTTATACAACGCCTATTCGTATTATCACAAATGGCCTAAATACAATCTACTATAAAGCAGTGGATAATTTAGACAATGAATCTTTCGTAAAAGTTTTAAATTTCTATACGGAAATTAAAAATGAAGTACTACCAACAATTGCAATTAATGGTACACCATCTGGTACAAGTTACTTAGTAGGTACTAAAATTGAGATAACATCACCTGAGCATAATATTTGGGTCAAGATAAATCATGGCAGTCCAGGTACTTGGGTACCGTACGAGGGTCCTATCACTTTAACATCAACAGGTAATTATGCAGTATTTGCTAAAACAATTGATGATGGTGGTATTGAATCTGCTGAAATTCAACAAAATTTACGTATTGTCTCAAGTTACACTACACCAACACTTGAAATAGCAGGTGATGGTGTAGATCCAAACTATGACTGGTTAGAAATTACCATTAACTTCGATCAAAATGCACCCGAACCAAGATATCGAATGAATGGAGGAGCTTGGATACAATATGTAGAACCGATTTTATTTGAACAAGTTGGTCATTATACTATGGAATATCGTAATGGACCACTAGAGCCAATATATAGTAAAACGTTTAACATTGTAGAAGGTCCAGGAGAAGTTACTGTTGACATTGAAGGTAACTTAGTGGAAGGTACATATATTGGACCTGTCACAGTTACTTTAACGCCTAATCAATCAACAGATAAAATAGAATATAGATTATATAATGGTCAAAATTGGACTGCATGGTCTAATTACACATCACCAATTGAGATTGCTACAACAGCAAATCATAGAGTGGCTTACCGAGTAACATCTCAATCAGGTATAGTTTCTGATGATGTAGAAATTAGAGTACCAGTATCTATTCCAATTACCGAAGACAATCCATTCGTCATTAGAAATGGACAAAATGTCTATTACTATCAAACAAATACACCGGTTGCACTACCAACAACATACACAGAAAAAGATAAAGAAATACGTGCTGTTTGGGTTGCTACTGTAGCGAATATTGATATCACACAGTATGATAATGAAGCAAACTACAAGAACCAAATTATTAGTATACTAGAACGTATGAAAGAACTTAAATTCAATACGATGTTCTTCCAAACAAGACCAATGAATGATTCATTCTATCCATCTGAATATGCACCAATGTCAAGATTCTTATCTGGTACAGAAGGTGTAGGCGTAGGTTGGGATGTCTTAGAATTCTTAATTACTGAAGCACATGCACGTGGCATAGAAGTCCACGCATGGATGAATCCTTACCGTGTAGCGAGTGGTTCTACAGCATCTATTGAAGATCAATTAGCACTACTACATGATTCAAACTTTGCAAAACAAAATCCATCATATGTAGTTCAAGATAAGGGCGGTGCACTTATCTTAAATCCAGGGATACCTGAGGTTAGACAGTATTTATATAATATCGTCGATGAGATAATGGAAAACTATGCAATAGATGGTGTTCATTTTGATGATTACTTCTATAGTTATAGTGGAACAGAAGACAGTCAGGATGCAGATGCATTTCTAAATTACAATCCAAATAATTTATCACGTGATGACTGGCGCCGTGAAAATGTTAACATGTTTGTGAAAACTATTTATGAACGTGTTGAAGCACATAATGAAGCAAATGATATGCATGTGAAGTTTGGTATTTCTCCATTTGGAATTTGGAGAAATAAAACTCAAGATGCTCTTGGTTCTAACTCGCAAGGTCTATCTAGCTATTCAGCTCAATATGCAGATTCTAGAAAATGGGTTAAAGAAGGCTGGTTACACTATATTATTCCTCAACTATACTGGCAATTTGATCACTCAACAGCACGTTTTGCAGATTTAGTGGACTGGTGGGTTGACGTGGTTAAAGATACCAATGTGGACTTAATTATTGGACAAGGTTTCTATAGATATGCAGAAAACTCCAATAATTGGACAAATGAATCTGAGTTCTTAGAACAATTAAGATATATGTCACAATATGATGAAATCATTGGTAGTTCTATTTTCTCTTATAAAACGCTAAATTCTAATCATGCACTAGTTAGTGCAGCACTTGCTAGATTAGAAGGGCATTATTGGACTAAAAATGTAGAACATACATGGGAAACACATATGAATGATGAAGACCCGACACCAGAACCTACACCAGATACACCAGCAAACTTTGATATTGTTATATTTATATCAACAGTTTCATCATTTGTAGTATTATTGGGTGTTGTTATATTCATTGTTGTAAAGAAGAAGAAATAATGGATAGAATTAAATCGTTTTTACAAAAAGGTGTGGATGAAGCGCGTTTTCCTGGCGCACATTATGCACTAATTACAAAAGATAATTTGATCACTGATTTTGTTGGGTATAAACAACTATACCCAACAAAAGAAGTGCTAAGTGGCGATGAAATATATGACGTTGCATCTCTTACAAAAGTCATATCAACAACAACGCTTATATTAAAGTTGGTGGATGATAACTTACTTTCTTTAGATACGAGGTTGCAATCAATCTTGGGTAGGTACAAACATCCACATACAACCATAAAAGAATTGCTCATTCACGCTTCAGGGTTACCTGCTGATGTACCAAAAATTAGAACGGTAAAATCTAAAGAAGCAGTAATGGATATTATTTTTAGTATGGATCTAATTTATGAACCAAATACTAAAGTTGTATACTCTGATGTTGGTTTTATCTTACTTGGAAAAGTGATAGAAAAAATGTATGGCATGCCAATTGATGAAGCTGCCCAAAAATATATCTTTAATCCTTTAGGTATGTTTGATTCAGGGTATAGACCCGAAGTAGATAGAGTAGCACCAACAGAAGATCATGACGATGATTTTTCAAAAGGACTACTTAAAGGTAAAGTGCATGATGAAAAATCCTATTTATTAGAGGGGTTAGCGGGTCATGCAGGTTTATTTTCTACGGTGTATGACATTGGTTTATTTATTCAAAGTATATTAAATGATAAATTTGTGTTAAGTAAGGATATGACAGATAGACTATTCTTACCTCAAATTACCGATGACTCCTTAGGTTATAAGGTAACTAGAACACTTGGTTACTTAAAGCCGTATGAAGATAGTTTTGCAGGATCAAAAAGTGATTTTGATAACACAATCGGGCACACTGGTTTTACTGGGTGTCATATGTTTATTGATAAGAAAAATGACATTGGATTTGTATTATTATCTAATGCTGTTCATCCAAAACGTAGTTTAAATAGAATTATCGGTTTAAGAAATGAATTAGGCAATATAATTTATGAGATGAAAGTAGAGAAAAAATGAAGAAAATATTTGCAATATTTAGTTTAGTATTGGTTAGTTTGATTACAGCATGTACTGCAATAGAAAAACCTGATGAAATTACATTAAGTTTAAGTAGTGGTCCAATCCAATTAGAAGTTGGTAAGACTCATCAGTTATCTATTACTACAAATGATACTTTAGGTTATGATATTAGTTCATCTAATCATGAAGTAGTAACCGTATCAAATACAGGGTTAGTTACTGCCTTAAAAGAAGGTACTTCAGTAGTTACTGTAACATCTAAGACTAATGAAGAAGTATCTAAAAGTGTCAACATCCATGTAACTAAAACATATAACTTAGTGATTGAAGAGCCATCCACATATTTATGGGCTGGACAAACACTTCAATTAAGTTTTGAAACATCTGGTGAGGAAGTTACATTTAAATCAGACAATGAAGCTGTTGCAACAGTGGATAATAACGGTTTAGTTACGGCAGTAAGTCCAGGTAACTTTAAAATTACAATGACATTAGCATCAGATATTTCTGTTAAAGCAGAAATTAGTTTAGTAGTGTATGATGAAACATCAACCATTTTACTAGAAGGTGACTCTAAGTTAAATGTGGGTCAAACAACAAAGTTAAGTGCCATTTTAGGTCCTGAAACTGCAGCACCTGCTTTAGCATGGTCATCTAGTGATGAGTTCGTTGCTACAGTAGATGATGAAGGTACAATCACCGCACATAAATCTGGTGCTGTTACAATTACAGCAACTTCATTAACCTCTACAGAGGTGAGTGCAACGCATTCGATTCTAATTGTTAATGAACTAGTAGTCGATGGTGAAGCAAAAACTGGTGATAAAGTCGTCGTTGAGGATTTAGAATTTGAGTTTGGAACGACTTTATTTAATACTTTAGAAGCAGCACTTGATACTGCAACTGATGGCGCGCATATTTATTTAAAAAATCTTGAACTTTTAACACTTACTATACTAGATAAATCTGTGACTTTAGAAGGAATCAATGATCAAGTTGTAGCGAAAAATCTAGTTACAATAGATGCTAGTGATGTGGTCATTAAAAATATAGCATTTAATGAACAGGGTGCTATCCATGTATTACAAGGGTCAAGTAATGTATCGATAATGAATAATAAATTTTCAGATTTAAATGAAGCAGTACTTCAAGCAATACTTGTTGAAGAAGCACAAGGCTTAAGTATTGAACAAAATGAATTTAAGACATTAAAACATGATGCAATCGTTATTGATGACATTATTTCGGGTTCATTAAATATTAATAAAAACATTATTGATGGTGCAGAAGTTGCTATTAAGTTAGCAGGTAGTTCATATAGTAATGATACTGAAATTTTTATTCAAAGAAATTCGATTTCAAACATTGAAGTTGCATTTGATGTTTCTTTAAATGACACTGAAATTTTAGCATATGCTCGTTTTAATGCAGTATCTAGTTTTAGTAAGTACCCTGCTAAAGCGAATTTGGGGTCCAATTTTGATTTCACACTAAACTACTGGGGAAGTGCAACACTAGATTTAAACCAATTCGAAAACATATCTGAACGCATGTTAATGGGACATTATGAATCAGAAGCTGTAATACTTAAAGAAGCAGACTATGATCCAACCGCACCGCTATTCATATATATTACTAGTGATCTTAAGGTATTAGATGTTAATGATGAAATAATGCTAGAGTTCGAATATTTACCTTATGAACTTAAAGATGGTCGTTTTAGATTTAGAACAGATGCACCAGATACTTTGTTAGTAACTGGAACAGGTTTATTAAAAGCATTGAGTAGTGGTCAGGCAACGATTAGGGTTGAAGCATCGCATAAATTTTCTAATGCACAAGATTCAATTACTCTTGATGTGACAACTGATCCAGGTATTGACCTTGTACCATCTATTGATACACATTCACTAGTTGCTGGTGACAGTGTAAGGATTGAAGCGACACCATTTCCTGTAACGATTAAAGATAGCGAAGTTCTATTTGAATCATCAAACTCAGCCATAGCAACCGTAGACAGTGAAGGTTTAGTGACATCTCTAACAAGTGGTAGTGTCATTATTACTGCAAGACTTGTATCTGATGTAGAAGTTAAACAAGAAATTTATTTAGATTTTTATGAAAACTTAGATCAAAATAATCTCATGGACTTAATTACGATGAATCAGCAAAGTCATTTGAAGATGTTTGACTTTTATGAAATCGGAACGGGACCAACTTATAGAGTCGTTGGATATGAATCGGTATCAAACTACTATTTTGATGAAGTCACACCAGATACATCACTTATGATACCTGATATATATAAAGGTAAAAATGTAAGACCCGGGTTACCACTATCACCAATACCTGCTGGCTATACAACATACAATGATAAAAATATTCACTGGATTACAGTACATGATACTGCAAATACTGCAACCGGATCTGGTGCACTTTCTCACGCAAATTATTTAAATAATCAAGCGAGAATTAACGGTGCTCAAGTATCATGGCACTATACAATAGATGATAAAGCATTCTATCAGCATATTCCTGAAGGTGAAGTTGCTTGGCATGCTGGAGATGGTTCTAACTTAGTTGGACAAGGTAGTTACTTGGGTGGTGGAAATAGAAATGCGATTGCAATTGAAATGTCTGTTGCAATGGGCGATGATCTCTATAGAATTTGGCAAAGAACGGCTAAGTTTTCAGCTGAAACGTTAGTTAAATATAACTTACCAAGAGAACACATCAAATTCCATCAACATTTTTCTGGAAAACATTGTCCTAATGCTTTATTAGTATCTGGATTAGAACCTAAATTCCAAAAAATGGCAGATATAGAGTATAAAGTAGCACTAGAATATCCAGGTGCTCAAATCTCAATGGTGAGCAATCATCCGGATATTATTGATAATATGGGACGTGTAATTTCAATGCCTTTACATAATACACTTGCAAGTTATACAGTAACTGTAGTTTATGAAGGTGTAACAACTTCTCGTACATTTAATGTGTATGTTCCAGGTACAACAAGATAAACCCTGAAAAAGGTGAAAATAATATTCAAAAAGTAAAAATATGAAAGCGTTGTCTCAACAAACACACGTATTAGTTGACAGCGCTTTCATAATGTAATAAAATTAATACGTACGTTTAACAATAAAAAAGGAAAAGGGAGTAAAAAAAAGATGAAAAAAATTACAACATTATTATTGTTGTTAGTTGCTGCATTAATCCTGGTTGTTGCACCAGCTTATGCGGATGAAGAAGCGTTAATAGATATTTATCCATATGGCAGCATTAATAATATGACGGAAACAGAACCAATCGCTGGTGGTACGTTGAGAGTGGGAACTTCTAACTGGACATTAGATTTCTTAGGATATAGATACCATTTTGTACGTTCTTCAGTTAGATATGGTCACCAATTTGTTGATGCTAATGCAGATGGCGTATTTGAAGCAACAGAATATCCTGGTGTTTCTTACAGTGCATTCGCTGCAATGACTATTAATAATACAGAAGATGAAATGGAATTAGTAACAACTAACCTAAGAGCGAATATTACTGGTGGAGTTACAAACCGTATTTATGCATATTTCAATGAAGATATGGAATTAGCTATGTTTGAAGATCATATCTTTACGTATCACATCTTTAATGATGGAACGGATGTTACTGACAATGCAGATTGGCGATTTGCTACTGAAGCAGAAATCGACGCATTTAAAGCTGCTGCTGATCCTCTAACAGAAACGCCTAATACAAGATTAGCTCATGTTAGAGTTGTTAAGGACACTACAGATGCACAAGGATATAAATTAGAACCATTAGGTTATTTAACTTGGTTAAACCCTGATTTAGGAGCTTTACCAGCTGAAGAGAGATCTTTATTAGTAGACTGGAATCCAAACCACGTAGTTATTCCTGCTGGTTGGACAGCTGTATCATTCGGTCAACATGACCGTGGTTCATACAAAGCTACAGATTTTGTTAAAGTATTATATACAGCTTTCGTTGCTGAAACAACTCCGGTAGCAGTTTCTACTTATACATATCAAAATCCTGTATTTGCTGGCTTAACAGCTCACGATGATGATGCTGTAACTCCAGGCGTACAGATGATTGTAGAATATAATCAAGCTGATTTTGATTTACCAAATAATGTAAGTGTTTCATGGTTAAAAATGTTTGAAGATGATGTACTTGTTAATAAAACAGAAAAACTAAGTTATAAAGTTGATGTTTATGAAACGGCAGATTTTAATTCAGCTGAAGAAGATCATGTTCCTACAATTTTAGAAACTATTACATTTACTTATGATTCTGTAGCAGATGCTTACACACCTGACAAAGCTCTATCAGTTGTAGATTCATCAGTATTTGGTGCAGGTTATACAGCGGTATATTCTGCAACTCATGCAGAAGATGGTTTAACTGAAATTATCGTTGATATCGCTGTTGGGGTATTACCTCCAAGATTTGAAAACGTTAAAAATCGTTATGTTGATGAATCAGTATTCGTAGACCTATTAGGTGACGTAACTGCTAATGATGGTTATGGAAATGATAAGACAGGTGATATCAAAATCACTGCTCCTGCAGGATTTAACATCTACAATCCAAAACCAGGTACTTACAAAATCGATTTAGAATTTACACATCATGTACATATCGCTGGTGAACCTACAGTTCCGGATAGAATTACACTTGGAAGTAAAGTAATTGATGTTACTAGAAAAAATCAAAATTTCACTGCATATGGTCTAGAAACTACACTATATACTGAACCATTCTTATATACAAATACTTCATTCCAAGGTTGGATTGTTGTTGAGTTTGATAAAGATGGTAAAATGATTCAATCTGTTGCAAGAAACACTTGGGAAGCATGGGGTGCAAGTGGCGCAATTGCTGGTATGTCTGATGCAGGCATCAAAGCGTGGTTAGAAGGTATTGACTTCTCATTAGGTGGATTTGTTGTATTCTTTGGACAAACTGCTGATAGACCATTAGCTCAAGCATTGAGATACGGTGATCAGGTTACATTCACTGAAGGATCAATTGGTACTCCTGACTTTAATGCAGATATCGTAACAAAAGCATCATATAACCTAACGGTTGATGATAAAACAGCTCCTCAAGCAATTGTAGTTAATAATAATTTAACTATCGAAGCTGATGCATTCGCATCTGCTGAAGCAGCTATCTTATCAAATATTGTTGCTGTTGATAACTACGATGCTAGAACACAATTAAGTCTATTCGTATTAAATAATGGTGGTTTATCATTAGCAAGTGGTAAATTATCAGTTGGTACATATACAGTAACTGTTGGTGTTGAAGACCGCGCTGGTAACGCAAGCGAAGTTACATACACATTAACTGTAAAAGCAGCTAAACCAACTCAAGAAGAAGTAGATCAAAAAGTTGATGATAAGGTTGAAGATGTAGAAGCACAAATTCCTCAAGACACTATCACACCTGATCAAGTAGAAGAAGCAATTAAAGATGCTTTAGATTCTTATGACGGGGTAAGCGTATTAACTGCAGTTCTTATGTCATTAGGTGCAGCATTAGTATCATTTGGTGGTGCAGCATTATTATTCTTCTTAAAGAAAAAATAAGACTTTAGTTTAATTCGAAAAGCCCAATAACAAATTGGGCTTTTTGTTTCATTGTGTGACAATATGTAAGCGTTTGAAAAAGATTTTAATAATATGAAAATTAAATAGAAATTTAGATAAAAATAATCAAATAATACTATTTACATAGTATAATTTAAGTGAAGTTTAATTACAAAAAATACAAAGGAGCTTAAATATGAAAAAAATATTTAGCGTATTATTACTGTTAGTCGCAATGTTTGCTCTAGTAGCGTGTGACAATACAGAAGGTAATGGTAACGATAAAAATTCAGCAACTATAACAGGTGCAGCGGATGTTACAATCAACGTCGGTGATGAGTTCGATCCGATGAACAATGTTAAAGCTGAAGATACAGTAGATGGAAATATCACTACACGTATTCAAGTAAGTGGTACTGTACTTACAAATACAGCAGGAACTTATACTTTAACTTATACAGTAGAAGGTTCTGATGGTAAAGTAACCACAGTAAAAAGAGTTGTAACTGTAGTACAAAATCACACTACACCTCCAACAGAAATCGTAATTATGCATGGTGCGCCATATGAGGTTGACCCATTCGATGCTGCTTACTCTGGTAGAGAACAACAAGCAAGACAAAATAAGCAAAGAGAAGTTGAATCAAGACTTAATGTTAAAGTGGTTTATAAGGCTTACCCTGCGGCAGCTGCATGGGGACCAGACCGTATTAATGAAATAATTAAAGCATCAGTAGCGGGAGCTCCGTTAGCGGATATCTTATGGACAACCTCTGACTGGACTGCTCAATTAGCTAACGCGAATGCAATTGTTCCAGTTGACAAGTACTTAGAATCAACTGGTGCAAACATTACGGAAGAAGCTCAACAACTAGGTAGATTTAAGAGTCAATTCTATGCATTCTCAGTAAACAAACCTACAGTTGACGTTGGTCTATACTTCAATATTGAGTTAGTTAATGACTTAGGTATTGAAAATCCAGCCGAACTATACAATAACGGTGAGTGGACTTGGTCTAAATTTGAAGCTTGGTCAGATGCCGCTAAAGCTGCACTTACAAGTATTGGACCTGATTATAAAGTCTTAGGTGGTGTACGTGCAGTATATGCTGAAAATATGATTCCATTAAATGGTGGTTCATTAATAAACGCATTATCTGGACGTGTTGCATTCCATCAAACAGCTGCATTAGAAACATATAGTTTCTTACATGGTTTATATAATAAAGGTTTATTTGAAGGTTCAGGTACTTATGATTCAGGATCTCCATTATGGCAATCAGGTAAAGTTGTAATGCACCCAGGTAGTTTCTGGTTCTTAAATGCAGAAAATAGATGGAAAAACTTAGCGTTTGACCTAGGATTTGTTCCTTATCCATCAAGTGATACATACACCGGTAATTATGTTTCTCCAATCGGTGGTGTTGCAGTGTATACATTATCAAGTGGACTAACTCCTGCTAAAGAAGCATTAGCATTCCAAGTATGGAATGAAATTCAAATGTGGAAGACAGACACTGAATTTTCAGATGAATTCTACGCAACATTAGTACAAAGATTCAATGATGAAGCTTCGATTGATGCTTACCTAAGCATATTTGATAAAACAACATTAGATTTAACAGGTGCATTAGGTATCTCAAGATTCGCAGCAAATGGTTGGTACGGCGCAGCAAACCTTGCAATCGCTAATGGCGATGCTAGAGGTGAGATGGACAAGATCAGACCTGCTTACGAAGACGCACTTGCATCATATTTAGGACAATAACAAAAGAAACGATCTTGGTATAACCTTCCTTATGTTATAAAATTCATAAGGAAGGTGGTACCATTTTCATTGAGGTGAAGCATTTGAAAAAAATACATATTATACTTTTAGTGTTATTAATTGCGTTTATTACGTTCTTAGTTACGGATACACTAAAGATAGCTTTTGACACAGATCATTTAAAATATAACGTCAAATTAGATGTTGAGTCTAATAGAGATACAGAAAATGATTCCTATGTCAAAAACTATCAAAATTACATTGCATCAAATCCAGCAACATATCCAAAAGATAAAACAATCCTTGTTTCAGCTAAGGATTTTACACATATTGAGGGGAATTATGAAATCATCAATAATTTTAATGGTGTTGCGGAATCAGTATTAACTCATGAGGTTGGATCTATTAGTTTACCTGTTGATATTGAAGAAGCAGGATTTTACACTATTAGAGTGAATTACTACGCTTATGAAGGAAAAAGTTCAGCGATTGAAAGGCGCGTTTTTATTAATGGAGTAGTTCCATTTGATGCAGCTGAAAACGTATTATTCCAACGTTACTACGGTAATGCCGCTGTTATTTATCAAGATTACGCAGGTAATGATATTAGACCAAGTCAAGTTGAAAAACCAATTTGGACATCCAAATTGATTGGTGACCCACTTGGTTATATAACAGAACCATTCAATTTTTATTTAAATTCTGGTACAAACGTTATTAAATTTGAAAGTTTAAGAGAACCATTATTAATTGATTCTATAGTCATAGAATCGGTAAAAACTTTACCAACTTATGAAGATGTTAAAGCACAATATGAGGCTAATAACTATGAAGTTGCTAAAGAAGAACTTCAATTTGTTCAAGCAGAAGATGCTGTTCGTACGACTTCCCCAACGCTATATCCTTTAAATGATCGTACATCATCAAGAACTATGCCATCCGACCCTACTTTAATCAAATTAAATACCATTGGTGGTACAAACTGGGATAAAGCAGGTGATCAAATTACATGGACATTTGAGGTACCAAAGACTGGTCTTTATGAAATTTCCATGCGCGTAAAACAAAGATTGGCTAATGGTATGGTCGTCTTTAGAGATATTTATATTGATGGCGAAATTCCATTTGCTGAAATGGAAGGATATGCATTTAAATTCTCTAATGACTGGAGAGTCCAAACATTAGGAACAAATGAAGAATCATTCTTATTTTATTTAGAAGAGGGTACTCATGAGTTGACAATGGAAGTATCGTTAGGTATTTATGGTCAACTTATTTCAGATTTACAAGATGTTATCGATAATTTAAATAAAATCTATCGTGAAATATTAATTTACACAGGACCTAGTCCTGACCCATTTAGAGATTATGAATTAGCAAACCGTATACCTAATTTAATTTCTAGATTCAAAAGTGAATTAGAACAAGCAAAATACATTAGAGAAACACTAATTGAAGTGTCTGGCAATAGAAGTGAAAAAACTGGTATCCTGGATACTGTTATTCTTCAATTACAAGACTTTATCAAGCGTCCTCGTAGTATTCAAAACAGTTTATCAACATATGTTTCAAACATATCTTCATTAGGTACATTAGTTATTCTTTTATCTAGTCAACCACTTGAAATTGATTATTTTGTGCTACATGAACCAGGTGCTAAAATGCCACAATCAACACCAAGTTTCTTTGAAAGTACATGGTTTGGATTTAGATCGTTTTTAGCTACGTTTACTACAGATTTCTCTGCTGTAGGTCGCGTGGATACTGGTGAAGTAAATGAAACTATTGAAGTTTGGTTATCTATAGGTCAAGACCAAGCAAACATTCTTAGAAAATTAATTGACGAAACATTTGCCCCGGAAAATCAAATTCAAGTAGACTTGAAATTGGTTTCAGGTGCATCATTATTACCTGCTACACTATCAGGTAGAGGGCCTGACGTGGCTATTGGCCAAGCAGACTCAACACCTGTAAACTATGCTATGCGTAATGCTGTTTATGATTTAACTCAGTTTGATGACTTTGACGAAATTGCACAAAGATTTATGCCAAGTGCATTAGTACCATATGAATTTGATGGTAGCTATTATGCATTACCAGAACAACAAATATTTTTAATGATGTTCTATAGAACGGATATTTTTGAAGAGTTAGGTTTAACACCTCCAAATACTTGGAGAGAAGTTGTTGAAATGATTCCTTCATTACAAAAACATAATTTAGAATTTTATTTACCTGTTCCATTAACTCAAGGTGCTGCAATCATCTTGCCACCAAACCCAATATTCTCTACAATGTTCTACCAAAATGATGGTCAGTTCTATATTGATGGTGACAGACAAGCAGGATTTAATGAAGGTAATGGACCTAAAGTATTTGAACAATGGTCATCATTCTATACAAACTATTCATTCCCGGTAGAAGCGAACTTTAATAACCGTTTTAGAAGTGGTCAAATGCCTATTGGTATTTCTTACTACAATACATATAACGTGTTAAGTGTCTTTGCTCCAGAAATCCGTGGTAAATGGAACTTCGTAGCTGTACCTGGTACAGAGTATGTTGATGAACATGGTCAAACTCAAATTAGACGTGAAACTGTATCAACAGGTACAGGTGGTATTATCCTAAATCAATCGAATAAAAAAGAAGAGTCATGGGAATTCTTAAAATGGTGGACATCTACTGAAACTCAAATGCGTTTTGGTCGTGAACTAGAAGGTATTTTAGGAGCAGCTGCTAGATATCCAACTGCTAACATAGAAGCTATGGAACAATTACCATGGACAGTCGATGAATTAACAAAACTGAAAGAACAATGGGCATGGGTACGTGGTATTCCTGAAGTTCCAGGTGGTTATATGACGGGTCGTCATTTAGACAATGCATTTAGACTTGTATTAAATGAAGCAGCGAACCCACGTGAAACTATTTATGATTACGTACAAATGATTAATGAAGAATTAGCGAAGAAACGCCGCGAATTCGGATTAGATTAAGAAAGAGGGTCTATATGCAAGCAACAATTAAACGAGATTTCAAAACTAGATCCAAACAAATGTGGAAAGAGATGAAAGAAGCCAAACATTTATATGTTTTAATGGCACCTTTTATCATACTATTCTTCACTTTCACAATCATTCCGGTTGTTATGTCACTTGGTATTAGTTTTACACAGTTTAATATGTTAGAAGCACCTCGTTTTGTGGGCTTTGATAACTATATTAAATTGTTATTAGATGATGAAATATTCATCATCGCTATTAGAAATACACTAGTATTGGCGGTTGTTACCGGACCAGTATCCTATTTATTAGCATTCGTATTTGCTTGGTTAATTAACGAGCTTAAACCAAAATTACGTGCATTTATGACTTTAGTCTTTTATGCACCCTCAATTAGCGGTAATGCATTTTTAATTTGGTTACTTATCTTTTCTGGTGATGTTCATGGATATGCCAATGCATTCTTAATGCAATTTGGTATTATCAATAACCCGATACTGTGGTTAAGAGATCCAGATTACATGCTATTTGTTATTATCCTAGTTCAATTATGGTTAAGTTTAGGTGTGTCCTTCCTTGCCTTCATTGCTGGGTTACAAAGTGTGGATAAAACACTTTACGAAGCAGGTAGTATTGATGGAATCAAAAACAGATGGCAAGAATTATGGTTTATTACAATTCCAAGTATGAAACCACAATTATTATTTGGTGCCGTAATGCAAATTACCACATCCCTTGCGATTGCAGAAGTTTCTATGCAGCTTGTAGGGTTCCCATCTGTACAGTATGAAGGACATACAATTGTAACGCACTTAATTGACTATGGGTCCATTCGCTTTGACTTAGGTTATGCCTCAGCAATTGCGACTATCCTATTTATAATTATGATTAGTGCCAACTTAATTGTCCAAAAATTCTTAAGAAAGTTGGGTGAATAATTATGCAAATCGTAAAAGATTTCATGATGAAAAGAAAAATCAAGAAGAAAAAAAGACTCAACCGTTCTATAGGTGGAGACATTGCGTTATTCATTTTACTAGCATTGTTTGGTATTTTCTCAGCTTATCCATTAATTATGACTGCATCTAATGCATTCAAACCACTAGATGAGTTGTTTGTTTTCCCACCAACATTATTACCAAGAAACTTAACATTCAATAACTTTAGAGACTTATCTGAATTAATTGGAAACTCTTGGATACCATTCTCTAGATACTTCTTTAATACAATATTTGTAACAGTAGTCGGTACAGCAGGACACGTACTAATCGCTAGTATGTGTGCTTACCCACTTGCTAAATACAAATTTCCAGGATCAAAGATTATATTCATGTTAGTAGTGTACTCATTAATGTTTGCACCTCAAGTTACTGCTACACCAAACTATATTATCGTATCTTGGGTTGGTTTAATTGATACACCATGGGCAATTATTTTCCCTGCAATCGCTTCTTCACTAGGTTTATACTTAATGAAGCAATTTATGGAACAAGTGCCTACGGAGTTAATTGAGTCAGCTAAAATCGATGGTGCAAGTGAATATCGTATATTTTTCCAAATTGTTATGCCACTGGTAAAACCAGCATGGTTGACATTAATTATTTTACTCTTCCAAAGACTATGGACTACTGATGGTGGTGCATTTATCTTCAGTGAAGAATTGAAACCTCTATCATTTGCACTACGTCAAATTGCACAAGGATCTATTGAACGTGCAGGGACAGTTGCAGCAGTAGGGTTTATTATGATGATTGTTCCAGTTGTGTTCTTTATATTCTCACAATCTAAGATTGTGGAAACATTTAGTACATCTGGTCTGAAATAGGAGGATTATATGAAATTATTTACACTCATATCTCTTTTATTTACATTACCATTAAACTTTTCAATTATAAGATATAACTTCTCATACTATGGTGATGTAATTCATTCAGCGCCAGGCTTAAGTTATGCACAGACTTTTAGTGAGAGAACACTAGAAACTGATATGGTCACTCCTGAAGATCTTGTGGTTTATGAAAACGAAATATATATTATATCTAGTGGTTCTAATGCATTAATCGTTGTGAATAATAATTTTGAATTAAACCAATCTGTGAAATCATTTGAGATAAGCACAGCATACAGAAATTTTCTATTTGACACTACTGAGGGTTTATTAGAAGCTCATACAACGCTTAAGTCAGATGTAGCAGTCCAGCTAAATACTGCAAAATTAAATGCTAATGAAAGTATGGCATCTCTAGTATTCTTAGAAGCTGAAGCTAAAAATGTATTTATAGCAGATATTGATGCTCTACATGCAACACTTAACACAAAAGTTACATCAAGTTTTAATCCATCAACTATTGTTGGCACAATTACAGAAGCTAATACAGAGTTTAAAAAAATTGTTGATCTAGCAATTGATGCAGATGAAGCAGCAAGAATTGAAAAAGGATTAGAACGTGGTGAGAACACAGTTTTAAACTATAAAAATGCTACATCGGTTGAAAAGGACGAAATCCTTAACGTATTGGAAGCACAAACATTAAACGGACCTATGGGACTTGATGTTCAGCATACTGGTATCTATATTGCAGATACTGGTAATAATCGTATTGTAAAATTAAATCATAACTTCGAGGTAGTAGATTTATTTACTGAAGTTGATGATGTAACCTTTGAAACAGTCGACTTTATTCCTGTAAAAATTACTACAGACTCAACGGGTAGAATGTATGTTGTAGCTAGAGAAATTTACGAAGGTATTTTAGAATTAGATACTGACGGATCATTTAACAGATACACAGGGGTCAACCCAATCACTTTATCTCCAATTGATATCTTTAACCGCTTTTGGATGAGTGATGCACAAATTGACAAATTACCTAAGTTCTTACCTACAAGTTATACAAACGTTACAATGAACTCAGAAAACTTTATTTATGCAACCTCATTACCATCTACAAACAACTCTGATAACATGATTCAATTAATCAACCCTAAAGGTGTTGACGTACTTATCCGTAATGGATACCACGTACCAAAAGGAGACATACAATTTGTTGAAGGCATGAATAACTACGT
Source organism: Acholeplasma laidlawii PG-8A (assembly GCF_000018785.1). NCBI lineage: Bacteria > Bacillati > Mycoplasmatota > Mollicutes > Acholeplasmatales > Acholeplasmataceae > Acholeplasma > Acholeplasma laidlawii. The sequence goes on from NC_010163.1 coordinate 284,496, forward strand.
TATCGATGGTCCATCAAGACTAGTAGATATTGCAGTGTACCAAGATGGTATTTATACAGTATTAGACGCTAAACGTTCAAGATTATTTACTTATGACTCAGAAGGTAACCTATTATATGTTAATGGTGAAGCTGGTCAACAATTAGATAAATTCACAAACGGTGTAGCACTTGCTTATTTTGGTGATAATTTATTAGTATTAGACAAAGAACTTAGAACAGTTATAGTTTATGAACACACAGAATTTGGATCTAAAGTAAATGAGGCAATTCATCACCATGAAAATGGAGAATTTGAATTAGCAGCTCAACTATGGGAAGAAGTCTTAGTATTAAATACAAACTATGAAGTAGCATACAACGGTATTGGTAAGTATCATTTAAGAAATGGTGATTATGAAAAAGCTATGGAATATTTCCAATATGGCTATGACAAATATTACTATTCAAGAGCTTATAAATCATATCGTAATGAGTTAATTAAATCAAACTTTGGTTACATTATGCTTGTTGTATTATTAATTCCTACAGCACTGATTACATTAAAACAAATTAAAAAAAGAAAGGGTAGACTAAAATAATGAATAAAATTAAAAATATTTTAACAGATTATCTATCCTTTCCTAAATATTTAATGATGCATCCATTTGATGGATATGATGAATTTAAAACAGAAAAGAAGGGTAAATTGAGTGTTGCGATCGTTTTTATTGCACTGTTTGCATTATTACGTATCTTAACTTATCAGTATGAAAGTTTCTTAATTAATGAACGTAATCCAATGTTAATTAATAACCTACAAGAAATCTTTGTAGTTGGATTATTAGTCATTTTATTTGTAACTGCAAACTGGTCAGTCACAACACTAATGGAAGGTAAAGGGAAATTTAAAGAAATCCTTATGGTAACAGGTTATGCATTATTCCCTATTATCATTATTGGTTACCCAGCCTTACTTATTTCAAACTTCTTAACATTAGATGAAATGGCATTTTATACACTTGCAGTAGGTGTTGCATATTTCTTAACGGGTTGGATGTTGTTTATGGGTATTTTAAATATCCATCAATACGGTCTATTAAAGACAATTATGGCATTTCTTGCAACTGTTATATCTATGATGGTGATGATGTTCTTAGGATTATTATTCTTTGACGTTATTCAACAAATCATCTCATTCATTTCTGCAATCATTGAAGAATTGGGGTTACGAAGATGATATTTATTAAAAAACATTATATTAAACTAATTATTGGTTTTCTTGGATTTGCTTTAATTGCATTTGTTGCGATTGGGGTACCACTTTCTAAAACAACTTATGCACATCAGACCACTCAAAGTTTTGACAAAGAAGGGTTTGTAGAAGCAACTAAAGATTCTAATCCAAATAAACTTGTTGCTGAAAATGCAAACTACCAATTATTTTTAGATGAAACAACTTCATACTTTAAAGTTGTTGATAAAGCATCAGGCTATGTCTGGGAGTCCAACCCAAGCGTTGAAGACGACCGATTAGGTACAACGCCAGCTGCTAAAAATAGACAAAAAGCTACATTAGAATATAACTATTATAATGAGGCTGGTTCTGTTGCAACATCTAATAACTATGCACTAAGTATTTCTCACCCACAAGGTGTGAAAAATGATGCTGGTGAACGTACTTACCAAATTCGTTATGTAGAAAATGGGTTCCAAGTATTATATGTCATTGGTAATATTGATATTACAAACTTATATTTCCCAAGATATATCTCAAGTGAATTAATGGAATCTTTCGATCCGGATATACGTGCAGAATTAGAATTATTCGCATATGGCCAATTTGATGCCGAATTAGATGCATTCTTTATTCAATCTTATTCAACTGAATTAGCTCGTGGTGTTAAAACAAGACTTTATAGAATTTTCTATGAAACGCTAGGTTATACATTAGAGGATATTCAAGAAATGAATTTCGAATATGGCATCACAGAAGAAGCTGAACAAACTGAATTTGAAATTGCTGTAGAAGTTAAATTAGAATCACATGGTATTAATGCAAAAATTATTAGAGACTCCATCGTTGAAAGAAATGGTAGATTATCTGAAATATCATTATATCCAATGTTTGGTACAGCACATATGACTGTTAATAATGAGGACTCACAAGGTTACTTATTTATTCCAGATGGTAGTGGTGCTATTATGGAATTTAATAATGGTAAAACAAACCAGTCAGCTTATAGAAAGCGTCTTTATGGTATGGATTTATCCCAAATGCCAATGAAGATGGCTGAACAACAACAAAAAATTAGTTTACCAGTCTTTGGTATGGTGAAAGAAGAAAATGGATTTGCAGCAATCATCACAGAAGGTGATGCAATGGCTTATGTGAATGCTGACGTTTCAAACCGTAGAGACTCATACAACCGTATTTATGCTTCATTCCAAATTAGAGAAACTGAACAAGTTATCTTAGGTTCTGGATTCAACCAATATGGTATTACATTACTTACAAAAGATATTGTAAAAACTGATTTTGAAGTAGAGTTCCACTTTATTAAAGGCTTAGAAAACAACTATGCAGGGATTGCTAAAGTATATCGTGATTACTTAATTGAAAATCATGGCTTAACAAAAACTGATCATACAAATACGATTCAATTAACTGCAGAATTCTTAGGTGCATTTGATAAAAAAGATTTCTTCTTAGGTATTCCTTACACTTCTTTAGACAGTCTAACTACATTCAAACAAGCACTTGAAATACTTGATGAATTAGAAACACGTGGTATTAATGATATCAATGTGAACTATCTAGGTGCTGCAAATGGTGGTTTAGTCAACCAATTATATGATAGAAATACCATTCCTTCAGTTTTAGGTGGTAAATCTGAGTTTGTTAAATTCAATGATGAACTCACAGGACGTGGTATTGATCTATATCAAAATGTGAATTTTGTATCTACAAAATCATATAGAGGTATATTCGATGAATCAATGTACAATACAAAGAGAATTCGTGGTTCACAATCACTATTATATGGATACCATTACCCATCACTTCTACCAAGTTCAGAACTTCCAACTGGTAAGAATTTAGACCAATACCTTTTAAATCCACTTTACTATCAGGCGTTATATAACAAATTTAGTAAAGAAGTATATACAAATGGACTAAGTTTAGGTATGATTGGTTCACAAATTGTGTCTAATCATGATTTTAACAATACAATTTACAAGCAAGATGCTTTAATTATTCAAAAGAACTTATTAGAGACAATTAATGAAGATATGATGATCTCAAATCCACTTGGATTTGCTATTCCATATGCTACAAGATTTGATAGTCTACCTACAGAAACCACATTATATGGTTTAATTGATTATCCAGTTCCATTTACGCAACTAGTATTAAGTGGGTATAAAGATTACACGGCAGACTCTATGAACTTATCAAGTAACCGTAGTCCGAGATTCCAATTCTTAAAAGCTTTAGAAACGGGATCAAACATTAAATATACGTTATCTTATGATAGTTCTCAAAAATTACTCAACACAGAGCATAACCAATATATGTCAACGCACTATATTAACTGGTTAGACACAATTGAAGCTCAAGTTAAAGAATTAAATACAATTAATATTTCAAGCGGTGCTTTAATTGCACACGAAAAACTAGCAAACTTTAATAACGTATACAAAGTAGGTTATTCTAACAACTTAGAAATGATCATTAACTACAACCTATTTAGTATCACAGTAGAAGGTGTAACAATTCCAGCAATGGATTACCATATTACGAGAGGAGCAGCCTAATGCAAGATACAGTACATTCAAACCAAGTTAATCCAAAAGGCAAAAAGAAGTTTGAAATGACCTATGAACGTCAAAAACTATTTTGGGCTGCGGTCTTCTTACTACCTTGGTTTATTGGTTTATTATTACTATTTATAGTGCCATTTTTTCAATCACTAAATTATAGTTTTTATAAATTAACTCCTCAAGTAGGATCTATACTCTTTGAGTATGTCGGTTTTGGTAACTATTTATTTGCATTCAATGAGCACGTAAGTACTTCAACATCTACAAGCTTTAGTGTCGAAATGATTAACACAATGTCTGATGTAGCGTTTAATATTCCTGTTTTATTAATTTTCAGTTTATTTATGGCTGTATTATTAAACATGAAATTCAAAGGTCGTGCAATTGTTCGTGCAATCTTCTTCGTACCAGTTATTCTAAACTCAGTTGCAGTTGCTTCTGCTTTAGGTGGTGGCTCAATTATGACTGAAATCTTAGAACAACAAGGTATTGGTAAAATATTTGATTTACAATTTTTCCTAATTCAATCTGGTTTACCAGAAATCATGGTAAATTCAGTCGTTGGATTAATTGATCGTATTTACGACATTTTATCATTAAGTGGTGTGCCAATATTACTCTTTTTAGCAAGTATTCAATCGATTCCAGGTCATTTATATGAAGCGGCAAAAATTGAAGGTGCTACTGGATATGAAACATTTTGGCTAATTACTTTACCAAACGTGACCCCTCATATTTTAACGGTTGTGGTATATGCGCTCGTAGATACATTCTTAACATCTCCAGTATCTGGTATTATTCAACATGAATTAAATACACAAAACTGGGGTTTGAGTTCAGCGATGGCATGGATATATGTACTATTTATATTAGGTACTCTCCTAGTTGTCTTTGTATTAGCTAAAATATTTAAGATAGGAGGTTCACATTATGAATAGTAGAATTACTGCTAATTTGGGCTTAGGTCAACTTTCATTAGTTGAAGCAGCAAAAGAACGTGGTAAAAATATAAGACGCGTTCGTAAATTTCAAAGTATCCTCATATCTGTTTTAAGAGCACTATTACTAGGTGGATTATGTTTTATTATTCTATATCCTGTAATCCAACAAGTATTACTTGGACTTAGAGCACCAATAGATGCCAATGACCCTTCTGTAGTGTGGGTTCCAAAAAACTGGAGTTTTCAAAACTTTAGACTGGCAATGCTCGTATTGGATTACTGGAATGCACTATTAAATACATTTAAATTAAGTGCCATCTCAATGGTTTTGCAAGTAGCATCTACCGCACTTGCAGGTTATGCATTCTCAAGACTAAAATTTAAAGGTAGCGAAATATTATTTATCTTTGTTATCTTAACTATTGTTATTCCACCACAAGCACTATCGCTAGCTCAATATCTATATTTTAGAGATTTAGGATTGATTGGTAGCGAAAACGCAATTTACCTAATGAGTGGCTTGGGTCAAGGGATTAGAAGTGGTATTTTCATTTATATCTTTAGAAGTTTCTTTAAAGGATTACCAAAAGAACTAGAAGAAGCTGCACAAGTAGACGGTGCATCAGTATTTAGAATTTTCTGGAATGTTATGTTGCCAAACGCACGTGGTGCAATTATTACAGTAGGATTATTTGCGTTTGTATGGCAATGGAATGATACTTATTATGCGAGTATCTTCAACATTTCAACCGAGGCATTCCCGATACTTACAATGCGTTTAGTTAATGCTGCTGAAAACGTATATGCTGCACTCTTCTATTCAGGTGCACTAAGCTTAATTGGGCAAGACGTATGGTCTAACCCGATGTTCTTAGCAACCATTTCAAACGTTGCAGCCTTACTCATGATGTTACCATTATTGGTTATGTACTTATTTGTACAAAAACAATTCGTTGAATCGATAGAAAGAACAGGTATTGTCGGCTAATGAAAAAAGATAAAAAACAATATGATAAAACACTCTATCAAAAATTAAATATATTTGCAGATTGGGTTATTCGTTTGGTCGTGATCAATATCTTAATTATTGTTACTAGTTTACCTATTATTACCTTATATCCAGCATTACTTGCTGGATATAAGATGTTTCATAAATACTTAAATAAAGAAGAAGTGCCAATATTTAAATCATACTTCAAGTTCTTCACAGAAAATATTGCACAAAAATTAAAAATGGGTTTAATATTAGCAGCGGCTATATTTGTTGGCGTGATCAATATCACAATCTACAATGACTTCTTAGAAGCAAATCCTTCACCATTTAACTTGGTTGGACAATATGTGATGGTTGTTATGGTATTAAGTGTCATCTTTGTTACGATGTATACTTTCCCATTAATGATTACATATCCAAACACCAATGTATGGTTAATGGTCAAATTTTCATTTTTCTTAAGTGGTAAATTTATTGTAAGAACAGGATTAGCAATTATTACACTATTTATCCCAATTGTATTACTAGTACATCCATTACTGACATTAATCTTAGTGTTTATTGGAATGTCTACCATGGTATTACTATATGCACTTATCTTTAGCAAAGTTGTAACATATGTCGAAGGATTGGATGGAGAAAATGTTTAAATTAGGTATAGATCGTATTGATGAATTTCTACATTTATTTGAAAATAAACGTGTGGGTTTAATTACAAACCCAACAGGGGTTAACTCTAAATTAGAGTTAACAGCGGATATATTAAATCGTAAAGTAAACTTAACGACACTCTTTGGTCCTGAACACGGTATACGTGGAGATGCAGAGGCTGGTGTTAAAGTAGAAAGTTATTTTGATAAAAAATTAAATATTGAAGTACACTCACTTTATGGACAAAATAGAAGACCGAATCAAGAAATGTTAAAAGATGTTGATGTATTAGTCTTTGATATGCAAGATGTAGGTGCTAGATTTTATACATACATCTACACGATGAGTCATGCGATGCAAGCTGCAAAGGAAAATAATATTCCATTTGTAGTGTTTGACAGACCTAACCCAGTAGGACACAAGTTAGAAGGTAATATACTTGATTTAACTTATCGTTCTTTTGTTGGATATTATCCAATACTACAAAGATATGGTATGACTATTGGAGAACTAGCTTTATACTTTAATACCGAGCAAGGTATTGGCTGTGATTTAACAGTAGTACCAATGCAAGGCTATTCATATGATAAAGATTATACAGAATATGATATACCTTGGTTAGCACCAAGTCCAAATATTCCAACACTAGATAGTGCTCACATTTATTTAGCAACATGTGTATTTGAAGGTACTAATGTTAGTGAAGGTCGTGGCACTACAAGGCCATTTAGTATGATTGGTGCACCGTTTATCGATGCAGATGATTTAGCCGCTAAAGTGGCTAAATTAAATACACCAGGTATCTTAGTTAGACCAGTTCATTTTATTCCGAACATGAGTAAACATGAAGGTGTAAATTGCTCTGGTATCGAAATATTTTTAAGAGATAAAAACGTATTTGAACCTGTTAAATTTGGTTATAAACTACTAGATATCATTCGTAAAGATTATAAAGAATTTGAATTTAGAGTGCCTTGGAGTGAAGGCGGTAAGCAAATGATTGATTTATTAACTGGTGATAATAAGTTAAAAACAAATGTTGATTTAGACCTCATTTTTGATGGGTTTAAACAGGATGAAAAAACTTTTGAGCAATCAATTAGGAGGTTTAAATTATATGAAAAAATTTGACATTAATAAATTAACAACCCAAGAAAAAATTGGACAATTAATCGTTGCAGGCTTCCATGGTACAACTGTTGGACCAGAAATTGAAAATTTAATTAGAGAATATAAAGTAGGTAACATCCTATTATTCTCAAGAAATATTGAGTCTGCAGCACAATTATTTAAATTAAATCAAGATTTACAAAAAATCGCGATGGAAACATTTGGTATTCCTTTATATATTACTATCGATCAAGAAGGTGGTATGGTTACACGAATTTTTGAAGATGGTACATTCTTCCCTGGTGCAATGACAATTGCAGCAACAAACAATGTTGAGTACGCATATAAAATAGGTGACTTAATGGGTAAAGAATTAATCGATCTTGGTATCAATATGGATTTAGCACCTGTACTTGATGTGAATAATAACCCTAAAAACCCAGTCATTGGTGTAAGAAGTTTTTCGGATGATCCAGATAAAGTAGCTTTATTTGGTAATGCAAACATTAGAGGTTTACAAAACCACGTTGTTGCAACCGCTAAACACTTCCCAGGTCACGGTGATACACATGTGGACTCACACTTAGCATTACCAAAAGTTGAAAAACCATTAAATGAATTAGAAAAATTTGAATTCAAACCATTTAAAGCGGCAATCAATGATGGACTACATGCAATTATGTCAGCACACATTAACTTTACACATCTAACTGAAGATGGATTACCAGTGACATTATCTAAACGTGCATTAACAGGTTTACTACGTGAAGAAATGGGCTTTGAAGGTTTAATTATTACAGATGGTATCGAAATGAAAGCTATCCATGATAATTATGGCACCATCGAAGCGACATTAAAAACAGTAAACGCTGGTGCAAACTTGGTATGTATCTGTCATGATTTACCTTACCAAATTGGTGCTTCTGATCGCTTTAATAAAGCATTAGAAACAGGTGAGTTAACTATGGATACACTAAATGAGCGTGTAGCACGTATCTTAACATACAAAGAGAAATTAAATGTAGACTTAACACGTACTTATGAAGATGTTAAAGAAAATGTAGAATCTATAGAATCTAAGGCTTTTGCTAGACAAGTTGTAGAAGAAGCAGTGACCTTAATTAAGGGTGAAACTTTCAAACAACATGGTAAAACTTTAGTTATTTCTACAAACCCTCAAGCAACTTCGATTGCTGATGAAGATTCACATAATTCTAAATTAGGACGTCGCATTAGAGAAGCATTTGCAAACTTTGAAGTGATTGAAACTAAAGTTAAACCAACTGAAGTTGAAATTGCTGACATCGTTTCAATAGCAAGCGCATTTGATCAAATCGTTTATACATCATATAACGGTAATGTCTATCAAACACAAATCCAATTAATTGATGCATTAAGCGCATTAAATAAGGATTTACATGTCTTAGCACTTAGAAATCCATATGATTTATATTACACAAAAAATATTAAAAACTATGTTGCCTTTTATGAGTACACACCAAACTCAATCGAAGCAGTTGTTAAATACTTAAAAGGTCAATTAAAACCACAAGGAGTTTCACCGATACGTTATGAATAAAATCATTAGCATTGACGGTGGAGGCACTAAAACCCTGGGTGTGTTATATAACACATCTGGCGATGAACTTAAACGTACAACTAAAGGATCAAGTAACTTTGCTGTAAGTGTTGATGATGCATATCAATCACTTAAAGGCGTCATTGATGAACTAATATCAGAAGACGTAAAAAGCATTCAAATTGGTCTTTCAGGGTTTAGTATGATACCGAATCTAGATAACTTAATCAAGTCATTAGAAGACTTATATCATACGCATGTGTATATCTACCCCGATGCATACTTAGGACTTTATTCAGCGTATGATCCTTTATTACCACTTATTTATGTAGTAGGTGGCACTGGTAGTATAGTATATAGTTTAGTTGATAATGAATTTAATAGATATGGCGGATATGGTCACCTATTTGGTGACCCCGGCTCCGCTTATGGATTTGTAATGGATGTCTTTCTAGATTGTCTTAAAAAATTAGATAATCAAAAAAGATTAAATAAAGTACAAGCTGATTTATTAAAACATTTAAATCTAAGAACTAATCAAGAACTGATCGGTTATGCACATAAAGTTAAAAAGCAAGAAATTGCTGGACTAGCAAGATTTATTACAAGCTATACACATACATATGTTGATCAAAAGATCAAAAAACAAGCAATGATTATTGCTAAAAGTATTGAACAAGTTGCAAAGGCACAACGCATTCAAAATAATTTCCTACTTGCACTAAGAGGTGGATTCTTAGAATCAGCGCCAAACTTAAAAGAAGAAGTATTAAATTATTTAAACAAAAAAGAAATCAAGTATATATTAAATAGGGATATTAAAGAAGCGGTTTACGGCGGTTATATGCTCTCTAAGTTATCCAAAGGAAAGGAATTTTAAAATGGTAGATATTAAATCCATTACAACTGAACAACGCAATAAATTAACTAAAAATTTAGATGTTAGTTCAACAACAGAAATACTAAAAATGTTTAATAATGAGGACAAAAATGTACCTTTAGCTGTAGAAAAAGTACTTGATAAGATTGCTTTAACAGTAGATGAAGTTACTAAACGACTTGCAGAAGGCGGTAGACTATTTTACATTGGTGCAGGAACGTCCGGCAGATTAGGTGTTTTAGATGCCTCTGAATGTGTTCCAACCTTTGGTGTTTCTGAAAACTTGGTCATCGGTATTATTGCAGGTGGCGATAGAGCATTAAGAATCGCTGTTGAAGGCGCTGAAGATGATGAAGTAGCAGGTGTTAATGACCTTAAAGCTTATAACTTTAATGAAAAAGACTTTGTTGTAGGTTTAACTGCAAGTGGTCGTACACCATATGTTATGGCAGCTATGAAATATGCGCGTAGTATTGGTGCTAAGGCAGCAGGTATTACAACATCTCATAATGCACCATTATCTCAAGTAGTAGATTTTCCAATTGAGGCAGTAACAGGTGCTGAACCGTTAACAGGTTCTACACGTATGAAATCAGGAACTGCTCAAAAACTAATTTTAAATATGATATCCACAGCAACCATGGTAAAACTAGGTAAAGTCTATGAAAACTTAATGATCGATATTCAAATGAGTAACGATAAATTAGTTTCACGTGCAGTAGGTATTGTTGTAGAAGTTACAGGTGTTGATCATGATGTTGCAAAAGTTTACATTGATAAATTTAAATCTGTAAAACACGCAATATTCGCAATCATCTCAAAATTAGATAATATTGAAGAAATTAACGAAGTATTAAATAAATACAATGGTAACATTAGAGAAGCATTGAAACATTCTATATCATTTGGAGGATAAATTTATGAAAGATATGTTGGTTCATTTATATAATTTAGACTTTGCGGACAAAATGCCAAGCAAAGACGTTAGAATCGTACGCGTACTATCACCAAACAGTGATAAAGTTATCGCATTTGTAGAGGCTCACTTTTCAAAGGGTTGGGCAGCTGAAGTTAAAGCGGCTGTATACAGAAGTCAACCAACATGTTTTGTTGCATTACATGAAAACAAAATCGTAGGTTTTGCTGCTTATGATGCAACAGCTAAAGGCTACTTTGGTCCAATTGGTGTAGACCAAACCTTAAGAGGAAAAAATATAGGAAAGGCATTAATCTTACACACATTAGAAGCAATGTATCATGATGGCTATGGTTATGCTATTATTGGTGGCGCTGGTGATAACGTATTTGAGTTTTATAGAAAAACTGTTCAAGCTTATGACATTGAAAAACCAGGTAATGTGTACGATAGATTAATCAGAGGTTAACGAATTGAAAATAAACGTATTTGAGACAAAAGAAGAATTATATAGAGCAGTAGCTGATTTTTATATTAAGGCAATCAATGAAAAACCAAATATGACATTAGGTTTAGCAACAGGTACAACACCGATTCCTTTATACCAAAATCTGATCAAAGCATATCAAGATAAATTAGTATCATTCAAAGATATTACAACATTTAACTTAGATGAATATATTGGGTTACCTAAAACACATAAAGAATCATACTTTAGTTTTATGAGAAATCAATTATTTAATCATGTAGATATTAATTTAGATAATACACATATTCCAAGTGGTGTATTAGAGCCTAGTGAAGCAATAAAAGAGTTTCAAACTGCTTTAGATGCTCATCAGATAGACATCCAATTATTAGGCTTAGGATCTAACGGACATATCGGTTTTAATGAACCAGGTACATCATTTGAATCTACAACGCATAAAACACAACTTGCATTATCAACTATTCAAGATAACTCAAGAATGTTTGATTCTATTGATGAGGTTCCAACTGAATCAATTACAATGGGTATTAAAGATATTATGCGTGCATCTAAAATCGTTATGATAGCAACAGGTGCTCAAAAAGCTGATGCTGTTTACAAAATGATTCAAGGTCCAGTAGATGAAAGTCTACCAGCATCAATTTTACAAAAACATGATGATGTAGTTATCTTCCTAGATAAAGACGCAGCATCGTTATTAAAATAGAAAGCAGGTAAGAAATCATGGCATTAAAAAATAAATTAAAATTAGACCCAACATATGAACCAGCAATTATTTACTTTAATGAATTTAAAGAAGAAGTAAAGAAGTCAAATAACTTTGAACCACTAACTGTAGTTGTTGAACGTATGGATGGCTTTAACGAAAGTTATACAGCAAACATATTTAAAGATCCTAGCAAATTAGAAAAGAATATTTTCTTTGCTGATCGTTTAGTGAAAACACTACTTTGGTTATATGGTGGTTATAAAGTAACTATCGTTGGTAATAAAGATGTATATGAGTCTATTAAAAAGACTTATCTAGAAGGTGAGAGACTATTTGATTCTAAGTTTATGAGCCGTATTTATGGAAAACCATTTGAAGTAGTTCACGCGGATGAAGTACCAAAACTGGTTAAAGGCGACAGCCCAATTGGAAAACACTTAAAAGGTAATAGAATTGGATTTGACGCTGGTGGATCGGATATGAAAGTTTCTGCAGTAGTTGATGGTGTTCCAGTATTTAGTACAGAAGTCGTATGGTTTCCAAAATTAAATAGTGATCCAAACTACCACAAAGAAAACATTCGTAAAGTGATTCAACTAGCAGTTGAACAACTTCCGAGTGTTGATGCCCTTGGGGTATCAAGTGCTGGTGTATATATTCACAATGAAGCTAGAGTAGCAAGTTTATTTATAGAAGTACCTGATGAATTATTTGATGAACATATTACAAACATCTATAAAGATATTGCTAAAGAATTAAATGTACCTTTAGAAGTCGCAAACGATGGTGATGTGACAGCCTTAGCAGGATCTATGAGTTTAGGTAAAAACAAACTATTAGGTATTGCTATGGGTACAAGTGAAGCAGTTGGTTATATTAATGCAGAAGGTAACGTTACAGGTTGGTTAAATGAATTAGCCTTTGTACCAGTAGACTTCCAAAAAAATGGTCCAATTGATGAGTGGAGTTTAGACATGGGCACTGGTAATAAGTACTTTAGTCAAGACGCAGTCATTCGCTTAGCTGAAACTTCAGGGATTACATTCCCAGAAGATATGCCATTAGCTGAACGTCTAAAAGTTGTTCAAAATTTAGATGAAAACAGTGAAACATATCAAGAAATATATAAGACAATTGGTACATACTTAGGTTATACACTAGCATATTATGAAGAATTTTATGATATTGAAGAAGTCTTATTATTAGGTCGTGTTACATCTGGTCTAGGTGGTCAAATCATCGTAGATGTAGCAACAAAAACATTAAAAGAAAACTTTGAACATTTAAGTAAAAAGATTAATATCTCACTTCCAGATGAAAAAGCACGTCGTGTTGGACAATCTGTGGCAGCTGCAAGCTTAGTGAAACTATAAGAAGGTAAAAAAAATGGAAAAATATAACAAAACAACCGAATTTTATGTACCTGATAACAAACCTCTAGAAGAAGCTATCAAACGTACAACTCATATGGCAATTTTAGCGCACCATGACGATATTGAAATTGGTGCAATCGATGGTGTTTTACAAACATTTCAGAAACCAGACAAATGGTTCTTTGGTGTGGTTGTAACAGATGGTTCAGGTTCTTCACGTGGTGGAAATTATGCACACTACACAAATGAAGAAATGATGGTCGTTCGTAACCTTGAACAAAAAAAGGCTGCGTACTTAGGTGAATATGGACTACAAGCATTTATTAATTCTCCTTCAAAACAAACAAAAGATCCACAAGATACAGTTGTTGTAGAAGAAATTAGAAAAATGATTTTAGACGCTCAACCAGAAGTGTTATATACACATAACCTAGCTGATAAACATGACACACATATTGGTGTTGTAACTAAGACCATTAAAGCGTTACGTTTATTACCGAAAGATAAACGTCCTAAAAAACTTTATGCAGTTGAAGTATGGCGTGATCTTGACTGGTTAAATGACGATGAAAAAGTTGCATTTAGTGTTGGTGGAAGACCAAACCTTACAAATAGCTTAGTTGAAGTGTTTGACTCACAAATTGACGGTGCAAAACGTTATGACTTAGCTGCAATTGGTCGCCGTTTAGCGAATGCAACATTTGCTACAGCTCATGCGCTTGACCAATCTGATCAAGTTGTTAACGGTATGGATTTAACACCATTAATCGAAGATGACTCACTAGATATGGTAACATTCATCTTAGATGCAATTGACCGTTTCAGATTAGATGTTGAACAAAAAATAAGAAAAATTTTATAATAATGTATGCACTTTAGATAATCTAGAGTGCATATTTTTTTAATTTTACGAAATAAAGTCCTTGATTCAGTATGATTTCATGTTATAATAGTCTTCCTGTACTGACAACAAAAGCGCTTAGATGTTATAATACATTTAAGTAGGTGAGACTTATATGAAATTAAAAAAAGCAAAAAAAATCCAAATACATGGCTATAAACATGATGGTAGTTTACACCGAGTGTGGATAAATTCATTTGTTGTTGATGATAATGAATCATATTTAGTTACAGGAAATCAAAGAACAAAAGTGATTGAATCTAGTGGCCGTAGTTGGTATACCAAAGAACCAGCACTATGTTATTTCTTTGAAAAAGAATGGTTTAACATTATAGCAATGTTTAAAAAAGATGGTATACATTATTATTGTAATGTATCAAGTCCTTATGTGTATGACTCAGAAGCGATTAAATATATAGATTATGATCTAGACATCAGAGTCTATCCAAATGGTCGTATCGTGGTTTTAGATCGTAAAGAATTTGAAACAAATAGCAGTAAATTAAACTATTCGGAAGACATTATAAAAATCGCTAATCACGCGATTACCGAACTTAAAGCCTGGATTAAGGAAAAGCGTCCACCATTTGATGATGTGACTGTAAAATTGAATTTAGAGACATTTAAGAAGGTTTTAGACTATCATAAAGAGTTAAAAGAAACAAAGAATATTGAAAGGAATAGGAAAAGGGATAAATGATCGAAAAAACTTATGAAGAAATAAAGTATGACCTTATTATTAAGCGTCTAAAAGAACGTGGTGTGGAGGTAGCTGATATTGCTAAAATCACACTAGATTTACAAAAACCATACTTAAAGGATATGACACTTGAAATTTGTATAGACCACGTGAATCGTGTTTTAATCAAAAGAGAAGTTCAAAATGCTGTATTAACAGGTATTGAGTTAGACGTTTTAGCAGAAAAAGGATTACTTTCAGAACCACTTTCAACGATACTTATGGAAGACTACGGTCTATATGGTGTTGATGAAATCTTAGCGTTATCTATCGTCAACGTTTATGGATCCATTGGATTAACAAACTTTGGTTATGTAGATAAACTAAAATTAGGTATCATCAAAGAACTAGATACGAAACAAGAAGGTGTGGTACGTTGTAACACATTCTTAGATGACCTAGTTGGTGGTGTTGCAGCTGCTGCAGCTGGTAGCATTGCACATAAATATGCAGATACTACAAAAGTACTAGAAGCATACAAAAAAGCTATATAATAGATTAGAAAAAACTACTTTTCATCGAGAGTAGTTTTTTTATGAATCACTAGTATATTTTATATTCTAGTGATATGATGAGGTTAAAGGAGAACTTTTTATGACTATAAAAGAACTACAAACTATCATAGATACATCGAACTATATCGTCTTTTTTGGTGGTGCTGGAGTATCTACAGAATCTGGTATTAAAGACTTTAGAAGTAAAGATGGTTTATATAGCCAAAAATTTAAAAACTACCGACCAGAAGATATCCTAAGTAGAAGTTTTTTCTTTAATCATACAAAAGATTTCTATGAGTATTTTAGACGCCACTTCTTAGATACTGGCATTAAACCAAATAAAGCACATATGTGGCTCAAAGATGCTGAAAGTATCGGTAAAGTTAAATGTGTTATTACTCAAAATATTGATGGACTCCATCAAATGGCAGGTTCAAAAAATGTAGTAGAACTCCACGGATCAGCTCACAGATATTACACAGTAAAAAAGAAACAACCTATTGATGGGTTAACCTACA
The DNA here is from genome assembly GCF_000018785.1 of Acholeplasma laidlawii PG-8A. Lineage (NCBI taxonomy): Bacteria > Bacillati > Mycoplasmatota > Mollicutes > Acholeplasmatales > Acholeplasmataceae > Acholeplasma > Acholeplasma laidlawii. Next base: position 300,597 of record NC_010163.1, read on the forward strand.
TTTTAAATACTGAAGATATACCAGTAGATAGTGAAGGCGATCTTATAAAGCCAGATGTTGTACTTTATGAAGAACCACTTAACTCTGAAGTAGTAAGAAAAGCCATAGAAGAAATATCAAAGGCAGATACTTTAATTGTTGCAGGTACATCACTAACGGTTTATCCAGCAGCAAGTTTTATAGAATACTTTAAGGGTAAACACTTAATTGTGATAAATAAAGAGTATATGCAATTTAAACACTTTATTGAAGGTCAAGTTGGTGAAATTTTAAGTCAAATTAAGTTATAAGAAAATAAAAAAAGTTCTCAAGCATTTACTTGAGAACTTGTTTATTATTTACTGGAGCCGGTGAGCAGGATCGAACTGCCGTCTAAGCCTTGGCAAGGCCTTGTAATAACCATTATACGACACCGACATGTTGCTTTATTATGATATCAAATGCATCCATACTTGTCAAGCCTTATTTCAAAAAAGATTTACTTTTTTTCTAACTTATTCATTTGTAAGAATTATACCACAAATCTTTGGTAAAAAGAAACCGATAAGTTGATGTTATAATATGTATTAGGGTGAACACAATGAAAAAAAGACTGCGAAAAACATGGATTTATTTTTTACTTGGAATTGTAGTAAGTTTTTTTTATGTTTTATTAATTTATGAAAACTTTTTTACACATTTAAATAAGGGCTTAAATACAGTACCCTTTTATGTGCACATAATATATATGTTCATAGCTTTATTTCTAGCTATCTTTGCACATGAGATGGGGCACTTCATCTCATTTGTTAAACAAGGCATAAAACCCAAGGCTTTATATGCCCTTGGTATCGCCTTTGTAAATGACAATGGACTAAAGATTAGATTCGTACCTAAATTTCTTCTGATGATTGGTGGTATCGTCATACCTGATCACTTAAGTATTCAATCTAAGGATGAAGAAGAAACAATGGTTCATAAATTTAAAAGAGTTTTACTAGCAGGGCCTAAAGCATCTATTATATATGGTGTCCTCATAATATTAATCTGGATACTTTGTTTATTTACGAATATATATTGGTTAAATGGATTTTTATTCACCGTGTTGATTGTAACCTCCATCATGACAGTGCTTGCTGTATTATCCTCTAAAGTATCTAGAGCAGGTATGTATGGAGACTTTGCAGCAGAAAAAGCATTTGATAAGGATAAACTCTTTAGATTAACCTATCTAATCCAGTTAACAACCTTAATTGAGCACGATAAGGAAAGTATGGCATACTTTTGGCCAAGCATCGTAGAGATGCTTGAAACACAGCATCAGGCGCATTCACAGCTTTATACCAACCTTTTAGGTCAATACATATATGAGGTTGCATTTCATGGGCAAATTGCATGTCTAAGTATTGAAAAGAAGATGAACAGTTTAATTAGAAATATACCTAAAACTGAAGATGGACTTATCCTTTACTTAAATATTATCTATTACTATGAAGCATTAAATGATAGAACTAAAGTTATTCAATTGCTTAATAACTTAAATACAGCGAAGTTTAAGGTAAGTGATAAGGTATTAACTTATTACTTAAGACTCACAAATCACTTATTAGGATTTAAAGATGAAACGGTATTTTTAAGTCAACCTAAAAATGTACATACAAGTTCTTACCAATGGGTGTATAAACCACTAAATATTCAAGAAGAATTAAAAGGTATTGTAAAATGAAAGATTATACGAAGATAAATCAAAAGATGTTTGATAAATGGGTAGAAGAAGGTTGGCAGTGGGGTATACCTATTACTAAAGAAGTATATGATAAAGCTAAACAAGGTATCTATGAAATATACCTTACACCCACAAAGAAAGTACCAAATGACTGGTTAAAAGATATTAAGGGTAAACATGTATTAGGTCTTGCTAGTGGGGGTGGCCAACAAATACCAATTCTACAAGCCTTAGGTGCTAAGGTTACCTGCCTAGATATTTCAGAAAAGCAATTAGAAACTGAAAAGAAATTATCTAAGGAATTTGGTTATGACATTCATCTTGTTCAAGCTGATATGACAAACCCTCTTCCTTTTCAAGATGAAACGTTTGATCTAATATTTTATCCAGTATCTAATGTATATATAGAAAAAGTAGAGCCAGTCTTTTTAGAATGCTACCGCATTTTAAAAAAAGGTGGTGTCTTACTTTCTGGATTAGATAACGGGTTTAATTTTGCTTTTGATGATGAAGACGGGAAAATCTTATTTGATCTTCCATTTAATCCGCTTAAAGACATTGAACAATATGAGTATATGGTAAAGCATGATTACGGAATTCAGTTTAGTCATACCATGGAAGAACAAATTGGTGGTCAATTAAGAGCTGGATTTAGATTAGTAGATATATATGAAGATACGAATCTATCTGGTTATCTAAAAGAAAATAACATACCTAGTTTTTATGCAACAAAGAGCATAAAATAAAAAAAAGCCTTGATGGCTTATTTATATACTTATTTTAAATGGTGCCCAATGCAAGAATCGGACTTGCGATTCATCCTTACCATGGATGCGTGATACCACTTCACCAATTGGGCAAATTTAACATGCAAAATGATTATATCAAACAAAGATGTAAAAATAAAGTCTTTTGTGTAAACTTTCCTAATGTATGGGATTTTAAACTAAAAGGCCTTGCAGTGCTAAAAAAATGAAATTAATGATATTTATTCATTTCAATTAAATTTAATTATGTTTTTAGGTTGTGTTATCAAAAATTAAAGTGTATAATGATTCTAGGTTTGAGAAAACCAAGAGATCTAAAGAAGGAGTATTGCATTTAATGAAAGGTACTGTTAAATGGTTCGATGCAGGTAAAGGCTACGGCTTTATCACTGCAGACAACGGTAAAGATGTATTTGTTCACTATTCAGCTATTCAAACTGATGGTTACAAATCTTTAGCTGAAGGCGACCAAGTAGAATTCGAAATTAAGTCAGGCGATCGTGGAGATCAAGCGGCTAACGTTTCTAAAATATAATTCGCTTAGGTAAATGTAAGAGGTTTAGAAATAAACCTCTTTTTTTTATGTTTATTTTTGGTATAATCAATTGTAAGGGGCGATGCGAGAATGAAGCTAGATCTATTAGAAGTGGATAAAGTCCACTTTAACGAATTAAGGGAACACGCAGATGAACAATCCTATAAAGATTTAATTCGAAATTTTATCTATCAGTTTACCTATGATTCCATCACGATTGAAGGTAAAAATGCTCTAACCAAGCTGGATGTAGAAAATTTATTAAATAAAAAGATTATCGTTACCCAATTACCAGAGCGTGAACAAAAAGAAGCTTTAAACTATCAAAATGCTTTTGAGCATGTGATGAAATTGGTATCCTCTAGAAAAGTGTTAACAGAAGATATATTGAAAGACTTACATGAAATGTTAGTTAGTGGTATATTCTTAGGTGGCCAATACCGTAAGGTAAATATTCAAATCAAACATAGTATGCATCAACCACCTGACTATGTAAAGGTCTATGACCGTATGGTAAATTCTTTTATGATTTGAAACATTTTAAAGGAACTACACTTCAAAGAGCATGTTTTGCACATGCACAAATCTTTAAAGTATATCCGTTCTTAGAAGGTAATGGACGTTTAGCTAGATTAGTGTTAAATTATATTCTATTATATGATGGTTATATGCCTGTATCGATTCCGGTTTCTGAAAAAGAAAATTACCTAAATCATATAGATACATTCAAAGAAGAGAAGGATTTATCGCCGTTTGTGGGATTTATTGAAAAACTCTTATTAGATGCATATGAAACCTATATAGAACAACTAGAAAACTAAAATCCTCTAGAAGGATTTTTGTTTTATGTGATATAATTTTTAGTAGGTGAAAAGTTATGAAATTAAAAATTGGACAATTAAATGAACTACAAGTTGTAAGAAAAACAGATATCGCGTATTTACTAAAATCAAGTGATGGCGAAGAGGTTTTCTTACATCAAAATGAATCAGATCACAGAAAATTAGAGCCTGGACAATTTGTCGATGCCTTTTTATATTTTGACGCTAAAGGGCGTTTGGCTGCAACGCTTCATGAACCCTATGTAACAGCGGGCAACCCCGGTGTTTTAAAAGTGGTAGCTGTTAAGCCCGGTTTGGGTGTATTCTTAGATTTAGGTATTTCAAAAGACGTCCTATTATCAAAAGATGACTTACCAGTTGATGAAAGTTTATGGCCACAAGTAGATGATCAAGTATATGTGGATTTACGTGTTAAGGCAAGATTAACTGCACGACCGATTCCTTATAATGAAATTCGTTTAATCACTGGAAATTTAAATGTAGGTGATGAAGTTTCAGGTTTTGTTCAAGTCATTGGTAATATTGGTTATTTTATATTAACAGATGAGTTTAATTTAGTATTAGTTAAAAAATCAAACGTTAGAAAAGCATACCGCTTAGGGGAAATCTTAAAGGTAAAAATTACTTATGAAACACCAAGTGGTTATGAAGGTAGTTTAATTGATTTTAAAGAAGTTGTTCGTGTAGATGATTCCAAACTCATTATGGATGTTTTAGAAAAAGAAGGCGGTAGAATGCCGTATGATGCAACAACAGATAGTGAAACCATTCAAAAGGTTTTTGGACTAAGTAGAAAATCATTTAAACGTGCATTAGGTTTATTGTATAAAGAAAGAAAAGTAAAATTTGAAGGAAATGAAACAATTTTGGTGAAATCAAATGAGTAAAAATAAAAAATTAGTTGAAAGCATTACATCAAGAGATGTAGACTTTAGTCAATGGTATACAGACCTTTGTCTAAAAGCAGAGTTAATGGATTATTCTAACACACAAGGGTTTATTATCTATAGACCTTTAGGATATGGTATTTGGGAAAATATCCAAAACTACCTAAATAATGAATTTAGAAAAACAGGGCATCAAAACGTATATATGCCCATGTTGATTCCAGAAAGTTTATTCCAAAAAGAAAAGGATCACGTTTCAGGTTTTGCACCTGAAACAGCGATGGTTACAACAACAGGGGTTGAAAACTTAAGCGAGCGCTTAATTATTCGCCCTACATCAGAAGTATTATTTGGTACACATTATAGTAAAATTGTTAAATCCTATAGAGATTTACCAAAAATGTATAACCAATGGTGTTCTGTTGTTCGCTGGGAGAAGACTACACGCCCATTTTTACGCGGTAAAGAGTTTTTATGGCAAGAAGGTCACACAGTTCATGCGACTGCTGAAGAGGCTAAAAAAGAGACACATCAAATGTTAGAAGTGTATGACAAATTAGGTAAAGAGTTACTAGCTATACCATTTGTTACAGGACGTAAGACAGATAAAGAAAAATTTGCTGGTGCACTTGAAACTTATGCGATTGAAGCATTAATGCATGATGGACAAGCACTACAATCTGGTACATCACACTATTTTGGTAATGAGTTTGCTCATGCCTTTGATATCAAATTCTTAAATGATAAAAATGAACTAGAATATGCATACCAAACTTCTTGGGGTGTATCTACAAGACTTATTGGCGCTATCATTATGGTACATGGTGATGACAATGGTTTAGTATTACCGCCATATGTTGCACCAACTCAAGTGGTCATTGTACCAATTAGACCAAATGAAGAAGTGCTAAGTGCTGTTAAACAAATTGAAAATGAACTATCAGATAAATTTAGAGTATTTGTAGATGATTCTGATAAATCACCTGGATGGAAATTTAGTGAACACGAAATGAAGGGTGTACCACTACGTATCGAAATTGGTCCAAGAGATTTAGAAAACGGTCAAGTTGTTGTAACATTTAGACATAACTATGAAAAACATACAGTAGCACTTACTGATTTACATAAGTTTGTTGAAGATGGTTTAAAAACAATGCATGAAGCAATGTATCAAAAAGCATTAGAAGCTACAACAAGTAGAACTTATGAAGCGAAAAGCTATGACGAATTTAAAGCATTCTTAAAACAGGGCGGATATATTAAAATGTCAACTTGTGGCGAAGAAGCTGAAATCCAAATTAAGGAAGAAACAGGTGCTACAGCACGTGTGATCCTAGATGAACCACTACTTACAGAAAATTGTCCAGTAACTGGTAAAAAAGCTACTCAAACAATTCTTTTTGCAAGAGCATACTAATAACTATAAAAAGAAGCAGAAATATCAAATTAGATATTTCTGCTTTTATTTTGTTTAACGCATGAATTGTACAAACTCAGACAACTGAGATGCCCAAAGTGTTTCATTATGGATGCCGCCTTCATAAACCTTATAAAATATAGAGTTTACCAGTGGTTTAATATGTTTATATATCTTTTTAGATACGTTTGTGTAATCTCTGTTTGCTTTATGATCGTTTTTACCAGATTCATTTGATCCGACTGTAATGAAATACTTTTGATGAATATCTGGTTTTAAAGTATCCAGTAAATTGTCTAAGCCGGCTGGATTCCAGGAAGCTGAGGTTGATAGACAACCAATACCGCCAAATATATTAGGATATTTTAATCCACAATATAAACTAATTAATCCCCCTAAAGAAGAACCCATGATGTATGTATCCTCTTTATCTTTTTTGGTTTTAAATCTTATATCAATCCAAGGCTTTAATTCTTCAACGATGAATCTTGCATACTCTTGGCCAAATACAGGTACTCTAAATTCATCAGAATAGGTTTTATAAATGGTTGAATTATCAAAGGGTGCATATTCATCCATGCGATACTTTGTGTTATCGATACCTACGATAATATGTGGTTCAATTAAACCTGCTTTAGTAAATCTTTCATACTGTGTATGTGCATCCCAAATCTCCCCGTAAGAAGATGCTTCTTTAAAAAATAGGTTTTGTCCATCATGCATGTAGATCACTTTAAAGGGACCCTTATGATTATCAGGTATATAAACAGATATGTTTCTTTTTTGGTTTAAGATCTTGGATGTAACTTTAAACGTTTTTATCATTTTTCTTTCCCCTTTTCTTTGGTACTGGATCGTATTTAGGCTTAAAAAGCGGATTACATGTAAGAATCCTTTTGCTGGTAAGTAAACTTGCATAAATGAAATTATGTGTCTCGTAAGCCTCTATTGCATAGTGGCTACAAGTTGGTGTGTGTCTACATTTATGAGATTTTACTGGTGATAAAGTTTTTTGGTACCAACGAATGGCTTTTATAGCATATTTTTTCATATCGTATTTATTATACTATAAAAAGGGTCCTTTAAAAAATTCACATATATTTATTTATATTAAATATTGATAAAAAAATAAGGTGTGATATAATAAAAGTACAATGTAAACGCATACATATATAAGGAGGTATTTATGAAAGAATACAAAACCAAGAACCTCAGAAACATTGCGCTATTAGGGCATTTGGGTAGTGGTAAGACTTCACTAACTGAAAGCCTCTTAAATGTAACTGGCGTAACTAACGTAAAAGGTGAGGTGGAACGTAAAAACACCAAATCCGATTTTCTTGTGGAGGAACAAACACGTATTGCCTCCATGCAAACATCTTTAATACCGATCGAAGCACATGACTGCAAACTTAACTTTCTAGACGTACCAGGTAATGATGAGCTCATTAGCGAATTATACCATGCCCTAGAAGTAGTTAAGGGTGCAGTCATTTTAATTGATGCGACCAAAGGGGTTGAAGTTGGCACGGAACGTGTTTGGAATGAAATTAGACGTAGACGTATACCAGCAGTATTATTTATAAATAAAATGGATAAAGATAATATTGACTATGAAGCATTATTAGAAGATATACGTACGAAACTTGGTAAACGTGCCGTACCTTTTACATATCCTATAGGACGTAAAGAAGATTTTGAAGGCTTTGTAAATGTTGTTGAGATGAAGGCTCGTATCTATAACGGTAATACTTGCGAAGATGCAGAAATTTGGGATGAAAAGAAACCTAAAGTGGAACAACTTCGTGAGATGATTATGGAATCAGTAGCTGAAACATCCGAAGAATTATTAGAAAAATACTTTGGTGGTGAAGAAATCACTAATGAAGAAATCACACATGCTTTAAATCACGCAATTATTAATGGTGAGTTAACACCAGTCTTAGTAGGTTCTGTACTAAAAAATATTGGTGTAAATACCTTACTTAAAATGTTAACTGACTTCTTACCTTCTCCTGATATGTTAAGAGAATTAGAAGCAACTAAAGTTGGAAGTGATGAAAAACTTCAAGTTAAAACATTGGATGAAGAACCATTTTCAGGATTTGTCTTTAAAACAATGATTGACCCATTTGTTGGAACCATTTCATTTATTAAATTAAATTCAGGTATCTTAAAAGTTGGGGATGAAGTATATCACGCACAAAGTGATTCAACCGTTAAGATTAATACCTTAATGACACTGATTGGTAAAGATCAAATACCAATGGATTTAGCACATGCGGGTGATATTGTAGTTACAACTAAATTAGATGCATTAAAGACTGGTCATACAATCACAGATACTAAACGCAAAATTGTATATGATACAGTGAAACTTCCTACACCAGTTATCTATCAGGCAATTGAACCAGATAATGAAAAAGATGAAGACAAGATTTCAATGGCTTTAACAAAACTAAATATTGAAGATCCTTCATTTGATATCCAAAGAAATAAAGAAACTGGTCAATTACTCATTGGTGGTTATGGTATTAGTCATATTAAATACATTACAGACCGTATGAAGAATCTATATAAGGTCAGTGTTTCATTCGAAGACCAAAAGATAGTATATAGAGAAACGATTAAGAAAAAAGGTGTTGGCGAAGGTAAACATAAGAAACAATCCGGTGGTGCAGGTCAATTTGGTCATGTTTGGATACGTTTTGAACCAACAGATAAGCTTTTCGAGTTTTCTGAAGAAGTATTTGGGGGTGCAGTACCTAGATCATACTTCCCAGCCGTTGAAAAAGGATTAATTCGTGCTTTTGAAAAAGGTCCTTTGGCAGGGTTCCCTGTAATTCATGTGAAAGCAACCCTTTATGATGGAAGTTATCACTCAGTAGATAGTAATGAAATATCGTTTGTTATGGCAGCTGATCTCGCATTTAAAGCGGCATTACCTGAAATTCAACCAACGATATTAGAGCCAATTTTACACCTAACAATCACTGTTAAAGAATCTTATGTTGGTGATGTTATGGGGGATATGAATAAACGTCGTGGTCGTATACTAGGTATGGATCAAGCAGATGGTTACACGGTAATTAATGCATATGTTCCAGAAGCAGAAGTCACTACTTACGCCATAGATTTAAAAGCAATGACTCAAGGTTCAGGACAGTTTGAAAGACGTTTTGATCGTTACGAAGAAGTACCACAACAATTCCAATCCAAGATTATTGAACAATATAAAAAGTAAAAACATATCATTTTAACTACTATAGTATGGAGGAATTAGTCCATGCAGTGTAAAATATGTAGAAATGATATAAAGGTTCAAAGAACTTTTAGAAATTTACTTAAATTTGAATTACCTGGTGTATGTATTCATTGTTTTAAACAACAGATGAATTACTTTCCGTACTTTGTCATACCAATTCAAAATGGCTTATTGCATATATTTGAATTACTTATAACTGATACAAAGCACCCAAATGATTATATTAATTACTTTAGACCATACTACCGTGCATACTTGAATTTAAATATGACGGTAGATGCGGTCTACATAGAAACACTTACATTAAATATCATAGAATTATTCGATCACATGGAATTAGGACATCTCATTATTTTTACAAACAACTTTAAGGAGGATAAAGGTTATGAGATATGAGATCATAGGTAAAAATGGATTCGTTGCTACTGACGCTATTAAAGCGTATGTAGTTAAGAAATTGGACAAAATTGTCAATATGTTTGATGTTAGAGTGATAGACACAGTGCGTGTAGTATTACGCGTCTATAAAGAGTACTCTAAAGTTGAAGTTACAATCCCTGCACCATATATTATTTTAAGAAGTGAAGTTAGAGATCCTGATATGTATGCAGCTATTGACAAGAGTGTAGATAAATTAACTGCACAAATTAGAAGACATAAATCTAAAATTAGACATCATTTTGAAAAACGTGGTCAAGAGGTGTTTTCTACAGAATTTAGTCTAGAAGCAATGGACAAAGAAGTTAAAGCACGTCAATTAGTCAAATCAAAGAAGTTTTCAATTAAACCAATGAGTGTTGAAGATGCGATTGCACAAATGGAATTAAGTGGACATGATTTCTTTATTTTCTTAGATGAAAAAACCAATAATCCTCAAATCGTTTATGCTAGAGAAGATGGCGACTATGCAGTCATAGAAGCTACACCTGAAGTATATAAGTAAATTACGTGAATCAATTAGGGGTTAGCATCTGCTAACCCCTTTTTGTTATAAAGTAAAATTATTATGCAAGTTATGATACAATGTAAACATGTGAAAGGATTTACATGGAAAGATTAAAATATGGTATAAAAAACTCTCGTATATGGCATTTATGTAGTCAAGACATTGAAGTGAATAAATCAATGACACTGGATAACTGGACCAGATATAGAGCAGAATATAGAGAAATATATTATTTGAATGATACAATCAAGTTCTTAGAGGTTGATCATTTTAACCATGTTTTTAAATTTTTTGATGCAAACATCAGAAAGCATAATATAGAAGACTTTAGACGTTATTTTAAGGACTTTCAAAAATATAAGGAAGTCTTTAAATAAAAAAAAACCAAGAAAATAAATTTCTTGGGTAAGTAGTTTAAATATGGAAGGCGTAGCCTAAAACTTGAAATACTAAACATAAATCAAATCCATAAAAATTATAAATCTTTGAAATGAATAAAACTTATAAATCGAATAAACATTTGATACTTAAAGGTATAACGTTTTTAAGAACTTGTGATTCAAAAATACTGACTACGCCTTCAACTGTATTATATTACAAGTATATGCATTTGTAAAGGAAAGCGCTAACATTTTAATAAAAATTATTTTATATAAACAATAAAAAAAGATATCACATGTTGTAAAGTGATATCTTTTTGATTTTTAAGCCTTATTGAACAATGCTTCAACAGCTTCCCAGTTCACAACATTGAAGAATGCTGCAACGTAGTCAGGACGTCTGTTTTGGTAATTTAGGTAATATGCATGTTCCCATACATCTAATCCTAATAATGGAGTACCTTCAGCAAGTGGTGTATCTTGGTTTGGTGTAGAAGTAACTACTAACTTATCACCTTTTTTGATCAACCAAGCCCAACCAGAACCGAATCTAGTTTTAGCAGCATTTGAGAATGCTTCTTGGAATGCTTCAAATGAACCGAATGATTGAGTGATTGCATCCATAAGTTTACCTGCAGGTTTTTTACCATCATTTTTCTTTAATAATGGCCAGAAGAATGCGTGGTTGTAATGTCCACCACCATTGTTTCTAACTGCACCTTGAATATCAACAGGTACTTTGTTTAAATCTGCAAGTAATACAATTAAATCATCCATTGTGTGAACATGTAATTCTGGATGTTTTTCTAATGCAGCATTCAAGTTTGTAATATAAGCTTGATGATGCTTTCCGTGGTGAATCTCCATAGTTTTTGCATCGATAAATGGTTCTAGTGCATCGTATGCATATGGTAATTTGTCTAATGTAAATGCCATAAAATGTAACGCCTCCTAATTTATTTTACAAATATATCTTACTCTATATAGTGTGATTTATCAACTTTTAAGCATTCTGTAAAAGATTGTCGACAATTGTTTGATCAATATCAATATAGATTGTTTTTTCATTTTTAATCTTTACAAAAGATGCAGGTTTACCACCAATTTTACTTACAAATCTAAATAGTGTGTAGTTTACTGGTATCGAACTAGAAGCCTTTTGAGATGAGAAGTAGGCTGCTAGCATTGCAGATGTTCTCAGCACTTTTTCAGTAAGATCAGGCGTTCTTACAAGTATATGAGATCCTGGAGCATCTTTTACGTGAAACCAATAGTCATTTGCAAGTCCTATTTGATTCACTAAGTGTGCATTTTGATGTGCGTTTTTACCAATAAAGTAAGTAGTATCATCAACTTTTAAGGTTAAAACTTTTACTTTATGTCTTGTAGGTTTATTCTTTTTATTTTTTTGTTTCATAAACCCATATGGGTCTAGAATCTCTTTGAAATCAGATAACGATTCATTATCTGTAAGTTCTAGTTCTACAAGATAATTTTCAAATATTTCTATCTCACTTAATACTTTATGCAATTCTGGTTCTAGATAATCAATGGCACGTTTACCTTTTTGGTAGTTGTTATAAAATTTTTGTGCATTTGAAGTTAGACTAATTTGATCATCTAAGACAATATCCCCAATAAATGGTAGTTTGTCTCTTAAGTTATGACCACTAGCATAAATCAAATCACCTTTTGCTTTATCTTCAAGCATTTGATGTGCTTGGTCAAGTTGTTTGGTTAATTGTATATGTTTCTTTTCTAATTTTTTCAATTGATTTGAGATAAAACTTCTATAAACAGATTTTTCATCCTTTTGTAGCATCACTCTAGAATCTAATGCTTCACTTAATGTATTAAATGATTTAGTATTTGATCCAAACAAATTAAAAAAGTATGATTTATTATCATCGATAGATAAAGTAGGTTTAACTTCAATTTCAAAAGGATGTTTACCTGTTAATTGTAAATAATTAGCTAAACGTAGTGATATACCTAAATATTTGTTTGTAATATCTTTAGGTGTAGCTAAAGGATCAAAGACATAATCTTTAGCATCTAGTTTATCACTTAAGAAGTAGCCAAAAGTTGCATTTGGAATTAAATGTCTACCCTCTAGAACAAACATTTTCTTATATAGATCAATAATTTTTCCTTGTTCAATTAAATATAAATTTGCGTGTCTACCCATCGCTTCAAAAATCAGTTTACGCTCAACTGGACCATATATAAAATCATACACGGTAAAGTTAAATTCAATCACTCTATCTGACTGGTATTGAGTGATGTTTTTTAATATGCCACCTTCTAGGTATTTCTTGAGTTGATTCAAAAAATTAGAAGTATCTTTTTTTGAAGGTGGTTGTGTAGTTAAATAAGTACTTGTAAAACTTGCATTCAAGTTAATCACTAAATGATGTCTTTGTTTTTGAGCATAAAGACTAAAAACAAACATTAAACCGTTTAACCAAACGGATTCTACACGTGTATTTTCTACAGATTGATTCAGTTCTTTGATTAAATAATGTGTGTAAATACCATCTAAAGCCATAATTTCTTACCTCAATAATACTATATCATGAAAATGTCTGAAACTATTTACATAAACCAAACTTTCGTATATAATAAATTAAACGAAGAGTTAGGAGAGTCACATGAAACTAAATGATCGTGGATTACTCATCGTCATATCCGGACCATCTGGAGTTGGAAAAGGTACAGTGCGTAAAGCGCTTTTTGACATGAAGAACCATAACCTAGAATATTCTGTATCAGTTACAACAAGAGCACCTAGAGTCGGCGAAGTTGATGGCAAAGACTATTATTTTGTAAATCGTGCAGCCTTCGAAGAAATGATTCGCCAAGACAGATTTTTAGAGTATGCAGAGTTTGTGGGTAGCTATTATGGCACACCAAAAGACAAAGTTGAAGAAATGCTTGATAAAGGTAAAGAAGTTGTATTAGAAATTGAAGTGGATGGTGCACTTCAAGTACGTGAACGTATGAAAGATGCTGTCTTTATATTTTTAGTGCCACCAAGCAAAAAAGCCTTATATGAGCGTTTAAGCAGACGTGGAACGGATACACCTGAAATTGTAAATAAGAGATTTCAAAAAGCTGAAAGTGAATTTAAATTAGCATATAAATATGATTATATCGTAGTAAATGATGATGTAAATAATGCTGCAGATCGTATTATGGCGATCATTCGTGCAGAACATGCACGTACTCAAAGAACTATTCAAAAATATCAACAGTTAATGGAGGAATAACATGAAAAAAAGAAAACATGGTTTAAACTACCCAACAATTGACGTACTATTAGAAAAGATTGATTCTAAGTATAAATTAGTATATGCAGCGAGTAAAGTTGCTCATATCATTGAAAGAGAAAATTTGGATGTTAAAGATTCCAAATCAGTCACAAGTGTAGGCAAAGCGTTAGAAGAAATTGCAAATGGTAAAGTAACTGTTACGTTCATTGACTAATGAACATAACAGTTTTTTTATTAAAATATGTTAAAAGATTATAGAATGTTCATGATTTATCAATAAGTGTACACAATTTTAGTATAATATAAACAAGGTGATTTTTTGAAAGAAAAACTATCAATATTACCAACTGAACCAGGCTGTTACATGATGCTTGATCAATCAGGAGAAGTCATTTATGTTGGTAAAGCTAAAAATTTAAAAAATAGAGTAAGTTCATACTTTAGAGGCGCACACAATGCTAAAACAGAGAAACTAATTTCAGAGATTAGTGATTTTAACTATATCGTCACAAACTCTGAACAAGAATCTCTTATTTTAGAATACAATTTAATCAAAAAATATGCACCACTTTATAATATTCGCTTAATTGATGATAAAAGTTACCCGTATCTTGAAATCACAAACGAAAAAGATCCAATGCTTGTCGTATCAAGATATATTGAAGTTGATAAGACTAAAACTTTATTTGGACCTTATCCGAACTCAAAATCAGCAAGAGAAACACTAAAACTACTACAACGCCTATATCCATTAAGACGCTGTAATCCAGTAGATAGTAAACCGTGTTTATATTATCATATGGGTTTATGTTTAGGTCCTTGTGCACATGAAAAGGTAGACTATAAACCAAATATTGAACGTATTACTAGGTTTTTAAAGGGTGACACTAAAGAAGTTTTAAATGAACTTGAAGAACGCATGAAACAAGCATCAGAAGATTTAGAGTTTGAACGCGCAGTAGAATACCGTGATATGATTTTAGCTGTAAAAGATACAACTGAAAAACAGATCATGACGCTAAATGATTATAAAGATAGAGACTTTATAAGTTTTGCATATAACGAAGATGATATGGCTATCCAAATATTGATGATGCGTCAAGGACGTATATTAGATACACATAAAAATGTGATATCTTATATGACTGATCCTTATGAAACGTTTTTAACTTATATTAAAAACTATTATGATAAGTTTTTATTACCTGATGAATTGGTGTTTGATCAACAAATCCCTTTTAAAGAACTACAAATGTACTTTAAAAATAAAGTTGTTGTACCTAAAATAGGAGATAAGAAAAAACTGGTTGATTTAGCACATAAGAATGCATTAGAAGATTTAACGCATTACTATAAACTATACCGAGCAAAAGAAGAAAAATTAGGTGAACAAATAGAAGCGTTAGAACAAATATTTGATAAAAAAATATCATATATTGAAGTGTTTGATAATGCTCACCTATTTGGAACTGCACCTATTTCTGGTATGATAGTTTGGAAAGATTATCATTTTGAACGCAAGATGTATCGTAAGTTTCACTTAAAAACTACAACCAATGATGACTACCAAGCCATGAAGGAAGTACTTTACCGCAGATATCAAAGACTTTTAGTTGAAAAACAAAAACTACCAGATTTAATTTGTGTGGATGGTGGTAAAGGACAGGTTTCTGCCGCTTATGAAGTGATTCAATTATTTAATTTAGATATACCTATTTTAGGTTTGAAAAAAGATAAGTATCACATGCTAGAGGGCTATGTTATCCAAAATGAGGTCACTATTTTGGATAAAAAATCACCACTCTATCAATTTTTAGGACAACTCTCAGAAGAAGTCCATAGATTTACAATCACTTTCCATCAAAAGACTAAAAATAGGAAAGACTATACATCGGTTTTAGATAACATACCTGGACTTGGTCCAACACGTAAGAAAAAATTACTCGCAAGTTTTAAATCTATTGATGACATTAAAAATGCATCGACGGAAGATTTAAGAAGTATTGGATTACCTGATAAGGTAATCAAAAGCATTAAGGAAGGTATTTCATGAGAACTTTTATACACAGTACAGATACAAAACAAAAATTATTTTACGCGGTTGTAAATAATAAAAAGGAAACCTTTTATTTACCCAATCGATTAGCTAAAGTATTTTTAACCATTTTAAAAAAAGGTATATTAGTAGATTTTGAAGTGACTAGTCCCGTCATCAAGTTAGTGGATAATCATAAGGTAAGTGTTTATCCAGTATCGCATTTTAACTTGATTATGCAATTAAAACCAAACCGTGTATTGTATGATTTAAAACAATTAAGACTAGATATGAAGCGTGTATTAAAAAAATACCAATACTTTTTATTTTTAGATCTAGAAATGTCGATGCCAGGATATAAAAAAGGACCACATATCCCTGAAATTATTCAAGTTGGTTATGTATTAGCGGATAAGGCAGGTAACGTTATTAAAGATAATGGTTATTTTGTAAGAGCTGTCCAAGAAGACGCGATTAATAAAAGAACCATTAAGTTTCTTGATCTAGATGAAAATAAATATTATGGTAAAGCACTGGATTATGATTTATTCTATATGGATTTAGAAAACTTAATTAAAACATATAAGCCACAAATTGTAACATGGGGTAAAAATGATGTGCAAGCCCTAAATATTAGTTATGATCTTCACAAGGTAAAACCACTAACAAGTGACAAGCAGTTTATTGACCTTTTAAAACTACATAAAGATTACTTTAACTTACCAAATGATATTGGACTATTCCAAGCTTATAAAAAATACTATAAGCCAGAAGAAGAACTCGTCCAAGACCATGATGCTAGATTAGACGCAATTATTACAAAAGATGTATTTGATGCATTTATGATTCTAATGCAAACAAGTAATTAAGAAAATAGAGTTCAAATATTAACTCTTTTTTTATGGTGTAAATTGTAATAAAATTTAATCATATTTTTTTATAATGTAACTATATTAAGTGAAAGTAGATAAAAATTATGCAAAACTGGAAAAAGATGATTGTTTTATTTATGGTGAGTCAAACAATATCACTATTAGGTTCTATGCTTGTAATGTATGCGATTATGTGGCATATTACTTTAAGCACATCATCTGGTTTAATGATGACTATCTATGTGCTTTGTTCATTCATTCCAGGTATTATAATGATGCCGTTTGCTGGTGTTTGGGCTGATAGGTTAGATAGAAAGAAATTGATGATCTATGCAGATTTATTAATTGCTTTTGTAACACTTATCATAGCTATTGTATTTATTATAGGCATCAGAGATTTATGGATTGTTTTTATAGTTGCAGTCATCAGAGCATTTGGCCAAGCCATTCATCAACCAGCAGTTTTAGCAGTGTATCCATCAATTGTACCTAAAGATAAACTACTCAAAGTACAAGGGATATCTCAAGGTATACAGTCGGCATCTTTAATTATTATGCCTTTATTAGCAGGGTTACTACTTTCTTTATTTGAGATTGAATTCATCTTATTTATAGATGTTGTTACAGCGTTAATTGCAGTGGTCATGTTACTTACCGTGATTCATATACCTAAAAATGTTAATAAACAACATATGAATGAAATCAAATATATGGAAGATATTAAAAATGGGATTAAATACGCTAGACAACATAAACTTATTTTTAGTATATTAATGTTTGCTTTTGTGTATATGATACTTGTTGCCGCACCTTCTTTTTTAACATACCTTCAAGTTGCTAGAGTATTTGGCCCTGAGGCATGGCGTTTATCTATACTAGAAACATTATTTGGTGTAGGTATGTTGTTAGGTTCAATCGTGATTGCGCTTTGGGGTGGGTTTAAAAATAGAATGGTTACTTTCTTTTTAAGTTACATGATGATTGGTATAGGGACAATGGGATTGGGGTTACCATTTAACTTTTGGGTTTATGTATCTATGTGGTCTTTTGTAGGATTTTTTATATCGATAAGTAGCCCAATTATGACTACACTTATACAAGAAAAAGTAGACCCTGAATATATTGGGAGAATATTTTCTGTGTTTGGTTTAATTAATACGGTAAGTTTACCACTGGGTATGTTATTATTTGGACCCCTATCAGATGTTGTAGATATATCTTTAATTATATTACTTAGTGGATTAGGCATGGTAGTTCTATCATCAATAATGATGTTTAACAAAACACTCATTAAAGAAGGGTTTAAGTAAAAATAAGCGAAAAAAAAGATGACGGTAGTCATCTTTTTTGAACTATATATTCATAATAATTGGTAAAATCATTGGTTTTCTTAAAGTGATATCATATATTTTGTCACTTAATTGATCAATGATCATTTGTTTTAAGTTGAGTTCATTATAACTCTTCTTTGGTAATTCTCTTAAAGTAATATGTTTAACCATGCTAGCTAAACTTGAAGTTAATTCTTCATTACCCTTCATATAAATGAAACCACGTGAGATTACAGTTGGCTCATTGATTAATGTTTTAGTTTCTAAGTCAATAGATAGGATTACTGAGAATAAACCTTCTTCAGATAATATCTTTCGTTCTCTTAAGACATTAGAACCGATATTACCAATACCTGTACCATCAATATAAATATCTCCGGCTTGGACTTTACCTGCATAACGAATGCTTTCTTTATTAAGTGCTGCAACATCACCATTATCCATAATTAATATATTATTTGGATCAACACCACACTCAACTGCTAATTGTTTATGACGTTTGAGCATTCGATGTTCACCGTGCATTGGTATAAAGTGTTTAGGTTTTACGAGTGTTAACATAAGTTTTAAGTCTGGTCCACTACCATGACCTGATGTATGTGTATCTGTAATAGGTCCATGGGTAATGACGTTTACATCATTTCTGAACAAGAGGTTAATGGTTTTATTAATTGGATCTTGATTACCAGGAATTGGAGAAGAAGAAAAAATTACAGTATCACCTTTAACAGTTTTAATTTGTCTGTGTGAGCCATTAGCAATTCTTGATAAAGCTGCTAAAGGTTCACCTTGAGAACCTGTAACTAATATACATGTTTCCTCTAAGGTATATTTTTTTAATTCCTCAGGTCCAACAATTGTACCCTTTTTAGGTTTAATATAACCAGATTGTTGTCCGGCTTCAATGGTTCTTTCCATGGAACGGCCAAATACCGCGATTTTACGACCGGTTAATTCGGCAGCTTCAATGATTTGTTGAATTCTATAAAGGTTAGATGCGAAGGTTGCGATAATAATTCTACCAGGGATTCTAGTAAAGAGTTCATTAATAGAACGTCCTACTTTAGATTCAGATTGAATTAAACCGTCTTGTTCAGCATTTGTAGAGTCTGATACTAAAAGAAGTGTACCTTCTTGGCCTAAATTTGCTAATTTTTCATATTCTGCATGTGGTCCTACTGGTGTGTAGTCGATTTTAAAATCACCTGTATGAAATAATGGTCCCTCAGGCGTTCTAAACACAATACCAAACATATCTGGAATAGAGTGGTTTAATCTAATAAAGGATACAACCACATCTTTAAAGTTATAGGTATAGTAGGATTTATATTCTTCAATTTTAGGTGCACGTAAATCTTTATGTTCACCTAATTTATATTCAATTAAATCAACAGCAATACCAGAAGCATAGATTCTTGGAATCTTTACTTGACGTAATAAATAAGGTATACCACCAATATGATCCTCATGACCATGCGTTATGAATAAACCTACAATACGGTCCTCATTTTCTTTTAAATAAGTATAATCTGGAATCACATAATCAATACCTAGTAGATCATCATCGGGAAAAAGGATCCCTGCGTCCACTACAAAAATTTGATTATTTATTTCATATACATAGGTATTTTTACCTACTTCACCTAATCCACCTAGCGCAAAAACTCCGATTTCGCCGGTTTTCAACAACGTGTTTTTTGACATCTATTTAACCTCGTAACGTAAAATTATGTTAATTACATTATACACTATAATTTCAAAATTATAAAACTTTTGTTTCATGATAAAATAGTTAGTGTAAAGATTGAGGTACTTATGAAGAAATTATTTGTATTTGATTTAGATAATACACTACGATCAACCAATTTAAGAAAAATCTTACCAAATACTAAAAAGCTGATTCAAGAAATATCTGCAAATCCGGATTATGTGCTTGCACTTGCAACCGGTAGAGGATTAGCAAAATTAGATGTCCTAGAAGATATGGACTCATTTTTTAAATATAAAATCTTAGTCAATGGTGCCATTACCTTAGAAGATAATCTCATCTTAAATGAAAATCATATTAAAAAAGAAGTTGTTGAAGATATCATAAATGCAGCTAATCAAAGAAATATTGCAGTAGGCTTAGTTGGCATGAAGGATGAGGTCGTCACTTTTATAGATAAAGAAGTAGAAAAAGCATTTGATAATTTTGTCGACAAAAAACCAAAAGCACAACCCACATTTTATCTAGAACAACATGTATATCAAATGTGGGTCTTTCATAAAGATGAAAAGATGCTTGAAAAAGAAATTAGGCAACACCAAGATTTAGAAATATATCATTGGCATGATGGTGGTTTTGATATTGTACCTAAAGGGATATCTAAAGCATCAGCACTTAAAGAACTGATGAAGAAATATCCGGATTATCAAGTGATTGCTGTAGGCGATGGACATAATGATCTAGATATGATACGATTAGCTGATGTCGGTATCATCATGAAAATTTCACGTGGGATTAAAGATGCACAAGGAAGTTTTCAATATGTAGCACCTCATGTAGATCATGATGCGCTCTATGATTTTTTAAAAACACAACACATCATATAAGGAGTTAACAAAATGTATAAGACATATGTATTAGAAAATGATTATTTAAAAGTAGAAGCAATTGATTATGCTGCAAGCATCTATCAAATATATCTAAAAGACAATGGTACGCTAAAACCATTACTTGCAACACCTAAAACAAAAGATTTATTTATTGAAAATACACTTAATTATGGACGTACTGTTGGTCGTACAGCAGGTAGGTTATATCCTACTGAAGATACAATAAAGTATGTAGACTTTAAAGGTGAACCAAGCTATATGCATGGTGGTCCAAATAGATTTGGTACAAAGACTTTTAAGGTTAGAAAACACACAAGTGATTCCATAGAATTTGAATTAAATGTCAAAGACATGTCAGATGGTTACCTGGGTAACTTAAATGTTTTAATAACTTATAGAATATTCCAAGGTAGTTTGGTTGTTTGGCATCAAGCTAAATCTGATAAAGACACTTTACTTAACTTAACTTTCCACCCATATTTTAATTTAGAACAGTCAAATCATATAAGAAATCATGAATTAAAAATTGAATCTTCAACATACCTTTCCCAAAATGAACATAAGATCTTTGCTTATGAAAATGATGTAGAAGGTACACATAGAGATTTTAGAACCTTTAAACCTTTAATCATTAACGAACATAATGCCTTAGACGATATTTACTTACTACCTAAAGATAGATATACTGCAACCCTAAGAACCAAGGATATCCAAATGCAAGTATATACAAACTATCCAGCACTTGTTGTTTATACTCAAAAAAAAGTCAATAACACTGATTTAGTCAATGCTAAAAAAGATGAACTTTATACAGGTGTAGCAATTGAATGTCAAAAGAGCCAAAAAGATTTAAATGTGCTTAAACATGATCGTGTATATGATCACTATATCATGTATAGTTTTAATAAAATATAAACCTATAAAGACCAGTTGATGACTGGTCTTTATGCTTAAAATTCACATATAATGCCTTATGAAAACCATGTTATAATAATAAGTAATATAAATAAAAAGTAGGTAATCACCATGTTATTTGATGCACATGCAGATATTTTAACAGATATCTATGAACAACTAAAAATAGGTAATAAAGACCCATTTACAACAAGACATTTAAATCATTATAAAAATAGTGGTATCACACACAGTATTTTTGTAAATTGGACTGATCCAGATAAAGGCACTAGAACAGATTTTTATAACTGCTTTGATGTAGCTATAAACTACATCAAGGGAAAATCGAACCTTTTTAAAATATGCTATAACACAAAAGATGTAAAAGAAGCAGTTAGTTTAAATAAACTTGGTGTATTTTTAGGTGTAGAGGGTATCAAATATTTAGATAAACCAGAAGACATAGAACTACTCTATGAAAAAGGGGTTCGTCATGCATCACTAACATGGAATGAAGTCAATGATTATGCAACAGGTTTATCCAGTGTAGAAACAGGGATTACACCTAAAGGAAAAGAAGCTATTAAAAAAATGATGGAACTAGGTATGTTAATTGATCTTAGCCATGCCAATGAAAAAACATTTAAAGATGTTTTTGATTTAGCAACTAAACCACTTGTTGTAACACACGGTAATGCAAAAGCGCTTTGTAATCATAAAAGAAACTACACAGATGAACAACTTCAAATGATTAAAGATAAAAATGGAGTCATTGGTGTATGTGCTGTACCTAATTTCATATCGGGAGAAAAGACAAATCAAAATGTTTCCTATTTAGCGAAACATATTGACTACATTGTAAAACTTATAGGTATTGATCATGTAGGCATTGGACTTGATGTATGTTACTACTTATATGAAGATGTTACAAGTACACATGTAGAAGGGCTTCAAACAATTAAAGATGCTAAAAATTTACTGAATGAACTCATCAAATTAGGCTATTCTAAAGAGGATATTGAAAAGATATCCTATAAAAACTTTCATAGAGTTTTAGATGAAGTATTAAAATAGAACACCTGATTTTATGTAAAAAATTTAGGCACATAGAGTAAGCATCAATTGATACATTTATAAAGGAATAAGTATATTGTTTCATCAATTAAAGGTTTGATTACAATATCTACCAATAAATATAACTTGTTGTACGTTTCTTTCATTATTTAAAATTTTGTTACCAGTTAAACTTAAAGATTACCTTATATAATACACTTCTAATTTAGAGACTCCAAAACAGGATTGAATTGGTCTGATAAAACGAACTATTCATTAAATATATGTGTATGAAGAAAATTTTTTGTTATTAATGCCACACCAGTAATAATTTATTTAAAACCCATACAAAGGCAAAAAAACACAAAAATAATATTTTTACTTTACAAAAGGCAAAAAGATAATGCTACTAAGTATGTTCAAGTTACCTTAAGTATGCCTACAAATAGTACTAGACAAACAGATAACTTACTTGTAGTGAAAGATAATTATGAAAGAATCATCGTAACCTATGATTATAAGGATGTTGGTGTAATTGATGGTATAAAGATTGTTCATTTAACCACATTTTTAGATGGTTCGTTCGAATGAAATATAAATTAAATAGACAGCTATTATATTAAAAGATCTCAAATGGAAATCTAATAGATTTTATAAGCCGGCAAGAGGTAGATAAAACCGCTTTTCGTTGCTATGAAGGAATCCTTGTTTATACTGAGCGATATCATTCACAATTAAGTACATAAAATATTTCCAATATGATTTTAAACTACAGAAAGAAAGGAAGTTATACTCTAACTATGATTATTGTTTTGAGTATATAAATACAACATGCCAAAACTTATAGGTATTACACCAAGACTTCTCACAGAGTCTGGTGTTGAAAAACAATTTATAAATACTAGATATATTAAACATCTTACCCAAAGAGGATTTAATACGATCCAAATCAACTTAGATAATCCAAATAATGATGCTATCTTTGACATGTGTGATGCATTTTTAATCACAGGTGGTACAGATGTAGACCCTATTCATTTTAATGAAACAAATGAAGGATTATCTAAAAATGTAGATAGTAGACTAGATTTAATCGATCAACAGATTACAGAGTATGCGATAAAATCAAAAAAACCACTTTTAGGTATTTGTCGAGGTCTTCAAACAATTAATGTGTTTGCAGGTGGCTCTTTACACCAAGATTTAAAAGATTTAAATGCTACACATAACAGTGTAAAAAGTGATCATGAAGTGACTATTAAACATCATCCGTTATTTGGTTTTGAAGGCGTAATTAAGGTAAATAGTTATCATCATCAAGCCATTAAGGATGTAGCACCTTCATTTGATGTTATAGGAAGACATATCGATGGAACCATTGAAATGATTGTACACAAAACATTACCGATATTTGCAGTACAGTGGCATCCTGAAATAGATGCCCAACTACCTTTTTCTAAAGTAATATTTGATACTTTTGAAAGATTGGTAAAAAAATAATAAAGCATGTGTAATTCAACAAATGGATATTGTTTTACATAATAGATTAACCATGGTGTAAGACAAAACTTGATTTTATAACTACACTACCACCTTTCAAATTTCATATGTTTTAATATATAAAAACCATGTCCAAACCTAAAGTTTTAGTTATATTGAATAAGATGATAACTTTGGTACTCATTTAGTGAAAGATTTACGTGTTATTAGAACCGAAATTCAAGTTCTCTTGATTGATTTACAGTGGATGTTAAAGTTATTATTGGAAGTCTTGCATTTAGTAGAATACCAACACTAGAAACTATATATGACTGATTAAATAGAATTTGTAGGTGAATATATATTTGACCAATCAAATAATGTAACTATCTATATAAAGGGCCAAAATCTTATTGGTTACGATCCTAAATGGAATGATAACCGTAATCAACTAGAGCACGAAAGAAATATAATATATCAATCATAAATAAAAGACCACTTGATTTTGTTAAATGTGATTTAACAATGCACTCAAGTGGTCTTTTATTATTTAAGTTTTGATAATTTCTTTATAACCATATCTATAATTTGTTCAGGGATATATAAAGATATATCCGCATCATGATATACAAGTTCTTTAATACTAGAACTAGAGACAAAATGATTTCTAGAAGAAGGGAATAATACGACTGTTTCTACATTTGGATTTAAGTTCTTATTAAACTGGTATAACATATACTCGTTTTCATAATCGGCAATATTTCTAAGTCCTCTAAAGAGTACCTTAATACTATGCTTATCAGCATATCTTACGACCAAATCAGATGTATAGCTAATTAATATGTTGGGAATGTGAGCAGTAGATTTTTTTATCATTTCTACACGTTCTTCAGCTGTAAAAGAAAACTTCTTTTTAGGGTTATCTGCAATAACGATGTGTAACACATCTACCAGTTCAGATGCACGCTCAATAACATCTAAATGCCCTAGTGTAAGTGGGTCAAATGAACCTGGATATAGTCCTTTTTTCATAACGGTGTTTTTAGACATTTAACTCGAATTTATTGGAGTAAATATCTTGTCCTTTCAATTTCTTTTCCTATATAGATATTTTTTGCAGCATATCTATTAATATTTTAACACATTTGTGTTTTTATCTTGTTATTTAGTTGTATAAATGCTATAATTTTTTATAGAAGATGAGTGGG
This sequence comes from Acholeplasma laidlawii PG-8A, assembly GCF_000018785.1. Classification (NCBI taxonomy): domain Bacteria; kingdom Bacillati; phylum Mycoplasmatota; class Mollicutes; order Acholeplasmatales; family Acholeplasmataceae; genus Acholeplasma; species Acholeplasma laidlawii. The sequence goes on from NC_010163.1 coordinate 326,083, forward strand.
GCTGTATTAGTTCTCACTTCTTTTTTGAAGAGGTAATGTATATGAATATTAATGTAATTAAAGAAAAAGTAAAATCCATACTAGATCCAAAAGATATCATAGTTTATGATATATTTGAAGAAAAAATGGGTAAGGAAAAAATTCTTACGATTTTACTTGATGCAACACTTGATCATGAGCATTTAGAAAAAGTGCATATGGAAGTTCTAGATTATATAAATGATGATTTAGATGATGACTATTATTTACAAATGTCAACTGTTGGTATTGAAAAAGAACTAAGGAATTTAGAAGAAGTTCAAAGACATGTTGGCGGGTATGTATATTTAGAAAGTGATGCATACACAGGTAATGCTACTTTAAATGACGTGATTGATAATGAACTACACATTAGTTTTTTCATTAAAGGGCGTCCAAAAAAACTACAAATTAAATATGAAAACATAAGATTTATCCGCCAAGCGGTTAAATTTTAAAAGGAGAGAATAAAAATGATCAGTAAAGCATTTTTCCAAAATATTGAAGAAGTCGCTGAAGATAACGACTTAAATAAAGAACAAGTATTCCATGCTTTTGAGCAAGGATTAATTGCTGCATGTAAAAAGCAATTAGGTGTACAAACATGCCGTGTAGAATTTAAAGAAGAAAAACATGAATTATTAATCTATGGTCAATATTATGTATTACCTGAAGGTGAACTTAATTTAGAACTAGATAAAAAGTATACTTTCTTAAAATTAGAAGATGCTAAAGCATTAAAGAAATCAGCTAAAGCTGGCGAGATTTTAGAAGTAAAAATTGAACCAAGTGAATTTAGCTATAATGCAAGCCGTGATTTAAAACATAGATTCAATGAAGTTTTAAATCAAATTAAGAAAGAAAACATCTATCAAGGATTAAAAGATCTTCAATATGAAATGGTAACAGCTAGAGTCTTAGAAGAAGAAAAAGACTTCTACCGTATTGAAATCAACAAGGATGTTATTACAATGCTACCTAAAAAGGAAGCATTACCTACAGATAAATTCCATGTAGGGGATCGTATTAAAGTTTATGTTACGGATGTAGAAATGAAGACGAAAGGTCCTAAAATTTATGTTTCTCGTACACATGTTGCTTTAGTCACTCGTCTACTTGAAGAATATGTACCAGAAATCAAAGATGGTACGATTGAAGTTTTAGGTATCGCACGTGATCCAGGTGATCGTTCTAAAGTAGGTTTAAAATCTAATAATGAGAACGTTGACGTTATCGGAGCTACAGTTGGTGAAGGTGGCGTACGTATTAAAGAAATCTCTAAATTCCTATCTGGAGAAAAAATTGATTTATTCAGATGGAGTGATAATGAACAAGAACTCATTGGTAACTCTTTACAACCGGCACCGGTTGTAGCAGTTACGAGAGTAAATCCTAAAGAAAAGAGTGCATTAGCAATTGTGCCTGATGCTCAATTATCTTTAGCAATTGGTAAACTTGGTCAAAATGTTAAGTTAGCAGTTCAAGCAAGTGGTTGGTCTATTGATATTAAATCTGAGACTACAGCAGCTGAAGAAGGCATTATTTACTAAGAGGGTTTAAAATGAAAACAGTTAAAAAGATTCCAATGCGTACATGTGTCGTTACAAAGACTGTTCATCCTAAAAAAGATTTGGTACGCATTGTAGCAAATAAAGAAGGACTTGTCTTTGTTGATACTAAGGGCAAAGCTAATGGTCGTGGTGCATATATTCATTTAAGTGTAGAAAATATTGAACTTGCTAAAAAGAGTAAAGCGCTCGACAGAAAATTAGAAGTTACAATTCCTGATAGCGTTTATGAAGACTTGGCTAAACTATTATGAATAAAGGTGCTTTAGGACTTGCATATGCTGCAAGAAAAGTGGTTATCGGTCAAGAAGAAGTTGTTAAGGCACTTCAAAAGAAACAACTACATTTAGTATTACTTGCAACCGATGCAAGTGATAATACAACTAAAAAGATAAAAGACAAAACAAATACTTATCAAATTCAATTAATACATACACATACCTCACTAGATATTTCTAGTGCCATAGGTAAGAAAAATATTAAAGTCATAGGAATAAAGGATAAAGGGTTTAGTATGATGCTTAAATAGAAAGGTTGATGCAATATGGCAAAACAAAGAAGTAATAATAAAAATAACAATAACACTAAGAGACCAAGTAAAAATAATTTTGGAAAGTCTACTTATTCAAACACTCAAAAACCAGCACCTAAAAAAGTGATAACAGAGTTAATTTTCAAACCTGAAATGACGGTTTCAGATGTGGCAGAAGCACTTGACATCTCAAACGCAGTTTTAATTAAAAAACTAATGGGTTTAGGGATGATGACTTCTGTAAACCAAGTTTTAGAACGTGATGTTGTAGAACTTATAGCTATGGATATGGGTATTGAAGTTAAAGATGAAGTAATCACAGATTTAACAAGATATGATGAAATGGAAATTATTGACGATCCAAAAGATCTTGTTAAAAGAAGTCCAATTATTACGATTATGGGTCACGTAGACCATGGTAAAACAACACTTTTAGATTCTATTAGAAAATCTAGAGTGGTCACAGGAGAAGCTGGTGGAATCACACAACACATCGGTGCTTATCAAGTTGAACATGGTGGTGAAAAAATTACATTTATCGATACCCCAGGTCACGCGGCATTTACTGAAATGCGTGCACGTGGAGCTAAAGTAACTGATATTGTTGTTTTAGTTGTGGCTGCAGATGATGGTGTTAAACCACAAACAATTGAAGCGTTACAACATGCCAAGGCATCAGGCGTTCCTATTATCGTAGCAATCAATAAAATTGATAAACCAACAGCAAATCCAGATAACGTTATGAGTGCTTTATCAGCACATGATTTAACGCCTGAAGCATGGGGTGGTACAACACCATATGTTGAAGTATCTGCATTAAAACGTTTAGGTATTGATAATTTATTAGATATTATTTTAGTATTAGCAGAAGTTGAAGACTTAAAAGCAAATCCAAAACGTGATGCAATGGGTACTGTTATTGAAGCTTACCTAGACAAAGGTAGAGGTCCGGTTGCAACAGTTATTGTTGAAAATGGTACTTTACGTATTGGTGATATCATCGTTATTGGTAATACATTCGGTCGTATACGTACAATGAATGATGATCTTAAAAAACGTTATGATGAAGCACTTCCAGGTACACCGGTTGAAATTACAGGTTTAGACCAAGTACCTCAAGCTGGTGATATTTTCATGGTATTTAAAGATGAAAGAGTAGCACGCCAAACAGCGGAAGCACGTTCTTCAAAACTAAAAGAAACATATATTAAACAACAAAAAGCGAGTTCACTTGAATCCATGTTTGGTGCACAAGATGATGGCGAAAAAGTATTAAACTTAGTACTTAAATGTGACGTTCAAGGTAGTATTGAAGCATTAAAAGGTATGCTCGATAAAATTGATGTTGATGGCTTCAAAGCCAACATCGTGCGTAGTGGTGTGGGTGGAATTTCTGAAACAGATGTTCAACTAGCATCTGCATCTGGTGCAGTCGTTATTGGTTTTAACGTTCGTCCTACAGCTGCAGTAAAATCTCTAGCAGAATCTATGAATGTTGAAATCAGATTATATAATGTCGTATATCGTATTACTGAAGACATCGAAAAAGCTCTAAAAGGTATGTTAGAACCAGTCTTTGAAGATGTTGTAACTGGTACCGCAGAAGTACGTCAATTATTTAAAATTTCTAAAATTGGAACAATCGCAGGTAGCTATGTTACAAACGGTGTCATCCATAGAGATTCTAAAGTTACAGTCATTAGAGAAGGTGTTGTTATCTATAACGGAGTACTATCTAGTTTAAAACGTGGTAAAGATGATGTTAAAGAAGTACGTCAAGGATTTGAATTCGGCTTTAGCGTTGAAAACTACAACGATTTAAAAGAAGGTGACGTGATTGAAGCGTCTATTGAAAGAGAAGTGGAGGTAAATTAATTATGAGTATTAATGTCGATCGTTTAGCTTCAAGAATCTTTAGAGAATTAGTTCATATCGTAAATGATGTGATTAAAAACACTCAAATTGGTTATATTACACTTACAGAAACTAAAGTCACTAAAGATAAAAGTTACTGTTATGTTTACTACACCATCATTGATGATAGTGTAGAAGCCAAAAAGAAAGTTCAAGATCTTTTAGATGCAGGTAAAAAAGAAATTCGTATGAAGTTAGCATCTAAAGTTAACGACATTCGAAAAATTCCTGATTTAGTCTTTAAATATGATGAAGCATTAGCTTATGGTAATCATATTGATAAATTACTTTCGGATATCAATAAAAATTAATAATGAAAAATGCGAGTACTTAAATTAAAGTACTCGCATTTTTATTATAGGACAGGATGATTTAATGTATAAGTTTCTGTAACCACTTTAGTCTCACCATCAAATAATACGATACCACTCGATGAGAATGTATAAAAGATATTATTGATGTAGATACCTCTATCAATTTGATTGGTATACTCGGTACTAGCGTGTGTGATGATATAAGGGTTTTGAATAATTGGTGATGTATTAAAATCTATATAAAATAGATAATATTGACTAGAGTATTCATAATAACCAAGGTCTTCATTAAATTCGCCAGTGTTTGCAGCAAACCCGATAAAACCGTGATCTGGTGAAACAAGAATAGCTTTATGGTTACTTAATGCTTCACTATAACTCCATCCGACATTTTCATCTGGATTGCTTAAAAGATAAGTTTCTAAAGGTGCGGTGGTATTCGTTGTATTGTATGCTGATATCTTCACATTAAAGGTTTCATCATAACCAATACCTATGAGATGTGTTTCATCCCAAACATGTAAGTAAGTATTATATCCTGGTTCTTCAATCTCATTTAAAATCTTAATGTCTTTTGGATTACTAATATCTATGGTGTATAAAGGATCTATTTGTCTATAGGTTACAACATAGGCTAAATATTTATCAAAACGCACGGATGTTACACGCTCTTCTGGTTTACCAATACCTTCATCTAATAATCCGTAGTGTTCAAGTGTATCCTGTGTTTCATGTTCTTTTAATACATATAATCTATTTTTATCTGTTTGACCCCATGAACGTGTTGTAACTACACGAAGTAATCCTTCATATTCATCTAGCCAAAATTGGTTTTCTATATAACCTTCTAATATAGTAGAACCACTATAGTTTACTTTGTGTGTATCACTATCAATTGAAAATTTAGTAATATGTGTGCCTGTTACCACAGTATTTAGTGTTGGGTAATATGTAAACATACCAGCGATGTAAAGACTTGTTTTAGTCATATAGATGTGGCCGTATACACCAACAACGGTTGTATGATCTAAAGTGAGTGTATCTAGATTTAAGGATGAAATGGTTGTCATATTATATGCAGGAATTGCATCAAAGATTAAAATGTCTTCATACCCTACATAAGAGGTGTGAGTTTCTCCGTCCTTGTTTATAGTAAATTGTGGTCTAAGTTCATCTTTTGAGATTCTGTTATAAGAAACCATATAAAGAGTGTCATCAATGATGCGGTGTGCTTGAATATCACCAATGGTCTTAAGTTCATAATCTAAAGATAAATCTGTTCGATCATAAATACGCACAATGGAACTATATCTATACCCATAAAAATAACTGCTAGGTAAAATCAGTGCTGCATCATTAAATGCATAATATGTATCAAGGTTTTCTTCAAAATAACCTATAACAACAAGACTATCTGTAGTTAAATAAAATTCAGTAATGTAGACATCTAATAAATCAAGACCTTGTTTTTTAGTCAGACTACCATCTGGATTCACTTCATAACGGTAGAGTCTATTACTTTGATATCTTGGTGTATAAAAAATCTCATAACCATCTGTTTTAATAATGTCTGCTTCATCTACACCTAATACTTGTAGGTTTGTACCTACAACATCAGGTGCTTTGGCACCAGGGTTTGCTTCTTGGTCGACGGCGTCTTCACCAATAACCCAGTTTCCTGGAAAGAAGTCATACAAACTAAATCCATCACCAGCATCTATTTTATTTCTTAAGGTATGCTCATTTCGAACAATTCTAGCATTTAATAATGTTTTATCATGGTATGTTTGAGGTAAATCAAAGGTGCCTGTAATAATAAACACACCAAGTATAACCATCAATGTTAGACCAATAAGACCTCGTCTAACCGGTCTTACAATATTTTGTTGTCTAACATGTGTAATGTGGTGTTTATCTTGATAATTTTTTAGTCTTTGGTTCCACTTATATTCATAAATAGATCGTAAGATTAAAAACGAAATAATGAGTCCAACTATAATAGTCGCTATAACTCCATATGTGTTCATAGATTAACCTCCTATGCCTAAGGCATCTTTAAAGGGTTTGACATAACTACGACTAACATCAATTTTTAGTCCATTAACCAATTCTAATTCGAGTTTAGCATTTAGCTTTGGTCGTATATAAAGTATTTTTTCCAAGTTTACTAAAAAAGATTTTGCGATTCTAATAATTTGATAAGACTGAAGCAGTCCTTCTAATTGATATAACGGTTGATTAATATAGATTTTTCCTCTTTTAGTCGTATGAACTATAATTTCTACACCAAAGGATTCTATATATATGATTTCTCTTATAAAAAGTTTGACCCAACCATCACTTGTCTCAAATATAAATGCTTGTCTACTAATAGTAACCTTTCTTAAAATACTTTCTAGGACTTCAAGTGATGTATCATCAACTAATAAAGTAATTGAACCATCATCATGATTTGTGATGTCTAAACTAGATGATTCTAGATCATCTGTTATAAGGCTCAAATCAGATTTATCAATTAAGACTTTAATCATCATTATCTTCCCTTCATCTAGATTTTACAAAAACCTAGTTTAAAGTAGCAAGGTTTATCTTATAAGTTACATGAATTTATAAATAACTTACAGTAGAACACTTTAGATGTATTTTACCACTCAACTGTATAAACCTAGCTAAACAGTGTTAAAAACACTTAAAAACTGTAAAAATGCGCATAGAAATGATATAATTTATTATGGTAGGTGACTAGATGATTGCTCGCGTGATTGTGGATATAAAACATCAAAGTGTGAATCAAACATTTGATTATTTAGTTCACGAAAAAGATCAACTTCATATTCAAAAAGGTATGCGTGTAATTGTACCTTTTACAGATAATAATATATTACGTTTAGGTTTTGTCTATGATATTATAAGTGCATCTGATTTAGCACATAAGTATGTTCATGAAATATTAGACATTGAACCTATTTTTAATGATGAATTATTTTTAATGATGGATAAACTGATAGAAGACCCAAATGCACTCATTGCAGAAGCCTTTGAAACCGTGATACCTAAACAATTATTAATTCATTATGAGAAAAAGGCTACTTTGTTAGAACCTAAACAACTACCGGATGATTTAGTGCCGTTTTTCAAACAAGGTGTTTGGACTTTGCTTAAAAAAGATGAAGTTTATTATAACCGTTTAAAAACATTAGAACAAAAAGGTATAGTTGAATTAAAAACCGTATTAAAGACAAGAAATAAGAAACCTTTAATAACCTATGTAAGAATCGATAACAGAAACTATCATGGTACACCAAAACAACACGAAGTACTAGATATTTTAAGTGCGCACTCACAAATGAAAAAAGCAGATCTCGTAGCAAACTCTAGTGCATCGATTGTAAATACGTTAATCAAAAAAGCTGTTATTGAAGTATTTTATGAATCAGATAAGTTAGAAGTAGCTAATTTTAACAAAACAACAAAACTACCTGTGATTAATGAAGATTTAAAAGACCAAATCAAAGATATGATGGATGCAAAACATCAAGTTTATGTGAGTCAGTATCAAGATACCAAGTTAGACCCTTTCTTTTTCCATTTGATTCATGAAGTGATTTCACAGGGTAAGCAAGTGCTTATCATGGTGCCTGAAAACTTTATGATTGCTTCTGTTAAGTCATCACTTGAAAAAGTCTTTAGGGAAGAACTTATTATTGGTTTAAATCGTGGTCAAACAGATAAACAAATGATGTTAAAGTACAGTGCAATTTTAGATAATGAAACTAAAATTGTCGTCGGTGCACGTTCATCTGTATTTACAAGTTTTAGTGATCTAGGTTTAATCATCATAACGGATAGTAATAATCACAGTTACCGTGCACATGAAGGTATTTATTATCATGCATTAGAGATTGCTGAAATAAGAGCTAGATATCATGGTATACCACTTTATTTAAGTGCGAGTTCAATATCCTTAGATAACTATGTTAAGATACAACAAAAAACACATGAGTTACTAAATCTACAAGAAGAAGTCTATAAATCCATTGAACTTATAGATATGAAAGAAGAACTAAAAAAAGGAAATACCAAATTAGTTAGTCTAAGTTTAAATGATGCCATACTAAATACATTAGATCAAAATAAAAAAGTATTATTAATATTAAACCAAAAAGGGTATGCACCCTTTGTAATGTGTAGGACATGTTCGCATGTACCTGTAGATCCAGAAACTGGAATCCCTTTAAGATTTGATGAAAAACAAAATATTTTAAAATCTAATTTGACAAAATATCAACTGGAGTTTACTAAAACATGCCCTGTATGCGGTAAACATACAGTGAAGTCTGTAGGTAGTGGTATTGATCAACTTATAACTTACTTACATAAAGCATATCCTACGAAAGAGATATTAAAAGTCGATAGTGAGGCTATTAGTAATAAGACTTATCATGATAAAATTGAAGATCTTAGTCAAATCGATATCATTGTAGGTACACAGATGGCACTGAAATCTAATTTAGAAGATAAAATAGATTTAGTGGGTATTTTGATGATTGATCAGTGGTTAAAATTACCCAAATTTGATGCCTATGAAGCAACTTATGAACTACTTAGCCAAGCAAAATTTATCACTAAAGATAAACTGATTATTCAAAGTTATGATCCAACACATTTTGTTTTAAAAAGCATTATAGGTGATGGAAGTACATATTATAAAGAAGAACTAAGTCGTAGAAGACTTTCTAAATTACCACCATATTATCAAGTGCTACAACTACGCATTGAAGGTATGAGTTATTTAAAGACTTTCCAATATGCACTCTCATTAAAAACTTCATTAGAAAAAATGGGACTTACTGTTTTAGGTCCAACCTCATCTGTATTACTAAAACAATTAGAAAATTATAGAGTTTTATTAACGATTAAATACCAAGGTAGTTTAAAAACGTTTAATCATTTACTAAAATCTAACAAAGACATAAAATTATATATGAACCATGATTTATCATGGTATTAAAGGAGTAAATTATGATTGTATTTATGGGTACCCCAGAGTTTTCAGTACCAATTCTAGAAATGTTGATTGAAGAAAAATATCCGGTTGGGCTAGTTGTTACACAACCAGATAGATTTGTTGGTAGAAAAAAGATATTAACACCATCACCAGTTAAGTCGCTTGCTTTAGCACATAACATTGAGGTTTTTCAACCTGAAAAATTACGTCAGGATTATCAACACATCATTGATTTAAAGCCCAGCTTAATTATTACAGCAAGCTATGGTCAAATACTTCCTAAAGCCCTTTTAGAAGCAATACCAGCAATTAACATTCATGGTTCATTATTACCTAAATACCGTGGTGGTGCACCCATTCAATATGCATTATTTAATGGGGACGATAAAACCGGTATTACCTTAATGGAAATGGTCTATAAAATGGATGCCGGTGCTATGATTAAAAAGGTAGAAGTAGACATAGAACCTCTAGATGATTACGGCACTTTATCTAATAAGTTATCACTAGCAGGTAGAGATCTATTAAAAGAAAATCTAATGAGTGTTTTAAATAAAACGTATCAAAGCACACCGCAAAATGAGGATGAAGTGACGTTTGCATTTACACTTAAATATAGTGATGAAGCACTTGATTTTAACAAGTCAGCATCATGGAATCATAACCGTATTAGAGGTTTAAGTCCTAACGTTGGTGCACATTTTAACATCAAAAACACTACGGTTAAGGTGTTTAAATCAGCAATAAGTGATATAATAGACATTCAAAGAGGTGAAATTCGTATAGAAAATAAAAGAATATTTATTGGTACGAGTGATAGAGCCATAGAGTTAATTGAATTACAACAATCAGGTAAAAAACAAATGAAGGTTAAAGATTATTTAAATGGGCAAAGCCTATTTATTAACGGAGGAAAAATAGATGAGTAAACCGAAACTCTTATATAACCGAGATGAGATGTTAAAAATTAACATCGACACCTTGAAAAATAGATGTAATGTATCTGTTCTGGATATTGCAAAGATTGCACAGCAACAACAATCTAAATATTATCCTGGTATTGATATTAACTTATGTGTGGAATCTGTAGAAAAAATATTAACATTTAGAGATGTTTTCCACCACATTCAATTTGCTGCAGAAGTTGATAGACTTGCTGAAGAAAAAATGTTTAAAGGACCAATACAAGATATTTTATTCTATGATCTTGGACTATTTGGTATTGATGAAACCATAGGTTTAGATGTTGCTAGAAACTATGGTGCGATTGGACAAACAAACTTTGGTGACATTGATGTCAATAAACATGGTATCGTTAAAAGATTAAATGATGCTGGTAAAACAGAAGGTATTGTACATACAATGATGGATGATATTGTAGGTGCTATTGCTGCGGCTGCATCTACTCGTGTTGCTCAAGTGATGAACGAAGATATTGCACTTGAAAATCCAAGTTACCAAAAAATTAGCTTATTTGATTTGAAAAAAAGGAAAAGATAATATATGGGCTTAAAGAACCAAAAGCATAGGTTAAAGGGCTTTGGAAAAAAGCTGTTTTCTAAATATTTTGGTTTTGAAACTGGAATTGATATTGCTAATGACGTAGCTGTTTTATATAGACGAAATGTAGTTATTAAAAACATCGTATTTATATCAAACTTGCTTTATTCTTTAGTATTTTTCATTCTAGGCTTTAGTGTTGCCAATCCGACAACCGATTGGATTTTTGCTATTGCTGCTCTACCAATTACGTATACAGTAGGTAGACTACAATCTAAGCTTATCGACTTAGACCACAATGATTTAACAAAACAACAGATTGCGATGTATGTATCTAGTTTTTGGATTTTTATATCATCTGTGATGGTTTATATCCGTGTTTATGCAGTCGGACAAAATGCGCCGTTTGAAACAGCAAGTTATGTATTAATATTTTATGCTTTAGTTCAAATATCGCTTTATCAAGACAAAAGGTTACTAGCAAACTCATTTGTTTCATTAGTTGGGTTTGTTACATTAATACATATATCAATAACTTATAATTTCTTTAATTTAGGTCTTACTTGGCAAGAGTTCTTATCAACGATATTTACCGATCCAGTACTAGCCATTCAAGTAGCTGACTTAGCCTTAAGAACAGTTATATTTATATTATTTTATTTAATCAATTATATTATTGTTTCTATTGGACAATCCATCCAAGAAGAAAGAAAAAAGGAATTAAACAAACGCCGTGAAGTACAAATGGACTTCACGCATATCGTTAGATCTTTATTTAACGTTGTATTTCAATCTGCAAGCACCATATTAAACGAAAGACATGCCTATAATGTTGCATCAGTTGCATCAAAAATAGCTACATTTTATCACTTGGATGAACAAGATAAAATTGAGTTAGAAAAATACGCACTGATTCATTTAAGATTTGATGAAATCAAGGATTTAATGATAGAAACAGATAGTTACGATGAACATACCTATGAAGTATTAAAAGAAAAGACAGATTTAGGTGCAAAAATTGGTAAAAGAATTCAACTTGCTCAAAAATCTAATGATATTATTAGAGCACATTATGAAAGAAGTGCTGATGAAGCATTTGCTCAACAAATGAATAAAATCCAATTTGAGATACCAAATCAAATTATCTTACTGGCGGATTGCTATGTTTCTTTAAGAAGTTTATCAACATACTATCATCCAAACAGCCACCCACAAACGATGGACTTGTTTAAGAAACAATTAACACCATATTTTGATTATTCATTAAGAGAAACATTCTTTAAATACAACACAGAAATTGATCAACTTTATCATGATTTATAAAACATATTTTACATAATTATGTATCTTAGTTTACAAAATATCTAATAAAGGTTATCATATAAACAATTCAATAAAAACTTATTCAGAGCAGGTGAGGTGATCAGTCCTTTGACCCTGCAGCAACCTACTTAAATTAGGTGCTCAACTGACAGGGGGCTAACCCACCAATAAGGAGATTTCATCACTTCCTTCTTGGGAAGTGTTTTTATTAAGTAATGGAAGAAAGAGGTAAATATTATGAGTTATATTTTTTCAAGCGAAAGTGTGTCTAAAGGACATCCAGATAAAGTGGCGGATTTTATAGCAGATTCAGTATTAGATTTAGTATTAAAAAATGACCCTAAAGCACGTTGTGCGATTGAGGTTGCTTTAGCACACACAACTGTTTATATTTTTGGTGAGGTATCAACAAGTTATATATTAACAGATGAAATCATTATTGAAACTGCAAAAAAAGCAATCGATTTTTGTGGTTATAATGATGAGAAATTCATCTTTGATGCAAAATCAGCAACCTATCATGTAAACATTCATAAACAAAGTGCAGATATCGCGCTAGGGGTTGATGAAACAGATAATAAAGAACAAGGTGCAGGGGATCAAGGTATTATGTTTGGTTATGCTAAAGATGATACGAAAGAACTTTTACCTTTACCGATTTTTCTAGCACATGAATTAACTAAGCGTTTAGCTTTTGTTAGAGAAGAAGGTATTGTATCCGGACTTGGACCAGATGGTAAATCTCAAGTATCTGTTTTATATAATGAAAACCATGAACCACTGGAAGTTACAGCGATTGTATTATCTACACAACATGAAGCATCCAAAACACTTGAAAGTGTTAAAGCAGACATGATGAAACATGTTATCTTAGAAGTCATTCCAAAACATTTAATTACAGATAACACTAAATACTATATTAATCCAACCGGTAGATTCGTCATTGGTGGACCAGTAGGAGATAGTGGCTTAACAGGTCGTAAACTTATTGTAGACACTTACGGTGGATACTCACGCCACGGTGGTGGTGCATTTAGTGGTAAAGATGCATCTAAAGTAGACAGATCAGCATCTTATATGGCAAGATACTTAGCAAAACAAGTCGTAGGAAGTGGTATTGCAAAAACTTGTGAAATCCAATTAGCTTATGCTATTGGTGTTGCAGAACCTGTAAGTTTATATGTAAACACTTTTGGTACATCTAAAGTAAGTAATGAGGTAATTGCTGAAACAATCTCCAAACACTTTGATTTAAGACCTAAAGCAATTATTAATTATCTTGGACTTACGAACCCAATTTTCAAACAAACCACACATAATGGCCATTTTGGTAAGTTAGAATCTAATTTAAGTTGGGAAAAATTAGATAAAATTGAAATTTTCGAACAATTAGTATAAAATACATATATTCACTAACCATACGCAGCTTGAGAGGGTGACAGTAAGATGGACAATTTATTAATTTTTTACATTACAGCAGGTATAGTCGTACTGATTCTTGTAATTATATGGGTTTGGTATCTAATTAATGCTAATAGTTTTAAAAAGAATAAACAAAATATTGCAGATCTCATGATAGATATAGATGACATCATCGTGAATAAACATAACCTGTTAAATCTTATGATAGAACAAACAAAAAGAAGTTTAGCAATTGAAGCTAAGGTACTAAATGAGATGCTTGAAATAGCGGTCATTACAAATTCAGATAGTGTTGAACAAAAACAAGATATATCATTTCAATTAACTCAATCTATGCACATGTTATATGAAATGATTACAGAACATAAAGATTTAAAAACATCAAAAGCGATTAAAGAAAAACTAGATGATTGGATTATCCTAGAAGAAAGCCTGCAAAGCACTAGAAAATTATATAATACAAATGTTTCTAGTTTTAATCACAAAATTGTAGCATTTCCTTCAAACATTATAGCGAAAATAAAAAAGTATAAAAGAATCGATTTCTTTGAAGTTGATATCTTACTGACTAAAGAAGAAGTAGATAGTTTATAAAGATTACCAAAGAGGATACTAAAATGTATCCTCTTATTGTTTATATACACAACTTTTAATAAAAATAATATAAAAAAAAGGAATTAAAAGTAAATGATGTATTTAGTATAAAAAAACACGATATTTATGTAAAAATCATCTGAAATAGTGGGGATTATTTGGAGAAATCATATTAAATATGGTATCATTTAGTGATGTCATCTATAGATGATTGATAAGTAAACCATGATAAGGTATGATTTGGGTTTTATGCCAAATCGTTTTAGATTAAATAAAGAATAATGAAGTACACATAAACTTAAACAAGTAAAGGAAGTGATGTTATGTTTGGACTATTTGATTCGACCAAAAAAGCAGTAAAAAAATATAACAAAGTAGCTCATAAAATTATGGCTTTAGAAGATACAATGAAAGCAATGAGTGACGAAGCATTAAAAAATCAAACTAAAATTTTTAAAGATCGTATTAAAAATGGAGAAACTTTAGACGATATTTTAGTTGAAGCATTTGCAACAGTTAGAGAAGCCTCAAAACGTGTAACTGGGCTAACACCATATTTTGTACAATTAGTTGGTGGTATGTCGATTCACGATGGTAATATTGCTGAAATGAGAACAGGTGAAGGTAAAACCTTAACCGCTGTTTTACCTGCATATTTAAATGCTTTAAATGGTGATGGTGTGCATATTGTTACAGTCAACGAATACTTAGCTAAACGTGAAGCTGAAGGCGAAATTGGTGACCTATTTAGATTCTTAGGATTAACTGTAGGTTTAAATATTAGAGATTTAGATAGAGAAGGTAAAAAGGCAGCATATGCTTGTGATATTATGTACTCTACAAACTCTGAGTTAGGCTTTGATTACTTAAGAGATCACATGGTCTTATATCATAAAGATATGGTTGCACAAAGAGGCTACCCATACGCAATTATTGATGAGGTTGACTCGATTTTAATTGATGAGGCTAGAACACCTTTGATTATCTCTGGACCTGCTAAACAAACTCAAAACTTATACCAACAATCTGATCGTTTTGTAAAATCTTTAAGTGATCATGAATATGAATTAGATGTAGAGTCAAATACTGTCGAGTTAACACCTGAAGGTATTGCTAAAGCAGAAAGCGTATTTAATATTGAAAACTTATATGACTTAAGTCATGTATCTTTATTACATCACATCAACAATGCTTTAAAAGCTAATTTCACCATGTTTAGAGACAAAGAATATATGGTTGTAGAAGGTGAAGTTTTAATTATTGACCAATTTACAGGTCGTGTACTAAAGGGTAGACAATTTAGTGAAGGTCTACACCAAGCACTTGAAGCCAAAGAAAACGTTGAAATTAAAAAAGAAACTGTTACAGTAGCTACAATTACGTACCAAAACTTCTTTAGAATGTATAAAAAACTATCTGGTATGACCGGTACTGCAAAGACTGAAGAAGATGAATTTATAGAAATTTATAACATGAGTGTTATTGAAATTCCTACAAACAAACCAGTCATTAGAGAAGATGCTAAAGATTACTTCTTTGTAACAGCAGAAGAAAAATATCAAGCATTAATTGAAGAAATCAAACGTAGACACGAGATTGGGCAACCCATATTAATTGGTACAATTGCAGTCGAAACATCAGAATTTTTAAGTATGGAATTACGCAAACATCGTATTAACCATGAAGTATTAAACGCTAAAAACCATGAAAGAGAAGCTGAAATTGTTGCTAAAGCTGGTCAAAAAGGTGCGGTTACAATCGCGACCAACATGGCTGGACGTGGTACCGACATTAAACTTGGTGAAGGTGTAGTGGAACTTGGTGGTTTAGCAGTATTAGGTTCTGAAAAACACGATGCTAGACGTATTGATAATCAGTTAAGAGGTCGTTCTGGACGTCAAGGGGATCCTGGTTTTTCAAGATTCTACTTATCTGCAGAAGATGAACTCATGGTACGTCGTGGAGGAGACCGTTTTAGAACAATTATTGAAACACTTCAACGTGCCCAAGCAACCGGTGAACCAGTAACTTCTAAGATGATTACATCTTTAATTACTGGTGCACAAAAACGTAGTGAAGGTGTCAACTCAGAAATTAGAAAAAACGTCTTAAGATATGACGATGTTTTAAGAGTGCAAAGAGAAATTATTTATGCTGAACGTACATCTATTTTAACTAAAGAAACTGTTGAAGAAGAAGTCATTAAGTTTATTGAAACAATTGTTGAAGCTGAAATTGATGAGTTTATCATTCCTCACGGAAGAAATAAATTTGAAATTAAAGATGAAGCAATTGTTCACCATTTTGAAAGTTTCTTAATACCTAAAGGTATGGTTAAAATTGAAGATGTAAATGAAATGGATGAAGTAGAAATTGTCAACCATTATAAAGATCTTGCGATTAAATTATTAGTAAGTAAAAAAGAAGTTGTACCTCAAGAAGTGTACAATGAGTTTTTAAAAGTAATCATGTTACGTGTAATTGATACTTATTGGATGCGTCATATTGATGCAATGAGTGAGTTACGACAAGGTGTTAGACTACAATCATACGGTCAACAAAATCCGTTAATTATTTACCAAAAAGAAGGTAAACGTATGTTTGATGAAATGCGCTACAATATTTCAAAAGATATTGCTAGATATGCTGCACTGGGTCGTATTGAATTAAATGTTAGCCGTGAAGCGGTTGTTAAAAATACAAGCACAAACCAAGGTGAAGATGCTTCTAAACAAAAACGTAAACAACCTAAGCGTGCTCACAGAAGTCAATTACCGTGGAATAGAAGGTAGTTATGGAAAAGTACGAAGTAAATAAGACACTAGAACTTTTTGAAACAAAAATTAAAGATTTAGAAAATGCTTTAGATTTAGATGCTATTAATAACAGATTAAAAGAAATCGAACCCATCATGGCAAATCCTAATTTTTGGAATGATTCAAATCAAGCAAAAAAGATTAGCCAAGAATTAAATCAACTTACAGAGAAAAAACAAACTATTACATCGATTCAAAACCAATATGAGGATGCCTTAATGTGGCTTGAAGAAGCCAAAGAAGGTACTGAGAGTTGGGATATTTTAGAAGCTGAAATTGATTCACTTCAAAAAAAGATATCTGAGTTTGAAATTGAAGTATTACTCAATGGAGAATATGATCATAACAATGCAATCTTAGAACTTCATCCAGGTGCTGGTGGTACAGAGTCCATGGACTGGTGTGGTATTTTAATGCGTATGTATGAACGCTTTGCTGGCTATAAAGGTTATAAGGTAGAAATACTAAACTACTTAGCGGGTGAAGAAGCAGGTGTTAAATCTGTTACATTACGTATTTCTGGTCCATATGCTTATGGTAATTTAAAGTCTGAACGTGGTGTTCACAGATTAGTTCGTATCTCACCATTTGACTCCAATAAAAGAAGACATACTTCCTTTGTTTCATGTGATGTAGCACCTGAAATTGATGAAACAAGTGAAGTTGAATTAAAAGATGATGATATTCGTATGGATACATTCCAATCCTCTGGTGCAGGTGGTCAGTCGGTTAACACAACTTACTCTGCTGTAAGATTAACACATATACCAACTGGTATTGTTGTTAATATTCAAAATGAACGTAGTCAGATTAAGAATAAAGAAGCAGCAATGCAAATTTTAAAATCTAAACTGATACAAAAAGAACTAGAAGAAAAACAAGCGAAGTTAAATGCCCTTAAGGGTGAAAAATCAGATATTGGTTGGGGTAGTCAAATTAGATCTTATGTATTCCAACCTTATCAAATGGTCAAAGACCACAGAACTAATTATGAAGTTGGTAATATTCAGTCTGTCATGGATGGAGATATTGACGGTTTCATTAATGCTTATTTAAAGAGTAAAGCCTATGAATAAAGAAATGATTAAATCATATGCACTCATTACTCTAGGCGTATTTTTACTACATTTAGCATTTTACTTTTTTATGCAACCAATGGGTTTAATCACAGGTGGTATGATGGGACTTAGTTTAATGCTTGAACCATTAATTCCATTTTCTACAGGTATTACCTATCTCATGTTAAATATTGTAGCACTTACAATTGGCGGTATTTTATTTGGTAAAGATTTCTTTTTAAAGACTGTATTTGCAAGTATTTTGTCACCTGTTTTAGTGACATTATTTGAAGTTTTAAAGATAGAAGATACACTTATACTAAATCAAATTGATCTACACTATCAACTCTTAGTAGCTAGTATTGCTAGTGGGGTATTAGCTGGTGTGGGTATTGGTCTAGTCTTAAGATATAATGCAACCACAGGTGGTATGGATATCTTTCAAAAGATTATCAATAAATATTTAAAAGTACCATTTTCAGTTGCAGTTTATCTAACCGATGGTTTAATTATTTTACTTGGTGCATTTATAAGTCTACAAAATGGGTTATTTGCTATTTTAGCTATGTTATTAACAGCATATATGTTAGAAAAAACAGCGATATTTGGAAGAAACGCCTTTGCACTGATGATTATTACCAAAAAACATGATGAGATTAAAGAAGCAATTTATGAACGTATAGACAGAGGTGTAACAAGATTAAAAGCTATTGGTGGCTACTCTGGTATTGAAAAAGAATTAGTACTTACTACGATGAATCGCCAACAACTCTATATTGCTAAAGAGTTTATTACACAAATAGATCCAAACGCATTTACACTCATTATCTCAACAAAAGAAGTATTAGGTGAAGGTTTTCACCGTGACGATCTCACATGATAGTCAAAGAGGTTAGAAAACTTAAAACCAATTACCAAGTTGAATTTCAAAATGGTTATAAGTTAACAATTGATGAAGATACGTTAGTCCAATATAGATTAAGACCAGGTATTGAAGTAGAATCTGTTGAAGTCTTACAAAAAGCAATGGAAAAACATAAACTACTCAATAAGGCGATTAAATTTGCTTCCTATGGTAAGTCTGAAAATCAAG
Organism: Acholeplasma laidlawii PG-8A; assembly: GCF_000018785.1. Lineage (NCBI taxonomy): Bacteria > Bacillati > Mycoplasmatota > Mollicutes > Acholeplasmatales > Acholeplasmataceae > Acholeplasma > Acholeplasma laidlawii. The sequence goes on from NC_010163.1 coordinate 345,243, forward strand.
TGATTAAGTACCTAAATGAACAAGGTATGCATAATACGTATGATGCCATTATGACCCTTAAAAAAATGCGTATCATTGATGACTATAAAATGATTCGAGGACTTCAAAATAAGGGGTACTCTTATCTACAGTTAGAAGAAAAGTTAAAGTTTTATCAATTTGAACAAAAAGACATCGACTACGCCTTAGAAAATTATAATGAAAGAATTCCTTTATATAAACAGTTTAAGTTAGCACTTAAAAAGTATGAAAAGGAAACAGATTATAAAAAGAAACAACAAAAAATCTATCGTTATTTAATGTCTAAAGGCTTTAATGAAGATAGTGTGATGTCAGTTATGAATATCAGCTAAAAAAATGAGCACATTTAATATGTGCTCATTTATATTTTATAGATTAAAGTATTGTTCTAAGAAGTGGCCAACACCGGCATTATCATTGTCTATATCTAGGATTTTATCTGCAACAGCTTTTAACTCTGCTGTACCATTTGGCATTGCAAGACCAAGAGCTACACCTTGAATCATTTCAATATCATTTAGACCATCACCAAATGCTATAGTGTTTTTCTTATCAATTCCAAAATGATCTGCTACCCATAGAATAGCTGATAATTTAGATGAACCAGTCTTGTAGATTTCATACACTGCATGTTTAGAATCACTACCCCATAATCTAAAACCGACTTCATCCTTTAAATCATTATTTATATAAGATTCAAAGTTTTGCATAAATGCATTTTCAACTAAGTAAATCATACCGGTTGGTGTATGTTGTAGTTGGTCAAATTCTGCGTGGATAATTTTAGCATTTTGACTCCCCATAAATATATTATGTAATCTATCTAAATATTTGTAAGCATAGATATGATCACCATAAGAATAAAATGCAGATACAAGATGTTCTTTAGTATATAAAAATAATTTATGTGCAACTTCAACTGTTATACCATCGGTTACAATTTGAAATTTAGGATTTTTAGGTTCTCTAATGTTACCACCATTATCAGTTATTACAGGTGTTGATAAATCAAGTTCGTTGTAGATATCAATAGTTGCATGAAATGGTCTACCTGTTGCAAGTACTACCATATGACCTTTGTCTAAGAGTTTATGTATCATTTCTTTATTCTTTAAAGGTATTTTTGAATCATTATTTAATAACGTGCCGTCTAAATCTATAGCAATTAAGTGTCTTTCCATTATGAAACCTCCATCATTTGTTAAAGTCCATTATCGCATATAATAATGCTTCTTACAAGTTTATAAGCCCAATTATGGCATAAATATAGTATAATTTATGTAAAGGATGGTATAAATAACTTATGATATGGGACTTGGGTTTTATTGAACTAAATATTGGCTGGCTCATTACCTTTTTTTCAGGGGTTTTATTTGGCGTTATTTTACTATCTTTATGGTATCTTGTAGCAGTCATTGCCTCATTAAATAAAGGTTTAAGAGGTGCTAAAGTGCAGGAAGAAGACATTGATGAAAAAGAGATTCAATGGCTTATTGAAGATGCACATAAAACATTTAAAGATAAAAAATTAAGAACTGAAGCGGGTTATGGACCGCATTTGATGAATGTGGCTTTAGAATTAAGTGCAGATATTGCTACTAAGTTTTACCCTAAAAGTAAATATCCATATTTAGAACTATCACTCGATGAATCCTTAGTACTACTAAAGTATGTAGCGGATCGTTTTAATGAGTTATTAGAAAAACCCATCTTAAAGATGTTTAAAGGTATTACCTTAAGAAGATTATTTACATTAAGTGAAGCTAAAACTAAAATTGATAATAATCTCCTAGTTAAAGCGACTAATAAGTTAAAGGTGAATGAAATTATTAAACAGTCTATGATGGTACTAAATGTTGTAAACCCAGTGTACTGGTTTAGAAGATTAGTGTTAAATAATGTAACTCATGCCATTATGATTAAATTAGGTTTAGTAGTAATTTCACTAACTGGTGAGGAAACGTATAAAATATACTCTAAGAAAGTATTTAATCAAGATAAGACAATAGACTCGGGCATCGAAGAATTATATAAAGGCATTGAAGCAGATTTAAAGGGGGAAGAGAATCTTGAAGCGTAAAAAGAGACAAAAAGATGTATATCAAGAAGTGTTTACAATACCTCAAATACCTAAAATAGATGGTATACGTAAACAACATAAATATGTTAAGGAAGGATTTATCTCTCCGCTTTTTGGTAGTGACGTAAAAGATGAAATTCATGTACCGTTTGTTGTCAGAGTCATTGGTGATAAGGTAAAAAAATATGACGCCTTTAGAACTGTACCTAAAATGGATGATGATGCCAATATTCAAAAAACTGGTAATAAATATTATGAATTTAAAGATGGTATTATTTCTAAAGAAACTAGAAAACAAATTTTCGGTATAGATTCTTATAAACATAAAAACCAAGATGCACCTGTAAAAGAAGATGTAGCCTTTGAACCAAAAATTGAAGAAGAGATTCAACCAATTAAAATGAATCACGTGGAAACACCTGAAAATACACTACCACCTTGGATGCGTGGTAAACATATTGAGACAACACCAGAAATTGGTGGTCTTGATGTGGATACATTTAAGCGTCCAAGTAAAGGAATTCAAATTAAAGCTAATTTTGGTGAGGAAATTAGTGAAGATTATCCAGAACAAGCACCCCCTAAATATGTTGAACCTAAGAAAACGGAAGTTAGACAAGCATTTAGAGCACACACACCTACTAGTAATTATCAACTGCCACCATTAACATTACTTAAAAAAGTAGAAAGAAGCGCAGATGATAAACCTGAATGGTTAGTAGAACAAGTTGAACGTATTAATCAAACCTTAATTGATCACGCTGTTGAAGGTGAAGTGGCTCAATCTAAAAAAGGTCCAACAGTTACAAGACATGAGATTTCTCTAGAACCTGGTGTTCCGGTAAAACGTATTACAAGTCTTCAAGATAACTTAATGATGAATTTAGCTGCTAAAACACTACGTATTGAAGCACCAATTCCTGGTAAACCATTTGTTGGTATTGAAGTACCAAATAAGATTGCTGATATAGTATCCTTTGGTAATGTTGTAGATACAGATGAATTTTTAGAAGATCATAAACATCCACTTAAAGTAGCTTTAGGGGAAGATATTGATGGTACAAACATTTATGTAGATATCGCTAAAATGCCACACGGTTTAATCGCTGGTGGTACCGGATCTGGTAAGTCTGTTTGTGTGAACTCCATATTAATTTCTTTATTATTAAAGAACAGACCAGAGGACTTAAAACTAATTTTAATTGACCCTAAAATGGTAGAACTTACACCTTATAATGATCTACCTCATTTAATCACGCCTGTTATTACAGATCCAAAAATGGCTGCAACAGCACTAAACTGGGTTGTTGATGAAATGGAAGATCGCTATAAAAAATTTGCAGGTACAAGATCAAGAGATATAGGTAGTTTTAATGAGAATGTTAAAAAGGGATTTATTGATGAACAAAAAATGCCTTTAATTTTAATCGTCATTGATGAGTTAGCTGACCTTATGATGGTTGCTGCACATGATGTTGAAAATGCTATTCAACGTATCACTCAAAAAGCACGTGCAGCAGGGATTCACTTACTTGTAGCAACACAAAGACCAACAGTCGATGTCATTAGAGGTACGATAAAGTCAAATATTCCTACACGTATTGCATTTAGAGTGGCAAGCTTTACAGACTCTACAACCATTTTAGATGGTGCAGGGGCTGAGCAATTACTTGGTCGAGGCGATATGCTTTTAAAAGAAGCTGAAAGACCAATTAGATTACAAGGTGCTTATATTTCAAATAACGAAATTGATGCCGTTATTGATTTTATCAGACAACAAACAACGCCACAATATATCTTAAAACATGAAGATTTAAGACATATTGTACAAGCAAAAGATACCATTGATGATGATCTATTCGCACAAGTTGCAGAATATGTAGTAAGTGAAAATAGTTGTTCTATCAATGGTATTCAAAAAGAATATAATATTGGTTTTAACCGTGCACAAAAAATAGCTACCTTATTAGAACAATATGGTATTGTCTCCCCTGCACAAGGAACCAAAGCGCGTGAAGTCTTAATTGATATGTTAAGCTTACGAGAAATTTTAGAAAAGTTGGGATTATAATGAAACAGGTTCAATGGTTTCCAGGACATATGTTCAAGTCCTTGAGAGAAATCAAGGAAAAAATTAAACTCATGGATATGGTATTTTTGCTCGTTGATGCAAGATTACCGTTTAGTAGTATGAATCCAGAGATTCTTAAAATTGTTGGTGACAAACCAACACTTTTATTGTTCAACAAAATCGATTTAGCTGATAGAAAAACTGTCGATAAATGGGTAGAATTTTATGAAGCGCAAGGTTTTTATACCCTCCTTATTAATAGTAATGATGGCTTCAATGTAAATAAAATTTATAGTAGAAGTAAAGAAATCTTAGAAGAAAAGATATTAAGATCTAAAAATAAAGGTATGAAGTTTGACCGTGTACGTGGAATGATTTTAGGTATACCAAATGTTGGTAAATCTACCTTGATCAATAAGTTAGTATCTAAAAAGGCAACAAACGTTGGAAATAAACCAGGGGTGACTAAATCCCAACAATGGATTAAAATCAACCCACACTTCGAACTCCTTGATACACCAGGTGTATTATGGCCAAAATTTGAAGATGAAACTGTAGGGTTTGCGCTTGCCATTACTGGTGCGATTAAAGATGATACGCTGCCAATGAATCAAGTAGTCATTTATGCAATTAACTACTTAAAAGAATATTATCCAATACGTTTAAAAGAACGCTATGGTATTGAAAATGTTCAGGATTTAGATGAAGTTGAAATACTTGATCATATTGGTAAAGTAAGAGGTGCTATTGTTAAAGGTGGCGAAACTGATTATGACAGAGTATATACGATATTATTAACAGATATAAGAAATAGAAATTTAGGAGCACTAAGCTTTGACCATAGACAATCTAGCATTTGAAAAAGCACTTTATGATAAAGGGTATACCTATATTTGTGGTGTAGATGAAGCTGGACGTGGTCCACTAGCTGGTCCAGTTGTTGCTGCAGCTGTAATTTTCGAAAAAGGTTTTTATCATGAAGACATTAATGATTCTAAAACTTTATCAGCTAAAAAACGTGAAACCTTATTTGAACTCATTAAACAACATGCACTTGCAATTGGTGTAAGTGTTGTAAATCATGAAGTGATTGATAAAATAAATATATTAGAAGCAGCAAGACATGCAATGGAAGATGCTATTTCAAAACTAAAGATTAAACCACAATACGCATTAACTGATCATATGGATATAAAAGGTATACCTTATACCTCCATTAAACATGGCGACCAACTATCTATATCGATTGCTGCAGCAAGTATAATTGCTAAAGTGACTAGAGATAAATTGATGGTGGATTATGATGAGGTTTATCCTCAATACGGATTTAAAGACCATAAAGGTTATGGTACAAGAAAACATTTAGAGGCTCTAAATTTGTATGGTGTATCACCAATTCACCGTAAAACTTTTGCGCCCGTGGCTAAGTTATTAAAACAATAATCATGTGAAATCATGGTTTTGTTTTTCTATATGGACTAAAAAATGTAAAAAAAACCTTCTATATAATATATTTATATAGAATAAAATATAAGAAAATTGAATACTTGACATCAAGAATTTTAATTATATAATTGATAAGGTATAAAACTAAAGAATTGAGGCAATCTATGTCAGACAAAGTAATTATTGTAGAATCACCTGCAAAATCAAAAACTATCTCAAGTTATTTCAACGATGAAGTAACTGTTTTATCATCGGTAGGTCATATTAGAGACCTAGCAACCTCTGGTAAGGGTGGTTTAGGTGTAGATGTAGATAACAATTTTGAACCTACCTATAAAATCATTACTGGTAAAGGTAAACTGATTACTGATTTAAAGAAAAAAACAAAAGGTAAAGAAGTTTTAATTGCAACCGACCCGGACCGCGAAGGAGAAGCTATCGCTTGGCATATCGCTGATGAGTTAGGTCTAGATTTAAACGAACATAACCGTATTGTTTTTAAAGAAATCACAAAACCTGCAGTTATGGAAGCAATCAACCATAAACGTCAAATCGATTTAGGATTAGTCAACTCTCAAGAAAGTAGACGTATTTTAGACAGAATCATTGGTTTTAAACTATCTGCATTTTTAAGAGACAAAATTAAATCCAGATCAGCTGGTCGTGTTCAAAGTGTGGCTTTAAAACTAATTGTGGACTTAGAACGTGAAATTGAAAAATTTGTGCCTGAAACATATTTCACCATGCATGCACATTTTAATGACCATGTAGCAGATTATGTTATTCCAAAAGATACACGTATTGGATTAGAAGAAGCTACTAAAATTGTTGAAACATCAACAAATCCATTTTTAGTAAGTGATATTACTCAAAAAGAAACAAAAAGAAACGCTAAACCACCTTACATGACATCTACCTTACTTCAAGATGGCGTAAACAGTCTATATATGAGCTCTAGCCGTGTGATGTCAGTTGCATCTGAACTTTATCAAGGTATTGAAATCAATGGTCAAATTATCGGTTTAATCACGTATATGAAAACAGACTCTAATCGTTTATCTAAAGAGTTTGTAAATCCTGCAAAAGCATTCATTGAAACAAACTATGGAAAAGAATATGTTGGTTTTTATAAGACAAATAATAAAGACTCTAGTCAGGATGCCCACGAAGCAATCAGACCTACAGATATTCATTTAACACCAGAAAAAATAGAGCAATACTTATCAAAAGACCAATTTAAACTTTATAAGAGAATTTATGAACGTGCAGTAGGATCACTTATGGCACCTGCAGTATTTAACAATACTAAAATTACGCTAGATTCAAATGGCAATATTTATACAATGGATGGAAGTATTCAAGTATTTGATGGTCACTTAAAAGTAACAGGTGATAAATCAAAAGATAAATTCTTACCTGAATATAAAATTGGTGATAAACTAAATGCTGATTTAGTTGAAAAGATTGAAAAACAAACCCAACCACCTGCTCGTTTTAATGAAGCATCACTCATTAAAGCATTAGAAGCAAACGGTATTGGTAGACCATCTACATATGCAAGTATCATTAAAACGATTAAAGCACGCGACTATGTTATTGTAGATGAAAAACGATTTATTCCAACAGAACAAGGAAAGCTGACAGTAGATACCTTGAATCAATACTTTAATAAAATCATGAAAATTGATTATACATCTAATATGGAATCAGAACTTGACTTAATTGCAGATGGTAAAGTTGATCATATTCAATTATTGAAAGATTTTTACAATAAATTTATGCCGATTTTAGAAGCTGCTCAACAAAATATGGAAAAAATAAAACCGGTTGTAACTGATAAAATATGTCCACTGTGCGGTGGAAACCTAGTTATTAGAAAATCTAGATATGGTGAGTTCTATGGTTGCAGCAATTTTCCGAAGTGTAAACACATTGAACAGATGTCGGAATAAATGTGTTATTAAATACATAAATACGCATTAAACTTTACATAGAAAAAGAATAAGAATATAATGAAAATGCATCCAAACTATTGGGTGCTACTTATCCCCTATTAGTGTACTTAGTACACAAATCCCCTTTAATGATCCCCTGGCCTTTAGTCAGGGGATCGCTTTTTTTATTATTAGTACCATTTAATAATTCAAGTTCACTATGTTATAATAATACATATTACTAAAAAGGGATAAGTTATGAAAAAATTAATATTACTGTTTTTATTGATGCCTATTTTAACTTCGTGTGAAATAGGCAAACCATTGATAGAGTTTGAATCTAATGGAGCGAATCACATCTCACCTATAGAATTTTTAGGTATAGAAAACCTACCTAGTCCAGAAAAGGAAGGACATACCTTTGAAGGCTGGTATTTGGATAACGGTTTAACGAATAAACTTATAGATGATGAACAAATCATTTCGAACACAAAGGTATACGCAAAATGGATTGTTAACCAATACAACATCGAATTTGAAGTAGATGGTGGTATTGAAATCGATCCACTTACAAATGATTTTGGTGCAGATATTACAAATTTACCTTCACCTGAAAAAGAAGGGTATAGTTTTGATGGTTGGTATTTAGAAAGTAACTTAGCTACTTTATTTGAAAGTGATACAATGCCTTCTAAAAACATCGTACTTTACGCAAAATGGAATATAAATAACTATGATATCAATTATTATTATGAAGGTGAACTATTAAGTAGTTTTACAGTGCCTTTTAATCAGATAGTTTTAGGAGAACATGCGTATGAAGCACCTAAAATTGAAGGTTATACATTTTTATCATGGAGTGTAGAACTACCAACACTTATGCCCGCTCATGACATTAGTATTGATGCGATTTATGAAATTAACACCTATCAAGTCACTTACATAGACTATAATGGTGACATCTTATTAGAACTTGAAGTTGATTACAATTCAACAGCAGCATTACCTGATGTACCAAATAATCAAGAAGGTTATCATTTTGTCAAATGGGATAAGACCAATGAAAAGATTTCATCAAATGTAACAATTAAAGCCGTTTATGAGATAAATATATATGAAGTAACTATTTTAGACTACGATCAAACCTATCTTGGATCAGAGTCTATTGAACATGGTTCTATTTTCACAACAAGTATATTACCTCAAAACTATCCAGGGAAACTCTTTTTTGGATGGGATATAGGAACCGATATTATCACATCTGATCTTACAGTTGTTGCTGAATATAGTGATATCATTCATATTTCTTTTGAAGTAGATGGTGGATTAGAATTAGAAAATATACAAATACCAAAAGGTAAACCACTGAGTGTTGAACCAGTTACTTCCAAAATAGATTATTATTTTGTTAGTTGGTATCTAGATTCTGAATTTATTGAAATTTATTATCATGATCATATATTTACTTCAGATGCTACACTTTATGCAAAATATAGTGAAACAGCACCAGAAGAAATAGTTATCATGCATGATAAATTAAATGAAGTAGATCCATTTCATCCATTTTATACAGCACCTGATAAAATGGAGCGACAAAAGGTTATTAAAGAAGTTGAAATAAGATTAAATGTTAAGGTTATATTTAAAGCATATCACGAACAAGCAGCTTATGGTAGAGACCGTATAAATAGTATTAAAAATAGTGCTATTGCAGGGGTTTTGATGGCTGATATATTATCAATTAACTCTGACTGGACAGTAGAACTTGTTAAAGCAGGTGCAATCGATCCTGTAGACAGATATATAATGTTTTCTGGTGATTCAAAAATTTCTGAAAATTCCAAAATTTTAGGTATGTATAATGGCAGAATCTATACATTTACTGAAAACGAACCTACTGTAGACAAAGGTTTATTCTTCAATTTAGATTTATTGAGATCATTAGGTCTTGAAAACCCGGCTGAACTATTTAATCAAAACGGGTGGACTTGGTCGAACTTTGAAGCATGGGCAACATCTGCTAAAACAGCTTTAGAAAGTTTAGGCAAAGAGTATAAGGTACTAGGTGGTAATCGTGCTTTATATGCTGAAAGCATAATTCCTTTAAATGGCAGTTCCTTAATTAACTATCGAAACGAAAGGGTTGAATTCCACTATGCAATTGCTGGAGAAACATATAGTTTCCTTCATGAATTGCATAAAAAAGGATTATTTGAAAACTCAGGAAGATATGATGCAGGTTCTCCTTTATGGTTATCTGGTAAAGTACTGATACATCCTGGTGAGTTATCTTTCTTAGATGCTTCAAATAGATGGAAGCATATTTCATTTGATTTAGGTTATGTGCCTTATCCAAGTAGTGATAATTATTTTGGAACATATCAATCAGCGATAAGTAATAAAGATGTGTATGCTGTATCTACTAGTCAAAATGCTTATAAACAGGAACTCGCATTCAAAGTCTGGAATGAAATTCAAACTTGGAAAACAAAAGAAGATCAAATAAATGACCTAAGCACTTTCTTACAAAATAGAATGAATGATGAAGCTTCAGTCTCAGCATATCTATCTATATATAATCAAATAACTATAGATCCAATAAACAGTCTAGGTATATTAAAAACCTCTAATTATAGTTGGTATACCGCTGCAAACCTGGCCATCATAAATGGCAATTGGAGGGATCAAATGGATATTATAAGACCAAGTTATGAAGATGCAGTTGAAACTTATTACGGATACTAAACACTATATTCATTTAAATTGATTATTTTAAAAAGTCTATCGCTGTCGATAGACTTTTATCTTGTTAAGTTATGATTCATGTGTAAAACATACATACACTTACCTGAATTTTTATGTGTTCTATGCTAAAATAAACATAGTATACTTTTCATGAAAATAGTATAAGGAGGATGAAGTATGTTAGAAGCAATCTATCTAACTAAGGCATATGATAACTTACTCGTTTTAGATGGTGCATCATTTAAAGTTGAAAAAAATCAAATTGTTGGTTTACTAGGGCCAAATGGTAGTGGTAAAACAACAATTATTAAACTCATCAATGATCTCATTAAACCCACGAGTGGTCATATCATATTTAAGGGACACAAATTAAATATAGAAGATAAATCAAATATTGCGTATTTACCAGAGCGTAGTGCGCTTAATATGAGTCAAACTGTTTTAGATGTTATAAAGATGTATAAAGACTTCTTTAGTGATTTTAATCAAGAACATGCCAAGCACATATTAAAATTGTTTGAAGTACCTGTAACTAAAAGATTATCTCAATTATCAAAAGGTCAACGAGGTAAGGTACAACTTGCACTTACACTCGGTAGAAAAGTAGATTTATATATACTAGATGAACCGCTAGACGGTATGGATCCAGCATCCAGAGACTTAATCATGAAGATTGTCTTAAAATATAAAAAGGAAGATTCCACGGTTTTAATCTCTACACACCAAATTACTGATATAGAATCTTATTTAGATTACGTTATTTTATTGAAAAACGGAAAAATAATTGAGGCAGATCTTGCAAAAAATTTAGAATCTAGACACAATCTGACTTTATCTGCTTATTTTAAGGAGGTCTATAAATATGATGAAGAAATTATATAAATGGGACCTTATTCACTTTTTTAATCAACTTAAATGGGTGTTTTTAGCTACTTTATTTGTCACAGCTTTAGCAGCTATATTTAAAACCTTTAGTGATACAAATATCATTTGGGGATCGTTATATAATACAGCATTTATTATGAGTATCGCAGGTATCATCATTGGTTTAGTGTATAGTTTCTTTGCTATATTTCAAAGATACTACAACACTATTTTAAAAGATGAAGCATACTTTACGCACACATTACCCATTTCAAAGGGTAAGATATTACTTTCTAAAGTACTATCAGGTTTTTCATTATTTTTAATTGCAATATTGGTTGCAGCAGCACTACTTATTTGGATTGATGTGATCAATCTAAAAGAATTATTTAGTCTACAGAGTATTGATCAAGGTCTGTTTTGGATGACAATACTAAGTATTTCATCGATGGTAATCATGTTCTTTGTTTTCATTGTAGTTATTTATGCAGCATTAACCTTTGGATTTAGTTATAACAAACGCGAATGGTTATATGTATTTGTTTATTTCATTTTATACTATATGGCAAATCAATTCTTAAGTTTAATTAATTTTGGTATTAATCTTTTAATCAATCCAAATTTACTTGATGTAGAAAATACAGAAGTATTTACTGCATTAAGTGGTATATTGATTATTCAATTAATATGTTCAATTGGATTAGGTGTCCTAAACTTCTATATTGCAAGAATACTCATGATTAAAAGACTTAACTTAAAAAATGGTTAATACGTAAAAACTTCATCTTGATTAGGTGAAGTTTTTTTATTAAATCATTTTTGTATATCTTGATTTTGTGTATAATAATACTCAGGGTAAAACATTTTTATGATAAGGATAAGTATATATGTTAGAACTAAGAAATATTGGAAAAACCTACGCTACCAAAAAGGGTGTTAGCGTTAAGGCTTTAGATAATGTCAGTGTCGTCTTTGGTAAGACTGGACTGGTTTTTGTCACAGGAAAATCCGGATCGGGTAAATCAACGCTCCTTAATTTAATTGGCGGACTAGACACTTATGATACTGGGGATATGATTATTAATCAAAAATCCAGTCAAGATTTTAAACAAAAGGATTTTGATTCCTATAGAAATACGATGGTTGGATTTATATTCCAAGAATATAATATTCTAGAAGAGTTTAGTGTTGCTCAAAATATCGGTTTAGCACTTGCACTGCAAGGTCAAAAAGTGAGTGATGAAGCAGTCAATGATTTACTAAAAAAATTAGATATTGAAGGTTTAGGCAATCGTAGTCCAAATGAATTATCTGGTGGACAAAAACAAAGAGTAGCCATTGCGCGTGCACTAGTTAAAAACCCTCAAATTATTTTGGCAGATGAACCAACTGGTGCACTAGATAGTAACACCGGTATTCAGTTACTTGAAACTCTAAAATCATTATCTAAAGACAGATTAGTCATTGTAATTTCTCATGATTTAGAGTTTGCACGTAAATATGCAGACAGAATTGTGCATTTTGTAGATGGTAAGATTGCTTATGATATTACTTATACTGGAGAAGAAAGCCAAAGTGATGAACCAGTTAAGTTTACGGATAAAGGCATTACGATTGAACCTAAATATCAATTAACGGCAGAAGATTTAAAAGTAATCAATGCGTACTTACAAAACCAAACCAAACCGACACACATAAAGAAGATAAGTGATCAAACGTATAGTGGGTTTAGTACAACAGATACATCAGATATAGAACAAAGTAGTGAACCATTTAAGTTAGTAAAATCCAAACTACCATTTAAAGCATCACTTTCTATGTCTTTAAATGCTTTAATACATAAAAAAATAAGACTGGTTTTTACAATACTTCTTACAACCATTTCTTTAGTTATGTTTGGTAGTGTAGATACACTATCAAACTTTAATGCAGAAGATAAATCCTATGAAGTATTTGAAAAAAATAACTATAACTATTTGATGCTTAAAAACTATAAACGTGGTGGTGATAGTAGTTGGTATTACTATACTGAAGTGAATTTAGATGAGGAAGTTTTTCAAAGTGCTTCAGATTTATATAGTAACTCCATACTTATACCCGTATATCCACTAAGTCTTAGTTTGGATGCATACATTAAATATGATTGGAATAAACCTAGTTTTTATGATGCATATTATTATACAAGCTTCATTGAAATTGATAATGAAACACTTCTAGGTACAAACTTTGAAGTCACTGGTAGATTACCACAAAACTTGAATGAAGTTGTTGTACCAATGCACTTTTATCAAAGTGTAGCGTATTACGGTTTTAATAAAGAAGATAGTGTTAAAGATATTAATGAGATGGACGATCTCATTGGCGAGATGCTGTATTTTAATGAAAGAAATATGAAGATTGTAGGTATTATAGACTACAAAGATGATTTATCAGTCTATGAGGAACTTAAAGTATCTGGTTGGAATCAAGGTGTTGATACACCTCAAAATTACTATAAGTATGTAAATCGATTAAGAGAAGGAACACTGGGACTATTTATATTTGGTGAAGGTTACTATGAAAGTCTTAGACACGTTAAGAATTCTCGTGTAGAGGCAGTTTTTTATTTAGAAAATGAACGGATGCATCAATTTAGCACGGTAGCTAAAATAACGGATGTAGATGCCGAAACTATTAAATACTTTGATAGTGTAGATCCATTGAATTTAGGTGAGAATGATATTGTAATTAATGAATATCATTTGGGTAACATGATACATCGAGATTTAGGTGATTATCAGTATAATACAATCATCGTGGATTTTCTAGTAGAAACCTACTATGATGAACTAAATTTATTATTAGCAGAACACTTTCCGATGTATGAGACAGTAGATGATATTCCTGACGAGGATAGAATTGCTATCATTGGTTATGAATTATATGGATACATATCTGATGCAGAAAGATATACTAAAGCATTCAATGCTGTGGTTGAATTCTATCTATCAACAAGTGAAGCGCCTAGTTTTCAAGTTGATTTTTTCAAAGATTATTACACAAACTACCCAATTATAGGACTTCGTGTTGTAGGATTTACTAGTGATGAGGATAATGTTTATGCATACCATGTAAGTAATGAACTTTATGACGAATTATATATTGAAGGTGAAATAATCTATAACTTTATTCTAGTAAGCACTAAAGATATGAAGCGTGAAGATTTTAATAAGATGGTTCAACAAAGTATGAATAAAGGTTTGTTATATAAGGTATCCTTACAAGATGAAAATATTGATTACATGATTATGCTTAGTGAAACTGTATATGGTATGCAACAATTCTTTTTCTGGACAGCTGTCATACTTGCAGGATTTGCAGCACTCTTGATGTTTACCTTTATTAGTTCTAGTGTGAGCCATAGTAAACAAGAAATTGGCATCTTACGTGCAATTGGTGCAAGTAGTAGAGATGTCTTAGGCATTTTCTCAAAAGAAACACTGATGATTTCTATTATGAATGCGGTATTAGGTGTGATTGGGACTGTTATTATAACAAAACTCTTGAATGATTCTATGATATATAATCTAAATCTAGGTACCACACTATTTGATGTTGGCATCAGACAAATCATATTAGTTACCTTAATTAGTATTGTTATAGGCTATCTATCCAGTGCATTACCAGTCTTAAAAACAGCATCTAAAAAACCAATTGATGCGATCAAAAATAAATAAGAAATGTAGTTAAAGGTAATAATATGTTTTTATTACCTTTTTTTCTTTTGGATTATAACTTCCTTTGACTTGAAGTTGGTATAAATTCTATAATGTAACTATAGAATGAAGAGGCATACATATGAAAATACTTACAAATTTACATGATAAGAATAAGTTAGATGATTTACTCAAAGTAGCTGATGGTATCATTTTAGGTGATGCTAAATATGCCAAAACACTTACTAGTGACTTTGGTAGTGATACTATAAACCTTATTGAAAAGATTTATGAAGCAAAAAAAGAAGTTTTTGTTTTATTAAATAGAGTATTTACCGATAAAGAACTAGATTCCATTAAACCATATATTTTAAGTTTACCTGTGGATAAAATCACTGGTTTTATGGGTGCAGACTTAGGTTTAATTGATACTTTTAAAACTTTAAATATAGAACATAAATTTATCTATAACCCTGAAACCTTACTAACAAATGATGAGGATTTTAATGATCTATCAAGTGAAGGTATTATGGGCGCATTTGTTTCTAAAGAAATTACTTTAGAAGACATTTTAGAAATTGGTCAACTAAAAAAATATAAGATGTTTTACTTTGGACATGGTCACATGTCCATGTTCTACTCAAAAAGACCGATGCTAAAAACATTTAATGACCATAGAGGTTTGGATAATTACTTGCATGATGATAAAACACTAACACTTACAGAAGAACGAAGACTTAACGAAGCATATCCTGTATTAGAAGACGATGCAGGTACGCATGTATTTCGTGGTACAGTCTTTAATAGTTTCAAAGTGATTGAACCCCTAAAGACTGTTGTTGATTATTTTATTGTGGATACATTATTTATGGATGATGATTATGCTTATAAATTAATCCCAATGTATAAAAATAACGACTTTGACTTACAACTTATCACCGATTATAAACAAACACTACATGATGGATTCTTATTTGATGAGTCTACAATTAAGGGAGAGAAAAATGACTGAACTACTCGCTCCAGCTGGAGATTTAGATAAACTAAAGATTGCTATTATATATGGCGCAGATGCTGTATTTATTGGAGGTAAACAATTTAGTTTACGTGCCAATGCATCAAACTTTACAAAAGAAGATCTAATTGAAGGTTGTAAGTTCGCACATGATCGTGGCAAAAAAGTGTATGTTACAACAAACGTGATACCACATCAAAAAGATAAAGAAGGCTTAATTGAATATTTAAAAATATTAGAAGAAGCTAAAGTAGATGCAATTATTGCAGCAAGTCCTTTAATTATTAATACCGCTTTAAAACATACAAACCTAGAAGTGCATATTTCTACTCAACAATCAGCATTAAACGTCCCAACAGTAAACTATTGGTACAATAAAGGTGCTACAAGGGTTGTTTTAGGACGTGATATTGATTTAAACGACATTGAACACATTACTAAACATGTAGACGCTGAAATCGAAGTATTTATCCATGGTGGTATGTGTGCAGGTTACAGTGGACGCTGTTCACTTTCTAACCACTTAACCAATAGAGATGCAAACCGTGGTGGATGTGCACACACATGCCGCTGGTTCTTTGAACTACAAAAGAATGGAGAAATAGAAGCAGATATTCCATTTAGCATGGGTTCAAAAGATTTAAGTGCGGTTAAAGAAATTACTAGACTTATGGATATTGGTGTTTCATCATTAAAAATTGAAGGCCGCATGAAATCACTACATTATATTGCAACAGTAGTAAATACGTATCGTCGTATTATTGATGAATATACTGAAACTGGTGCAATCAAAAACTATGAACTTTATGAAGAAATGCTGAAAAATGCTGAAAATAGAGAAACATCTCATGGTTTCTTTTATGGACTACCTACTAAAGATCAACAACTTTATGAAAAACGTAGTGAACGTGTGATGCAAAACTTTGTTGGGTTAATTCTTGACTATAACGAAGAAACTAAATATGCAACTGTTGAAACCAAAAACGTCTTTGTCTTAGAAGACTTAGAAGTATTTTCTCCTAAACACGCATCAAAGACCTTCTTAAATACTTCAATGATGAACTCCAATCAAGAAGTGATTACAAGAGCAGCACGTGCAAGAGAAAAAATACAAGTCTATATTCCGTTTAAAGTTGAACCATTTGATATGTTAAGAGCTAAAAGAACCTAAAACAAGTCAGGGCGAAAATGACTAAAATATTTACCTTCTATCCTATAATAGACTTATAAGGATAGGAGGTATTTTTATGAAAACAATGAAAAACAAACCCATAACAGTTTTAGGGGAACCATTACAGATTGGTGATAAAGCACTCGACTTTATCGCTGTAGATAATAATTTAAATGAAGTATCATTTTTTGCTAATTTTAAAAAAGACTATACACTGATTAGCGCTGTACCTAGTTTAGATACATCTGTATGTGATATTCAAACACGTACAATTAATGAAAGATTATCGAGTTATAAAAACTTAGATTTTATTACCATTTCTAATGACCTACCATTTGCACAAAAAAGATGGTGTGGCTCAAATGGTCTAGAAATCACAACTTTAAGTGACCACAAACTCTTGGATTTTGGTATGAAGTATGGTGCACTTATTAAAGAACTTAGATTACTTGCAAGATCTATTTTCGTTTTAGACCATCAAAGAAAGGTAGTTTATGTTGAATATTTAGATGAAATGAGCAATCATCCGAATTATGATAAACTATTTAAATTTTTAGATACTGTACTATAACAAAAAAAACAAGGGCAAGAAGATAACCATAATCTGTCAAAGAGCCTTTATAAAAATATGTAATTATGATAAAATACTATAGATAAATAAAGGAAGTGACCAAGGATGGGTTTTTTCTCACGTCTGTTTAAAAAGAAACCAAAAAATGATAAATATCAAATGGGTCTACATAAAAGTAGAAGTTCATTTGATAACTTAAAGAAATTATTAGATGAGTCTGATACGATTAATGATGATTTATTTGATGCTATAGAAGATTTACTTATCTCTGCCGATATTGGTGTAGATACTGTTTTACATTTTACAAATGAACTTCGAAATGAAGTTATAAATAAACAATTTGAAAATCCAAGTGACTTAAGTGAAACGATTGTTGATAAATTATTTGAAATATATTTAAAAGATGAATTTGTAGATACAACATTAAGTTTTACAGAAGGCGAAGTCAATGTCTTTTTATTTGTAGGAGTTAATGGTGTTGGTAAAACAACTACTATTGGTAAACTTGCAAAACAATATAAAGACCAAGGTAAAAAAGTCTTAATGGTTGCAGGTGATACCTTTAGAGCTGGTGCAATTGAACAACTTTATGAGTGGAGTAAGCGTGCCAAGGTAGATTTTTACCAAAAAGATGCTGGATCTGACCCTTCAAGTGTCATATTTGAAGCACTAGAAAAAGCTAAAAAAGAAACATATGACCTTGTATTAGTCGATACTGCTGGTAGACTTCAAAATAAAGTGAACTTAATGAATGAGTTATCAAAAATGAAACGTGTCATTGAAAAAGCTCTACCAAGTCAACCTGCTGAAACATTACTGGTTATTGATGCAACTACTGGTCAAAATGGTATGAATCAAGCAAAAGTGTTTAATGAAGCAACAGATCTAACTGGGATTGTTTTAACCAAGTTAGATGGTACTGCAAAAGGTGGTATTGTACTTGCGATTAGACACTTATATAACCTACCAATTAAATATGTAGGCCTTGGTGAAAAAATTGATGATTTAGTACCATTTGATATAGAAGATTATATTTATAACCTATTTAAAGGATTCTTCTAATGGAAAACTTAGAAAAAACAGAATATTTAAATACACTTTATAGTTTTTATAGTGAACTATTAACGGATAAACAACAAGCTTACTATACAAACTATTACCACATGGATCTAACCTTACAAGAAATTGCAGATATTTTTGATGTGTCTAGAAATGCTGTGCACACACAACTAAAAAATGTGGAACAAATTTTAAATAATTTTGAGGCAAAATTAAAACTTGTTGAGACAAGCCAAAAAAGATCTAAACTATTAGATCAATTGGAATCAACAAAAGATTTAAAATATATTGATGAGTTAAGAAAGTTGGATGAATAATGTCAAACTCGCTATCTGATCGCCTACAAATGTTTGTACGCCGTGCAACCGGTCGTGGGCGTTTAACTGAAAAAGATGTTGAAGAAATGATGCGTGAAGTACGTCTATCTTTATTAGAGGCAGACGTCAATTTTAAAATTGTTAAAGAATTTACTAATAATGTTAAAGAGCAAGCCCTTGGTGAAAAGATCTTAAACGGACTCAATCCTGGTCAACAAGTTGTAAAAATTGTGCATGATGAATTAAAACGTGTCATGGGTGAAGAGTCCGTAGGGCTTAATTACGCAAACACTGGTTTATCTACATTTATGACCATTGGTCTACAAGGTAGTGGTAAAACAACTGCTATTGGTAAAATGGGACTTTATATTCGTAAAAAAGATAAAAAGAAAGTCATGCTTGTTGCTGCTGACGTTTACCGTCCTGCAGCCATTGATCAACTTGTTACAATCGGTAAAGGATTAGGCATTCATGTCTATGAAGAAGGTATTAAAGACGCTAGAGTTATTGTTAAAAACGGTTTAAAGTATGCCAAAGATAACAATTATGATGTAGTGATTGTCGATACTGCAGGTCGCTTAACGATTGATGAAGACATGATGCAAGAATTAAAAGATGTTAAAGAAATCCTAAAACCTAATGAAGTACTTCTAACAGTAGATGCGATGATGGGTCAAGAAGCTGCAAATGTTGCTAAATCATTCCATGATCAAATTGGTGCAACCGGCGTTATCTTAACTAAAATGGATGGCGATACGCGTGGAGGTGCTGCCTTATCTATTAGAGAAATATCTCAAATACCAATTAAATTCGCATCCAGCGGAGAAAAGATGGATAGCCTAGAAGCATTCCATCCAGAACGTATGGCTTCTCGTATTCTTGGTATGGGTGATATGTTAACGTTAATTGAAGAAGTGACATCAAATATCGATGAAGATGAAGCAAAATCCATGATGGAAAAGATGATGAGTGATTCATATAATTACTTAGATCTTCAAAAACAATTTAAAATGATTAAACGTATGGGTTCTATTTCAAAAATCTTAGGGTTCATTCCAGGACTAGGAAAAATGAAAGAAGCATTAAGCCAAGTAGATGATAAGCAATTTGATAGAATTAATGTCATCATCCAAAGTATGACAGAAGATGAAAGAAAATATCCTGAACTTATCGATAAATCCTCTAAGCGTCGTCAAAGAATTGCTAAAGGTGCTGGAGTTGAGGTATCCGATGTCAACCGCTTAAGAGACTCACTCGTACAACAAAAACAAATGATGAAACAAATGTCTAATATGGACGAAAAACAAATGGAGCGTTTAAGCAAGAACCCAAGCAGTTTCCAACCTAGTCAAACCAAGGTTAAAAAAGGAAAAGGTAAGGGTAAAGGCGGCTTTAGATTTTAAACATAAAAGGTAGTTTCCTTTAGGATTCTACCTTTCATAATATAGGGATAAGTTTCCCACATTTTTTGTGGAAAACTTATCTAGATAACTATGTTAAAATACATTTATAGAAGGGGTACAATATGAAAAAAATTACACTTGTAGACGGTAACTCGATACTTTTTAGAGCATATAATGCGACTGCATATCCAGGAGCTAAGGTCTTACAAACATCCACAGGTATTTATACAAATGCCGTTTTTGCATTTAGTGGTATGATCGATAAAATTATTGAGATATCTAATTCACATATGCTTATAGCATTTGATACTGGAGAACCGACACACAGACATAAATCATATGATGATTATAAAGCAGGTAGAAAAGAAATGCCTGAGGAATTAGGTAGTCAAATACCTTTAATCCATGAACTTATTAAGTATCTTGGCATTAAAGAATACTCCATGGCTGGTTATGAAGCAGATGACATCATTGGTACCCTTGCTAAAATGGCTGAAAAAGCTGGTTATAAAGTCGATGTCTTTTCATCTGATTATGACCTTTTACAATTAGTTACAGAACATATTACTGTGCACATGTTAAAAAAAGGTATGCGTGTTGTAGAAACCTACACACCTGAAACTTTAAAAGAAACTTATGGTTTTTCTCATGAGTTATTTATTGATTTTAAAGCATTAGTTGGTGATAAATCTGATAATATTCCAGGTGTTCCAGGCGTTGGAGAAGTCACTGCTAAAAAGTTAATTGCTGAATATGGTACGTTAGAAAATATTTTAAATAATGCAGAACATATTAAAGGTAAGCTTGGAGAAAACATTCGTACAAACAAAGAACAGGCAGTTTTTTCAAAAGAACTCTCAACAATTCTAACGGATATGCCACTACCTTTTGATCTTGAAGATACAAAAGTTGGTGAAGTAGATGAAGAAAGCTTAATTAATTTTTATAAACGTCTTGAATTAAAACAATTAGTGATATCTTATAATAAGAAAAATCCAGAAGTTGCTGCAACTACTGCCGAAACTTCTGAGTTTCAATATAAAGCAATTGATTCTGAAAATGCATTAAAATCTCTACTCAACCAAGATCTTGCAATTTACTTTGAATTTTCAGATTTCAATTACCACAAAGCTGAACTTTGGGGTGTTGGTTTAAGTAATGGAAAAATCAATTACTTTGTAGATAGTGAAACGTTTTTAAATAGTGCCTCATTTAAAGCTTATTTAGAAAGTTCTAAATATAAAAAGTATACATATCACTATAAAGGTACAAAAGTATTTTTAAAGAAACTTGGTACCGAGTTTAATCATGTAACCTATGATTTACTTTTAGCTGCTTACTTAATTCAGTCCAGTATTGGTAAACAAGACTTTACCTTTATTGCGCAACAATTTCAAATCACGGATATTCAATATGATGAAGAAGTTTATGGTAAAGGTGCTAAAAAGGCCCTACCTTTAATTCCATCAGACTATGAAGGTCATATAGCTAAAAAGGCGTATATCATCCATAAACTGATGCAACAAACACTAGATGTATTAACTGAACGTAACCAATTAAGTTTACTAAATGATGTGGAACTACCTCTATCAGATGTCCTTGCAGATATGGAATATCAAGGTTTAACAGTTGACCTAAAAGAACTAGAAAATCAAACTAAAGATATGTCTTTACGTATTGATAAATTAAGAACTGAAATTCTTTTGCTAGCAGGTGTTGACTTTAATGTCGATAGTCCTAAACAATTAGGTGATGTCTTATTTGATACCTTAGGTCTACCAAATGGTAAGAAAACTAAAACAGGATACTCTACAGGTATTGAAGTTTTAAACAACCTAATCGATCACCATCCAATTATTAACTTAATTATTGAATATAGACAACTAACTAAACTGTATTCAACCTATTTAATCGGTATTAAAGAATCCGTATTTGAAGATAACCGTGTACACACCATTTATAATCAAGCACTAACCTTAACTGGTCGCTTATCAAGTTTAGAACCGAACTTACAAAATATTCCTATTCGTACAGAAGAAGGTAGACAAATAAGAAAATTATTTATTCCTGAACCTGATAGCTATTTTGTAGGTGCTGACTACTCTCAAATCGAATTACGTGTGTTAGCAGCTATGGCTGATGTTAAAAATTTAAAACAAGCATTTGAAGAAGATCAAGACATTCATACCGTAACAGCTCAAAAGGTATTCCACGTAGATACTGTCGATAGTGAACAAAGAAGACGTGCTAAAGCAGTTAACTTCGGTATTATTTATGGTATTGGACCATGGAGTTTATCTGAGGATATTGGTGTCACGGTGAAAGAAGCAGAAAACTTTATTAGCCGTTATTTGGAAGTATATCCTGAAATTAAAGATTACATGACCAATATCGTTGAGTTTGCTAAAACACATGGCTATGTTGAAACACTTTTAAATCGTCGCCGTTATATACCAGAACTATCCTCTAAAGTATTTAACTTAAGAGAGTTTGGTAAACGTACCAGTTTAAATGCGCCGATTCAAGGTACAGCAGCAGACATTATTAAACTCGCGATGATTGATTTACACAACTATTTAAAAGATAATAAAAAGAAATCAAAACTTATCCTACAAGTACATGACGAACTCATCGTTGAGGTTGTTAAAGAAGAGTTGGATGAGATGAAAGAAGTCATACCAAACATCATGGAAAAAGCCTTTAATTTAGGCGTTAGACTGAAAACATCATGTGATGTTGGAAACAACTGGTATGAATTAAAATAAAGGAGAAGTACTATGCCTGAACTACCTGAGGTAGAAACCATTCGTAGAAATTTAAATACAGTATTAGAAGGTGAAATCATACGTGAGGTTTTAGTATACTATCGACCTATTGTTTCAAATGATGCGTCATTTGAAACCAAATTAAAAGGTCAACGTATACATAAAGTAGAACGTGAAGCAAAGTATTTAAAGTTTATTTTAGATGACTATCTTTTAGTATCTCATTTACGTATGGAAGGCAAATACTTTATGGACGCGCCTTTAAATAAACATATACATGTAGTGTTTAATCTATCAAGCGGTCACACGTTAAGTTATGAAGATACACGTAAATTTGGCCGTTTTGAACTGGTAGATATTAAATATAAAGACACTTATTTAAAAGATATTAAAGGGCTTGCTAAAGACCCTGATACCCTAGATTTAAACACCTTTTATAGTAGTTTTAATCAAAGAAGTAAAACGATTAAAGAAATATTACTGGATCAATCCATTATTGGTGGTATTGGTAATATTTATGCAAATGAAATACTTTACTTATCTAAAATACATCCAGCCAAAAAAGGTTTTTTAATCAGTAAAGATGAAGCAAAAACCTTACTAAATAACTCTAATCTTGTTTTAAACAAGGCCATCGAAATGGGTGGAACGACAATTGACACCTTTGAATCATTAGGGCATAAGGGTGAGTTTCAACAGGAGTTAAATGTTCATGGCAAAACTGGAGAGATTTGTAAGGTATGTGGCACTAAAATAATTAAATTTCAGTTAAAAGGACGAGGTACTTATATTTGTCCTAAATGCCAACCATCTTATGTAGTCGCAATCACAGGTGGTATTGCAACCGGTAAATCTACTGCAACAAACTATTTAAGAAAAAAAGGATTTGTAGTTGTAGATTCTGATGAAATTGTAGGAAGTCTTTATCAAGATAGTGATGTACTAAATTTAATTGCAAAAACCTTTAAAATGGAAACACCAATTGATAAAGCAAAACTTGCAAACATCGTTTTCCATGATGAAAAACAAAGAAAAAAATTAGAACACATCTTACATCCACTCGTTTTTGATGAAATTAGCAAACAAAAACAATTAAATAATGAACATATCTTATTTTTAGATATTCCTTTATTATTTGAATCGAATTACAAAGAGTTTGATGAATCCATCTTAATAGATACAACTGAAGCACTTCAACTGGATAGATTAATGAAGCGCAACAAATATACTCAAGAAGAAGCACTTGTTCGTATAAAAGCGCAGATACCTTTAAGTAAAAAGCGCAAACTAGCTACACACATTATAAAAAATAATGGATCTATAGATGCGTTATATGAAAAAATAGATAAATTATTAGAAAGGTATGTATAAAGTGAAAGCAAAATCAACATTTAATATTATCAGTCAATCAGCACTTTCAAGTGATGAGTGGAAAGTTTTAGGTATTTTATACCAACCAATTATTGGTGTTTTATCGTTTTCTTTATATCATACTTTTTACCACTTATTAAACACCAAAAATTATCAATCAGAAACATTTACACATCAATTTCTACTTGATGTGTTAAATGTTAAAATAGATGATTTAAAAGAGGCTAGAGAAAAATTAGAAGCCATTAACTTACTTAATACCTTTGTTCAAGGTGAACATACAGTCTATCAATTAAAATCACCACTATCCCCAAGAGGATTTATTCAAGATACGATTTTAGGACAGTTTCTACTCACTGAAATGGGCAAAAAATTATATGACCAAGTAACAAACCTATTTAAAGTAGAAAAAATAGAATTAACAGGCTACACGGAAGTGACTAAAAACTTTGATGATGTCTTTAACTTTATTGATTCTAACCATTTTTATGATTCTGATGTTTATTTAGGTAAGAAGAGTAACTTAGGTGCACGTATTAAAGATCAAATTAATTATGAAGCATTTGTTGAAAAATTACCGGACCGAGTTAAAAAACCAATTTTAATGTCTCGTCAAACGGTAGATACCATTCAAAAATTAGTGTTTGTCTACCAATTTTCATTAGATGAAATTGCAGATATCTACATTAAAACCGTATCACCAAATGGTGATATTGATTTAGGTAATTTAAGTTTTAAAGCTCAAACCTATTACCAAGATAAGAAAAAGGTATTACCAGTTGTAAGTGAAACAAAACAATTAAATGGTAAGGAATCTTCAATTAATTACCTAAAAACTGTTTCCCCTATGCAAATTGTTGAAAAGTATGCAAAAGATGATTATCAATTAATGTATACCGACACAGTGATGTCTTTAATTGAAAGAAATCAAGTTGAAATCGGTATTATTAATGCATTACTACTTCATATACTAAAATTTAAAGATGGACATTTACCACATATTACATATCTTGAAAAGGTTTTAGAAACGTGGCTTAAAAAAGGTATACGAACAACAGAAGATGCTTATCATGAAGTTTTAGATAAATCTAGTTATGAAAATAAAACTGTAAGTTATACAGCAAAAACTAAAACTAAGGCTAAAAATCCTGAATGGGTTGATGCATACTTAGATGAACTTAATGCTGAATTTGAGGACAAATAAGATGAAACTAGAATTTATGAGAGAAGCCATCTTGAATGATGATGAGACAAAACATTTAAAATTAAATGACGAAGAAGTCATTATTGTGTACCAATATTTACTTCAACGTGATCAAAACGATTCAAAAAGCTTTAAACCTAAATTAAAGTTTGAACCCTACGTTCAAATTGTATATGAGCCAACTAAAGAAAAAAGACAACAAGATTTAACACGTATCATTAAAAGAAACTTAGAAACCTTTGAATCAGATATCTACATAGCAGATGCAACCTTAGATGACTTCATCATTAGTGATGACTTTCAAAAAGAAGCAGTTGACTATGCAAGACAAACCATCGACCAAAAAGATAAGTTCATGAAAGGACTCTATTTATATGGTCCAAATGGTACTGGTAAAAGCTTTTTATTAAGTGGTTTAGCAAATGAACTTACTAAACTTAACATTGATGTTATCTATGCCTTTGTTCCAGACTTAATAAGAACATTAAAAGGTGCAATTTCAACAAATCAACTTGAAAAACGTATCAACATCTTAAAACGTACAAAGGTACTTATTTTAGATGATTTGGGTGGTGAAAACATGTCTGCATGGTTTAGAGATGAAATATTACTACCTGTCATCCATTACCGTTTAAATGCAAATTTAATGGTACACATTTCAAGTAATGTGACCTTCAAGGAACTTGCAGAAGGTATGACTCTAAATAAAGATAATGATAGTATTCGTGTCATGCGTATTATCAAAAGAATTAGTGATTTGACAAAACCCTTCAAATTGATGAAAAGATTCAAAATAGATTGATTTTTTAACATTTAAGTGTAAAATACTAATAAAGCAATGAATTAGGACAAGATTTAAGTCATAAACGAAAAAGCGATGTAAGAATGGTGAGAGCTTACAAACCCACTTAAATTACCACCTAATGAGCTGGCCTAAACCAATAGGACCCGTCTTTCTAGCGTTAATAGATAACTTATGAAGTTGCATACATTAATTGTATGAATTAAGGTGGTACCGCGGATTTTTAAATTCGTCCTTACATTGTTTTATTGTAGGGACTTTTATTTTTATAAGCAAAGGAGAACGACATGATTAAAGTAACATTTCCTGATGGCAACATCAAATCTTACAAAAAAGGTATTACAGTATTAGAGGTTGCAGAAGATATTTCGATATCTTTAGCAAAAAAAATAGTTGCAGCTAAATTTAATGAGGATTTAGTTGAAATATCACGTAAATTAGAACATGATGGTAAATTACAATTACTTACTCCAAAAGAGGAACTATCATTTCATGTATTAAATCACTCGGCCGCACACTTAATGGCACAAGCTATTCGTAAACTTTATCCAGATGCATTATTTGGGGTAGGGCCAGCAATTGAAGAAGGCTATTATTATGATGTTGATTTTAAAGACAGTGTCTTTACAGATGCAGATTTAGAAGAGGTAGAAAAAATGATGAAAAAATTAAGTGAAGAAAATCACTTAATCGAACGTATTGAAGTATCCTATGATGAAGCTAGAGACATATTTAAAAATGATCCATATAAATTAGAATTAATTGAAGTTTATAAAGATGATCAGTTAAGTGTTTATAGACAAGGGGAATTCATCGATTTATGTCGTGGTGGTCACGTACCTTCCACAAAATACATCAAACACTTTAAACTCTTAAGTATTGCAGGTGCTTACTGGAGAGGGGATGCTAAAAATAGACAATTAGTACGTGTGTATGGTATTGCTTATTTTGAAAAAGCAGAACTTGATAAACATTTAGTGATGCTTGAAGAAAGAAAATTAAGAGATCATAGAAAAATCGGTAAAGATTTAGATATCTTTATGACAAGCCAAGAAGTAGGCTCTGGGTTACCATTTTGGTTACCAAAAGGCGCAACTATTCGCCGCATCATCGAACGTTATATTACTGATAAAGAGTTAGAATTAGGCTATTTACACGTGTATACACCAATTATGGCTAACGTAGAGTTTTATAAACAAAGTGGACACTGGGATCACTATCATGAAAACATGTATCCTCCAATGGATTTAGGTGATGGAGAAATGTTAGTACTACGTCCAATGAACTGTCCTCACCACATGATGATTTATAAAAAAGATATTCACTCCTATAGAGAATTGCCAATACGTTTTGCTGAACTAGGTATGATGCACCGTTATGAAAAATCAGGCGCGTTAAGTGGTTTACAACGTGTTAGAGAAATGACTTTAAATGATGCACATATCTTTGTAAGACCTGATCAAATTAAAGAAGAATTTATGCGTGTTGTGCATTTAATTATTGAAGTATATAAAGACTTTAAGATCACTGATTATAGCTTTAGATTAAGCTATAGAGATCCAGAAAACAAAGAAAAATACTTTGATG
This sequence comes from Acholeplasma laidlawii PG-8A, assembly GCF_000018785.1. Taxonomy (NCBI): domain Bacteria; kingdom Bacillati; phylum Mycoplasmatota; class Mollicutes; order Acholeplasmatales; family Acholeplasmataceae; genus Acholeplasma; species Acholeplasma laidlawii. The sequence goes on from NC_010163.1 coordinate 373,364, forward strand.
ATGATCAAATGTGGCAACGTGCGGAATCAGAACTTAAAAACGTCATGGATGAAATGAAACTTCCATACAAAGAAGCCATCGGTGAAGCAGCATTCTATGGACCAAAATTAGATATCCAAGTACGTACTGCAATGGGTATGGAAGAAACTCTATCCACAGTACAACTAGACTTCTTATTACCGGAACGATTTGACCTAACTTATGTTGGTGAAGATGGTAAGAATAACCATCGCCCGGTAGTTATTCACCGTGGTGTAGTATCTACAATGGAACGTTTTGTAGCATACTTAATTGAAGAATACAAAGGTAGCTTCCCATTATGGTTAGCACCAGTTCAATTAAAACTGATTCCTGTAAATTTAGACTTACATAAAGATTATGTCATGAATCTACATGAACAATTAAAAAAATTAGGATTTAGAGTAGAATCTGACTTTAGAAATGAAAAGTTAGGCTATAAGATCCGTGAAGCTCAAACATTAAAAATACCATATCAATTAGTGGTAGGTGATAATGAGATGAATACACACTCAATTACCTATAGACCATATGGAAGTGAAAAGCAAATTAATATCTCAATTGATGGCTTCATTAAATTGTTAAATGAACGCATGATCAATAAAGACTAAGATATATCAACTAATCCTAGTCAACAATAAATCTGCACACACCTGTCATAAATAGGTGTGTGTTTTTATCATAAAGATGGCCTTAAATCGATTAAATAATTATTAAAAAAACGGTAAACATGTTATGATATTAGTAGTATATTTTCAATTTATAAATGAAAAGGAGTTTATCGATGCTTGAAGTAAAAAATGTCACTTTAAAATACGGCGATTTTACAGCCGTAGATGACTTATCTTTTGAAGTAGAAAAAGGTGAAATCTTTGGTCTACTCGGCACCAATGGTGCTGGTAAGACTACAACTTTTAGAACTATAATGGGTTTACTATACCCATCTAGTGGTTATGTTAGATATGAAGGGGATTTTGTCTCTTATGAAACAGTGGATAAAATAGGTTATATGATTGAGGAAAGAAGTTTACTAACAAAACTTACTGTAAAAGACTTAATTTTGTATTTTGGTCAACTTAAAAATGTACCTGTTAAAACAATATTAGAACGACTGGATTATTGGTTAAAACGTTTTAATATTGTAGATTATAAAATGAAGAAAATTAAAGAATTATCTAAGGGGAATCAACAAAAAATTCAGTTTATTTCAGCACTGATTAATGAACCATCATTACTAGTACTAGATGAACCTTTTAGTGGTCTAGACGTTATAAATATAGAATTATTTGTTGAAGTTATCAGAGAATACCAACAAAAAGGTTGTACCATTATCTTTTCATCACACCAAATAGATCATGTAGAAAGTTTTTGTGAGCGCCTAGTTGTCTTAGAAAAAGGTAAATCAGTGATTTCAGGATTAATTAAAGATGTTAAAAATGACTTTAAAAAGCATAACATTAAAGTCATAGCAGATGGTTTAGATGCTGAAAAAGTACTTGGAATACCTGGTGTTTTTGGATGTACAAAAGACTCCAAAGAATGGACCATTAAAATTGAATCAGAAGATGTTGCACCAAGTGTATTTGATTATATTAAGACACTAGAGAATTTAAGAAAATATGATGTTGAGCAAGCAAGTTTATCTGAGATATTTATTGCGAAAGTAGGTAAAAAGTATGAAGAAGCTTAAGTATTTAATTAAATATGGATTAAAGAAAAGACTTTTTACAAAAGCATTTTATATTTCAACAGCAGTCATTGGTGTTTTAATTGTAGGTATTACATTACTACCTACAATTATTAGTAGTTTTGCTGATGAACCGGGTGGAGAGATTATCGATAATAGAATAACTATTGTAGATACAACCGGATATAACTTTGATGATGCACTACAAACAGTCATTAATTTCTCTTTATTCAATTTATTTGATAACCAAATTGAATATCTTTTATCAAATGATATTCCTGATGCAACATATTATGATGATGCACTACCAAACTCTGGGTTAATTTACATTTATTTAGAAGGTGGTTTGGTTCAAGTACAAGTATATAATTCTGGTTTACATGGCTATGTAGCATCTATACTTGAAAGTTTCTTACCAAACTTACAAAGACTAAAATATGAAATTGATAATCCAGGTTCTACTGGAATGATTAATGATGTTACTGTAGATTTTGTAAAAGATCCAAATGCAGAAGATACAGAACTTCAATCCATTATGTCAGCTTTATCTACAGCAGTGATTATCCCAATCTTTATTTTAATTACAATTGCACTCCAGTTCATAGGTACTGAGATTATGGAAGAAAAATCTACTAAGGCAATTGAGATTATTATTGCATCTGTACCACCTAGAACACACTTTTTTGCTAAGATATTGTCCATCATGATATTCTTAGTAGTTCAGCTATTAACCTATGTTATCTTTGGACTAGTAGGGTTTGGCTTAAACGAACTGATTGCTAGTGGCAGTACCTCAGTTGGCGGTAGTTGGGGTGATATTGTAGGTATTTTAGGACCAGTTATTTTACCTACATTACTTGTAACTTTAGTATGTGCTGTATTAGGGGCACTTATCTATGCAATCATAGGTGGATTCTTCGCATCATTATCAGTTAACCAAGAAGATTATCAAGCAATTCAAACACCTGTTATGATGATTTTAATGATTTCATATATGGGTGGGATATTTGCAGGTGCATCCCAACTATCAGGATTACTCTTATTCTTTGGATACTTCCCATTTAGTGCACCACTTGTTTTACCGGTTGCATTTGCTGCTGGACAATTAGGTTGGTTAGAAGTAGTTATTAGTTTTGCTATTATGATAGTAACTGCAGTAGGGTTACTTGCAGTATTTACACCACTTTACCGTGCAAGTATTCTATCTTATGATCAATCCTCATTATTTAAACGTATTAAAAACACTTACCGTACATCTAAGGTATTAAAAGACAATCAAAAATTATATGAAGGTAAAAAGTAATTGAGCAAATTAGAACAATTAAAAATTGAATTAAATAAATTAATAGATCCATCATTGAATAAAACATTTGAAGAAGTAGGCAGTATTTTAAGTATTAAAGTCGATGAAGAAGATGTGATAGATTTAGAAGTCCAGCTTAAAAATAGACGAAAAGATGAAACCAATATCAAACTTGAAATTGCAAGACTTGCAAAAATCAAGTTTGATTATCCAGGTATCCGCATCATATTCACCGATTCTAACTACAAACTAGATGATGAAAAATCTATCACTTACCTTGGTATCATCTCAGGTAAGGGTGGTGTTGGTAAATCTAGTGTTACAGCAAACCTTGCTGTCGCACTCAAAAGATTAGGCTATAAAGTAGGTGTGATTGATACAGATGTTTATGGTTCTTCCATACCAAGTATTTTTAATCTACCTATTGAACCACTAGATACTTCAGAAGATGATGAACTTATACCTGCAAGAACTCTAGATGACATACAAGTCATTAGCCCTGAATTTTTTATGCCGCTAGACCAACCACTTATGTGGCGTGGTCCAATGTTGGGTAAACTTATAACACATTTTTTCAATAATGTATTATGGGATGAAGATACTCAAATCGTTTTAATTGATTTACCACCTGGTACGGGTGATATACAGCTCGATGTACAAACATTTGTACCAGATGCTAAAATGTTACTTGTTACGACACCGCATCCAAATGCTAGCCATGTAGCCTTAAAAGCTGGTCTTGGCGCTTATGAAATAGGACACAAAATCATTGGTGTGGTTGAAAACATGAGTTACTATTATAATGAAGCAAATCAAAAAAATGAGTATTTATTTGGTCAAGGTGGTGGAGAAATCACAGCGTCTAAACTACAAAGTGAACTTTTAATTCAAATACCTATTAATCAACCAGTAGATACATCAAGTTACATCTATAGTCTTAACGATATGAATGGTAAGTTGTATTTTGCACTCGCGAAAAAGGTTTTAGAAAAACTATAAGAAAGTTGGGATAATTTGGCCAAACTTAGAAAGTTTTATGACCTAGATAATGCAGCTAAAATTTTTCCTGTAGTAGCTAATGAGTCACGTAGCTACGTATTTAGGATCTCTGTTATATTTAAAGAACCCATTAAAGTAGATATATTACAACAAGCACTTAATCGTACAACCAAACGTTTTAAACATCTAAACGTTCGTATTAGAAAAGGATTATTCTGGTATTATTTTGAAGAAAATTTGAAAGAACCCTTACTATATGAAGAAGATGGTATGATTAATCAATTTCTAGTGTTTAAAAGTAATAACGACTTTTTATTTAGAACACAGTACTTTAAAGAAAGACTAAGTGTTGAGTTTTTCCATGCCCTAACAGATGGTAAAGGTGCATTAGAGTTTGTAAACTCGCTTGCTTATGAATACTTAACCTTAGATGGTAAAACAATTGATCCTGAAGGTTTAGTTATACGTGCAGATGCAGCAGCAACCTATCAAGAAGTTGCTGATGAATTTCAAAAGTTATATCACGATAAAAAAATACCTAAAGTAAAAGAAATAAAAGCACATCGCATTAAGGGGACATTTTACCCAAAAAACTATAATGCTGTCATAAATGCTTATGTATCATTATCTAAAGTTAAAGCAACGGCTAAATCTTTTGATGTCACCATGAATGAACTCATGATTGGCATGATTATATTAGCGCTTAAACGCTCTGGTAAGATACAAAGTTATAAACATTTAGCACGTATCTTTATACCTGTAAACATGCGTCAATACTATCCATCTGTTACTTTAAGAAACTTTGCTAGTTATGTACGTATTAATTATGATCTTAATCAAGATGAAAATGAGTTAGAACATATTTTATCCTTTGTGAAACTAGAGATGAAAAATCAACTAAACCTAGAAGATATGGTCAACTCAATCATTCAAAATGTCCGTTATGAACAAAACAAACTACTTAGAATGACACCTTTAAGTATAAAGATTGTTGCAATGCGTAGTGTTTACGGAAAAATCGGTAATAAACTGAATACATTTGACACTTCAAACTTAGGTTTAATTAAATTACCTAAAGATATGAGTGAGCATATCTCACATTATAGTTTTATGATTGTGCCTAACCTAGATACACCAAAGGCTATGTCTTTTGTGTCGTTTAAGGATACAATGACGATTTCATTTATCTCTAAAATTGTAGAGCGTGATTTTGAAATTGAATTCTTTAAAATCTTAAAATCACTGGATATTGAATCCCAAATTGAAGCCAATGGTTGGGAGGTTATATAATGAGATACTGTCAACATTGTCACGCATATTATTATAAGAAGGAAACAACTTGTACGATTTGCGGTAGACCTTTAATTGAAAAAACCCATGAGAGTAAAGTTATTACTCAAGGATACCCAACAATTAAACTTAAATCTAATAAGGCTAAGTTTGTATCTAAGATATTTGGTGTGATCTCAATTGCGGTTGTCATCATCCTTGCAATGATAAACTTTGCTACATATAATTCTAATCCTACACCTTGGAGTTTAATTGCAATAGGACCGATTGTCTATGCTTGGATACTGTTATCTCAAATTATTATATCCAAACACAATTATCCAACAAAAGTTAATAGACAAGTAATCCTTATAAGTTTGGTACTTATACTTATAGATGTGATTACAGAATATAAAGCTTGGAGTCTAACCTATGTTATACCAGCATTACTTGTAACAACTACTATCATTTTACCGATTGTAGTGGCAAGTAAACCTAAAACATATTACTTACATGTGAGAAGTTTATTCTTCTTAATGATTATGAATTTTGTAGTAGGTATTATTGGTTTTACAACACCATTTATGGAAACAGGTGTTACTTGGACGAGTTTATCTGTTTTAGCAGTAGGTATCTTACTACTTTCTACAATGTTTACCTTTGCTAGAAAAGATACATGGACTGAACTTATTAAGATATTTAGAATTTAAATAAAAGTAAAATACACCTCTTCTACCTACTATAAGTTAGAAGGGGTGTTTATTTATGAAACCAAGAGAAAAATTAATTCAACATGGCGTTCGTGCATTAGAAGACTATGAACTTATAGCTATTTTACTTAGAACAGGAAATACAAAGGAAGATGTTTTGTTACTTGCTAAAAAAGTGTTGTCTCAATTAGATAATTTTGAAGATATGTTACATATCACCGTAGAAGATTTACTTACAATTTATGGAATTAGTGATGCAAAAGCTACCACCATTATTGCTGCAGTAGAACTTGGAAGAAGATTAAGTGATAGAAAAAAACCAGTACGTAAAATGATAACTGAGTCGAGTGAGGTGTATCATTTACTTAAAGAGGATATGTCTTACCTAAGAAAAGAACACTTAATCGTTTTATGTTTAGATATCAAAGGTAATCTACTAAAAAATGAGACGATCTATATGGGTACAACTTCATCTATTCAAGTATCTGTAAAAGATTTGTTTAAGTCTGCTGTAAGAATTGGTGCATTTGGCATTATTGTCGTCCATAATCACCCAAGCGGTGATTCCACACCTAGTCAAGCAGATGATAAACTAACGAAACTTATTAAAAATGCTGGTGAAGTTTTATCCATTGAACTTATTGATCATATTATTATAGGTAGAAATGAGTTTTTTTCATATCGTAGACAAAGAAGAGAAGAAATTTGATATAATAAATAAAAAAGGTAAAAACCATATGAAGAAAAACTCTAATAAAAAATTCTGGTATTTTGTAGGTATAGGTACACTACTTATTATACTTATGATGATTGTTTCATCCATCATGCAAGTAGGAGAACACTTAAAAAGTGTACATGAGTATGCACCTTACATATTTTATGGACTTTCATTTTTATTAGTGTATTTTTTAATTATTAGACCGGTTGTAATTATCTTATTTTCACCCTCTTTTTCAATTGGTACAACATTAGATAAAAACCCTAAAAGAGAACATAAGGTTTATAAGAAAGTAGCTAAACGTATTTTAGAACAAGAAGACTTACCAGAAGGCATGAAAAAGAATTTAGAAGATTCTATGCACGATCCTTATGAGTTAAGAGATGCTCTAAATAATGTATACAATAAACATTTAAAGAAAAAATTAAACAAAGTCATACGTCAACATGCAAAGACAGTCATGGTATCCACTGCAATCTCACAAAATGGACGATTAGATTTTATTACAGTGGTTGTAGTCAATATTAAAATGATTAAAGAAATTGTTGTATTATGTGGGTTTAGACCAAGTTATAGAAATCTAGCAAAACTGGTTATCAATGTATTTGTTACAGCACTTATTGCAGAAGGTTTAGAAAATATTAATCTAAATGATATTATCCCAACATCTACAATGAAGATGCTTGGTGAAATACCGTTAATTAGACCGATTATGTCTAGTGTGATAGAAGGGGTGTCTAATGCGCTACTAACACTTAGAATAGGCATTGTAACCAGAAAATACCTATTTGATGACGCACCGGATCTTACAAAAGAAAAGATTAGATATGGCGCTTTAATTGAAGCTGCTAAACACTTACCAATCGTTATTGCTGATGGATTATTCTTATTTCCAAAGACAATTATGAACATGTTTAAATCTAAAGAACCTAAGCTTGAAGCACTTGATGGTGGAGCAAATCCCACGGAATAACTAAGTTTTGAAATTAAGTTTTAGAAGCTGTAAAAAAACCTTGACAAAAGTATCAAATTATAATAAAATAACAGTTGCGTTGTACCACATAGAAAAGGTTATAAATGTCTTGTGACTACCTTCATAGTGAGTCTTCAAATAAAATAAAAGGAGGAAACACACATGTTTGCAATTATCCAAACAGGCGGTAAACAAGTTAAAGTAACAGAAGGACAAGAAATCTACGTTGAAAAACTAGATGTCGAAGCTGGTGATACTTTCGAATTTACTGAAGTATTAGCAACATCAGACAAAATTGGTCACCCATATGTAGAAGGTGCTAAAGTTGTTGCTGAAGTTATTAAACAAGGTAGACAAAGAAAGATTATTGTTTTCAAATATAAAAGACGTAAAAATTATAGAAGAAAACAAGGTCATAGACAAGCTTACACTAAGTTAGTTGTCAAATCAATTCAAGGCTAATGATTAAGTATCATTTCAAAAAAGATCATGGTTTCATTAAAGGACTCGACGTTAAAGGGCACGCGCTCTTTGGTGAATACGGTACAGACATTGTATGTAGTGCAGTATCAACCGCTTTAATCGTTACTGTGAATGCTATTGAAACGTTAGGGTATAAAGAAAACTTTTATGCCAAAGTAGAAGAAGGAAACTTTGAATTACAGATCAATCAAACAAATGACGTAATTGAAGGTTTACTTATCAATTTAGAATACACATTAAATGAGCTCGCAGCTCAATATAAAACTTACATTAAAAACCATAAGGAGGGATAACATGTTAAAGATTAATATTCAGTTATTCGCATCTAAAAAAGGGGTAGGGTCATCAAGAAACGGACGTGACTCTAGATCTCAAAGATTAGGATCAAAATTATCTGATGGACAATTCGCTTCAGCTGGTTCAATTATTTATCGCCAAAGAGGAACTAAAATTCATCCAGGCAATAACGTTGGACGTGGCGGAGATGATACTTTATTCGCTAAAGTAACAGGAACTGTAAAATACGAACGTAAAGGTAAAAACCGTACGCAAGTATCAGTTTACGAAGCTTAATATTAAAAGGGTAATTGATTATTACCCTTTTTTGTTGTAAAATTTTAGATACGAAGGAAGTGAAACAATGAGCGCATTTGTAGATGCAGTAACAGTAGAAGTAAAAGCAGGACGCGGTGGTAACGGTAAAGTTGCATTCCGTAGAGAAGCACACGTGGAGTTTGGTGGACCCGCTGGTGGTAATGGTGGCCGTGGTGGTCATATTTACTTTATTGGTGATGAAGGTAAAAATACGTTAATAGATTTAAAATACAACAGACATATCAAAGCTGCTAATGGTGTCCATGGTGGCCCTAAAGGGATGCATGGCGCACACGCAGAAGATACATATGTTCGTGTACCATTAGGTACAATTGTATATGATGATAAAGAAAATTTAATTGGTGAAGTGTTAGAACATGGTCAAACTTTATTAATTGCTCAAGGTGGCAAAGGTGGCCGTGGTAATATGGCGTTTGCATCCAACAATAATAAAGCACCTGACTTTGCAGAACAAGGTGATTTAGGTCAAATATTCTTAGCAAAAGTAGAACTTCAAGTCCTAGCAGATGTTGGTTTATTAGGTTATCCTAATGTTGGTAAATCGACTTTAATTACTAGAATCTCAAATGCAAAAGCTAAAATAGCTGACTACCAATTTACAACACTATCTCCACAACTTGGTATGGTTAATGTGGAAGATGATGCGTTTGTTGTTGCAGACTTACCTGGATTAATTGAGTTTGCGCACCTTGGTGTTGGTTTAGGCTTACAATTCTTAAAACACGTTGAACGTTGTAGAGTTTTATTACATATCGTATCTATGGATTCATTAGATCCACTAGATGACTACAATAAGATTAACAATGAATTAGTGTTATATGATGAAAAACTAAAAGACAGAACTCAAATAGTCGTAGCAAATAAGATGGACGTTGAAGGTGCACAAGAAAAGTTTGAAGCCTTCAAAAAAGCATTAAAAGATGTTAAAGTTATTCCGATTTCAGCACTGATGAATGATGGTATTCAAACGCTTAAATATGAAATTGCTACAACATTAAAAACTATCCCTAAATTTGCTCCAAAAGATACTACAAAACACTATACACTGAATGCAGAAGATGCAGTAGATTTCATCATCAATAAAGGTGATGACGGTGTCTTTGAATTAACAGGTGATAAATTATTTGTTTTATTTAATAGAACAGACTTTAATAATGAATCAGCTGTGAAACGTTTTGCAAGACAGCTACGTGGTTTAGGTATCGAAGATGCACTTAGAGAACATGGTGTTGTTCATGGTGATATCGTACGTATCTTCTCTTATGAATTTGAATATTTAGAATAATCTAGTACTAATCCGAGCCCTATTAAGAGCTCGGATTTTTATTTTAAATACACTAAAGACCTAAGATTACCAACTAAGGACTTTGTACTTGAATTATTATTTCATTTGACTATACTTGATATTTTGTATATACTTGTTTAAACATTAAAATGTATACTAAGCAACAACAAAGATCTATCATACAGTAATCATAAAGCTAAAGTTATATATTAGACCAAATCTGGAGGTTTATAGATATGAAAAAAACATTATTTATTATATTAAGTGTGGTAGCAATCTTACTTTTTTCAGGATGTTCATCTATAGGTATTACAGATGTACAACCGGTTAGTTTAGAGTTTAAAAATCCAACTAAAGTAGTGTATGGTACAAATAGAACAAATTATGATGAGCAAAATCAAATCTATAAAGACCCTATTGAATATGAAATACCTGAAGATAGTGTTAAAGGTGTGGTAAAGAAATTATTGTCATTAACCTACAAAAAATATGAAGGCAACATCGATGCATCGCCAATAAATGATTATATTGTAATGTATGACAATGACAATAATTTTGTTACTATCCAAATTGGATCTCTTAATGAAGATGGTATGCATTATGAACTTGTAGGTATAGATGCATTTATAGACTATCTAATGCAAGTCGTTACACCTAAAGGTGGAAAGTTTTACACGATACAAGAAGCATATGATCAAGGACTTTTAACACTAGAAAATTTAAATTTATTACACAAATATCATGAACGGGTACAAATCCAACTTGAACTAGATTCAATTTTTGAAGGGGCTATAAAGAAAACTAGATTAGCAGAATTGATAAACGATTATCCGAATGCAACTTTAGAAAACATTAATATAGATAAATATTATGGCAAATATGAGTCTGCTTATGCTGTTAAAATATCAGTAACGTTTTACATTTATGGTGGCATCGTAAGTGAAACTATTGAAGGGTTAGAATTTGTATTCAATGGACCTTCTACACTCATCTGGTGTGATACAAAGTAGAAGTGGTAGATAGAAACTAACAACACAATAAATGATATATTGCACCAATCAATAATCTTAAAAAGATTTAAGAAGTTTAATAAAATGTCATGATTGTAGAATAAATAATTGATACATATAATTACTTTATTATAATAATAACAGCGTTAAAAGGGGATTTAAACACATGAAAAAAACAATATTAGCTTTATTAATGGTACTAGTTATAACATTAAGTGCATGCACAAAAGAAAATAAGAACTACAAAATAGTGGGTCATTATGATAAATATATGACGATAATATCTGATTCATTTAGAATGGATAATTATGATACTTACCTTCAATTTATTAGTAATGAAAATGATTACCATGTCAAAGCCTTCAAAGATTTATACGTATACGATGAAGCATTTTTTGAAGAAAACAGTTTAGTATATATCACTTTTGAAAGAAATAATTCTGGTTATGACGTTAAGTTAAATAGTGTCAACATAAAAGATAATGAAGTTGTCTTTAACTTCTCATATAAAGGACCAGATGTTTTAAATGTAATAATGATGGAGATGTATCTTGTAGAAATTAAAAAATCTTATTTAGAAGATTATCAAATAAGGCTATATGTAGAAAGAAATGATGTTGAATTTGATAGAACAAGGATTATAACTGATGAAATAATACCTAATGAATTATAGAGGGTAGTAAATAAAATTAGATACACATATAAGAAAAAAATCCAAGTCATTTATTAGGACTTGGATTTGTTTTTAGAGAGCCTATTTACTTATAGTTTAAGTGTGCGCTGTTTAAATTGATAACTTGCTTTTGCATCTTTTAGATCTTTTTGTAGTATTTTTCTTTCATGTATCTCAACTTTAGATGTAAAGGCTAGTAGTTTAGATTCATTATCTTTAATACTTAAATCTTTTTTAGTTTGAGCAGATTTTAACTCATCTGCATAGGATTGAATCTTTTTAAGTAATAAACTGTGCTTTTTTTGAATGGATTGCTCAAAGTTAGCAATTTTTTCTTTATTTAGTTCTATGAGTTTTACTTCAGCTTGAGTAAATCTCATGGATAACTGACCATTCTTAAGTTTTGTACTTTCCTCAAGTGCTTTTAGATTTTTAGTTTTTAGTAACATTGCTTCATTATGCTTTAGGATGTTTTTATCATGTTGTAGTTTGATCTTTTGAATTTGTTTGTCGAAATCATTATGCATTTGAAGGATAACGGATTTTAAATTGTCATCAATTAATAAAATTTCTTTATTCAAATTAGACTCTGTTGACATAATTTTAGATTCAGTAAGTGACATCAGTTTTTGTTGATTGATTAAGTCTTGTTCTTGACTCTTAAATTGAACAGTATTGATATTTTGAATAATTGTATCTTTTTCATCACTTAATAACTGTAGATGATGTTTGAAATCACTTGATAAATTTTTTAATTTGAGTTCAAACTCAAGCTGTTGTTTATCTAACTTTTTAAGCAGATGCTTTTGTTCAGTTAGAAAATCTTTTTTGGAAATATTTTGCTGAGCCATAAGTTTATCATAAAGACTTACACTACCCTTTAATAAGGATTGGTAAATAGCGTTAGAAGTCTTTTCAAAGTACTCTTCAATACGCGTGTATCCCTTTTGATATTCTTTAATGATATTGTCTGTTAAATAAAGTGGTTGATCAAGCTTGTTCGTAATTACGAGTACTTTTTCTTCATAAACCTTAAATAACTGAGTAATTTGCTTAATACCATGGATATAGAATAGTTTTTGTTTTAAGTATGATTTGGTATCTGTTTGATTTTTAGATAGTGTGATACTACGTTTTTTATCAAGTTCACCAAGTAGACGATTCTTTCGTTTATTTAATAAATCAATTTGATTGTTATATTTAATGATGGATTTATCCAAAGTAGAAATTTCTGATTCAATGATATTTAGTTGTTTTGTTAAATCCTTTTTAGTCGATAAAGAAGCTTTTGGATTATCAGAAGTTTCTATTTCATTTAATTCAAATTGAACTCTATCAACGTTAGAAGATAACACTAAAATTCTGTCTTCAATATCACTAATGATCTGGTTAGTAGAAGTAATGTCTAAGTCAATAGTTTTAATTTTAGCCATGTATTCAGATTCAAGTAAGTCATTATTGGTTTTTAGTTTTAATGCACTTAAATCGTTGATTTTAACTTCTTGGAATGTATTTAAATCAAGTAAGAATTGATCTTTTGCTTGTTCTTGAATGCTATTTAAATGTTTAAATACTTCAAGGTATAAATGTATATACTGTTTAACATCCTCAGGGTGTGCAGGGATTTCATATATTTGAATTAGAGACAACATGAAATGGTGATGAATATTATATATTAAGTAGATCTGATTGAATAAGTAGTGAATTCTAGAATGAATTACCTCTAAATCTTTAGTAAGCATTTCATTGGTCATATCTACAAATTCTAAACGTTCCAAGAAGTGAATATTTGTTTCTTCAATTCTACGTTTATGTTTTAATATACTTTGTTCAATCACTCTTTTATCTGTTAGATAGTTATGATAACTATGTTCAGATTTCATTAAGTGTTGTATCTCATTTTCATATAATGCTTTTTGTTTTAAGTAGATAAGTTCTTCACTAGATACTTGTTTTTGATAGGTATATTCAATATAGTCTTTTTTGAGTTGTTGGTTTGCTAGTTGTTGTTCTCTAATGACGTTTTCTTTATCAATAGAAAGTTGTAAAGACATATTAGATACACTTAAATCATGTTCTTTAGTTAAGTTTAGTACTTCAAGTTCATGTTCCTTAGTGAGTTTAAACACAGTAAAATTATGGGTTAGACTATCTTCTTGATGTTGGTAGAAGTTTAAATGGTAATTGGTATCATTGGATAGAAGATTCACATCTTTTTCAGATATAGCGTTTGCAACACTTAATTTTAAATCAAGTGGAGCTATTTGAGATAAGTGTGTAATATCTGTTTTTTCTAACTCAAATTCATAGGTTGATTTTAATGTTTTAAGTTGTAATTGAAGTGATTTGAGTTGATATTGATAGTTTTGTTCGTTCACATAGTTTTCTAATTTTTGATCTATAACAAACTTTTTGCCCTTAATACGCCAATTAGACTTATCTTCTAAGTATTTGAGTTCTAAGTCTTGTAGCTTTTGGTAATGTGCTTTTAATAGTGCATGAGACTCTTTTTCAGTACGAATGATTTGTCTGTTGAGTTCGGCATCTTGTTGACGTAGATGTCTTTTTACATCTTTTTTAAGTGCCTTGATAGCATCTTCATTTTGTGTTTCTTTTAAGTCTTCTTTTAATTTTTGATTGCGGTCTAATCTATCGTTTGCAATGACATCTCTAAAAGAACTCAGTTTAGAGTTGATAAGAGATAATGCATCACTATAAGTGATGGTTAACTCATCTTTTTTAGTATTAAAATTGGTTGTGATTACTTCGATTTTATTTTTATGTGCTTCAAGTTTTTCTTTATAAGTTTGTTCAACTTGAAGTTTTTGTGCCTCATAGTCTAATTTTAACTTATCTAAGGCATCTTCAATAGGAAGTCTATTTGCTTCATCACTTTGTTTAAGTTCTTTTAGATGATGTTCTTTTTCCTTTTTTAAAGTTTCAAGTGATTTATTAAATTCGATAGATGCAGCATGATAATCATTTTTAATAGAAAGATATTTTTTATCAGATTGTTCTCTATAAAAGTTTTTTATATGACTAATTTTACTTTTTTCTTTCTCGTAGTTTTTAGTTGCATCCTCAATTTCTAAAAGAAGTAGTGCTTGATTTGATTCGAAATTTTCTATAATTTTTTCAAATTCTTTTTTATAATTAGACTCTAATAATGTTATAGACTGAGCACTTTGCTTTTTTATGTCTACCATCACTTTAGAGATATCTGAAACTTCTTTAGAGCGAATGGAATGAGCCTTAGATTTACTTTCGTTAAATGCATGCTCAATATTTAATATAAGTGATTTTATACGTTCAACTTCTGTTTTAGTGTTATTTAAAATAGATTGATATTCTTCCTTAGAATTCATCTCTATCTGTGATACTTGAAGATCAATCTGGTTTGAAAAGTCATGAAGATTTAGTTCTAGGGTTTTAATTTTTTCATTAAAACGCACCTTAATTTCTTGGTGCGATTCATTTGTAGATTGTTCGGCCTTTTTATGTGCTTTATCAAATGTTAAAAACTCTCCTTTAATTTCAGAGAGTAATGATTTAAGCTGCGTCAATATTGATTTATAATTCTTATCTTTTTTAGCGAGTTCATCTAAAGCTAAATTAGATTCTTTTACAAATTCAAACAAGCATTTTCACCTACCTAACTTATTATATCATAATAAGCATCTCTATTTTCTATTTTAAAGCCATTTTAGTGGCTGAGAGTTTAATTGGTTTTATCAAAAATAAACTGCAGATTAGGACTTACTAGTATGTTGTTATGAATTTATATATATAGCCATAAAACAATGTAAAAAAGGCACATATTGGTCTAAAAAGTCCGTAAAAATGTTATAATTAAATTTAAAGATAATAAAGTTAGGTGAAATCTATGTATCGATACATTAAAGGTATAGTAACACAAATTAATCCACAACATATTGTTGTTGAAAATAATGGTGTGGGCTATTTAGTCTTAAGTCCAGTACCATATCAATATAAAATTGGTGAAGAAACAACAGTAGTAACTTATTTACATGTAAGAGAGGATATTTTTCAACTTTATGGATTTAAAGATGAAGAAACTTTAAATCTATTTTTAAAACTTATAAGTGTATCTGGTATTGGTCCAAAATCTGCAATGAGTATTGTAGCATTTGATGATACAAATAAAATTATTGCAGCCATTGAAACATCAGATGCAAAATATTTAACTAAGTTTCCTGGTATTGGGATGAAGAGTGCTCAACAAATTATTTTAGACTTAAAAGGTAAACTGGTAAATGATGAACTAGATATGCAACTTTTAAGTGATAACTCTAAGGATGTAGCTGCTGCATTAGAAGCATTAGGCTATAATAAAAAAGAGATTGCAAAATCATTAAAGCATGTTAATTTTGATCAAGACTTAAATAAAGCACTAAAAGAAGCACTTGCAATATTATTAAAGTAGGTATGACACATGAGTGAAGAAAAATCAGTATTAAGAGATTTAAATTTAAAAAATGATGATGAATTGATGCTTCGTCCTCAAACCTTAAACCAATATATAGGGCAAGATGATATTAAAGAAATGTTATCTATTTATATTCAGGCAGCATTAAAACGTGAAGAAAGTTTAGATCACGTTTTACTTTATGGTGCACCGGGTTTAGGTAAGACAACACTTGCTCAAATTATCGCTAATGAGTTAGGTGTAGATATCAAAATAACAAGTGGTCCAGCTATAGAAAAAACAGGTGACTTAGTAGCCCTTCTTTCTTCATTAAGTCCAGGAGATGTGTTATTTATTGATGAAATTCACCGTATACCTCGTTTTGTTGAAGAGGTTCTTTATTCTGCAATGGAAGATTATACGCTTGATATTGTTCTAGATAAGGAAAGAGATTCTAGAAGTATTAGAATCGAATTACCACCGTTTACACTCATTGGTGCAACCACTAGATTTGGTGATTTATCACACCCGTTAAGGGAACGATTTGGTGCTGTATTTAGATTAAGTTATTACAAGTTAGAAGAAATCAAACAAATTGTAAGAAGAACTTCTAAAGTATATCAAAATGAAATTGATGAAAAAGCAGTAGATGAATTATCTAAGCGTAGTAGAGGTACACCTAGAATAGCAAACCGTCTATTTAGACGCGTAAGAGACTTTGCTGAAATTATGACAGATGCCGTGATAACACTAGATATTACACAGTTAGCATTGACCAAATTAGGCATTGATCATAAGGGTCTGGATGCATCAGACTATTTATATTTAAGAGGCATTGTAGAGCGATTTAATGGTGGTCCTGTTGGACTTGAATCACTGGCTTCTACAATTGGTGAAGAACCAGGAACAATTGAAGATGTATATGAACCTTACTTGTTACAGGAAGGTTATATTAAACGTACACCAAGAGGTAGAGTTGCAACAGAACTTGCATACAACCTTTTAGGTGTGAAATATTATAAAGGATTATTAGACAATTGAAATTAGAATTATTTGATTATGATTTACCCAAATCACATATAGCGCAACATCCAAAAGATAAACGAGACCACTCAAAATTATTGGTTGTTGATAGAGAAAAACAAACAACAAAAGATTGTTTGTTTTATGACATCTTAGATGAGTTAAGTAGCAATGATGTACTAGTTATGAATAACACAAAAGTTATCCCTGCAAGATTAATTGGTGAAAAGATCGATACGCATGCAGTCATTGAAGTTTTACTACTTAAAGAGTTAGAAAAAAACACTTGGGAAGCTTTAACGAAACCTGCCAAAAAAATTAAAATTGGTACTGTAGTAAGTTTTGGTGATGGTGCACTTAAAATGGAGTGTATTGGCATTAAAGATGAAGGTATTCGCATCTTTAAAGCAATCTATGAAGGTATATTTTTAGAAGTACTAGATGCTTTAGGTACCATGCCACTACCACCTTACATAACGGAAAAATTAGAAGATAAATCAAGATATCAAACTGTTTATGCAAAATATGCAGGATCTGCTGCAGCACCTACTGCAGGACTCCATTTTACCAAAGAACTTTTAGAAAAGATTAAAGCCAAAGGTGTTCAAGTATTAGAAATTACACTCCATGTTGGTTTAGGTACATTTAGACCAGTTCAAGTAGATGATGTATTAGAACATCAAATGCACTATGAAAGTTATGAGATAAACGAAGAGACTGCCCGATTATTAAACCAATATAAAAAAGAAGGTAAAAGAATTATCGCAGTTGGTACAACCACTGTAAGAACACTAGAATCTAACTATAATGATGGATTCCATGCAGGTAATTACTCAACCAACATCTTTATTTATCCGGGATATCAATTTAAGATCATTGGTGCGATTATCACTAATTTCCATTTACCAAAATCAACGCTCATCATGTTGATTTCAGCATTCTATAATAGAGAAAAAGTGCTTGAAGTCTATGAAGACGCAGTGAAAAAAAACTACCGCTTTTTCTCATTTGGCGATAGTATGTTTATTAAATAATATATAAAGTAATTGAAACTAGACCAACTGTTAAAGCATATAGAGAAAACCAAATTAAATTTTTAACAGTGACATATTTGTGCATGATCTTTATAGTTAATAACGAGAAGATAAAACTAAATATAAAAGCAAGACTAAATCCTGGGATATCACTCATTGTTCCAGGATTTTTTATTGCATCATATAATCCTAGACCTGAAACAGGTATACTAATAAGTAAATAACATAGAAATGAAAAACGCATAACTTTTTTGATTTCAATTTTTTGACTCAAACCACCCACTAAGGTAATACCTGATCTACTAATACCTGGGAATACTGCAAACATTTGAATTAAACCAATCACACCGGCATTTTTAAATGTAATATCATTTGAAAACTTTTTGTTTCTTAAAAGGAAAACTAAGAATAATAAGAGTGATGTTATGATAAGAGAAATACCTATGCTTAATAAATTTGTAGGTAGATAGTCTTTAATGAGTAATCCTGCAATCCCAATAGGCACAATGGCGATAATAAGTTTAACTGCATAACTAATGTTTTCTTGAACTATTATTTCTTTTCTTTTTTCTTTATTGAAAACAAAATTAAACGAATCGACTACTAACTCTTTAACATCTTTGAAATAATAGATTAGCAAAGCTAGAAATGAGCCCATATTGGTTATCATTAAAAATAATGTAAGTGTAGCATTTATATCTTCTCCACCTAAAAATAAATTAGAAAATAATACTAAGTGGCCAGAGCTGGACACTGGAAATATTTCAGTGACCCCTTGAATAATACCTAAAATTATATATTTAATTAACTCTATAATGTAATCCATCCTATCAAAACCCTTCTAAACGTTATAATAAAGTTATTATAACATATCAAGTTCATTAAAAGATTGAAATTTTGGTGAAAAAAACATATAATAAGTATTAAGGAATGTGATAGTATGACAACTGAACAAATAATAGCATTAAGCATATCATTAGCAGTGATTGTATTAGGTGTAACTTACCTATATATATATCACAGAAAAAATCAAAAAAGTTCTAAAGGAACTGCAGTTTTAGATGTACAAAGACTTTTAGAAGCACTTGGTGGTAAGGAAAATATTAATGGTACATTTTTAGATCATAAAAGATTAAAAATCCAGCTTAATAATCCTAAACTGGTTTCACAAGCACTTTTAAAGACATTAGATATATCTGGCTTTTTAACTGGTAAAGAGTTGAAATTATTAATTAAAGATAATCCTATAGAGGTAAAAAATAATTTAGATAAGTTAAGAAATGAGGTAAGACAATGAAACAAAAATTTGTTATCGTTTCAGAGTATGGGCTACACGCTAGACCGGCTACTCGTTTAGTAAATCAAGCAATGGGGTTCCAAAGTGAAATCACTTTAACCGCCTTTAACCGCACAGTGAACTTAAAAAGTATCATGGGCGTTATGAGTCTTGGTATCTACAATGGTGAAATCGTAGAAATAAAAGCTGAAGGTGAAGATGCAAAAGAAGCTATCGCTGGCATTACTGATTTCATGATATCCGAAGGATTAGGACAAATTAGCAAATGATTAAAAAGGTACTCCAAGGTATGCTTATTGGTGTTGGAGCGATTTTACCTGGAGTAAGCGGTGGTATGATTGCTGCCGCTTTTAATATATATTCCAAGTTGATCGAAGCACTCGATAAAGTAACTAAAACGCCAATTAAGGCGGTCCTTTCAATATGGGAATACATTTTGGGCATCTTACTAGGTGTCCTAGTAGGATTTTTAGTGATTGCATATGTCTTTTACTTAATCCCTATTCCTAGTACATTATTATTTATTGGTTTAATCTTAGGTGGTATACCTGAAATCTATAAACTAGCAGAAGAAAAGACTAGAAAATATAAGCCAATCATTATGTTTTTAATAACCTTTATATTAATGATAAGTTTTACAATATTTGCACCATATCTTGCTCAAACAGATACATCCAATACGAACTTTGTACTTTGGATAGTTGTAGGGGTACTACTGGCGGTCAGTTTAATTGTTCCAGGCTTAAGTGGTACGATGCTTATGTTAATTATTGGTTATTATGGACCACTCATCTTACTAGGTAAAACACTTATAGAAGCTGTATTTACTATTAATGTTGAGTTATTTATGAACAATATATTTTCTTTAGTATTTGTAGCAATAGGTATTATACTTGCATTTATTTTACTTGGTAAAGTATTTAATTATGTATTAAAGAAAGCACCAAAACTCTTCTATCAATTAATATTAGGTATTATTGTGGCTTCACCAATTAATATTATTTTTAGTTTAAACGACGATTTACGACAAAGTGAAACACCAGTGCACATATTTGATTTTAGTAATCAGTGGTATATGTGGCTAATCGGTTTATTATGTATACCAATAGGTATATATTTAGCCAGACTCTTTAGTAAGGAAGAAAAATATGAGACAAAAGAAAATTAAAGATGCAACGATTGAAAATCTAGAAAAGTTAGGTGTTTTATTAGCGCCTACACCACTTAAAGTAGATGCTTCAAAAAAGATCACATTAGAAATTGGTAGTGGTAAAGGGCGTTTTATCACATCACTTGCTAATGATTTCCCAGAAGAAGTATTTATTGCAGTAGAACGTGATCAAAATGTGTGTTACCGTTTAGCGCAAAAAAAAAGTGTTTTAGAGTTGAAAAACTTGATTGTTATTATGGATGATGCAGAAAAATTAAATGAATATTTAGTGGATGTAAAAGTAGATAACCTACATTTAAATTTCTCTGACCCATGGCCAAAGAAAAAGCACCATAAACGTAGGTTGACTTATCCTACGATGTTAAATCAATATAAAAACTACTTAAAAAAAGATGGAAAAATCATCTTTAGAACAGATCATGCAGATTTATTCGTTGACTCATTTCAATACTTTAACGAAGCATCGTTCATTGTATCAGATTGTAACTGGGCACTTGCACCATCAGATTATATGACAGAATATGAAGTTAAGAAACGTGTAAGTGGTCCAATATATCAATTAATAGCGGAGCAAAATCATGACTAATCATTATAAAAATTTAAGTGTAATACCAGGGATATCTGGTAATGAAAATAGAGTACGTTCCTACATGGAAAGTGTAATGCAAAAATACCCTGATTTCGAAATTAAAAAAGATAGATTGGGTGGTATTTTTGCCTATAAAAAATCAACTAATAAAGATGCAAAAACACTCTTAATTGCTGGTCACATGGATGAAGTTGGTTTAATGGTAAAACATATTAGACCAAATGGAGCTATTGAAGTACTTCCGATCGGTGGACTATCAGGTGATGTTTTTATATCTCAAATCATGTATGTATATACAAATGATGGTAAAAAAATACCGGGTGTAATTGGTAGTATTCCACCACACCTAAAACAAAGTAATAATGTGGATATTGCAAATTTACTATTAGACGTTGGATCAAGCAGTAAAGAAGAAACATTAAGTTTTGGCATTAATTTAGGTGACATGGTGTTATTTGATACACCTTACATAGAAACTATGAACGGTAAAAGGTGGATATCAAAGGCTATTGATAACCGCTTTGGTTGTGGCTTAGCACTAGAAGCTATTGAACACTTTAGTGGTAAGACATTTGATTATAACTTAATTATTGGTGCAACAACACAAGAAGAGGTGGGATTAAGAGGTTCTGAAATAGCGACTAACTTATTCAAACCAGATATGTTTATTGCACTTGATTGTTCGCCACTTAATGATATTCATGATAAAGACTCTATGTCTAAATTAGGTGATGGTTTTTTATTAAGAATATTTGACCCCAAGAATATTATGTTATTTCCATTAAAAGAATATTTTAAGTCATTAGCTAACACACATCAAATTAAGTTTCAAGAGTATGTTTCAATGGGTGGAACCGATGCTGCAAAAGCCATTGATATGCATGAAGGTATTCCTTCTACAACAATCGGTTTACCTGCAAGATATATTCATTCTAGTGCAGCAATTGCAGATTTATTTGATTTAGCAGAGGCTAGAAAGATGCTATTTACACTCATTAGTGATTTAACTAGTGATAAAATTAAGTCATTCTACTAAGGAGGTATAATATGGAAACTTATACATTAAACAATGGTAAGAAAATTCCTAAATTCGGTTTAGGAACCTTTAGGGTTGAGGCTGGTGAATCAGCATATGATACTGTGAAACTCGCATTAAAGATAGGATACAGACATATTGATACAGCCATAATGTATGGCAACGAATCAGATATAGGTAGAGCTATAAGGGACTCAGGTATTCCAAGAGAAGAGATATTTGTTACATCTAAGCTTGCTAAACACTATGATGGAGATATTGTTCTTATCAAAGAGGCTTTAGATAAATCTTTAAAAACATTAAATATCGGATATATTGATTTAATGTTAATTCATTGGCCTGATCATGATCACCACATCAATGATTTAATTTGGAAAATTTTTGAAAGTTATTACCAGGAAGGATTATTTAAATCGATTGGTGTATCTAATTTCCAAATTCACCATTTAGAAAATTTACTTAAAAAAGCTATAGTAAGACCAGTAATGAATCAAGTAGAATGTCATCCACTATTAAGTCAAGTACCTTTACAAAAATACTTAACTGATAATGATATTTTAATGACTTCCTACGGGCCACTTGCAAGAGGTGAAGTCTTTACTGGTAAAACACATGAGGTATTAGAAGAAATTGCGAAACAATATGGTGCAACAGTTGCACAAGTTATTGTTCAGTGGGGGCTAGCAAGAGGCATTGTAATGATTCCAAAAAGTGTCCATGAGGAAAGGTTAATTGAAAACTTTAAGGGGCAAGAATTAGTACTTGCACCTGAAGATATTGAAAAAATTAATCAACTTAATAGAGGCAGAAGACTCTATTCTGATCCAGATAACAACATCAATTTTTTATAAATTAATACAGCAAGAAAATACTTTTAAAGATAATCATTCTTGTTATAATGATTATCTTTTAATGTATAATAGAGATATAATTTCAATGATTGGAGTACAACTGTGGCAAAAACAAATTATGACGAGACGAGTATTCAAATATTAGAAGGACTAGAGGCTGTACGAAAAAGACCGGGTATGTATATTGGTTCAACTGACCATAGGGGATTACATCATTTGGTTTGGGAAATCGTAGATAACGCGATGGATGAAGTATTAGCTGGTTTTGGTAGTGAAATTACAGTAACAATCAAACCTGACAATGCAATCGAAGTACTAGATGATGGACGCGGTATGCCATATAAAAAACATACATCTGGGGTTCCAACTACCCAGGTTATTTTTACTGTTTTACATGCAGGAGGTAAATTTGGTGGCGATGGTGCATATAAAGTAGCTGGTGGTTTACACGGTGTTGGTTCATCTGTAGTAAATGCATTATCCTCTGTCTTGGAAGTTACTGTATATAAAGACGGCGGTATTTTCAGACAACGTTTTGAAAATGGTGGTAAAAAGATATTTAACCAAGAAAAAATAGGAGATACTAAAAAAACTGGTACACAAGTATACTTTAAACCAGATCCGTCTATTTTTTCTACAACGCTTTATAACTACGATACGATTAAAGAACGATTAAAAGAATCTGCTTACTTAATTAAGGGTCTAAAAATTAATCTTATTGATGAAAGAAATAATAAAAAAGAAACCTTTAAATTTGATGAAGGTATTAAAGCCTACGTGGAGTTTATGAACACTGGTAAAAATGCACTACACGATGTAACGGATGTGGAGGGCACTTTTAATACTGCTAAAGATAGTGCAATTGAAGTCGAAGTTGCCTTACAGTATACAGATAGTTATAGTGAAAATATTATTTCGTTTGTAAATAACGTACGTACCAAAGATGGTGGTACCCATGAAATTGGGTTTAAATCTGCACTTACTAAAGTTATTAATGACTACGCTAGAAAATATAATCACATAAAAGAAAAAGATAGTAATATTGATGGCGTAGACATTAGAGAAGGGCTAACCGCTATTGTATCATTACGTATACCTGAAACAGTCCTAGAGTTTGAAGGGCAAACTAAAGGTAAGCTAGGAACACCAGAGGCAAGAAATGCACTAGAGACAGTATTTTATGAAAAGTTTAACACCTTTTTAGAAGAAAATTCGGATGCTGCTTTATCTATTATTACGAAAGCTGTTGCTGCAGCTAATGCTAGAGAGGCTGCAAGAAAAGCACGTGAAGAAGCTAGAGCTGGTAAGAAAAGAAGTAAAAAAGAAGTTATTCTTTCAGGTAAATTAACTCCTGCTCAAGGTAAAGATAAATCAATTAATGAACTCTTCTTAGTTGAAGGTGATTCTGCTGGTGGTTCTGCTAAACAAGGTAGAAATAGACGCTTCCAAGCGATTTTACCGCTACGTGGTAAGGTGATTAACACAGAACGCACCAACACAGAAACCATCTTAAAAAACGAAGAAATTTCGACCATGATCTACACCATTGGTGCTGATTTTGGTGAGGATTTTGATATTAAAAAGTGTAACTATAATAAAGTGATTATTATGACTGATGCCGATGATGATGGTGCGCATATTCAAACACTTCTTTTAACATTCTTCTTTAGATACATGAGACCATTAATTGAAGCGGGTAGATTATATATTGCACAGCCTCCATTTTATAAAGTAACTTACAAGAAAAACAAAAAAGAAGAAACTGTTTATGCTTGGAGTGATGAAGATTTAAAAGAAACACTTGAATCCATTGGACAAAACTACATGATTACACGTTTTAAAGGGTTAGGCGAAATGAACTTTTATCAGTTATGGGAAACTACAATGAATCCTGAGTCACGTACACTGATTCAAGTTACAATCGATGATTTAAACGTTAGTGATAAGCACATTAGTGTATTAATGGGTGACCAGGTTGCACCAAGACGTGAATGGATTGAAGCAAACGTTGATTTTGAAGTAACTGATGAATTTGACATAGAAGGTAAGGTAAGATGAGTAAAATTGACAAAAAACTAGACAAATTCATAGAAGAAAAAATTGAAAAAGTTCTCTTAGAAGATATTATGTCTTCTAGATTTGGACGATACTCTAAATATATCATTCAAGATCGTGCACTACCAGATGCTAGAGATGGTTTAAAACCAGTTCAACGTCGTATTTTATACGCAATGGGACAAATGGGTTTAGCCTTTAACAAATCATATAAAAAATCTGCAAGAATTGCAGGAGAAGTTATGGGGAAATATCACCCTCATGGGGATTCATCTATTTATGAAGCAATGGTTCGTATGAGCCAGGACTTTAAAATGAGAGTACCTCTAGTTGATATGCATGGTAACAATGGTTCCATAGATGGTGACTCTGCTGCGGCAATGCGTTATACCGAGGCTAGACTATCTAAAGAAGCAGAATTTTTACTTAAAGATATCGATAAAAGAACAGTAAACTTTGTACCTAACTTTGATGATGAGGAACAAGAACCTACCGTATTACCCGCACGTTTTCCAAACTTACTTGTCAATGGTGCAATGGGTATTTCAGCAGGTTATGCAACAAAAATACCACCACATAACTTAAATGAAGTCATTGATGCAACGATTGCTTTAATTGATAATCCAAATATTACAAATGATGAAATATTAAAGTATATAAAAGGACCGGACTTCCCAACAGGTGGTATTGTTCAAGGTAAAGCAGGTATTAAAGAAGCACTCACCACAGGTAGTGGGAAAATTATTATCAGGGCTAAGATGAATGTCGAAGAGATGAGTAAATCTCAAGACCGTATTGTGATTACTGAAATACCTTATGAAGTTAATAAAGCAGATTTAGTGCGTCAAATTGATAATTTACGTATCAATAACAATATCGAGGATATCTTAGAAATCCGTGATGAAACGGACCAAGAAGGTCTAAGAATTGCCATTGATCTTAAAAAAGGTGCAGATGCACAATTTATTCAAAACTACTTATTAAAATCAAGTGATCTTCAAGTAAACTACAACTATAATATGGTTGCTATTTTAAAACACCGTCCAGTTTTATCTGGTGCTTTTGAATTATTAAAAGTGTATTTAGAACACCAAAAAGAAGTAGTAACCAATAGATCTAATTATGAATTAGAACGTGCAACAAAAAGAAATCATATTGTTGATGGTTTAATTCAAATGACTTCTGTTGTATCAGAAGTTATTGAAGAAATTAGAAAATCTAAAAATAAAGCAGACTCAAAAGAAAATATCCAAAAGCGTTTTGGTTTTTCAGAACTACAAGCTGAAGCGATTGTCATGCTTCAACTATATAGATTATCTACAACCGATATCCAAGCACTACTAGATGAAAAAGATACTTTATATAAAGAAATTACTAGACTAGAACAAATATTATCGAATGAACGTATTTTACTTAAGACCATCAAATCTGAACTTCAAGAAGTTCAAACACTACTTCCCTCACCTAGACGTACCGAACTAGAAGCGGAAATTGAAACGATAAAGATTGATGAAAAAGATCTCATCTCAGATGAACAAACCTATGTAGCTATCACTAAAGATGGTTACGTAAAACGTGCCTCACTAAGATCTGTTGTAGCATCTAAAGAAGTAGGTTTAAAAGAAAATGATGCAATGCTTTATGAAGAAGAATTAAACACACTAGATACCTTACTCTTATTTACAAATTTAGGTCAATATATTTATTTACCGGTATATAAAATAGAAGAACAAAAATGGCGTGATCTCGGTGTTTATATTAATAACATTGTACCTACCTCAAAAGGTGAAACTATTATACGTGTTTTAAAGGTCAGTGATTTTTCAATTGATCAAAAAATATTGCTTACAACAAAACAAGGACAAATGAAACAAGTAAATCTAGCAGATTTTGAAGTTTCAAGGTATAATAGACCGTTACGCGCAATGAAGTTGTCAAAAGACGATGAATTAGTATCTGTTGACTATAACCAACTAGACAATATAGTAGCTATTTCTAAACATGGTTATGTCTTAAGATTCGATACAGAAGAACTGCCAGTATATGGTTTAACCGCTGGTGGGGTTAAATCTATGGCATTAGCAGAAGGTGATGAAGTTGCAGTAGCATTTTACGCTAAAGAATCAGATGATTTTTACTTCTTAACATCACGCGGGCATATCATTAAAGATACAGTATTAGAATTACCTAAATACGCTAGAAATAGACGTGGTATTATTTTAGTAGATCGTATTAAAACATCTCCTCATTTCATAATCTCAGCATCTAGAGTATCCAAAACACAAATCAAAGAAGATGTAAAGGTACGTATTTTATCCACTAAAGAAGCGCTGATTACTACAGTATCTGACTTAAAATATGTTGCGAATAAATATGGAAAGAAAATGGTAGAGGACGGTTACTATTTAGAAATATACCCAGCAGAAACTGAAGAAAAAGATACGCCAGTACAACCAAAAAAAGAAGTAAAAAAAGATGATACATTACAAGCTAAAGTCATTGAAGAAACAATACAAACAAAACAAAATCAAAAGTTAAGACTATCAAGGCTTGATTTATTTGATGAAGAATAGAGGAAAAAGTATGAAACTAAAGATTAACAATGAAGTACTTGAGTTAAAAGAACCATTAACACTGGAAAAACTTGCTCAAAAATTAAATATTTCTAATGCAATATTTGCAACAGTAGATGGTCGCATGCGCGAGCTATCTTACATGATTGCAAATGATGCAGATATAGAATTTATGGGATTAGATAGTGACGTAGGTATGCGTATTTATGAAGCTACATTACGTTATGTATTTACAAAAGCGTTATATGAACTTGATCCAACAAAACAAATTCGCTTTAGTTATTCCATTTCAAGATCTATCTTAGCAACTATTGAAAATGATGACATGACCGTTGAGTTATATGAAATGTTATTAAAGAAGGTTCAAGAAATTATTGAACGTAAGGTAGATATTAAACGAATTAAAGTATCTAAAGAAGAAGCTACTAAACTTTATACTAAACAAAACTATCTAGATAAAATTGAAACACTTAAACTAAGAAAAGAAAATCATGTAAACCTTTATCAATCAGATGATTTTATCAACTACATGTTCTCATATATGTTACCAAACACAAGTTACTTAACTAAGTTTGATACTAAGTTTTACAATCCAGGATTTTTAATTTTCTTCCCAAGATCAGAACTAAAAGGTGAATTACCTGCATTTGTAGACCAAAAAACATTTGGTAACTCATTAAAACAAGCTTACAAGTGGAGTAAAATTATTGGTGGAGATACGATTGCAAATATTAACAAACACAGTCTAACACGTGATAAACAAGTAGACTTTGTAAATCTTTGCGAAACAAAACACAATAACCAACTTGCTGATTTAGGTAACCAAATTTATGAAATTAAAGATGATATTAAATTAATTGCTGTTGCAGGTCCATCCTCATCAGGTAAAACAACCTTTACAAACCGTCTAAGAATCGAATTATTAAGTAGAGGTATCAAACCAATGATGATTTCTATGGATAACTACTATAAACCTAAACATGAAGCACCAAAAGATAGTGATGGTAATCCAGACTTAGAACACGTAGAAGCATTAGACGTTGAACAATTTAGTAAAGATATGGCTGATTTAGCAATGGGTAAATCAGTAAGTCTTCCAATCTTTGACTTTAAACAAGGTAAGCGTGTTGCTGGACCAAGTGTGAAGTTAGAAAAAGATTCACCAATTTTAATTGAAGGTATCCATGCATTAAACGAAAGATTGACAGAATTAATTCCAAGTCATCAAAAGTTTAATATCTTTATTTCACCAAATACACAACTACACATTGATGATCATAACCCGATTTCATTAACAGACTTACGTTTAATTCGTCGTATGGTGAGAGATCAAAAATATAGAAATACACCAGTTACAATGACACTAGATATGTGGTCAAGTGTACGCCGTGGTGAATTCAAATGGATATATCCACATCAAGAAACTGCAAACTTTGTTTACAACTCAGAACTAAGTTATGAATTACTTGTGTTAAACAAGATTGCATTACCACATTTAAACGCAGTACCAAGAGATGATAAACACTTTATCGTAGCAAACAGGTTAGTTAAGTTCTTAAAATACTTTAATGAAATTGATGCTACCCTTATACCATCAAACTCTATTTTATTAGAATTCATTGGTGGTTCACCTTTCCACGACTAATTACAATATAAACAAGGAATAGATAACAATGATTGCATTATCAAACATGAACAGACTTCAAGTATCAACAGACACATTGCTTCTTTTACTCAAAGTTTATGAAGCTAAAGGTAAAGAGTTTTATTATGATGAACTCTTTAGTAAAGATAAAGATGTGTTTACTAAAAAGGCAATTGAAAAGAATGTTTTTTACTTTGCAAAAATGTTAGATATGCCACTTACCGATGCAAGACTTAAACTGATGTCTCAAAAGAAGTTAGTCGCAAAAAATAAGACAGAAAATTTTTTAATTAATATAAAAGATGCGCTTGCATCGATTCAAAAACACCCTAAGGAATTTGAACTTTTAACCAATGAGTTTGATAACCTTGCTAGAATGCTATCTAAAGATTATGAGCCAATTAAGTTCAAGTCCGTGGAAAAGCAAAAGGGTGATACCTTATTTACAGCAAAAAAAGTAATGGGCAAAAAAGAAGACCTCGATAAAATAATCGAGGTCTACAATGCCCAAAATAAAACAAAACAATATGAACTAACCCAGTTATTTAGCAATTTTTACATAGATTTTATGAATCAAGATCTATTCACACTAGAAAATGAAGTGATTGCCTATATTGGTTTATATGCCATGTTACTAAGAGATTTTAGTGTATTTAAATATGTTTCATTCTATGAGTTATTCTTCAAACGTTTTGAACAATACAAATTAGCACTCAATCAAGCAAATTACTATTATCAAACAGGGTATCCAAATACTGATTTATTATCTAAATTTATATTAGATATCCTAGATGAAGCATATGAATCTGTTAATAATTATTCTAGAGAATATGCCTTTGAAATCAAGATGAACAAATCAGATAACATTGAAGCAACCATTAGAACAGGTAAAGAAATATTTTCTAAAGCAGATCTTAGAAGAGAACACCCAACTGTTTCTTTAATTACAATCGATAGAACATTAAAGAGATTAAAAGATGAAGGGGTTATTCAGTTACTAGGTAAAGGTAGAAGTTCTAAATGGCACCGTATCGATGAAGATAAAAGACGTGGTGGTCGTCAATTAGATATCTTTCAATTTACAGATTAATTCGAGGGAAAATACATGAAAAAAATAGGTATCATGGCAGATTCATCAAGTGGATTAGCGTATGCACCATTTGATCATCATATTAAAATCACTAAGACAACTATCCATTTTGGAGAAGAAACCTTAATTGATGGTGTAGATATTACTGCAGATGATTTTTATCTACGTCTTGAAAAAGATCCATGTGTCCCAAAGACTTCAGCACCTGAAACAAGAGAAATATTAAATCAAATAGACATATTAAAAAATGAAGGATGTACACATATCCTTCATTTTCCAATTTCTACAAACCTTTCTGAATACGGTAAAAATCTAAAAAATAACATAGACAGTTTACTTGAAGATGTAACACTAGATGTTATAGATACCAAAGCGGCCACACTGCTTCAAGGTTATATGGCCTATTTTGCAGAAATACTCATTCATAAAGGTTATGATATTGAAAGAGTTAAAGAAGAAGTACAAAAATTACGACAACAATCCAATGCTTACTTTGTTGTAGATGATTTAAAGTATTTAATCAAAAACGGAAGACTTTCACAAATGAGTGGTACAGTAGGCATATTAGCTAAAATTAAGCCAATCCTTTCTTTAGATAAAGACGGAAGAATCACAACCAAAGAGAAGGTAAGAGTTCATAATAAGGCGATTAAACGCATGTATGAAATCATTAAAGAAGAAACAAAAGATGCTAAAAAAGTGGTTTATATGGTCTTACATACAAACCGTTTAAACGATGCGCTAGACATAGAAAAGATGATTAAAACAGAGTTAGATAATGTTAGTAAAACCTATGTATCAACTATTACACCTACAGTGGGTGCACATATTGGTTCAAAGATACTGGGTATGGGTTATGTGATTGTGGATGATTATGACTTCTTATGATAAATATTTACTGGTATTTGATAAGTTTTATAAAGATTTAATACACTTAGATGATGAAACAACCATTAGAAAACTTATCACAGATTTCATGTTTTACTTAGAAAAGCATCGTTTAATTGATAAAAACTATCTAGAACATAATCATTTGTTTTTAGCATGTGAAGTCGATCAAGAAAAAATCAAAGACCAAAGTTCTGAGATCTTATTAAGTTTTTTAACTATGATATATTATGATATATCGTATAGATTATATTGACCCAAATAGTGATGCATTTATGATATATTATAAGAATAAGATGTTAGAACATATTATGTATCATCTTATTTTAAAAATGAAAAAACTCAAAGGAGTGTAAAATCTATGTTTCAATATACCTGGCAAAAAAGAGTAGTAGCAGCAACGCCACTTATCTCTTTACTCATATTCTTGTTTTTAGGATTTTTCTATAATTTATGGAATCCTGGATGGTTGGTATTTTTATTAATTCC
Source organism: Acholeplasma laidlawii PG-8A (assembly GCF_000018785.1). NCBI lineage: Bacteria > Bacillati > Mycoplasmatota > Mollicutes > Acholeplasmatales > Acholeplasmataceae > Acholeplasma > Acholeplasma laidlawii. The sequence continues at coordinate 405,274 of NC_010163.1, forward strand.
AATTGTGCCATTTTTAGTGGGACTAAAACAAATTAGAATTACTTTCCCTTTTTTAGTGTTTGTTGCATATATTGGTATTGGTGTAGCAGGCTATTGGCATCCTGGATGGATTATATTCTTACTTATACCGATTCAAAATATTTTATTCCCACCAAAAAGCATCTCTAAATTTCTAAAAAAAGATGTGCCTAAAAAAGATTTTAATAGACCTAAAGATTATATGGATGCTGAGATTGATAAAGATTCTAAATAGTAAAGGGTGGTAATTTGATGAATCCTAGAATGTTTTCGGAAGTTATCAATAAAATACATGAAGCGTTTTATGGTGAAAAACTCACATTTAAAAGTATAGAAGATACTGAAGTTATACTTCTTAATAAAGATGAAATTTTCACAATTGAAAATCACATCCATACACGTTATCGTGTTATTTTTCCTGACTATGTGGGCAAAATATCGGCATTTAGAAACCTTTTTGGTCGCATTATGAATAATGGAGATAATATTTGTGATACTTCTGACTTTATTGATTTACCAAAAAGTCATGTAGTTTCTATATATAATTACATATACCATAAAGATATTAATGATATCAAAAAACTAAAAGACTATTAAGTTTTTAGTTTTTTTTTACATTATTTTTTGTAGATGTTGAAAATTGACGAAAAGTAAAGTATACTTATATTAACGGGTTATGAAAGCCCTACCAAGAAACATAAAAATAAAGGAGAATCAAGGATGAAAAAACTGTTACTCTTAATGATGGTACTTGTTGCTGGCTTTGCACTAGCAGCATGTGGACCAAGTTCTTATGAAATCGCAATGATCACTGATACTGGTGATATTGACGATGAATCGTTTAACCAAGGTACATGGGAAGGTATTAAAGCTTTTGCCAAAGATAATGACAAAACTCATAAATACTACCAACCAGCTGGTGAATCAACTGCAGACTATCTAGCTGCAATCGACTTAGCAGTTGCTGGTGGCGCTAAAATCGTCATTACACCAGGTTTCTATTTTGAAGTGCCTATCTTTGAAGCACAAACTACTTACCCAGATGTTAAATTCGTAATTTTAGATGGTTCACCACATAATGGTGATTATAATAGTGTAGTCAAAGACAATACATTATCAGTATTCTTTAAAGAAGAACAAGCTGGTTTCCTAGCTGCTTATGCAACTTATAAAGAAGGTTTTGATCAATTAGGATTTATGGGTGGTATTGCTGTTCCAGCAGTTCAAAGATTTGGTATTGGTTGGGTAGCTGGTGCTTATCAAGCCGCTAAAGATGCAAATGATACAGAATATGCATATAATCCAACTTATTACACATATTTAGGTTCATTTGGTCCAAGTGATACAACTAAAACTACTGCATCAGCTTGGTTCTCACAAGGTGTTGAAGTAATTCATGCTGCTGCAGGTGGTGCTGGTTCATCAGTAATGGCTGCTGCACAAGAAGGTACAACTACAGCAAATCCTAAATGGGTTGTAGGTGTTGACTCTGACCAATCAGGTAACTCACCAAGAGTATTAACATCTGCTATGAAGGGTGTTGGACAAGCTGCGATTCAAGCACTAGAAGCATTCTATGATGAAGATTTCCCAGGTGGAGAAACTTGGAACCTAGATGTTAATGCAGATGCAGTTGGTCTACCAATGGCTAACTCAAGATTTGCTACATTTACTCAAGCAAACTATACAACTATATTTAACACATTAAAAGCTGGTACAATTACTGTCCCAACTACTGCTGCAGAATTAGAAGCATTCATCATTGCTCTAGGCTATGATGTGCCTGCTGGTTTATCAGCTAAAATTGCTCCGGAAGCTTAATAATAGATTAGAAAAAGATTAACGTTAAATAAAGGGGGACATTAATTTGTTCCCCTTATTTAAAATACAAATGTTGGAGGCGTTACAATGGTATTAATGAAAGGTATCACCAAAAGGTTTGGTAAATTAGTTGCCAATGATTCTGTGGACTTTGAAGTTAAAAAAGGTGAAGTTCATGCACTTTTAGGGGAAAATGGTGCAGGGAAAAGTACTTTAATGTCTATTCTTTTTGGTCTATACACACAAGATGAAGGACAAATTTTTATTAATGGTGAATTGGCGCATATTAAGCATCCAAATGATGCAGCTAAATACCGTATTGGTATGGTACATCAACATTTTAAATTGGTAGAAATATTTTCTGTACTGGATAATATTATTTTGGGTTCTGAAGAAACCAAAAATTCTTTTATTGTGTATAAGAATGCGCGTAATAAAATCATGGAGATCATTGAAAAATATAATCTACAGATTGATTTAGATAAAAAGATTAGTGAATTAACCGTTGGACAGCAACAAAAAGTAGAGATTATTAAAATGCTGTACAGAGACAGCGATATTTTAATTTTTGATGAGCCTACTGCTGTTTTAACACCTCAAGAAATCAAAGAATTGATTGAGATTATTAAAAACTTTGCAAAAGAAGGTAAGGCTGTTATTTTAATTTCTCATAAATTAAACGAAATTAAAATGTCCTCTGATCGTTGTACGATTTTAAGACGTGGTAAAAAAATAGCTACACTGGATGTTAAGGATGTTACTACTGAAGAGATGGCAGAACTCATGGTAGGTAGACCTTTAATTCAAGAATATGAAAAAGGTGCATTTAACCCGAAAGAAAATATTTTAGAAGTAGAAAATCTTACGCTTCATGGTAAAGGTAAAGATATTCTAAAATCTATTAACTTTCATGTGAGAAGTGGTGAAATTGTAGGTATAGCAGGTATTGATGGTAATGGGCAAACAGAACTAGCAAATGCGCTGACTGGACTATCACCAATTTCATCTGGTTTAATTAGACTCAAAGATAAGGATATTTCAAGACTTAATATTCGTAAACGTTATGAGGCGGGCTTATCCCATATTCCAGAAGATAGACATAAATTCGGTTTGGTTTTGGACTTTAAATAATCTGAAAACTTAGTCTTACAAGAATACTATAAAAAGCCATACTCAAATTACGGTATTCTAAATCATGACATCATTGAAGAACATGCTAAAAAGTTAGTCGAAAACTATGATGTACGTTCATCCAATAGTATTGATACAATTGCTAGAAGCATGAGTGGTGGTAATCAACAAAAAGCCATTCTTGCTAGAGAAATCGAACGCGAACATGACTTATTATTAGCATTCCAACCAACTCGAGGTCTTGATGTTGGTGCAATTGAAAATATTCACAAGAACCTAATTAAAGAACGTGATCGTGATCGTGGTGTTTTATTAATTAGCTATGAATTAGAAGAAATATTTAACCTATCTGACCGAATCTTAGTCATGTATGAAGGTGAAATCACAGGTTCATTTAAAACAAGTGATATCACAGCCAATGAACTGGGACTATATATGTCAGGATCTAAAAGGAGCGTATAGTTATGGACAAGCAAGAAAATAAAGCAATTGTAACTTTCAAAGATAAACTACTACGCATTTTATTAAACTTATTTAATGTATTGAAACCGAGTTTAATTTCAATTGGCGTAGGTTTAGCATTTGGGTTCATTATTATGTTAATCTTTAATCCCGGTGGTGCTTTTCCAGGTTTAATTACTTTATTAACCGGTGGACTTGGCAGTGGTATTAAAGTTGCAGGTGACATTTTATTACATGCAGCACCGATTATCTTAACAGGGGTTGCTTTAGTAGTAGCATTTAAAACAGGCCTATTTAATATTGGGGCATCTGGTCAAATGATCGTAGCTGGTTATGTTGCTATTCATGTGGGTGTGTTATGGAATATTCCAGCACCATTTCATTGGATGGTTGCACTATTACTAGGTACAGTTGCAGGTGCGATCTGGGGTGCAATTCCTGGTATTTTAAAGGCATTTACTAATACTAATGAAGTTGTATCAAGTATTATGCTTAACTATATTGGTACATTCCTTGCAGTGTTTTTGATTAAAGCTAATGTTTATAACGGTGCTACAGCAAAATCTTTAAACATTCAAGCTAGTGCTGAACTTCCTAGATTAGGCGCATTATTCGGTAACTCTAAGGCAAATATTGGTATATTTATAGCAATTGCAGTAGCAGTTCTAATGTATTATGTCTTTAAGAAAACTACACTAGGTTATGAACTTAAGGCTTCAGGATTTAACCGTGAAGCAAGTCGTTATGCAGGTATGAATGCAAAGAGAAATATCGTGTTATCTATGTTGATATCTGGTGCTATTGTAGGTTTAGGTGGTGCAATCCAGTTCCTAGTTATAGGTACAAACTTAGGTACAACATATGACTTATTACCACAAGGTTTTGATGGTATATCTGTTGCTCTATTAGGGTTAACAGAACCAATAGGTGCAGTCTTTGCAGGTACCTTCTTAAGTTATATCAGGCAAGGTGGATTCTATATGCAGGTTAATGGATTCCCACAACAAATTATCGATATTATTATTGCAGTAATTGTATATACAACATCCATTTCTGTTGCAATTCAATTATTCTTTGCAAACTTAAAAACTAAGAGATTAATGAAGAAAGCATCAACCTCAGAAATTGAAGGAGGTATTGAACAATGACATTAATCGTACAGCTTACTTTAGTGAGTTTAGTGCCACTTTTAATTGTTGCACTAGGTGGACTCATGTCAGAAAAAAGTGGTGTTACAAACATCGCGCTAGAAGGTTTAATGTTACTTGGAGCATTTGTCGGAGTCTGGGTTATACGTGATCTTCAAAATGCTACAAATCCACTACCTATGCAACTCATTTATCTAATTGGTATTATTGTGGGTGGTCTCGTAGGTGGTTTATTTGCGATGACGCATGCGATTGCATCAATTAAATTTAATGCAGACCAAACAATTTCAGCAACAGCAATTAACTTATTTGCACCCGCTTTTGCAATCTATACAGCACGTAGTCTTCAAGGTGCTCAACAAATTCGTTTCTCTGCAGCATTTAGAATTGATAAGGTACCATTTTTAGGGGATATTCCTATTATTGGTGAATGGTTCTTCCAAAAAACTTATATTAGTTTATTTATTGCAGCTGGTATCTTGGCATTTGTATGGATCTTACTGTACAAAACAAAATCAGGTTTAAGAATTAGAGCTGTTGGTGAAAACCCACAAGCAGCAGATGCTCAAGGTATTAACATCTATAAAATTAGATATCTATCTGTATTTGCATCAGGTATCTTAGCTGGTATCGGTGGCGTTATCTTCGTTGTTACAACCTCTGCATCTTTTGATGCAACTGTTGCAGGTATGGGGTTCTTGGCAATTGCCGTTCTTATTTTTGGTAACTGGCATCCAGGTAGAATCTTACTTTCAGCAATCGTATTTGGATTCTTTAGAACGATTGCAAGTGCATACTCAGCGATTGGTTTCTTAAGAGATTTAGACTTAGATACAGAAATTTATCAAATGATACCTTTTGTCATTACATTGATTGTTCTAGCGATAACTTCTAGAAACTCTAGAGCACCTAAAGCAATCGGTCAAATTTATGAAATGGGTAAACGATAGTTTATAAAACTCGCGTATAACTTGTCTTATTTAGATGAGTTATACGCATTATTTATATAGGCCCAAAGGTACATGGATTTGATAGCATTTACATTGGTTTTCATAGTTGACTTATCCTTCAAACTACTTAAAATAGTAAGTGAAGGAAGTGATGTATATGTTAATAGTTATTGGTGGCATGATTGGTTTAGGAAAAACCTCAGTTGGGGAAGCACTGGCCGAAGAATTTAATGGAAAAATGTATTATGAAAGCGTAGATGATAATCCCATTCTACCTCTTTATTACACTGCAACAGAAGAAGAAACTCAAAAGAAACGTTATCCTTTTTTATTACAACTTTGGTTTTTGAATTCTAGATTTAAAGCACTTAAAGATGCAGCAAATCACGCTACAGAAGGTTTTTCAATTGTAGATAGATCCATTTATGAAGATTGGTATTTTGCAAAGATAAACCATGATCTAGAAAGAATGAATGACTTAGAGTTTTCTATCTACAAGGAATTACTAGATAATATGATGGAAGAAATCCAAGGGTTACCTAAAAAAGCTCCAGATTTGATGATCTATTTAAAAGGGTCTTTTCAATCAGTCATTGATAGAATCCAAAATAGAGGTCGTGCATTTGAATTAGATGAAGGTCTAAAAAGTTATTATGAACTTCTTTGGAAAGGTTATGATGCTTGGTTAGAACATCACTATAGACATAGTAAAGTATATATTCTAGATACAGATAAATATAATGTAGTACATAATTTAGAACATCGTCAGATTGTATTTAATGAGATTAGAAGTATCTTAGACATCAAATAAAACATATAACAGAGGTAACTAGTTCATGTTCAACCATGAAGTAGGTATCGCTGTTTTTTTATACAAAAATACATGATAAAATAAATTATACCAATAAAACATGGACTTAGATTGTATATTAAGTGCGAGGAGAGTTATGGATCAAATACATGAGATCATAGAAGAGTTAAGGCAAAAAGACTATAAATCATTTGATACATTCTACAACTTGACAAAGAATCAGGTTTTTTACGCAATCATAAATATTGTTAAAGATAAAGATCTGGCTCACGATATAATGCAAGATACATATATTAAATTTCTTGAAAAGATTGACCAATATAAGTCAGGTGCCAATCCATACGCATACATCTCAATGATAGGTAGAAATCTAGCGATTAATACTTATAATAGGCAAAAAAGATTAATTAAGTCAGATGAGCTATTAGAGTCTATTCCTGCAGATAAAGAAGTAGAAAATGATGAAGATATATTTAAGATCCTGAATTTACTAAATGATGATGAGAAAGAAGTTGTAACACTTCACGTCATTAATGATTTAAAATTTAAAGAAATAGCAAAAATTATGGAAAAACCACTAGGTACTGTCTTATGGATTTACAATAAGGCAATAAAGAAACTAAAGGATAAGGTAGGTGATGTCTTATGAAGAAAAATGAAGTAATCAATTTAATCAAAACTAAAGCCCAAGAAGTAGAGATTAAGGATTTAACTTCCAATATCTTAGAACGCGTTAAAAATATTTCTTATGAAGAAGAAGTTAAACCGCTACCTAAGTTTAGATTTAGACCTAGACTCGCATTTAGTGCATCTTTATTATCCTTGTTTCTAGTATTTATCTTTTCACTATTTATCTACCCTGAAATGACTAATCAAAATGTAGCACCACAATTTGAAAATATGGAAAATGTTTTGATGTTTTCATCAATATCAACTTCTACATTATTAGATACATCAAATACATCTGACCTCTCCACTTATCTGTATGACTTAAATGGTAGAAATAATAATGAAAATCAAAATAAAATAGATGATGAACTAACAGAACTTACTAAATATTTTGGAGTTATGGAAAAACTTTTTGCAAGTAAACATAACTTTGAGTTAAAAGTAGATGCAGCTAAAGCTGGATATGGTGAGTCTATGAGATTTAAGACTAAAGATTTCTTAAATGAAGAGACACAGTATGAAATGAACTTAAACCAAAATTATGATGAGACATCTCATCAATACAACATTGATGGTGAACTTATTATAGGATCTTTGAACTATCAAGTACGTGGTAAGAGTTTAGATAAAAGATTAGAAACAAGAACCTCAATTGATGATCAAAACTATATGGATATGAATTATGAATTAATTGATGAAAAACATCACTTTGACTTACTTCAAACTAAAGAGGGTATCCTTATAGAGGATGTTACACTAATCATTGAAGAAATAGATAATAAAAGAATTGTTGAATTATATATTAATAAAGATCAAGGTATATTAAGTTATACATTTGAAATGTCCATAGAATCCAATAATCGTGTATTAAAGGTAAATTATTTACTCGGTGATGAATCACTTGAAAGCGGAGAACTATTAATTAGAATCAGACAAAATCAAGGCGAAAATATTTATTCAGTACTAGTTAAGCCAGATAATGGTATCCCTTATCAAATTAATAAGGGTAGAAAATCACCACAAAAATAAAAAAATAAAAAAAATTACAAAATCACCAATAAAATCAATGCCTCGTTTGTATATTAAGTGCAAAGGAGGCATTTAGTATGAAAAAAGGACTAGCTATACTATTTGTAGTAACATCAATTATCGCGGTATTTGCATTTTTACCAAGAGCAAATGCAACTGATACATATGTGACACTGGATATTAATCCAAGTGTAGAATTAATCGTAACACCAGGTGATCGAGTTATTTATGCCAATGCATTAAATGAAGACGGTGTTGTATTACTAGCTGATTTAGAGTTAGTTGGTAAGAAAATTGACGTGGCAGTTACCTTAATCATCGATAAGTCCATTGAATTAGGATTTATTGTTGAGGGTGATGATGAAACTATCGTATCAGTTTCAACCATATCTGAAAATAATAAAATGGGTGAACTCATGAAAGAAAAAATTAAGACACGTATTAATGGTGCCTTAAATGATAAAAAAGTTCATGGTCATGCAGAAGATAAACCAGACAACGGTTATCAACCATCATTTATTTTAGAAGCTAGATTACATAATGTATCACCGGGTTACCTATTCTTGGCTAAAAAAGCTGTGTATGTTGATGGTGAATTAACACTTGAAGCTGCACTTGAAATGAATGTAAGTGATTTACAAACAATCATTCGAGAGGCTTTTGTAGCACAAAAAGAAGTAATTAGTGATGCACGTGAAGTATTCTTAACTGCTAAAGCAGAACTTATCAACACCTACAAACCACAATTTGAAGCGTTTGAAACTCAAATTGCTGACTTAACAGCTCAAATTGAAGCTACTGAAGATGAAACTGAAAAAGCAAATTTAGAAGCATCATTAGCTATAGTTGTTGATGATTATGAAACTTTAAGATTAGAATTTAAAACTGAACTTGAAGTGATTAAAGATGCATTTGTTGAAGAAATCATAAATCTAAAAGACGCACTTAAACTATTTAGATTTGGTTTTAGATTCAAGCATGGATCAAGCGTAGAATTTAACCGTCCATAACTCTCCCTATTTATGGCATGAAACATCTTGCTATCTTCCAACAGGTAGCCAAATAAAAAAGGAAACCAAGTTTTCAATCCCCTAACTTGGTTTCCTTTTTTTATATGTGAGATAAATCTTTAAATTTTACAAGTGGATTTCTTGCAGCTTTTGCTTCATCAAGGCGTCTAACCACAGTATGGTGTGGCGCATTTTTAATGAATTCAGGTTTTGTAATCGCATCATTTGCAATCGTTTTCATCGTATCAATGAAGTGATCTAGCGTTTCTAAACTTTCCACTTCAGTAGGTTCAATCATGAGTGATTGACTAAATGTAAGTGGGAAATATATGGTTGGAGCATGTATACCATAATCAAGAAGGCGCTTTGCAACATCTAGTGTTTTAATGTCAGTTGACTGATCAATTAAGCCGTCAAAGACAAATTCATGCATTGCGTGTGCCTTAATAGGTAATTTAAATAAGTGTTTTAAGCTTTCTTTAATATAGTTTGCATTTAACGTAGCAAGTGGACCAATTTTACCTAGATATTCTTCACCAAGCGTTCTAATATATACATATGCTCTTAAATAAACAGAAGCATTTCCGTAAAAGGCTGATAAAGCACCGATTGTTTCTTTAGGTGTTTCAAAATGATATGTACTACCTTCTTTATAGACGACAGGACCTGGTAAATAATCTTTTAAGAAGTCTTTAACACCAACTGGACCTGAACCTGGTCCACCACCACCGTGTGGTGTAGAAAAGGTTTTATGTAAGTTTAAGTGTGTAATATCAAAGCCCATATCACCAGGACGAGCAATACCTAATAAAGCATTAAGGTTTGCACCATCATAGTAGAGTAATCCACCACAATCATGGATAAGGTCTGCAACTTCTAAAATATCTTTTTCAAACATACCTACTGTGTTAGGATTTGTTAACATTAAACCAGCAACGGTATCATCTAAAGCTTCCTTTAAGGATTCAACATTAATTGTACCATCTAAATTAGATTTGACTTCAACAACATCAAATCCAGCAACCGTAGCAGAAGCAGGGTTTGTACCATGTGCAGAATCAGGAACAATGATTTTATTACGTTTTAAGTCACCTCTATCATGGTGATACTTCTTGATAATCATTAAGCCTGCAAGTTCACCTTGTGCACCCGCATAAGTATTTAATGAATAAGCATCCATACCAGTGATTTTGGATAAGTAACTACCAAGTTCAAAGTAAACTTGTAAGAAACCTTGGGACACATGATTTGGTTGGAGTGGGTGTATTTGTGAAAACCCAGGTAAAGTAGCAATTTCATCGTTTATTTTAGGATTATACTTCATCGTACATGAACCTAAAGGATAAAACCCAGTTTCAACACCAAAGTTTTTAAGAGAGACATTGGTATAGTGTCTTACGACATCAAGCTCTGTAACTTCTGGTAACTCGGCTGCGTCACTTCTTAATAACTCTTTTGGTAATTTAACTTGAGGAAAACTATCTTTTGGTAAGTTATGGCCAATACGTCCAGGTTTGGAGATTTCAAATATTAATTTGTCATAGTATTTTGCTTTCATTTGAAGTCACCAATCAATCTAACAAAACTATCAATTTCTTGTTTAGTACGTTTTTCTGTTACAGCAAAGGTTAATAAACCATCACCTAGATCAACAGGACCAAGAAACCCGTTTTCAACTAAATAATCATCTAAGGATTTCGTATTACCTTCATATTTTAAGGTAAACTCATTTAAATGTGGTTGTTTAAATGGGTCTTTAAATGAAGGTAGTTTAAGTAGTTCATGTTTTAAATAGTGAGCACCATTTAAAGATAAGTGAGCAATATCAATAAAGCCTTGTTTACCTAGGCTTGATAAGTAAATTGCTACACTTAAAGCCATTAAAGACTGATTTGAACAAATATTAGAGTTTGCTTTTGCACGTCTAATATGTTGTTCACGTGCTTGAAGTGTTAATACAAATGCACGTTTACCATCAACATCTGTAGTTACCCCGCAAATTCTACCAGGCATTTTTCTAATGAGTTTCTTAGTGGTTGCTAAATATCCAGCATAAGCGCCACCAAAAGATAAAGGCATACCTAAACTTTGAAGATCACCGGTTGCAATATCAACACCATATGCTTGTGGTGTTTTAAGCAACGCTAAACTTTGTGGGTTTTGATTTAAGATGAATAATGCATTATTTTCATGTAATAAATCAGCAACACCATCTAGATTTTCGATATGACCGTATTTGTTCGGATTTTGAACAATAAATGCCGCAGCATCTGTGACAAGATTTTTTAGTTCACTTAAATGCGTAACACCATGTGATTCAGGTACCATCACAAACTCAACATCTCTATAAGTACCATAAGTTTTAATGATTTCTATAGTTCTAGGATGTAGTGTTTCTGAAAGAAGTACTTTTTTTCTTTTAGTTTCTGCAAGTGCCATAAACATAGCTTCAGCAGTTGCAGTAGGACCATCATACATACTTGCATTTGTAATATCCATACCAGTAATTTCACAAATCATGGATTGAAATTCAAATATATATTGAAGTGTACCTTGACTAACCTCTGGCTGATATGGTGTATATGATGTCAAAAACTCTTGTCTTGATGTTAAGGACTTGACAATTGAAGGGGTATAAACATCATATGCACCAAAACCTCTAAATATCGTTAGAGATTTATTTTTACTTGAAAGTTCGATAAGTTCTTTAGTGAGTTCCAAATCAGATAACTGATTTGGAATACCGTAAGGTTTATTGTATTTTAATGATTTAGGTATATGAGATGTTAAATCATCGATACGTTTAATACCGATTGTCTCTAACATATGCTCTATATCATGTTTAGTATGTGGTAGGTATTTATGCATAGATACTACCTAGAGTGTAGCTTCGTAATCTGTTACATTTAATAATGAATTTGATTCTTCAGGATTTGAAAGTTCAATTTCTACAATAAAGTTTCCGAATGGATCTTCATTAATAAGTTGAGGTTCTTGGTCTAGGGCAGTATTTACTGCAAGTACTTTACCAGATAAAGGCATATATAAATCAGATGCACTTTTTACAGATTCTACAGCTGCAAAAACATCACCTTTTTTAAATGATTGACCTACTGATGGTAAATCAAAGAAAACAATATCACCTAAGTGCATTGCAGCATAAGAAGAAATACCTACTTTAGCCTTATTACCCTCGATAAATACCCATTCGTGTGTGTCTAAATATAATACGTCGTTTTTGTTCATGTTGATGTTCTCCTTTTTCTATATTTTATTATTTTTATTTATAAATTTTTTATTTCTAACAACCGCTTTAACAAATTTGTTTCTAATTTTTATATCTATGATTGTACCTAATTTAGCATGTTTTGCATCAATTAATGCAAACCCTAATGCTATATTCGTAGAAGGCGATAAGTAACCTGTAGTTACATGTCCAATAAGTTGATTGCCTACATAGATTTCATAACCAGATCTAGCAATATTCTTTTCTAATAACTCAAATCCGACATTTTTTCTTAGTGGATTTTCTTTATACGCTAATAATGCAGATTTACCAATGAAATCATCCTTTTTAAAATCAACAGCAAACCCTAATCCGGCTTCTATAGGATTTATCGTTTCATTCATTTCGTTACCATATAAGGGCATACCAGCTTCAAAGCGTAGCGTGTCTCTAGCACCTAAACCAATGGGTTTTACACCTAACTTATATAAGTCATCCCAAATTAAAGAAGCATAGCCATCATAAGTATATATTTCAAAGCCATCTTCACCTGTATAACCAGATCTGGAAATGAGTAAGGGACCATGTTCATTATGTGTAAACATAAAGTCTGATGAATGTTTTGGTAAATCTTGAAATAATTTACTCAAGAATTTAAAACTGTTTGGACCTTGAACTGCAATACAGTTAAACTTATCACTGATATTTCTTAAGTGTATATCAAATGTATGTTTTATTGAAGAAAGATGATTGAAATCTTTTTCAATATTAGAAGCATTGACTACAAGTAGGATTTGATCAGAACTAAATGGATAAACCATTAAGTCATCAATGATACCTCCATCGTTTTGAAGGAGTAATCCATATTGGTTTTGAGGTCTTAACTCGGTAGTTGAAGATAACACATAATTTGTATAAGCTAGCGCATCTTTACCTTCAATTAAGATTTGACCCATATGAGATACATCGAACATACCAACATCATTTCTAACCTGATGGTGTTCTAAGGCGATTGAAGTGTAATATAGTGGCATATGAAATCCACCAAAATCTATTAAGTTTGCACCTAAATCGACGTGTTTTTGATATAAACTCGTTGTTTTTAATTTATCCATAAATAATTACCTTAATCCTTATGTTATGATATATCTATTATAAACGATAAGTAAGTTTTTATCGTCGAATCTAAACTTTAAAATGTTAGAATGAATTTATGAGGTGATGTCTTTGAAAAAGTATTTTGTCTTTTCTGATATTCATGGTAACTTAAGACCCTTAGTAGAAGCTTTACATAAAGCTGGTTTTGACATGGAAAATGAAAATCATATACTGTTATCTTTAGGTGATCATTTTGATCGTGGTGTAGAAAATTTAGAAGTATTAGGTTATTTAATGTATTTTAATAAACTAAATAGAATCATCATGATTAGAGGTAATCATGATGATTTCTTACTAGATTTTTTAAAAGGAACTTCAGATGGTATATTTAATATCCAAAAAAATGGTTTTGGTAATACCTTAGCACAATTAGCCAGTAAAGATGCAACCACGATACCTAAGATGAGAGATTCTATTAACGAAAGATTTCCAGATTTAATAGCACTTTTAGAATCCATGATACATGAGTTTCAGTTAGGTAAATATATATTTACCCATGCCGGTTATGCCTATTGTAATAAACAAGGATGGTATCTATATAACTTTGCTTCTACACCTTACTTTTTAAAGCACTTTGACACAAAAGATAATTATTATGTATTTGGTCATGCCCATGCAAGAGCCATGAATTATTATGAGTTAGGTGTTGAAAGTAATGATATCTTTGAAATGGATAATTTTATAGGTATTGATGCCAATACAGTATTAACTAAAGAAGTCCATATCTTAATTTTTGATGAAGAAGGAAATAGACTTTTATAACATATAAATATTTGTATTTAATAAAAATCCGCTTAGGTTGTCCTAGGCGGATTTCTTTATTTATATGTAGAAATACTAATTATATTTTTTCGATTAATGATGTACCAGTCATTGCTTTAGGTTTTTCAATACCTAGTAAATCTAATAATGTAGGTGCAACGTCACATAGTGCACCACTATTTAATTTAATACCTTTTTTAGTTACTACAACAGGTACTAAGTTTGTTGTATGTGCTGTATGTGGTTTACCTTCTTGATCACGCATTTGTTCTGCATTACCATGGTCAGCTAAGATGATTGCTACACCACCAAGTTCATTGATGATGAAGTCTGTAACTTTACCAACACACTCAACAGTTACTTCAACTGCCTTTTTAGTAGCTTCAATATTTCCTGTATGTCCTACCATATCAGGGTTTGCGAAGTTAAGAATCATTGTTTGATATTCACCTGTTTTTAATGCTGCAATGACTTTATCAGTTAGTTCATATGCTGACATTTCAGGCTTTAGATCATAGGTTGGAACCTTTGGTGATTCGGCTAGAATTCTAGTTGAGTTTGCTAAAGGTACTTCTTTACCACCGTCAAAGAAGAAGGTAACGTGGGGGTATTTTTCAGTCTCAGCTGCACGGATTTGTTTGAAACCATTTTTTTCAATAACTTCACCGTATAGATCATCAAAAGTTTGAAGTTCGAATGCTAAAGGACCTTTAACAGTTTCTTTATAATGCATCATAGATACTAAGAAGATATTCTTTGGTGCTTTAGAAACATTTAACATTGGTTTACCTTCTGTGTAAATTGTTTTAGCAGCACTTGGATTAGATAATGCAGTGGCAATACGAATTGCTCTGTCAGGTCTAAAGTTTGCAAAGATGACAGCATCATCGTTTTCGATTAAACCTTTGTCGTTTACGATAAATGGTTTAATGAATTCATCTTGAATACCACTCTTATAACTTGATTCAATACCGTCTAGTGCACTATTAAAGTGTGGGCCATCGCCTAATGTCATTGCATCAAATGCTAATTGAACACGGTCCCAGTTGTTGTCTCTATCCATTGCATAGAATCTACCTGAAACTGTTGCTACATTAAAACCATAATCTACTAAAGTTTTAACGAAACCATAACCAGATTCTTGTGGCGTATCACGGCCATCAGTGAATACATGTAGGTAAGTTCTGTCTAAGATGTTTTGTTGTTTAGCAAAATCGTATAATGCTAAATAGTGTCCCATTTGGGCATGTACACCACCATCAGAAACTAGACCCATAATGTGTAGTTTAGAATTATGTTTCTTAGCATGTGCTACTGCATCTAAAAATGCTTGATTCTTAAAAAAGGAACCATCTTTAATAGCAACATTAATTCTAGAAAGTGATTGCCAAACAATACGTCCAGCACCTAGGTTTAAGTGACCTACTTCACTATTACCCATTTGACCTTCTGGTAATCCAACTGCCTCACCAGATGTTACTAGTGTGCTATTTGGATATTCTTTAAGTAAGTTGTCTAAATATGTTGTATCTGCAAGTGTTACAGAGTTTGAATCAGATGCTGGAGCTATACCAAGACCATCCATGATAATTAAAGCTGCAAATTTTTCTTTCATATATATACCTCGTTTCTATTTCATTAGTATTATACTATACTTTGTAAAACGTTTAATTATTTTATATATATGAAAGGGCATACATTTTAAAAATAAAAAAAATATGTTAAAAATGAGCATATCTTAGGTGTTAAAACATAATATGATTAGATTGAACAAATCCCATAATTAATATACTTAAACCCATATTTACATTTAGAAATGTTTTAAATTATCGTTTCTTTGGTATATATTTGTGTAAGATGATATAATTTTTACGAATCCAATTAAATCATCTTCGGGGCGAGGCGCAATTCCTCACCGGCAGTTAAAGTCTGCGAGCAAATTTTACATTTGCAGGATCCTGTGTAATTCAGGTACCGACAGTATAGTCTGGATGAGAGAAGAAAATTATTCCTTTTTTAGGTATTTTTGGTTACCCGAACTTTATTTTGTTGGGTAACTTTTTATTTATTAAGGAGGTTGCCACATGCAACAAATTATAGAGTTTCTACAAAACAATATGCAAATTATAGAGATAAGTTTAATTACTATCTTTGCGATTGCATTAATCATCTTATTTATCTTCGCTTTTAGAGTAGAAGGTAAAATCGAAAGTCATACTAAGAGAGTGAAAAAAATGGTTACCATATCCATTTTATCTGCTATCAGTGTGATACTTTATTATTTCATAAAGTTCCCGCTGGGCTGGATCATACCATTTATTCCACAATTTTTGGATATTCAATTCTCGGCAGTACCAATTTATATTGGTGGATTTATGTTTGGTCCAATTAGTGGTAGTATAATTGCTATTATTAGGTTCATTGTAAAATTACCTGGATCCTCCACACTTGGTACAGGAGAATTAGCTGACTTACTTATTGGACTTGCTACTGTATTAGTATCTTCAATCATGTATCATAGAAATAAGACAAAAAAGACTGCAAAAAGAGCTTCAATTTCAATTGTATTTGTTTGGGTTATTGCAGCAGTTTTATCTAACTGGTTATTCATATTACCTTTCTATATGAATCTTTACGGTTTTGATGCTGTCTTAGGGATGTTAACAGTAATACCGGGTGTAAATGAACAAAATTATATGTTGTTATATATTTTATATGCAGTTATACCATTTAACATTGTTTTATCAGGTATGGTAAGTTTCTTGACATTTGTTTTATACAAACGTTTATCCATTGTTTACAAAAAGATTTAGTTAATTATTCTATAATTAGTGTAAGTATGCGTTTTCATTGCAAGATTACTTTCACTAAAGTTTTAATTATTGTATAATATAGGTGGAAAAATTCTATAAAAAATTTTATAAAGGAGAATTAAAATATGCCATTTATTACAAGCGTATATGCTAGAGAAGTACTTGATAGCCGCGGTAACCCAACTGTTGAAGTTGAAATCGTTACAGACTCAGGTGCATTTGGTAGAACATTAGTACCATCAGGTGCTTCAACAGGTGAACACGAAGCTGTTGAATTACGTGACGGTGATAAATCACGTTACTTAGGTAAAGGTGTTTTAAAAGCTGTTGAAAATGTTAATGACATTATCGGACCAGCAATCTTAGGAGATTCAGTTTTAGATCAAGTAGCTCTTGATAGAAAATTAATCGCTTTAGATGGTACAAAAAACAAAGGTAAATTAGGTGCAAACGCTATTTTAGGTGTTTCAATCGCTGCTGCTAAAGCTGCTGCTGATTTATTAAACCTTGAATTATACCAATACTTAGGCGGATTTAACGCTAAACAATTACCAGTACCAATGATGAATATCATCAATGGTGGTGCACACTCAGATGCTCCAATCGACTTCCAAGAATTCATGATTTTCCCAGTAGGTGCGCCTTCATTTAAAGAAGCTATCCGTTGGGGAGCTGAAATCTTCCATGCTTTAAAAGCTATTTTAAAGAAAAAAGGTCTTTCAACTGCAGTAGGTGATGAAGGTGGATTTGCTCCAAACTTAGCATCTAATGAAGATACAATTGATAACATCTTAGAAGCTATTAAAAATGCTGGTTATAAAGCTGGTGAAGAAGTATTTATCGGTTTTGACGTAGCTGCTTCAGAATTCTTTGATAAAGCTAAAGGTAAATATGTATTCAAAAAATCTACTAAAGAAGAATTTACTTCTGCTGAATTAGTAGAATACTATGCTGGATTAGTTCAAAAATACCCAATCATCTCAATCGAAGATGGTATGGATGAAAATGACTGGGATGGCTGGAAGTTATTAACTGACAAATTAGGTTCAAAAATCCAATTAGTTGGGGATGACCTATTTGTTACAAACACTGAATATCTTGCAAGAGGTATCAAAACAAACACAGCAAACTCAATTTTAGTTAAAGTAAACCAAATCGGTACATTAACTGAAACATTTGACGCAATCGAAATGGCTAAACGTGCTGGTTATACAGCAGTTATCTCACACCGTTCAGGTGAAACAGAAGATACAACAATTGCTGATATCGCTGTTGCTGCAAATACAGGACAAATTAAAACTGGTTCAGCTTCACGTACAGACCGTGTTGCTAAATACAACCAATTAATGCGTATTGAAGATCAACTAGGTGAAGATGCTGTTTACTTAGGTAAAGATTCTTTCTACAACCTAAAAAAATAAGTTTAAAACCTTAAAAGAAAGTGCTGCAATTTATTTGCAGCACTTTTTATTATGTTTTATAAGATAAATGATATATATTTCATATATAAAATCCATATTCTTTCAGTGAGTGGCTGTTATCATGTTATAATATTTAGTGATAGACATTGAATTAAACATATACATTATGGGGGGGGAATCTTATGAGAATAGCACTTATCGCACACGATAAAAAGAAAGATTTAATGATTCAATTTACTAAAGATCATGAAGACTATTTATCAAACCATACATTATACGCAACCGGGACAACTGGTACACGTATTATGGAACACACAAAACTTAAAGTTAATTTAAAGAAATCAGGTCCACTCGGTGGTGACCAAGAAATTGGTTCAATGATCGCTAATGGTAAACTCGATTTAGTATTTTTCTTTAGAGACCCATTAACTGCTCAACCACATGAACCTGATGTATCTGCACTATTAAGACTTTGTGATGTTTATGATGTTCCACTAGCAACAAACAATGCTGCTGCGGACTTGTTTATCAAACACTTAAAAGGGAAGTAATCTATATGAAACAAGAGTTCACACCTAAAGAACTCCAAAAGATGGAGCAACAAAGACGTAAAAAAAGAAATGTGAAAGACTTTATTAATAAGGATTATATTGATGAAAAAGGTGATGCCATTGTTGATGTAGTCATCAATGACCGCAGTCAACTATTTTCACCATATTCTAATAAGATGTTATTAAAAAATGAAATATTTACGTACTTAGATACAATCGCCGATCCGATACCTAATATTTATCCATTAGTGATTAATTTTATTGTTACAGACTTATCGACCATTAACCAAGAATATGTTAAAGAAGCTTTAAAAAGATATTACTGGTTTAGTTATAAGGCAATGGAATCTAAACTAAAAAGAGATTTTATATTTATATTTGTTTATTTTATACTAGGTTTATTATTGATCATTGGTTTTAACTTGATTAATTTTAATGAACTAGGTATAAATTCAACTTGGCAAAGTGTTATAGAAAGTGTAATTACTATCTTTGTATGGGTCATTGTATGGGAAGCTATTTCTCAACTCATTATTGGACGTAAAGAAAAAAAGGATGAAATGCTTAACGAAAAGCAAATGGCTCTAGCAGAAATTAAGTTTTATGAAAGTTTAAGTGATGCAGATACTAAAGTCAATTAAGAAAAACAAGAAAAGAGGTGTCTGACACCATGAATAAAGAATTCATTAAATGGTTTTATGACCAAAAAAGTATACAAGTAACTTATGAACTTGTAAAAGAAGTATATAAAGAAAAAACAGATGAATTATTAGAAGCACATAAAGAATATTTTGATATTATTGATAACACACATATTCAATTAAAAAAGCGCTATGCATTAGGTAAAATTACGATTAAAAGAACTATCGCTTTTTTAATGATGCCAGAAGGCGCAAAAGATATTGCTATTGATTTATTTGATTTAAATGGAGCAATGGAAAGTGATATTGTACTTGCAGATATTGTAGGATACAATCCATACATTAAAGAGATTATTCACTCAAATCTAACTAAATTAATCGCAGACGTTAAAATACGTAGTGATAAGAAGATGAGATTTGATGCCAATGAAGCTCAGAATAAATTGATTATTGTAAAAGATGTACCAGATTACCTTGTAGATGGACATGTGGTGCTACTAGATGTAACTGAGGTTACAAGAACTCAAATATTTACCAAATTTAGAGAAGTTATTGGTCATAAAAACGATCCTGACATGGAAATTGTTAAGATTGTTTATGAGTATGAATGGCCACTTAAATTTAGTAAAGAAGTATTAAATGAACTACATCATATTAAAATTGATCATGAATATGAACGTAAAACAAGAAGAGATATCACAGATAAATTAGTTGTAACAATTGATGGTGCAGATGCTAAAGACTTAGATGATGCGATTAGTTTAGAATATTTAGAAAATGGTAACTTCAAATTAGGTGTTCATATTGCAGACGTCTCATACTTTGTAAAAGAAGGTAGTTATTTAAATGAGGCAGCTTATAACCGTGCAACATCTGTTTATTTAGCAGATAGAGTTATCCCTATGATACCTCATGGTTTAAGTAATGATTTATGTAGTTTAAATCCAAACGAAGATAAATACACAATTACTTGTGAAATGGAATTAAACCCTGATATTGAAGTAGTTAACTATGATATTTATGCATCTATTATTCAAAGTAAACATCGTCTAACTTATCATGATGTCAATCAGTTGTTTAAAGAACATCAATCTACTGGTTTTAAGGAAGTAGATAAGATGTTATTTACAATGAATGAAATTGCTCAAAAGTTAAAACAAATCCGCACAAAACGTGGTGCGATAGATTTTAATTCTACAGAACTTAAATTTGTATTAGATGTTAATGGTGATGTTCTAGGTGTTGAAGAGCGTACCACAGATGAGGCGGAAGCACTCATTGAATCTTTCATGATTCTTGCAAATGAAACGGTCTCAAGACATTTCTTCTTTAATGATTTACCGGGTATCTACAGAGTGCATGAAAAGCCTACTTCTGAAAAATTAGATATTGCTTTTGAATCCAGTGCTAAACTTGGGTTTCGAGTTGATCAAAGTGCTAAATCAAGTGCTCAAAAACTTCAAAGATTAACCAAGAAAGTTGCCCAGACACCTTACGAATATATCATTAACATGATTTTATTAAGAAGTATGCAAAAAGCAATCTACTCAGAAAAACCAATTGGTCACTTCGGTCTAGCTAGTGCATACTACTCACACTTTACATCACCGATTAGAAGATATCCTGACCTTTTACTCCACCGTATGATTAGAGACTTAATGCTTAACAATCCGGATGCTGAAACTCTAAAAAAACTAAAGAAACACTATAGAGATTTAATGCCTTCCTATTCAGAACATACATCTAATCAAGAACGTCAAGCTGTAAATATGGAAAGAGAAGTCAATAAATTAAAGAGCCGTCAATATATGGCACAATTTATCAATCAATCATTTGATGGACAAATTGTATCGATGATGCCAAGTGGTTTCTTTGTAAAATTAGAAAATGGTATTGAAGGTTTAGTAAATGTTAGAAACGTTAATCAATATTTAATCTATGATGATGAAGCACTCTTATTTTATACAGAACGTGGTAAAAGATACCGCTTAGGTGATAAAATTAGAGTGAAACTGATTAAAGTAGATGAAGTGGAAAATAATATCGACTTTACAATTGATCCACAAAATCACGCAGAAGACTATAAAGCACATAAAACAAGTACATCTAAGGTCAAGCGTAAACCAAATCCTGCGGATATGGGTAAATCTAGAAAGACTAAATCGAAAGCGCCAAAAAGTGGTAAAAAAGGATTTGGACCTAAGAAAAACAGATAGTACATAAAGGAATCTTACATGAAAATTATTACTCAAAATAAAAAAGCACATTTTGAATATTTTATTGAACAAAAATTCGTGGCTGGTATTAAACTTCAAGGTAGTGAAGTTAAAAGTATTAGAGCGGGCAAATGTTCAATTAATGAAGCCTATATCACATTTAGAAATGGAGAAGTTTTTATCTTAAACATGCACATTGCAAAATTTGATGCATCCTCTATTTTTAATCATGAAGAAACGAGAACTAGAAAACTATTATTAAACAGAAGCGAAATTGATAAACTTATGGGCGCACAGACTAGAGATGGTATGACCATTATTCCTTTAACTGTAGAACTTCATGAAGGTTTAATTAAAGTAGTTATTGCACTTGCTAAGGGTAAAAAGTTGTTTGATAAACGTGAAACGATTAAAGAACGTGATATCAAACGTGAACAGCAACAATCACTTAAAGGGAAAATGAGATGAACCAAAAAATAAAAGTGGGATTAATGCTTGGTGGCGGTGGTGCAAAGGGTAGTTACCAACTAGGTGTCATCAAGGCATTAGAAGAATTAAATCTCTTAAAACACATTGATGCGATATCAGGTGTTTCAATAGGTGCAATCAACACACTTTTATTAATGAGCAAAAAAAGCCATAAAGAAATGGTGAAAATTTGGGATATCATGGACTCTGAAAATGTCTTTGGTACCAAACAATCTATCTTAAAAGAAAAAAGACTTTATGATTTTAGACCGGTCGCACAAAAGCTAATTGAAAGTGTCGATCTTAAACGCATTAAAAGATCTAAATATCAAGGTTTCGCAACTGCAGCACGTATTTATGATAAGGAATCATTTATTCATCAAATTAAAACAGATACTATGGAAAAGAAAGTATTTCATTTAAATGAAGAAGATGATCCGTTTATCTCGGTGATGGCCTCTTCTTCAATTCCGCTTGTATTTGGTCCGACAACCATTGGTGAACATAAATATGTAGATGGTGGTGTTATTGATAACTATCCAGTTCAACCATTAATTGAAGCAGGGTGTAACTTTATTTTTGCAATTGCATTAGATTACGGGTTTAACCCACATATTTATGATAATTATGATATTACGATTGTTAACTTTACATCAACTTCTGCATTTGAATCGAATCGTTTAGCGGATATGCTAGATGTTGTGAAGTTTAATCTGGAGTTTAAAACTGAAAAAGAAGAACTTGGATACTATGTAGCTAAAACAATGATTTCAAAAATGATAGATGAACGCATGATTAAGCGTTCCTTTGGCTTTACATCCTTTATAAAAAAGACTGGGTTTAAAGTCTTAGAATTATCAAAATTTGAAGAGATGTTTGTAAAACATAAAAAAAATCAAGAACGAACTAAACTAAGAAAAATGATTAAAGAAAATAAAAAGTTAAGAAAAAAATCAAAAGGGGTAGAACAAATCAATGAATGAGTTAGATATTATACGCTTTATACAAGGTATTAGAAATCCTTTTTTAGATACACTCATGGAACTCTTAACAGAGTTAGGTGATCAACTCGTATTTATTGCGATTGCATTAGTAATCTATTGGTTTTTTAATAAAAGGGTAGCATTTAAGCTCGTATTTGTATTTATTAGTAGTGCTATTATAAATGAACTATTAAAAGGAATTATCGCAAGAAATAGACCGTATGTTGAAGATCCATCCCTTGGTGTAGGTACCCTTACTCACGGCTATAGTTTCCCTTCAGGACATGCTCAAAATACAGGTGTGATTACAACGGTTTTATACCAAAATTATTCAAAGAAATCGAACTGGTTAAAATGGGTATTACTGGCTGCATTAATTATTGTGCCATTTACCCGCATGTACTTGGGTCAACACTACTTAACAGATGTACTTGCAGGTTTAGCCTTAGGTATTGTTATAGCACTTGGTGTTTCTAAAATAGTGGATATGATGGACGATAAAGAACACTTATTTGGATTACTCATCACAATCCCATTAGTTGTTATCGTATTTATTGTTTCAACATTTAGACAATCATATGATGAACTTAAAAACCTATTTGTTGCAGTAGGTGGCTTAACTGGATTCTTTGTCGGTTATGCAGTAGATAAACTATATATAAAATATAATGACTTACCAAAAGGCATTAAGATTTTATATAGAGCACTAATTGGTGCTTTAATTGTTGGTGTATTCTATCTAGGATTAAGTTTCTTATTTGATATGATTGCAGTCGATAATTTATACTTAGATTTTGTTAGATACCTATTTGTAGGCTTTGGTGGTAGCGCAATTTCTATGTTTGCATTTAAAAAGTTAAAGGTGTAATATGGTATTTCATAAATCGTTTAAAGAGTTAACCAAAGAAGAACTTGTTGAAATATTTAAGCTAAGACAAACTGTTTTTATGGTTGAACAAGAAATTATTGAAGTTGATATTGATGACCATGATCTTGTATGTGAACACTTGTTTATCAAAAAAGATGGAAAAATTGTTTCATATGCGAGACTTATAGAAGAAAAAGAAGAACTTTATATTGGTAGAGTAGCAACTCTAAAAGAATATAGAAAAAGAGGTTTTACTACTGAAATCATTAAATACTTACAAGAAAGACATGATGTACTTGCTGTAAGTAGTCAAGATATTAGAATAGATTTCTATAAGAAGTTAGATTTTAAAGTCGTTGGAAGAAAATATAAAGATGCAGGTATTTGGCATCAAAAAATGGTCTATATTAAGTAGACCATTTTTCACTTGTATCCGTAGCTTAACTGGATAAAGCATTCCCCTCCGAAGGGAAAGAGTGTCAGTTCAAACCTGATCGGATACACCATTATTTATTTAATTTTTGACTATTAATTAATATTTTAGAGGAATAAAAATGGCTAAAAGAGTTTATTTTGTACTGATGTTAACTTTACTAACACTTTTAATCTACTTAGTTTTTAAAATTAAGTTTATGTCATATACATCAATCGTTATCCTTACAGTAACTACATTACTACTCGATATAGTATACACTTATAAAAATCCTAAATACAGTAAAGTATTGGTTATCTCTGATTTATTATCAATAGTGATATTTAGTGTATATATAGTATTTGCTATAAATGAAAATCCACCAGTAAATGCAGGTGATTTTTCATTATTACCAATCTTGTTATTTGTTGTATCACTTCCATTAATTATAACAACACATCTGGCAATGAATATAAAAGTGATTTTAGACTCACAAAACAAGGTATCAAGTTGAATTGACTTTGAAAAGTCGTTTTTTTGGCTCTAATGTGCTAAAATAGAACTATAAAATTTAGGGGTGACTATATGAATATATTAAATAAACTGATAAAGGAAACTAGTAAAATTGATTTCTTGTTTCCTAATACCTTTGAACAGTTGATGAATGATGAATACTACGACTATGACAAATTTGAGTGGTTTTTATATTATGTATTTAAAATGAATGGTTCAAATGTTAGAAAACTAGGTAAAAAGGGACAGGGTGATGGTGGTGCAGATCTTATCGTCTCAGATAAACTTGCAGATGGTGGTGTAAGAAGAATTGGTATACAAGCCAAATACTGGAAGAATAAGGTTGGGGCAGGTCCTATCAATCAACTTGCAAGTGCTAAAAGCCGTCTAGATCTTACTGATTTATGGATTATCACAACATCTGATTTAACAACTGATGCAAAGGAAATCGCTGAATCCATGGATATAAAAATATTACGTGGTGAAGATGTAACAAATCTAATAGAGCATGTTAAAAGTATTTATGAGAATGATATTAAAGAAAAAGGCGATTCACCTATTGAATTTATCAAAGAGGAACCGGTTAAAGTTGATACTAAAGTAGAAGCTAAAAATGAAGATGATAATGAAGATTCTGATTTGGTCAAGAAATTTAAGACACTTAGATTACAATTGGCTAAGGAACATAAGATGTATCCTTTGTATAATGTATACAACAATGCCATGATTGATGATGTCATAGCAGCAAATCCAAAAACAAAAGAGGAACTGGCTAATGTTAAGGGATTTGGTCCACACAAGGTTAACCTATTTGGTGATGCTATTATCAAACTATTAAAAGATAATGCAGTTACTTCTAATGAAGAAACTATCGATAAAGATAGTGAGTTATTTCAAAAACTAATTGCTGAACGTCCAAGAATCTCTAAATTTAATAAAATTCCGGTAGAAGCAGTTTACACAGATCAAGTAGCTAAGAATTTAGCTAAGATGAAACCTAAAAAGATAGAATATTTAGAAAAGATATTTGGTTTTGATAAAAAGAATATAGAAATATTTGGAGAATACCTTGTAAACTTTATTTCCAAAAACTCTTAAAGTTCATTACTTAATTGCCGATATTTTTAACATTTGATGTAAAAGAGGTAATATATGAAAAACTACGCTGTTATACTCAAATTTGATAAACGAAGTGAAAATCAAATCCAAAAACTAATACATAAGTTAAACAAGGAACTTGGGGTTGATTATCTGATACCACCACATATTACACTGGGTGTTTTTCAAACTGATGATTTAGATAAATATGTAGATAAATTTAATATTTACTCAAGAAAACTAAGAACAGGTGAAGTCATATTTGCATCTTTAGGACAGTTTGTACCTAAAGTAATTTATCTTGCACCACTTATGAATGAAGTGTTGTTATACAACCATAGTGTTATAAGTGAAATGCTTGAAGACCTTGTAGGCCAGGATGAGTTAATATCAAACTATGCACACTATCAAAAAGATCAATGGCAACCACACTGTACGCTAGGTGCTAAGTTAGACACTAAAAAGATGCTAACGGGTTTGGTTTCTATGGTTAAAGACTTTAAACCTATTATTGGTAAAATTAAAAGTGTGTCTATTGTTGAAGGTGAACCTTATTTAGAACTACAAGCACTCTCAAAAACTATTAGGACAAAATCAGATACACATCAATTATCAACTTATTCAGTTAAGGTGATTAGCAAAATCATTGTAGAAGGCTCACCTGAGTTTACTGATAAAAACTATTCTGATGATATAAACTACTATGAAGAACAAGTTTTACTCTTTGAAGCCAACTCATCAGATGATGCTTATGAAAAAGCTGAAAGATATATGGCTAAAGTAATGCTTATTGGACCTCACAAAAATATTTATGGACAAACTGTTAGATATGAGGTTTTAGAATATGTAGATTGCTATGAGTTATTTGAAAAGCCATCTAACCAAGAACCTGAAGTATACTCAAGTATGTACTTTGTTCCTAAAGAAGTTTCTGATGAAGTGTTTTTATCAAATCGATTTAATTACTATATTGATGATGAAGAACAGGATAAGCATGATAAGTGGGAAGATAGTAAAAGAAAAGTTATTTTAAACGCCGAATTTGAAAAACTATTTAAAATACGATAAATACGATCCAATCGGATTGTATTTTTATTAGAAGCATTAAACATTTACCGGTTTAGTGATAAAATAGAAGTATATGGGGAGGTTATACTTATGAAAGTTATAACAATAGGTGAACTATTAATAGATTTCATACCTAAGGAAAAAGGTGTAAATCTAAAAGGAGTCCAAAACTTTATAAAACATGCAGGTGGAGCACCAGCAAATGTAGCAGCAGTGGTTGCTAAACTTGGTGGTGAGTCTATATTTTTAGGACAAGTTGGTCATGACAGTTTCGGTAGTTATTTGATTGATAAACTAAAATCATTTAATGTAGAAACTAAATATATTCACCAAACATCTAAAAGACCAACATCACTGGCGTTTGTGAGTTTAACAGATGTAGGTGATAGAGATTTTGTATTCTATAGAAATCCCGGTGCGGATGAATTATATGAAGCATCTATGGTGCCTAAAAAAGAATTTGACAGAAACATCCTACATTTTTGCTCTGTATCACTAACAGATAACCCAATTAAAGAAGCACACATCAAAGCGATTGAACTTACTAGAAAGCATAACGGATTAGTAAGCTTTGATCCAAATATTAGACTGGCGTTATGGCAAGACCATAAAAAAATGCTGGATGTCATTTATGAATTCTTACACTTAACAGATATCGTTAAAGTATCTAGTGATGAACTAAACTTTATGACAGGCTTTGATGATGAACAAGTAGCGATTAAATCCCTATTTGTTGGTCAAGTGAAAGTAGTCATCGTGACTAAAGGTAAAGAAGGTTCTAGACTATACTTTAAAGATATTGATGCAGTCATTAAACATCCTGGATTTACAATAAATAGTATTGATACCACAGGTGCAGGCGATGCATTTATGGGTGCCTTCCTATATCAACTCAGTAAAAACAATCTTATCTTAAATCAATATAACAGTTATGACATTTTAAAATTTGCAAATGCCTATGCAGCACTATCTACTACAAAACTAGGAGCAATGGAAAATATTCCTAGTCTTGAAGAAGTTGATGCAATGATTAATAACTACAAAGAATGATGTTTAATAGCCTTATAAGGCACTTATACGCCGATTATCAACCGTATTCACTATTCAAATAAGACCGCTTTCGCGGCCTAACTAAGGTTTCAAATGTATATAAATCATAGTATTTACATTATGTAAAATATGCTAATTACTACAAAATATCATCACCAAGCAGTTAACTGCTATGGTGATTTTTTGTATCTAAAATGATGTGTATTTTCAACTTGCTTTCATCAAATTGCTTGTATATAATGAAGAAACTAGGGAGGCGAAATAAAATGGAAGACCTTAAAATATACCAACTAAATAAAACAATTTTATGTATCGATCTTAAAAGTTTTTATGCATCAGTTGAATGTGTTTTAAGAGGACTCGATCCATTTAAAACACCACTAGTTGTTGCTGATAAATCTAGGGGCGGTGGCTCTATTGTACTTGCGGTGTCACCTTACTTAAAATCTTTAGGTGTACCTTCACGCTGCAGAATATTTGAACTACCTGAGGATTTAAACATCATTTATGCAAAACCTCAGATGCAAACATATCTAGAATATTCAGCATCAGTCATTGGCGTCTATCTAGATTTTATAAGTGAAGCTGATCTTTATGTATATTCTATTGATGAAGCATTTCTAGATTTAACAAGTTACCTAGCATATTATAAAAAGACAGATATAGAACTTGCAGAAGAAATACTAAATACCATTACATCTAAATTAGGTTTAACTGCAACGTGTGGTATTGGACCTAATATGATAATGTCTAAATTAAGTATGGATATTGAAGCTAAAAAGAACCCTAATAATATTGCTAAATGGAACTATGATGATATTAAAGATCACTTATGGCCAGTGACACCACTTTCTAAAATGTGGGGGATTGGTCATCGAATGGAATCCCATTTAAATAAGCTTGGATTATTTACGATAGGAGATATCGCAAACTATCCTAAAGAGAAGTTAAAACGTAGATTTGGTGTCTTAGGAGAAGAGTTATGGTATCACACCCATGGCATCGATCTAAGTGAAATTAAAGATAAATATAAACTTAGAACAAAACCTAAATCATTTGGTTCTGGTCAAGTGCTATTCAGAGATTATAGTGAAACGGAAATCATGACCATTATATTAGAGATGGTAGATGATGTAACGCGTAGACTTAGAATTGCTAAAAAGCGTGCCCAAACGATTAGTCTATCTATAGGCTATACTAAAAGTGTAGCCGGTGGTTTTTCTAGACAAGTAACGCTTGAACAACCCACATCATCTGAAGCTACCATATATCAAACATGTCAAGACTTATTTGATATGTATTATGAAGGGTATCCAATTCGTACAGTAGGTGTACACCTTTCTAAATTAACAGATAGTAAAGTATATCAATATTCATTATTTGAAGATGCACATCAGTTAGAAAAAGAATACCAACTCCATATGACAATGGATAAAATCAAACATAAATTTGGTAAAAATTCAGTTATTAGATTATCTTCTGAACAAGAACATGCAACTGCCAAACAAAGAAACAAACAAATAGGTGGCCATCATGTATAAGGATAGAGGCATTATTAAGTGGGCACCATTTGATGCATTAAATGGATTTCATGAAACAATTGAAGCCTATAAATATGAAAAAGGTAAAAAGGATAGACCAATACTTTTAGAAGATAAGTTAAATAAACTAGATGAACTACTTAAGGAAGCTATAGAAAACAGGTTAGATATTCAAATTTACTATTATTATGACGGCTATATTAAAAATATCTATGGTCATGTTAAAAAGCTAGATCGCAATTATAGATATATGATATTGGATAATGGCATTAGATTAGCCTTAGATGATATTGTAGATATCATACATCTACCTAAGGATTAATGATTTGATAAAAGTATAAAATGTGTAAACAGTTCACACATTTCGATTATGAAAAACGTCTTAACTGGGCAGTTTATGTTAAAAAATACACTGTGAAACGCTTACATAAAATGATTTGATAAACCGAGTTTACAAATCATTTTTTATGGCCTATAATAGTTAGGTACCTAACTAATAAGGAGTGATATCAGTGGAAAAACAACTCATAAAAGAATTGTTTATATTAACAAGTAAATTAAAAAGAATAATGGATAAAAAATATCTGGAAAATGATTTACATACTGGCCAAGCTAGAGTTTTAATGTATTTACATAGAAATCAGAGCGAGGTTGTATATCAAAAAGATATAGAAGCCTTTTTTCAAATCCGTGGTGGTACAGTCACGGGTATGATAGATACTTTACAAAATTATGAATATATTCAAAGAATAGATTCAGAGATTGATAAAAGAAAAAAACGTATTGTATTAACACCTAAAGGTGAAGAGGTCGCATTAAGTGCGGTTAAAACAACACAAGATATGGAAAATAATATCTATGAGTTATTAACAGGTCAAGAACTTTTAGTATTTCAAGGTGTTGTTGAAAAGATGAATAAATTTATAGATGAGGAGGAAGCAAATTGAGAAAGTTATTTAAATATTTTAATACCGTTAAAAAAGAGTTGTTTCTAATTCCTATTTTAATTATTGTTGAGGTTATATTTGAAATACTTATTCCTATATTTATGAGTAAGTTAATTGATGATGGGGTAAACGCGGTAGATAGTTTTGGTGTAGCTAGTCCTAATAAAGAAGTTATTCTTTATTACGGTGCACTCATGATTATTTCAGCAGTGATTGCTTTAGTATTTGGTGTTTTAGTTACTAAAACAGCAGCTAAGGTATCTACTGAGTTTGGTCATAATCTTCGTCAAGCACAGTTTGAAAAGATTCAAACTTATTCATTTGAAAACATAGACAACTTTAAAACATCTAGTTTAATTACTAGAATGACAATGGATGTCAATATGATTCAACAATCTTTAAATATGACATTAAGAGTGGCATTAAGAGCTCCTGCATTACTGATTTTTTCTATTGGTAGTATTGCAATATTTGCAGGTACTTTAGCAGCAATATTTGTCATTGTAGTACCTATTTTAGTGATTGGGTTTTACTTGATCTTAAGCAGAGCACATAAATACTTTATTAAGATGTTTACTAAAATTGACCATTTAAACCTTACAATTCAAGAAGATTTAATCGGTATACGTACTGTAAAGTCTTTTGTAAGAGAAGATTATGAAACAAATCGTTTTGATAGAGCTACAAAAGATGTAAGAGATATATCGGTTAAAGCTGAAAAAATCATTACATTTAATAGACCATTAATGCAATTTTCGATCGGACTAAGTTTCGTGCTTATTGGGTGGTTTGGTTCTCAAATGATGAGTATTGGTGACTTAACAGAAGGTCAGTTTGCTAATACAATTACATATGTAAACCAAGTATTATTTAGTTTACTCATGCTTAGTCAAATATTTTTAATGTTTGCGATGTCAAGAGCA
Organism: Acholeplasma laidlawii PG-8A; assembly: GCF_000018785.1. NCBI lineage: Bacteria > Bacillati > Mycoplasmatota > Mollicutes > Acholeplasmatales > Acholeplasmataceae > Acholeplasma > Acholeplasma laidlawii. Next base: position 436,982 of record NC_010163.1, read on the forward strand.
TCGATTGCTCGTATTAATGAAGTATTGGATGAAGAACCGTACTTAAAGGAAACTGAAAATCCAGTACATGACGTTCTAGATGGTTCATTTAGTTTTAATCAGGTAAGTTTTAAGTATGGACAAATGTCAGATAAATATGTTCTAAAAGATGTGAATTTAAAAGTAGAAAGTGGATCATATGTAGGTATTTTTGGATCGACTGGTACAGGTAAATCAACTCTTGTCCAATTGCTTGCTAGACTTTATGATACAACAAGTGGAGAAGTTCTAGTGGGTGGTAAAAACGTAAAAGACTATGGTTTAGAGGCATTAAGAAAAGAAGTTATTTTAGTACTTCAAAAAAATGTATTATTTAGTGGTACGGTTCGTGAAAACATCCAGTGGGGTAAAAAAGATGCCACTGATGAAGAAATCATTCAAGTGTTAAAACAAGCCCAAGCTTATGATTTTGTGATGGCAATGGAAAAAGGATTAGACACACATATTGAACAAGGTGGTGTCAACTTAAGTGGTGGACAACGCCAACGCTTAACGATTGCTAGAGCATTAATTGGAAGTCCTAAAATATTAATACTAGATGACTCTACATCTGCAGTAGATACTAAAACAGATGCATTAATTAGAGAAGCATTTAGAAAAGATATGCCACATATGACAAAAGTTGTCATCAGTCAAAGATTAAGTTCAATTGAAGATGCCAATCAAATTATATTAATGGATGAACAAGGTATCAATTCAATTGGTACACATGAAGAATTATATCAACATAATGCAATGTATAAGACGATATATGATGCACAAAGCAAATCAAAGGAGGTAGAAGAATAATGACAAAACAAGAAACTAAAATATTTAAAAAATCAACTACCTTTGTAAGATTGATGAAACTTGTCTATGTAAGAAATAAATTACCTTTAATTTTAGTACTAATCTTCATGGTGGTTTCAACAATCGCCAACGTTAGTGGATTAAATACCCTACAAAACGTGATGGATGAAGCACTTCGCATGTATGAAGTAGGTAGTACAGATTTTAGTGGTGTCATTAAGTTATTAGGTATGATGGTTTTATTCTATGTAATTAATATTTCATTTACCTTTGCACACTTAAGATTGATGGTACATGTAAGTCAAAACAGCTTAGTGCATTTAAGAACGAGTTTATTTGATCACATGATGGATTTACCACTTAAGTATTTTGACTCAAATAAACACGGTGATATCATGAGTAGATTCACTAATGACGTGGATGCAACACGTCAAATGGTATCTCAAAGTTTACCTCAGTTAACCGTATCCTTAATGTTGATGGTTGGTTACTTTATAGCGATGGTTGCTATTTCTTGGGTACTTGGATTATTTACTTTAGTGTTTGCTGTAATTTTAATTGGTATAACTAGAATCATTAGTAAAAGAACTAGAAAGTATTTTAATGCACAACAAAAAAATACTGGCTTATTAAACGGTTATATTGAAGAAATGATCGAAGGACAAAAAGTTGTTAAAGTATTTAGACATGAACAAGAAGCAATTGAAGGTTTTGGTCTCTTGAATGAAAAAGTAAAAGACTCAGCTAGAATTTCAATGACACGAAGTGGTATGCTCATACCAATATCCATTAATCTTGGTTTCTTAGGGTTTGCATTAACTGCAATCTTTGGAGGTATGCTTGTACTAAGCGGTTATTTATCTGTTTCTGGATTAGTCTTATATTTAATATTTACAAGACAATTTATGGGACCAGTCAACCAAATGAGTCAGCAATTAAACTTTGTTCAAATGGCACTTGCAGGTGCAAGCCGTGTATTTGAAGTGATGGATCTAGAAAAAGAAGTAGATGAAGGTCATGTAACTTTAACTTATGCTAAATATGAAAATAAAGAACTAATAGAATCTGATGAACCAACTGATATTTGGGCATGGAATAATAAGGGCACACTGATTAGATTAAAAGGTGATGTGAGGTTAGATCATGTAGACTTTGGATATAGTAGCGATAAATTAGTATTAAAAGATATATCTGTATTTGCTAAACCTGGACAAAAGATTGCATTTGTTGGTTCCACTGGTGCTGGTAAAACAACCATTACGAATCTAATTAACCGTTTTTATGAAATTAATAATGGAATAATTACATTTGATGGTATTGATATTAAAGATATTAAAAAGTCAGCACTTAGAAAGTCTTTAGGTATTGTTTTACAAGATACGCACCTTTTCCAAACAACAGTAAGAGAAAACATTAGATATGGTAAGTTAGATGCAACGGATGAAGATGTTATTGTTGCAGCTAAACTTGCTAATGCGCATGAATTTATCTTAAAACTTCCTAATGGCTATGATACTATTATCACAGATGATGGTGCAAACTTAAGCCAAGGACAACGTCAGTTATTGTCGATTGCACGTGCTGCAATCTCAAATCCACCGGTATTAATCTTAGATGAAGCAACTTCATCCATTGATACCTATACAGAAAAATTAATCCAAGATGGTATGGATAGATTAATGACAGGTAGAACAGTATTTGTCATTGCGCATAGACTATCTACCATTAAAAACTCAAAAGCTATCATCTTACTTGAAGATGGTAACATCATAGAACGTGGTAGTCATAATGAACTCATTGATTTAAAAGGAACTTATTATGAACTATTTACAGGTAGTTTTGAATTAGAGTAAAAAATAAGGAGAATATAATTATTCTCCTTTATTTTTACCTTTAAATCGCGCCAATATCTCATCCCAGTGACGTAAAATCTTTTGTCCAATATAAAATATAATGACATAGATTGCTATCCAAATAACCCAACCCCAAACCGTATCTAGTCGAATGAGGCTTGCACCGTATGCAGTTAAATATATAGGAATTGTTCTAGTAATAAGTAAAGTGATTGAAAAGAATCTAAATCGCATGGGTGTAATACCAGCGACCATACAAATAATGTCATCAGGAAACCCTGGAAGCAACATCGTTAAGAAAAAAACTACCTTTTCGCGACCTTTCATCATATCTAGGTACTTATCTAACTCTTTATCACCTAATATCCAGCGAAGTAGTTTCGTACCAAATATACGGCCTACATAAAAACTAATCACACTACCAATTAATACACCAATGATTGCAAGTGTTGCTCCTTCAAATGGACCATAAACGTAAGTACCTGCAAATATTGTAGGAATATTGGTTACGGGTATAATGGTTGTTTGAAGTAAGTTGATGAGTATATAGATGAATTTACCTAAATTACCATAACTTTCTATCTTTTCTTTAATAAAATCAGCATCTGTAAAATACTTATTGAGTCCAAGTAAAAAATAAAGTAGTATAAATACACCAACAATGGCTACAAGTATTATAGAAGTTATAAGTATTTTTTTCTTTGTATCTTTGTTCATCATAATCACCTAACTTATTATATCAAAATTTGAGTCTGATGGGTTTGTGCCACAATTAAAGAATAAAAAAACTCTAACTAGACCCAAAAATTAGGTCTAGATAGAGTTTTTAAACTATATAAATTAATCTGCTAGTAAATCAAGATACTTATCAGTTTTGTAGGTTGTTTGAAGTGCGTCTAAATCAATTTCTTGATCTGTATTTACACCTGGTACATTAAATCCGTTGATTTGGTAAAACTCATCTAAGAATAATTTAGTACCTTCTAAATCTAAGAATGATTGATCAATGTCTTTATGCATCAGTTCATTAATACGTTCTTGAAGTTTAGAATCCATTTCTAGATGGTCTAAACGGATTCGTCCGTTTTCATCTAGAATTCTGTTGTTGCCATAAATCATATCTTTAAATAATCTATGTTTATGTTCTAGTGTAGTTTCGTGTGTACCATTTTTAGTCATTTCATCAAATAGATAGGATACGTAAATTGGCATTTGAGGAATAAATACACTTGCTTTAGATACAATAGCTTTACTTGAAGAAATTAGTGCTTCACCATTATATTTAGCTTTTAATGAAGTGTTTAATCTGTCGGCAGTAGCTTCTAAATCTAGTTTAGCTTGACCAATTGTACCAGAGCGGTAAATTGCATCCGTATTTTTTCCACCAATATATGTGTAAGAAATAGTTTTAAAATCCTTTGCTAAAACACCAGCGTTATCTAAGTATGTTACCCAGTCACTCCAGTCTCCCCCACCCATAACAAACACAGTATCTTTTGTTTCTTGTTCTGTAGCTGGTTCAACAGTTAATGGTTCTACATGCATCGATTTAATATCAATGGTGCGTCCTACAGCTGGCTTACCTAAAGGTTTAATAGATGAACGAATTAGTTCGCCTGTTTCAACATTTTTACGTGCACCAGATGCTAGAGAATAAATGAGTAAATCAATTTGGCCAAATTCTTTTTGGATTTTTTCTAGAATAGCCTTTTTGGTTTCAGGGATAAATGCATCTGCATTAAAATCAAAATGTTTTTGATTTAGATCTTTTACTGCATCCTGGAAAAATAAGTTATTCCAGTAACCAGCAGAACCTGTTTTACTACCACGTGGTATACTTTCAAATGAAACGTTAATAGTATTTGCATCTGAAGCAAATGCTAAACTAATACGAGATGCTAGTCCGTAACCTGATGATCCTCCAATAATTAATACATTTTTAGGACCTTTATATTTAGGTAATTTTTTAACATCTTCAATATAGTTATTGACCATTTTTTGAACACCTAATGGATTTGAGTTTGTAAAGAAGTTACTACGTATAGACGGTTTAATAATCATGATTGTCTCCTTAATTTTGGTAAAATGTTTTGAATATCAAAACTATTTATATATTATACATGAAATTTATCTTTAGTGGTAGAAAGTAGTTGTTTATTCGTTATTGGTATTTTTAATAGGGTGTTAGAAATGTATAAAAAAAGAACCCAAGTACTGGGTTTTGGTAAACTGGAATTGCTTGGGTTCTTATCATGGTTATTTAAGTTCTAAATAACGTTTTTCAGGCTCTTTTTTGGTTTCTTTTGGAAGTTCGATATGTAACATACCGTTTTCAAAAGTACCATTGATTTCATCAAGATGTAGGTTACCTACATAATAACTACGTTTCATAGTACCTTCATATCTTTCTTTTCTGATGTATTTAGTAGCTTGATCTTTGGTTTCTGAATTCTTAGAAGTATGAGCTTCTATAGTTAAGTAACCATCCTCTAAGCTTACCTTTACATCCTCTTTTTTAAATCCAGGAAGTTCTACGGATAATGAGTAACCATTTTGTGTTTCTTTAATATCTGTTCTCATTAAGTTAGAAGTAGTCACCGGATTAAGCACATTGAAGTCTTCGAAGAAATCATCAAAGAAACTTCTATTCTTGTTCAATAAACTCAACATAGTTTTTACACTCCCTTTATTTTTATTTTTGAACTTGATGTATCTTTCCAAGTCCACATATAGTATATCAAATATTATTGGCACTGTCAAGTATAGAGTGCTAATTTTGTGATATTTTATCGATTGTATATAAAGAAAAGCTCAATCCTATTTAGATTGAGCCTCAATGATTATTAATGTATTAAAATACTTTTCCAGGATTTAATAAGTTTTTAGGATCAAGTGCTTTTTTAATTAATTTCATCACATGGATGTTCTCTTGGTTTGTCATTTTTAGGAAATGTTCTCTCTTGAAGTAACCAACACCGTGCTCTGCAGAAATTAAACCACCTAAACGATACACTTCTTTATAGAGATCATCTAAGAATGCATGACGTTTAGCTTGCCAAACGTCATCTGAAAGTGCATCTTTCATCATGATTGTATGGATATTACCATCACCAGAGTGACCGAAGTTTAACACTCTAATACCATGTTTTGTTTCTAACTCTTTAGTATAACGAATCATGTCAGCAAATTTATTAATAGGTACAACTTCGTCTAACATTTCAAAGTATGTAGCGTTCATAATACCGTAAAGAATAGAATCTCTCATTTGCCATGCTTCGGTAGCTTCTTTTTCATTTAAGAAAATTTGTTCTATAGCCTTTTTATCACCAATTTGGTGAATTAGGTCTAATGAATTATTGATGTTTGTTAATTCATTTCCATCAACAGTTAATAAGATGTACGCTTCACCTGTTTGTGAGATGAATTTTTTATTTAAGAAGGATTCACTAAATTTGATGGATTCGCGGTCAAATAACTCAAGTGCAGCTGGTAAGATACCAGTTTTTAAAATCTCAATTACTGTATCTGTTGCTGTAAATGGATCATTAAATGCTAATACCATTGATTTATTGAATTTAGGTTTTGGTACAAGTTTTAATGAAACTTGAGTTGTAATCCCTAAAGTACCTTCAGAACCGATAAATAAATCTAGTAAATCATAACCTGAAGCATCTTTAATTGTTTTACCACCAAGTGCTAATTTAGTGCCATCTGCTAAGACAACATGCATGCCACGAACGTTTTCTCTTGTAGCGCCATATTTAATTGCACGCATACCACCAGCATTGGTAGATACGTTACCACCAATAGAAGACATTTTAGAGGCAGGGTCTGGTGCATACATTAAACCATGCTCATCAGCTATCTTTTGAACATTTTCTAGTGTGATACCAGGTTCTACAGTTAAGGTCATCGTTTCTAAATCAACTTCAACGACTTTATTCATTAAACTAACGTCGATGATTAATTCGCCACCAACTACCGGTATTTGAGAACCAGCAGCACCTGTATTTGCACCACGTGCAATAATTGGCATATTTTGAGCATTTGCAAATTGAACTGCTTTAATAACTTCATCTTCGTTTATAGGTTTTACAACACCATAAACTTTGTTCGCACCAAAAGGGTTTTGGTATACATCAGGTACATCAGTACCGATAAACACTCTACTTGAATCTTGGATTATGTTTTTCATGTGAACTCCTTATATATTTTATATATAATTAATTATAATGAATACGCTTACTTTATTCAATTTTGAGGACTTGGATACGTAAAATATTCAAGTTATGAAAAATACTTTTAACTTATCGTAAATAAACCATAGTTAACATAAAAAAAACAAACTTGTTAGTTTGCTTTTTTAACAAAGTCTGATTTTAATTTCATTTGACCAAAATCTTTAATTTTACAGTCGATATCATGGCCATCTTTTGCATCTTCAATTAACCTAATACCTGTAACTTTTGTACCTTGCTTAATCACACTCGAAGAACCTTTTACTTTAAGATCTTTAATGACGATAACATCATCACCATCTACTAATATATTATTATTGGCATCTTTGACAGTGAACTTATTTTCACTTTCAAGTTGAGCAGGATCCCAACTATACTGACAAGCAGAACAAACCATCATGCCGTTATCTTCATATGTATATTCAAATCCACAACTTGGACAACTCATATAAACTACACCTACCTTATAATCATTATGTTCATTCATTATACCATAATCAATTTCGGACCCCAAATGTGGGTAAATTTGAGGATTACGCATTAAAAATATTTTATTTTTATTTTTTACCAATAAAACACACCATGTCTTTCGTATATATGGTGAAAGGTAGGAATTACACATGAAAAAAACATTTAGTATTGCATTATTAATGATTACAGCCTTAACATTAGTAGGTTGTAAATCTGAAAACTCAAACATACTTGAGTTTAAAAATAAAGAAAGCGTGATGGCATTTCAACTAAGTTCATCTGTTGATGTCATAGAACAAGAAACACCAGAAACAACTACAACAAATGAAGAAACTGTTGAAGTTGTAACAGAAGAACAAGTAGAAGCTGTAGAAGAGATTAGCCCATATGTGGTCATGTTTGAAAATATGTTAGCTTCAAAAAACGGGTTTAGCCATGAAACTAAACCATCAGATTTAGAAGGTTATACACATATGCAAGTCGTAACTATTCCAGACTTCGAAGGTCAATCTAATACTTATGTTATGTATTATAATATAACTAGCAATTTAGAAGATGACAATGACGATATGGATGATGATCATGATGAAGACGATGATGACGATGATGACGATGATGATGACAAACATGTAAGTATTAACGACATGGAAGAGGAATTTACATTTGAAGGTATCATCCAATACAAAGATCTAACCTATACTGTCTATGGTAAACAAGAACTAGAATCCGATGAAATGGAATTAGAATTTACAACAAAAATAGATGAAAATAACTATGTTGTTGTAAAATATGAAGTTGAATCTGCAGAAATTGAATTCCAATATGAAGTGTACCGTGAAGGTAGTAAAATTTCTGAATTTAAAGTAGAATTTGAAACTGAAGATGATGAAACAAAAATAGAATTAGAATATGCATCTGATAATCAATTTGGTAAATATGAATTTGAATTAGAAGAAAAAGACGGTAAAACAGTCTTAAAAGTAGAATTTGAAACAGAACTTGATGGCGTTTTTACAAAAGGTAAAGCATATTACAATGTAACTTATGATGAAAATAATCAAGCACATTATGAAATCATATTTACAAAACAAAGTGATCAAAGTCTAGAAGACTAAGTATAAACATGGTATCATCGTATATAGATAAAGAAGGGCATTTTTATGAAACTTGATCAAGACGCAATCGATAAACTAAAAAATGGCGATGATACAACATTTGAAAAACTATACCATGACACCAAACGCGGTGTCTATGGTATCGTCTTTTCTATTTTAAGAGATCACGATAAAACCGCTGATGTACTTCAAGATGTCTATATGAAGGTGTTAATCAAAATTAACCAGTATAAAGTAGGCACAAACTTTAATAGTTGGATTATGCAAATAGCGAAAAATTATGCAATTGATATTTATAGGCAAGAAAAGAAACATACCCATATAGAAGATGAAGTTCTAGAACAGGTAGTATCAGAAGATAGGGATTTACCTGATGAAAAATCAAAAATACTTATGATGCTTGATAACTTAACTGAAGATGAGCGGATAGTGATTATATTAAAGGTGTTAGATGATTTAACACATAAAGAAATTTCTAAAATTATCGATAAACCAATTGGCACAGTACTCTGGCTATACCAAAAAGGTTTAGATAAATTAAAAGATTATTATGGTGAATATGATGCGTAAAAAAGATATGTTAAACTCAATTAAATCAGATATAGAATCTCATATTCCAAAAGATGCACCTAAAATGGATTATGCACTTATAAGTGCATTAAGAGCTGAGGAAGATTTAGGACAAGAAAGCCTTCCTAAGCGTTTTAGAATGCCTATATTTAATTTAAAAATGGTCATGAGTGTTTTACTTATATCCATTATTGCTGTAGGTATTTGGGTACTTAATACACCTAAAGGCATAAGTGAAGTAGAACTACCGTCTGGTAAGGACATTCTAGAACAAGAAATGAATGTATTACCATTATCATTTTTATCTAATGCTTCACTTTTACCATCTGCAAAAGATCGAAATATCAACCAAAATCTATCCTTAAATCTAAACACAAACCTTACTGATGTTTCCCCGATGGATGATTTAAAACCATTCTTAAGTCTTGTAGAATCTATTTTAAATGGTAAGACTAAACCTGTTGTAGAGGTTAAAGTTTCCACCAATCCAGAATATGAAACCTATGTAGTTGTTCAAACATCAGATTTACTTGGTATGGGTTTTAGTTATGAATTATATTACAATGTAAAATCATTTGATAAAAAAGATGATAACACTACTTTTAGTATTGAAGGTATCATGATTAAAGATGGTTTAAACTATACCATGTATGGTAAAAAAGAAGTAGAGTCTGATGAAGAGACCATCACAATCAGAAGTTATCTTGATGATGTAACTTATATTGAAACAATCTATGAAACAGATACAGAAGAATCTGAGTATACCATTAAGCATGTAAAAAACAATCAAACTATTTATGAATCTGTCCTTCAAATTGAAAGTGATGAAGAAGAGTTTGAAATTGAATTAGAAATATATACAGCTTCTACAAAATCTGTTTATAAAATGAGTTATGAACTAGATGAAGATGAACCTGTAATTGAAATAGAGTTTGAAATAGAAGAACTTATAACTGGAAATAAAAAATCTGGTGAAATGTCTATATACATACGTATAGACGATGTCACCAACATGAGTCATTATGAGGTCTTTATTACGACAGAAGATGAAAGTTATGAAGAAACATATGATAGAGATGATCATGAAGATGATGACGAAGATGACTTAAGTATTTAATTAAAGATGAAAACTTGATTTAGGTCAAGTTTTTATTTTTATGTTCATACTATAATAAGGGTGTAGAATAAGAAAAGAGGTATGAACAATGAAAGAAAATAGTTTTAAGTTAGCTAGAAATACATATATGGATAAATTAAAAATGTATGTACCAATTGTTGATCGTGTACATGGTAAACTACATCCTGAGTTTCATGATGTAAGACGCGTATTTGATGTACTTGATGATAAACTTAATCAAAGTAATTTAGACTTAAAAAATGAGTTTGAAGCGTTAAAAGTAATCACTAATCATTATAAAGTACCACATGATGTATGTGAAAGTTATGAAGCCGTTTACCAAATGCTAGAAGAACTTAATAAGGCATATGATGAAAGTGCGGTGGTCTGATGGTCTCATTTATACATAAACAAAGGATGAAAATCATGATACTTTCATTCTTATTGATTGTATCAGGGTTTATAGCACATTATGTTTTCGATCAAAAACTGATATTTGATGTAACATTTATCATTGCATCTGTTATAGGTGTATTACCGATTGCAATATCTGCCTTTCAAGCATTAAAAGTGAAAGTTATTAGTATTGATTTACTTGTTACAATTGCAGTTGTTGGTGCATTTATTATTAAGGCATATGAAGAGTCTGCAATTGTTACATTCCTATTTTTATTTGGTGCTTATTTAGAACAAAGAACACTTAATAAGACAAGATCAGCGATTAAGGCACTAACTGAAATGGCACCTGAAACTGCACTTAAAAAGATGGATGATGGTGAGTTTTTAGAAGTTGGTATTGATGATGTAGAAGTAACTGATATTTTATTAGTTAAAACGGGTGCTAAGGTGCCTGTGGATGGTATTGTTTTAAGTGGTAGTGCCTATATTAATGAAGCAAGTATTACAGGTGAAGCAGTATCTGTTAAAAAAGTTGTCGACTCCAAAGTATTTGCAGGTACGATTTTAGATAATGGAACAATAGAAATCATTGCACAAAAAGTAGGAGAAGATACTACGTTTGGTAAAATCATAGAACTTGTTGAAGAAGCACAAGATTCGAAGTCTGAGGCTGAAAAGTTTATTGATAGGTTTGCTACATGGTATACGCCGTTTGTTTTAGTACTTGCGCTTATTGTTTGGGTGATTACACAAGATGTAGCATTAGCTATTACAATACTCGTACTAGGTTGCCCGGGTGCGCTTGTGATTGGTGTACCAGTATCTAATGTTGCAGGTATTGGAAATGGTGCAAGACATGGTGTGTTACTAAAGGGTAGCGAAGTGATTGGTAACTTTAGTAAGGTGGATACCATCGTTTTTGATAAAACAGGAACACTTACAATTGGACACCCTGTACTAAGATATGAGGCTTATTATGAATTGGATAAAAAAGATATCATACCTTATATTTACAGTGTAGAAAAACAATCAGATCATCCGCTTGCAAAGGCTATTACCAATCATTTGAAAGATGCCAAAACACTACCTATAGACCACACAGATGTTATCAAAGGTGGTGGGATTGTTGCAAGTATTCATGAAAGAAAAGTATTTATTGGAAATACAGTACTTATGAAAGATAATGGTATAGAAATAAAGTCAGATATCATGGATGAAATTAGTAGATTAGAACATGAAGGACACTCCATAGTGCTTACGGCTATAGATGAAAAGTTAGTAAGTTTAATGGGTATTCGTGATGAAGTAAGACCGAATCTTAAAAAGGATTTAAAACATATCAAAAAAATGGGTGTTAAAAACTTAATCGTATTATCTGGTGATAATCAAGGTAGTGTTGATATCGTAGCTAAAGAGTTAGGACTTACAAAAGCAATTGGCAACATGTTACCAGAAGATAAAGCAAACTACATTAAGGAACTAATGAATGAAGGTCATATCATCGCCTTTGTAGGGGATGGTGTGAATGATAGTCCATCGATTGCACTTGCACATATTGGTATAGCAATGGGTGGTGGAACCGATGTTGCGATTGAAACATCAGATGTTGTATTAATGAATGATAACATCAATAAATTACCACATGCTTTAGGGTTAGCAAAAGCAACTAAACATAATATGATCCAAAATATATTAATTGCAATAGGCGTTGTAGTCGTATTATTAGTAAGTTTATTTTGGGGTGAATGGGTGAATATGAGTATTGGTATGTTAGTTCATGAAGCAAGTATATTAGTAGTCATTTTAAATGCCATGAGACTTTTAAGATTTAAAACAAAGATTAATTGATTTAAATCAAGGTTTATTAAAATACTTGAGTATATAATAGAAGTATAAAATAAAAATAAAGGAAGTAATAATAATGAAAAAAACTACAATTCAATTAGAAACATTAACTTGTCCGTCTTGTCTACAAAAAATAAATAATGCAGTAAAAGGCTTAGATGGTGTTAATAAAGATAGTGTCAATGTCATGTTAATTCAAGTAAAGTTAAATTAGAATTTGATGACTCAAAACTAGATATTGATAAAATTGACCAAGCAATTAAGTCTCAAGGATATGAAGTAATCAAATCTAATACAAAAGATATCTAAGTAAAAAATGAAACCGATTTGTTAACATGAATCATTTGACTTCAAATCTATAATCATATATAATCACTTAGGCTAAACGAGTAAAGGAAATAATATATGAACTTATTTGAAATTGATCATATCCATTTAGATTTAGAAGTATCCAGTAAAGATGAACTCTTTGACTTTATTGCTAATGCACTTAAAGCATTAGGGCGTATTACTGAAAGTGCTGATTTTAAAAAAGCGCTAGAAAAACGTGAAAGCGAAATTTCGACAGGTCTTGGTGAAGGTCTAGGTATGCCACATACTTTAGATACATCTGTGATGTTTCCAACGATGCTATATATTCGCTTAAAAAACGAAATAGACTATCAAGCAATCGATGGTTTACCAGTAAAGGAAATATACGCAATTGCAATGCCAAACAGCTATCAAAAAGAGCATTTAGAGTTGATTAGCAAGATTGCTACTATCTATATAGATGAAACATCAAAACAAGAAATTAGAGCACTAGATACAAAAGAAAGTATTCATAGTTTCATCTCTAAAAACTTAAAATAACACAAAGTCCGCATAAATTATCGTTTATGCGGTTTTATTTTTTATGGCATGTTAAAATAATTTTAGGTGATGACATGAGAGTTGAAATTTGGTTTGACTTCAATCAAGAGAGTTTAGAAGTCATAAATAATTTAAATAATGCCTTTGAGCGCTTTAAACATTCTAAAGATGTGGATATCTTATTTAGATCTTTACCGCAAAAAGAAGAGCACTTTAAATACCATGAAATATTTCAGTATGGGAGAAAAAAAGGATTAAAACACAGTTATTTATGTACTGTTTTTGATTTATTTAAAAGTAAAACTGATTTGACAACTGGTTTAGAAAGCCGTTTATCACCATATCATGTAGATATTAAAGATTTACAAACAAATTTAAAAGATCATAAGAGTTTAAGAATTGTTAAAAATCAATTAGAACATGCAGCACTTCAAAAAATCGATACTGCTCCAACACTTACCTTTACCCATGGGTTTAGATTAGTGGGCGTTAGTTCTATTTCTGATATTGAACAAACCTTAATTAAGATGTATGAAAAGGACTCTGGAATTAAATACTGTATAGAAGAAGATTGTGAAAGATGATGTGAAAATCATCTTTTTTTGTAAATATGCATAAAAATGAGTGGCATCATGGTATACTTGATAAGGTTCAAAAAACGAAAAAGAAATAAGGGATACTAAATGGCAATTTTATTTAACGATTTACCAATATTAGATACAACAAAAGTAGCATTAGAAAAATTAGGTTTTACTGAAGCTACACCAATACAGGAACAAGCAATTCCAAAGATGATTTTAGGTTTAGACTTAATCGGTCAAGCTCAAACAGGAACAGGAAAGACATTTGCTTTTGGCATACCGATGGTCGAAAAAACTGATACATCCTTAAGACAAACTCAAGGTTTAATTTTAACTCCAACTAGAGAATTAACAAATCAAGTGTACAAAGAGATTATTAAATTAGTGAAGTTTTACCCAGAATTAAGAGTTACAACCATCGTTGGTGGTGAGTCCTATGAAAAACAATTCAAGGAACTAGACAGAAAACCACATATCATTGTTGCAACACCAGGACGTATTATTGATCATATCGATCGAGGTACAGTGGATTTATCACACATTACAACACTTACATTAGATGAAGCTGATGAAATGTTAAAAATGGGTTTCCAAGATGATATCGAACGCATTCTACAAACAACACCAGAAACACGTCAAACTGTATTATTTTCTGCAACAATGCCAGCATTTATTAAAAAGATAGCTAAAAACTATCAAAAAAATCCTGAGCTTATTAAAATTGAAGCAAAAAGTTTAACAGTTGATCGTATTACTCAAGCTTACTTCTTAGTTAAAGAAAAAGAAAAACAAAGTTTATTAGAACGTCTATTAGATTTTGAAAATCCATCAACTGCAATTATTTTTGTGAATACAAAAGCAGGTGCGGATAGAATTACTGAAAGTTTACAAAAAGCAGGATTTACTGCGGATGCACTTCATGGTGACTTAAAACAATCACAACGTACATACGTTATGAATCGTTTTAGAAGTAAACAACTATCTATCTTAGTAGCAACAGACGTTGCAGCTAGAGGGTTAGACGTTGATGATGTTGAAATTATTGTAAACTATGATTTACCTCAACAAGATGAAATCTATGTTCACCGTATTGGCCGTACAGGTCGTGCTGGTAAAAAAGGTAAAGCATTCACATTTGTTACACCACTTAAACGTCGTATGTTAGATATGTTAGCTCACTACACTAAAGCAGATATTAAACGCTTAGAAGTGCCAACAGCTGATGATGTTTACAAAGAACAACTTAAAACATTTAAACATAAAATTAAAACTGAACTAGCAAATGAATATCCAAACCATTTAGAAGCTATTAAAGAATTATTAGTGGATGAAGGTTCTAAGGATCAACTATTAAATTACTTACTAGACAGCATGCTGCCTACTAAAAAAACTTACGAAACAATTGAAATCATTCCTGAAAAAGCATCAAGAAGAAGTCAAGATGAAAGAGGAAATGACAAAGGTAGAAAAGATTCAAGATCATCAAGAGATGCTTCACCAGCTCGTGGCAGTGGCCAATATGTTGACTTCACTCTAAATATCGGTAAAGCAGATGGACTAACACCTCCGACACTATTTAAATTCATGGAAAAAGAATATGGTATCTTCTCTAAAAATATTGGCGATATTAGACACCATAAAAACGAAACAGTTTTCGGACTTAGAAAAGATTCTGTAAGACGTCTTAATGCAAAAAAAGAAGTGAATTATAAAGGTAGAAAAGTAGTTATCAAAACATTAAACTAAATAGCACATTCGTGCTATTTTTTTTGTTATACATATATCAGATGTGATTACCGAGGTATAAAAGACTGTTCATAATCAGGCCTTCTTTTAATGGATAATTAAATATTATAAGTACTTAGTAGTTATTATCACGAATTTATCATCAATTTAGTGAAATAATCATCAAAAAATGATACAATAAGTAAGAAAAGGCAATAGGAGGATTTAGTCTTGCATCTATTTGATAATATCCCTGATACACTATTTAATGTCTTATCTTCTCCAAACAAACATATATACGTAGACTGTCTGTTTATCATATATGATGCCACCAACTCAATTGAAAATGCGTTTCAAGGTGAACGAGGCTATGTGATTGATAAGTTAGTTGACTATTTTGATGAACTTAAAGAAGATTTTCAGATGGGGGATAGTGAAGTCACTACTTCACGTCAAAAGTCTGTTTCTGTCATTAATGTATTAAAGCAAAATGGTTGGTTAGGTGAAGAAGAACTAGGGGATTATAAAACATCTTTAAATTTATTCGATTACTCCATCAAAATTATTGATTTACTTAAAAGAATTCAAATGGGTGAAGAAAACGAGTATACCGGTGAAATTTACACCGTGTACTCTCTTTTGTCATCTTTTGATATTTTAGATGGTTTAACTATTGTAGAACAAGCATATCAAAAGATTGAAGATGTCTTAAGGAAACTTAAAACTTTAAAAGCAAACATTTACCGTTTTTACTTTGATTTAGTTAAAAAGGATAGAAAAGATGATTTACAAAAAGTTTTAGAAAAACTACTTATAGACTATAAAACAAACTTCTTTGATAGTGCATATTATCATTTAAAAACGACAGATTCACTACCGAGATATAAACGTAGTATTTTAGAAAATATATCCTATATTTACCAAAATGAAGGTTTTATGGAAACTATGGCAGAACAAGCACTAACAAAAAGAAAAGCACTTCAATATAATGATGCATATAACTATGTTGAAGAACGTATTCGCTATATAAAAGATTCTATTGATGCCATTGAGTATTTAATTGAAGGTATTGATAATAAAAATGAATTATACATTAATGCTGCAGCATCTAAGATTATGTTTTTAACTAACACATCAGAGGACTTAGAAGGCTTAATGAATCGTTTATTTAAGATTATATTAAGCGATAAAAAGGTAGATTATAGTCAAATATTTAACCTTTTTAGAGCTAGAAACTTAGATGAAAACTCGCTTCAGACAGTTAGAAGGCCAAGAGTGGATGCTGTTGCAGAGGAAATTGACTATAACCAAGATATCTCTGATGAGGTTAAGGAACGTAAGATGGCAAGCCTACTTAAGGCAAACTTATTTTCTAAAAAAGAAATTAACAACTATGTCACTTACTTACTAGGCGATGCACCAAGAATATTAGCAAGTCATATTGAATTAGAATCAAACGATGATTTTGTTAAACTGATCTTAATCTTCTTATTTAGTAAATCAACAGGTATGGTTTACGATGTTAGATTATTAAATTATGATACGAGAATTGGACATATTAAATTTACTGATTTTGAAATCTTTGTTAAAGGAAAAAGCTTATGATGAACAAAAACCAAGCAATTAAAAAACTAAGTGAAGAGTTTGTAGTCTTAAAAGAAGCAGAAAAAACTGTTTTTTCTAGAATTGTAAACAAATTACTTCAAGTGAACTTCATCACCAGAAAAAAGATTGCTGATGCAAATGATTACCGTTTTGTATTAGCATATAAGGAAATATTTGAAGCCTATTTTTGTTTATCAGATTTTGAACTTATTATTGAGCGACATGAAGAAGTCTTATATATCAAAAATATATCAAACTTTAATCACTTAAGACTTAGAAAAGCTGAAAGTATTTTATTACTAATTATTAGAATGTTATATCAATCGAAGATGAATGTCATTACTTTGGATGAAAACGTTGAAATATACTTAAGTGAGGTTCATGATGAACTCACTAAAGTAGGTTACCTAGATAACAAACGTATGACTAAAGAAACATTAAAACCTAGTCTTCAATTACTTAAGAGCTATAACATCATTGATTATATGGATAGTAAATTAAATGATGATGCAAGAATTAAGATATATCCAACGATTTTATATGTCATTAGAACAGACAGCATCAAAGAATTATTAGATCACATAGACGACTATGTTAAAGGGGGTAATGTAAATGAAGAAGTTGACGAAGATTAAACTGATTAATTGGCATTTGTTTACAGACCAAACCATTAAAATAGATGGTAATACATTAATCTCTGGTGAAAACGGTGCTGGTAAATCAACATTACTTGACGCCTTACAATATTTATTAGTCGGTGGAAAATCCGGTGCTAAATTTAATATTGCAGCAACTGATGATGCCAAACGTACCCTTGAGGGTTACGTTCGTGGTCGTATTGGTGCTGAAAATAAAGAATTTATCCGTTCAGGGGATGTTATCACTCATGTTGCATTAGAGTTTTATGATGAACAAAGTGATGAATTTGGTATTATTGGTGCAGTCTTAGAGTTACCTAAAATGGGTAACTTAAAAGAAAGATTTTACTTACTAGAAAACTTAAATCTTCATGATGGTATTTTTATGGATAAAAATACGCCAAGAGATTACCGCTCCATGAAAGCATATTTAAAAACATTATCGATTGATTTTATACCGTTTGATTCACAACGTCAATACCGTGATGCACTTGCTAAATACTTTGGTATTGATGCTAAAAAATACTCAAAAATATTACCTAAAGCACTGGCTTTTAGACCGATTGATTTACAATCATTTGTTTTTGAATTCTTATTAGACGATGAACCCATTGATATTCAAAGTCTAAAAAATAATGTGACACAACTTAAACGAGTTGAAGGTCAAATTCGCTTAGACAAGGAAAAATTAGAAAAATTAGAAAAAATTATTACTTTGGGTGAGTCTCTTAATCAAAACCTAGATCAAATTACAACCAATGAGTTAATTGATCAAATGGCATTTATTGAAAAAAGAGAAACCTTTTTAAATCATTCTGAAAATTTACTGGATAAAGTGAATGCTAAATATGAAGTACTAAAACGTCAAAAAGATGATTTAGATAGACAAATAACATCGAATGATGAAACGATTTTAGAACTTGAGACATCACGTCAAAATGATGATATCACTCGTACCCTTTCAAACCTAAAAGAACAACTGCATGCTAAGGGAAACCAGTATAATGAACAAAAAGTGATTGTCAGTGATTTAAAAGCAACTCTAAATAGAGAACTTGATTTATATAGAGACTTTGTGAATTTAAATCCAAATACACATATCTCAGCATTCCTAAAATATTATTCTGGTCACGAGGAAAATTCAAATATTTTAGAATTAAGCAGTTACATTGAAGGTGCACAATCTGCAGCAAGTGGTTATTTAAATGCTTTAAGTGTAGAAAAATCTGAACTTGAAAAAGAAAGAAATAATATCTTAAATGAATTAAGGATTGCTGAAAACAGATTAAATGCACTAAAAAGAAATGTCAAAACATATCCTAGAAATGTCCAATCCTTAATGGATGCTATTAATACAGAACTATCAAATTATTATAAAAAAGATGTACGTGTGCGTGCTTTTTCAGATCTAATTGAAGTTAAGGATGAAGCATGGCGTGATGCATTAGAGGGTTACCTAAATACAAGACGTTTTGACTTGATTATTGATCCACTATACTTTAATGATGCACTTGAAGTCTATGACCGTGTTAAAAATGAATTATCTATTTACGGTGTAGGGTTAGTCAATACTGCTAAAATCGGTGAATATACAACATGCTTACCAAATTCACTTGCTGCTAAAGTAACAACAGATCATCCTTATGCTAGAAACTATGTCAACATGACCATGGGGTATGTTGTCACAGTTGATAATTTAAGTGATTTAAAAAATCATCAAAGATCAATTACTAAGTCTGCAATGACTTATGCTAACCACACAGCAAGACAAATCAATCCAAGTCAATATCAAGTACCTTACATTGGTAATTCATCGACACAACTTCAAGTAGAAATGGATACTAAGTTAGTAGGTGAACTGACAAGTGATCTTAAACGTGTATCCAATTTACTTGAGAAAAACCAAATGTCACTCAGATTATTACAACAATCTAAATTAGGACATATTGTATCTTCTAATCAAATTAGATACTTTGATAATATTAAACAAACAAGAAAAGAATACATTGAACTAGAACAAAAAGTAGCGAATTTATCAAGTAATCCTAAGATTGCTGAATTAGAGTCACAACTTGATGAAGAGCGTAACAAGAAACGTCAACTACGTCTAGATTTTGAAAAGTTAGCTGATCAAATGGCTGATTTACGTAGTGAAAAAACACGTATTCTTGAACAAATTGAAGAATCACGAGATGCATTATCCAATTATTTAAAGGAACAAAAAGAGTGGAATCAAAAATATCCAACACTTTTACCGATAGCTTATAACCAGTTTAACGCATTAAAAGTGAGATATCAGTCAAATTATGACTTGATTTCTAGAGATTTAGCACAATCTACAATTCAAATTAAATCTCAAAATGCACGTGCAGAAGCTGATGTTGTAAACTTAATGCGTGCATATATTATAAACTATCACTTTGGTGCTGCACCAGATCTATCAGAGCTCATTGAATTTGAAAAAGAGTATGTCTTGATTAAAGACAATAATTTAATGAAGTATGAACAAGAAGCAATTGACTTAAGAAAAGCTTCTGAAACCGGATTTAGAGAAGAATTTGTAGGTAAACTAAGAGCATCAATTGAATCCGCTCAAATTCAAATTGCAGAACTTAACCAGGCCTTAACTGGAAAGCACTTTGGTACAGATAGTTATGAGCTTGTTACAAAACCATCAGAGAATCCAGAGTTTAGAACATACTATGATATCATTATGGACTCTGATGCGGTAGCTAAACATACCTTATTTACAGAAAACCTATCTAAACGTAAAGAAATTATATTAATGGAGTTATTTAATAAGATTGCTTCATTTGATCCTGAAAATGATAAGTTTGCATTACAATTTTTAGATTACCGCTATTACATGAGTTATGATATTGAAGTCACAAACGAAAATGGTAACAAATCATACTTTAGTAAGGTAAGTAAAGAAAAATCTGGTGGTGAGACTCAGGTACCATTCTATATTGTTATTGCAGCAAGTTTCCAACAACTATTAAGTAAAAATAAACGTATTGATGCGGGTTGTATGGTATTATTTGACGAAGCATTTAACAACATGGATGAGTCTAGAATTGATGCGATGATGAAGTTCTATAACTCATTAAGTATTCAATTATTTATCGCAGTGCCACCTCAAAGGGTAAGTAACATTGTAAACTATGTGACAACATCACTAGCGATAGTTAAAGATAACGATTTTGCAATTGTAGAGGCATTCAAAAGAGAGGTTATTTAACCCTAATGACAAAACTTAAAGGTAATGGTGTATCCAGTGGTATAGCAATTGCTAAGGTACATCAATTCAAACTAAATAACATGTTTGCAATGAATAAGTATGCAACCGACAAAGCATTTGAAATCAAGCGCTTAGGGGATGCACTTTATAAAGCAGATAAGGAACTTGAAAATCTAACCAAGCAAGCTGAAGAAAGAATTGGGGTTGAACATGCCCAAATCTTTAGTGCGCAACAAATGATGATTAATGACCCTGAAATGATAAAAAATGCGCATGTTAAAATAAATGACTTTAATCTAGATGCTGCCTACGCATTTAAGCAAACTATGAGTGAAATGATAGATATGTTTGAGTTAAGTGATAATCCATACATTAAGGAACGTATCTC
Organism: Acholeplasma laidlawii PG-8A; assembly: GCF_000018785.1. Lineage (NCBI taxonomy): Bacteria > Bacillati > Mycoplasmatota > Mollicutes > Acholeplasmatales > Acholeplasmataceae > Acholeplasma > Acholeplasma laidlawii. The sequence continues at coordinate 458,448 of NC_010163.1, forward strand.
TGATTTAGAAGATATTTCAAATAGAGTATTACATATTTTAAGTGGAAAAACGCATAGTCTTTATGTGTTTAATGAAGATGTGATACTTGTAGCAACAGACTTAGTCCCTTCAGAAACAATCAATTTAGACACAACTTTTATTAAAGGTATTGTCATTGAAAAAGGATCTAAAACAAGTCACTCAGCAATTCTTGCACGTAATTTAGGTATTCCTGCAATTACGGGTGTTGATGTAAGTAAAATACATCACGACACACTTGCAATCATTGATGGACACACAGGGGATATTTTATTAGAACCTAGTGAAGATACCATCAAAACATACCAAACTAAACAGCAAGAAGCACTTAAATTACAATCAACGTATGAAACAATAAAAGACCTTAAAACAGCAACCATAGACAATCATGAAGTCCATTTAGCTGCAAACATTGGTGTTGATTTAGACATTCAAGAAGCACTAGATGCTAATGCTTCAGGTATTGGTTTATTACGTACAGAAAACCAGTATTTAGAATCTGATGATTTTCCAACCGAAGATGAACTATTTATCTTCTATGAAAAGGTAGCAACATCATTTGAAACTAATGAAGTCACTATTAGAACGCTTGATATTGGTGGCGATAAAAACTTAAGTTACCTCAATATGCGTAAAGAATTAAACCCATTTTTAGGTAATAGAGCAATCAGATATAGCCTAAGTTATCCATCATTATTTAAAACTCAGCTTCGTGCTATCTTACGTGCTAATACACATCAAAATATTAAAGTCATGTTTCCAATGATTTCAACTTTAAAAGAACTCATGGATGCGAAGAAGATACTAGATGAAACTTATCAAGCATTAAAGATTGAAGGACATGAAGTAAATTATCCAAAGATTGGTATGATGGTTGAAGTACCATCCGCTGCACTTGGTATAGAAAAGTTTTTACCACATATTGATTTCATCAGTATTGGAACCAATGACCTGATTCAATACATGTTTGCAGCAGATAGAATGAATGAACGTGTAGCATATCTTTATCAACCATATAATCCAATTCTTTTGTCCACCATCAAATCTATGATTGACAAGACTAATAAGCATGGTATAATAGTTAGCGTGTGCGGTGAAATGGCTGGCCATAAAGCTCAAAGTTTACTACTTATTGGCTTAGGTATCAAACATTTAAGCATGCATGCAAACTTAATTTTAGAAAACAAATACTTGATTTCTAAAACAACTTATAAGGCACTAGAAGAAATTGCCGAAAAAGCATTATTACTAGATCACCCTTACGAAGTTGAAGCACTTATAAATACATATATTAAAGGACTTAAATATTAAGTCCTTCACACGGAACAATACTCAAGAGGCTGAAGAGGCACGCTTGGAAAGCGTGTAGGGTGTAATAGCCGCGAGGGTTCAAATCCCTCTTGTTCCGCCATAATTTAACAATAGTGTTGATACAATAGTATCGACCTTACAGTATACGAAAATAGGGAGAATATCCCTTTTTTCTTTATAATAATACCGTTCTATTATAGGTTTCGCTTTGTGAGTTTAAACGCGCTATCAAAAATGTTAGTATAAAAACACAAATGGTCAATATAAAACACGAAAGCATAACACAAAAAACGATTGATTAAACTAAATTTGAATAGCTATATTGTGCCGATAACGGCATAATGTTGACTTAGCGAATAAACTATGATATACTGATATTGTGCCGATAACGGCATAATAGGAAGGTGAAGTAATGGAATACAAAAACATATCTTATTTTGCTACTAAATGGAATATTAAAGAAAGAAGAATTAGAGTACTTTGCACAGAAGGTAGAATACATGGTGTGAAAAAAGTTGGTAAAACTTGGTTAATCCCAGAAGATGCTCAAAAGCCTATTGATAAAAGATATCGACAAGTTAATGACTTGTTCTTTGATTCAATAGATTTTAGTATTATTGATGAAAAAAAGGATACAATTGATTCCCATCGACCATTCTCTCAAAACATGACTAGACAATTAAGAGATAAATTAATTATTGAATGGACTTATAATTCTAATGCAATTGAAGGTAATACACTTACTTTATCAGAAACAAAAGTAGTCTTAGAAAACGGCATAACAATTAAAGGAAAACCATTAAAAGATCATTTAGAGATAATTAATCATAAAGAAGCAATTGAATACATTGAAGACCTAGTCAGTAAAAACGTTAAACTTTCAGAATATGATATTAAAGCTGTTCATTATTTAATTTTGAAAGAGATTGATTCTACTAATGCTGGTAAATATAGACAAGAAAATGTGTTTATCAGTGGTGCTAAGCATGTGCCATCAGTATACTTAAATGTTCCATATGAAATGCAGAAAATGATTGAAAAATATCAAAGTTGGAAAGATTTACACCCTGTAGTAAGGGCTTGTTACTTACATGGAGAGTTCGTAAAAATACACCCATTTATCGATGGGAATGGTAGAACAGCAAGACTTTTATTAAATTTTGAACTCATTCAAAGTGGCTATCCACCCGTCGTAATCAAAACAGAGAATAGAGCGGATTATTATGATACACTAGATAAAGCGCATACAACAAATAATTATACAGATTTTATTAAAATTATTGTTGACTTGGTTAATGAGTCAGAGAATTTATACTTATATTTGATAGGTTAATAAGGAAGGGGGTTATACAATGACTGGTGATATTTTAAAACTATTGTCAGAGTTAAATTGGAATAATAAAGAAAAACAAACTATAGCGATTAAGGTATTATCAAGTAGGAAAGATTATAATTTTAAAATGCTAATTGCACCATTACAAAATGAATTTTATGAGAATCAAGGAATTTGGTGGAAAGATATTGCTTTAGGTTGTGCTATTGTACTAAGTAATAAGTCCGATAGTGAAATAATTAACTTATTACCCGATCTTCTAGTTTGGTTACAAGATTTGAATTGGCCGGGTGCAGTCGAAGTTTTCGAAAGGCTAAAGAAAATCCCATATTTATTAATAAAAAAATATTTGAATGATACGATTTATAAAGCACAAATAGAAAATGATGATCAGTGGATTGAATGGTTAACCCTGCTTAATAAAAGTCTTCTGACTCTATAGAATGTTAATAACATCGTATTATTGAATAATTATTTATGATTTGGATGTTTATTATTTTATATTTGTCAAGTATTAACATAAAAGAATAAAATAGCATTTCGACACAAACCTTTTAAGGTTTAATCATTATAACACACCTAAAATTAGATAGCCTGATAACTTAGTATCAGGCTTTTTTATCAAAACTGATACTATTTATAATTTTATTTATCATGAATACAAACTTGATATTTAACTAATATGGTCTCAATATGCTAAAATATGATGTGTGATAATTATTTGAAATAAGAAATGGTGGAAGTATATTTAATAACTTCTATAGCTAAAATAATGAGATTAAAAGTAAAAACAAATGATCTTGATTACCAAGGTCAAGGTGTAACAAGAATAGATGATAAAGTAACCTTTATAAAAGGTATGTTTGATGATGAAGTAGGCATCATAGAAATCACAAAATCAAAAAAGAATTTCCAACAAGCAAAACTTGTAGAACTTATTCAAAAAAATAAACAACGTGTATCTGAAAACTCTTTTGACTATGCACCGTTTTTTGGTCTATCCTTAAAAGCAGAATGCCTATGGCAACAAAAGATTACTAAAGAAACGATTAAAAAAATAACCAATTTAGATGTTGAAGTAGAAGATACTATCACAGATGGTAAGAAACTAAACTACAGAAATAAAATCACTTTACATGTGAAACATATTGGTGGTTCATTAAAGATTGGTACCTATGAAGAAAACTCTAATTATCTTGAACCGATTGAAACACATCATCTTGCACTACCTGTCATAAATGATAAAATTACAGTTTTAAATAAATGGCTCAAAACCTTTAAATTAGAAACGAATGATATTAAAAACTTTACCCTTAGAACAAACGGTAAAGATGTGATGCTTATCATTGGTATAAAACTTAAGTTTGAAGGTACAGAAAGCATCATAGATGAACTTAAAAAGCACTTTGAATCCATCTACCTAAATATTGAAAAAAGAAGTTTTGAAAACCTATCAGATGAATCGATTCATGTTTATGGTCTAGAGACCTTAAAGATGACATTTAATCACTTATCATTTGAAATAGGACCTGAAAGTTTCTTCCAGGTAAATAAAGATGTAGCAATTTTAATGTATGATGAAATTAAGAAACTTACCCAAAATCACACAGTCATTGATGCCTATGCTGGTATGGCAAGTATTGGTCAATATATTGATGCTAAAAAGGTATACGCAATTGAATCTAATCTAGATTCAATTATTCAAGCTAAGAAGATATTAAAGGTAAATCAAGTAGACCATGTAGAGTTGATTCATGGACAAGTAGAAGAAAAACTAGAAGCATACATTAAACATGCAGATGCTATAGTGTTTGATCCACCAAGAAGTGGATTAACGGAAAGTATTATTGAACTAGTAAAACTCAATCAGATTAAGACGATTGTATATGTGTCTTGTGATTTAAAATCACTAGCAAGAGATATCAATGGCTTAAAAGATTTATATGATATTAAAAAAATCATTCCAGTTAGAATGTTTCCGTCCACAATTCATATGGAAACAATTACCTTGCTTTCGTTAAAATAGCACTTATTGGACATCTATCACTTATCTGAAAATAGCATAAAAACATCAAACTTTTAATTTAGAAGGTTGGTGTTCTTTATTTTAGTACCACTAATATTATCTATTATACAAATAGTAAACTTCTGATTATTAATAATAATAAAGTATAATAAAAGGAAGGGATGTTAAGACGATAAATTAGGGGGATTCAACATGGTTTGGCTATCTAAACGTAGTAAAGATAATTTTTATGACACTTTAAAAATACTAAAAAACGAAAAAACAATGCATTTTGTATATGCAGAACTTAGAAAATATATTGAAAATACTTTTGGTATTACAGTATTCAACATAACTATAGATAAGTTTGGCTTTTTTGATAGACCAAAAAAGAACTCATTTTTTTATCAAAAGAAATATCTATTAGCCATTCATGTTTCATCTTACAGTGAGCGTGAAATGATGCAGAATAAAGTAAGTGTGGAACTTGCTAATTTTCCAACTGCTTATAAAATGGTAAATGACAAAATTAAGCAAGATTTAATAATGGATAAACTCATCGAACTAACTAAACTAAAGAACTTTAAAACTAAAATTAATAAAACTAATACTTATGTAGATTACCGTTTTGGTTTTACTACAGACTATGCTGAAATACTACTTGATAAAATAGAAAAAGGTATTACAAAAGAGATACTCAATGAATTTAAGGAAAAGGCTCATATTTGGCGTATCGAGAAAATGTTTTCAACTGTTACTATATTCTATTTTACAGAATTAGATAAAATAGAAAATGAAAAAAATGGCATTACACATATTATAAGAGATAGGTATTTATCTAGAATTAAAGAAATTGATAGTATCAATCTTTTTAAAGAAGAATATATTGTTTTTGATACCAAAGAAAATGTAGATAAAAATTACGGGGGTAATTTATTCTACTATTTCCGTTAGTTTTTAGTCTTCTTATTTAGTCAGATCTAAAGTAGTAAAGTGTTGGTCGTTAAATGCATAACCATTTATGCTTTCAGATTCATAAATAAAATATAAATAAGATAAGTAACTTTTAGTATTAAAGTTTAAAAACATCAGTAAATACTAATTGGTGTAATGTATATAAAGTAGGTATTCTAATGAAAAAGAAAATTATAGTGAATCCAGCGATTTATCCGGTTTTTATTATTGCCATAGTAGGCACGATAATACTCATTCAGAGATTGATAACAACTGAAACTTATATAAACACAGCTCAAGAAGTAGCAACTTATATATATATGCTAGCAATGGTTTTTTCTGTATTTTATTTAGGTAGATATATTATTAAACCTGTCCCATTGAGCTATGACAACAATGAAATAGTCATTAAAATGTATTTTAGAAACGATGTTCGACTTAGCTATAAAGAGATTGTAAAAGCTGAGTACTACAATCGATATATGAGATTAATTATTCATACGAAACATAAAAAATATAAATTTACATTTGTAATAAAAACTAGTGAATTGAAAGAAATACTAAAGAAAAAAGTGAAAGATTCTGATTTTTAGTTTTCACTTTAAAGTATCAATAATTATGTGGATTGTCTAGACAATTAAACCGATGATATATATTTTAGAAGATCTTTCGCAATTTCATCAGTTAAAAGTTGATAAATATTAATCTATTAATTACTGTAACTAATCTTGAAAATTTTCTGAAAAAAAATACTTTTATTTTATGAAAATGAGCGTATAATATTCATTTGGAAAGAGACGGTAAATCATGATGAAAGAAAAAACATCACTCAACCATATGTTGGTTATCGTATTATTATATTCAGGAATTACAGGTATTATTACAGGTTTATTTTTATACTTATTTCGCTACTTAAGTAGTTTATTATTAGAACTTACCTATTCGATATACTTATCAGTTCAGTCAAATCTATGGTATTTACCATTTTTTGAATAGGTTTAGTTGTTCTTGCTTATTTAGTGTCTCTACTTATTAAATGGGAACCTCATGCAGGTGGTGGAGCGATTTCAAGAGCGGCAGGGTTTGTTCGCGGAATTCTTTTATTTAATTGGTTAAAAACATTGATTTCAACATTCATTTCAGCTCAGTTAGTATTCTTTGCTGGATTACCATTTGGTATTGAAGGTCCTTCTGTAATCATGGGAACGGCAATTTCAGGTGGCGTAGATGATCTTGGAAAAGCACATCCAGCACATAGAAAATATTTACTTACTGCTGGTGCATCAGCTGGATTTTCAATCGCTACAGGCTCGATTTTTGCAGGAACGATATTTACATTAGAAGAGATGCATAAGAAGTTCTCCTTTATGCTTTTATCTGTTGCTATGAGTGGAGCTGTTTTTGCATCTGTAACTATGAGAATACTCGATTATGTATTCGGTAACCATACTGCATTTTTCTCACTGACAAATGAATTTAAAAATATACCATTTGAATTTATTTGGTTAGCACCTTTATTGGGCATTGGAGCAGGTTTATTAGCTGCAGGGTTTAATTTCCTAATTGACTTTTTTGGGAATATGAGTGCTTATAAATTCAAAAAAGTTCCACTTTTTGTGAAATTAACAATAAATTTCTTGCTTGTAGGTTTTGTTGGTTTATTTGTTATTGAAACCATTGGAAATGGCCATCATAGTATTATAGAACCGTTATTTGATAGACAGTTTAGTTTTGGTATGATTGTATTACTCATCGTTTTAAAAATTATTACAATTGTTGTATCATCAAGTGGTACAACAGGTGGGTTATTTATTCCTGTATTAGTGATTGGAGCTTTATATGCAGGTATATTTAATGAAGTGTCTATTTTAATTGGATTAAATAGTGAATATACAGCTGCAATTGTTTTAATTGGCATGAGTGTATTTTTTAGTACCTCCATGCAAGCACCTATTACAACCATAGCATTTATTATTGAAGCATCCCTTCATCCAGAAACAATCATATTTATGATGGTTGCTATTTTAGCAGGTATATTAATTGCAGAATTATTACATATGAAACCTTTAAATGAAATTGCTTTAAAAAGATTTATGAAGATTCAAGATCAAAATAGAGTCTGGAATTTATACAATGCTAAAGCAACCATTCAAGAAAATGCGTTTGTTATAGGGAAAACAGTAAGAGATATATTATGGCCAGCAAATACCCTCATTAAAGAGTTGATCCAAGAAAATCAACAAAATGCTACCAATATTGCTGTACATGGTGGAGACCGTGTATTAACATATAGAGATCAAATTCTATTTCAAATTCAATCATTTGATATTGAAAGAACATTAAAAGAATTACAGGATTTAATCGGTATTCAAGAAGTAGAAATAGAATTGATTAGATAAGTTGTGAAATACTAGTAAGTTGATACATATATTCTAACAATAAGTAAAAATACATTATTATCTCCATTATATAGAGTCATTCACGTTTTCGGAGATAAGGTATATTGAAAAAAGGACCTATAATAGACCTATAATAAATGTGGAGGTAACATATGGAACAGTTAAAAACAATCATTTTGGAAAGAAGAAAAACATTAAGACTTACTCAAAAAGAGTTAGCCCAAAAACTTAATGTATCAGACAAGGTGATAAGTAAATGGGAAACAGGCAGTAGTCTACCCGATATTACACTTATCAATCCACTCGCAGAACTACTAGGGATTACGGTATCAGAACTCTTAAGTGCTAAAGAATTGTCTAAACCTGTCTTAAATGAAGAGGTAAACCTTAAAATCATTACTAAATTTAAAGTGTTATACTTTATAGCTTTAGGTTTATTTATAGTATCTTTACTAATTTTCCCATTTGGAAATTATTTAGTGACCAAGAATGAAGAGGCAATTGGTATGATACTTATTGTCATATCTATCATATTTTTAATCAGTAGCATCATCACGTATTTAGTAAATAACGTATGGTTTAGAGGACTTTATACGAAGTACTTTTATAGAAAACCTTATGATTTAGTCTTCTATAAATATAACTTAGTAGTGATAGATATAGTAAGTATTACTTTATATGCACTAACACTTATGGTAAATCATTTAGCTTTTTTATTAATTATTGCAATCATAATCAGTACAATCATTTTCTTGGGAAAACATAAATTGGCTAAATCTACAATGTATATTTTTAAAAATAGAAATCAGTTATTGTTTATAATAGCATTATATTTAATAAGTTTACTGATATTTATTATTTCATATCTTTATGGTAAGTCATGGATGACAATCTTTTTTACAATACCTTTATATATATCTATCACAAGTTATAAGTTTTATCGACTAGACTACTCAAATTAATACATATGAAATGGCTTGATAATCATAATTTGATGTCAAGCCTTTTTTACCTTAAATAAGTATAATTAAGAAAACGTCTATTGTATCAATTATTTGCTATAATGATGTAAAGCATATAAAACAAAAATGGGGATAGATGAACATGGATTTTAATCATATCACTATAGAATATATTAGCGATATAAATTCTGAACAACTTCAAAATATAGAAAGATCAGATGTGAGTGAATCTTTTGTAGATTCCTTAGATTCTATTAATGCATATACGAATTATGGACTTGAGCATCATTTAAAAGGACATACATATTTAATAAAATATCAAAATGTACTTGCTGGTGTATTACTCATAGGAGAAGGGATTAGTTGGGAAACAGATCCTCTAGAACTCAAAGACGTGCCCTTTTACAGATTGATGGATTTTATAATTATTCAAAAATATAGAAATGTTGGATTGGGTTCTTTTGTGATTGAAAAAGTTATTTCTAATATGTATGAAGAATTTGGTGTAAGACCAATTGTCTTAGGAGTACATAAAGATAACATTGGAGCTGAAAAATTCTACTACAAGCACGGGTTTGTTAAAACAAACTATATGGACGACGATGATTATTACTTTATTCGCTGGACTTAGTCATAAAAAGGAAAAAAAATATAAAAACATATATCATCAAGTAAGTCAAATGTTTACAGTAATTAACGATAATGTGAAATTTATTAATTTATAGTGTATAATAAAACGAATCATTTTTTGGGAGAGAAAGCATGTTCATTAAATCTATGATTAAGGGTCTATTTTTTAATATGAACCCTTTATTTGAACGTAATAAGCATGACATTATACGTTACAATAAACAACTAATACCTATCGCATTTATTTTTTCATTGGTTACTATTTTAATCCCAATGTTTTTTTCACTATTTAGACCATCCATGCTAGAAACCTTACCGGCTTATCTAGTTATATTTAGTGTTTTTATACTTTTACTTATCCTATTTAACTTTAAACCATTTCATGAAAAACCTTTAGTGTTTGCTTATACATTTGGTATTGTTTTCTTTATATTTGTAGTATACCTAAGTATAGATAGATTTCAATCTAGACCAGCTGGTACTGCACTCATATTCTTTGTTGTTGCACCTATAATATTTGTAGATAAACCATATAAGATAAACATCTATTTAGTGTTAATGTTTATTATTCATACGATATTATCTTTTCAATATAAGACGTTTGATATAGCCTCAGTTGATTTATTAAACACATTTATCAGTCTTGTAGCTGGCATGTTATTTGGTAGAATCTTCTTAGTCACTAGATTGAAAAATTTTGATATACACAGAGCACTTTTAATAGAAAGAGAAACAGACTTTTTAACAGGTCTACCAAACCGCCGATCACTATTTGAATATGCTCAAAAAGATACATTTAAGGCATATAATTATATGGGTCTTATGATGTTTGATATAGACCGTTTTAAAAAGTATAACGATAACTATGGTCACTTAAATGGCGATCAAGTACTTACAGAATTTGCACGACTATTAGAAGTGTTTTCTAAAACATACCCAGTAAAATTTTACCGATATGGTGGTGAGGAGTTTATTGGAATCACGTACAACCTAGATAAATTAGAAATCATCAACCTAGCAAATCATATTAAAATGGATACCTTTAAATTGAAAGTACCGTTTGAACAAATCACTACAAGTATTGGTGTTACTGTTACAGATAAAACTGATAATATAGATATAAATGATTTGATAGAACAAGCAGATAAAGCATTATACTCTGGTAAAAACAGTGGTAGAAATAAAGTGATTTTTTACGAGAAAAAATAAATAAAAGTATAAGAAAAGGGCAGTTGTTTTTAGTGTGAACAGCTGCCCTTATTATTTAACTATTTAAACGCGTTTATATGGTGTATAGCTTTTTTGAGGTTTGGTTTCTGGTTTTAATACAACAAACCCGTATGGTTCTAATGTAAAATTCATGAGTCCAGCTAATAGCGTAACAGGTTTTGCTTTACCTAAAACAGTTTTAAAATTAGAATAATTCATTAATCTTGAATCTTTTAATAAGACAGTTTCAGAAACGTCCTCTTTAGATGGATTTATCGCGATGATACAAGTATCCTCAACTTTATCAGTAATACGCATATAACATAATAAGTCATCTGCATTTATGGCTATAAAATCACCAATTTTAAGAGATCTTTCTCTTTTATGAAGACTAATTAAAGATTGAGTCCACTTTAGAGTTTCATTTTTATCATTAAATAAATCCCAGTTCATCGGTGCTCTATTCATTGGATCGTTTGCACCATCCATGCCAAGTTCAGTACCATAGTATAGATTGGGTGAACCTGGGAGTGTAAACTGCATCACTTGAGCAAGACGTTGTAGTTCCAGTTTAGGTAGAAGATGCTTTAATCTTGCAACATCGTGATTATCAAGTAAATTCCAAGATTTTAATATGGGTTCAATACCGGCATCATCAATGGTATCTTTAAGCATATGAATCGCTTTATGAGGTGATAGTTCACCTGATAACAATCTTAAAGTAATCTCTCTAAATGTAAAATTCATAACGCCGTCAATAGATTTTAACCATTTTTCGGGATAGTTCCAAATCTCACCTACAATCATGACATCAAGTTTATCTTTTCTAGCATAATCTCTTAGTTCACTTAAGATATCAAAACCGATATCAAAAGCAACATCTAATCTCCAACCATCAATACCCATTTTAATATATGTTCTAATGACCGAATCATCTTGTTTGAAGATATAGTTTTTAACATCTTCATGCTCTAAATTAAGTTCAGGTAAACTTGGGGCATCAGCCCATAATCGAACACCTCTAGGATAGCTATCATTAAAATCAAAGAAGTGTCTAAAGCCCTCATGTTTAAGTGCTTTTTGAAACATTGGGTTTCCTACACCAACATGGTTAAACACACCATCTAGCATGATTTTCATATCATGAGCATGCACATTTTGAATCAGTTTTTTTAAATCCTCTTTTGTACCATATTCTTTAGATATCTCTAAAAAATTAGTTGCATCATACTTATGGTTAGAAAGGGATTCAAAAATAGGGTTTAAGTATAATACATCTACACCAAGATGTTTAATATACTCTAAACGTTCATTTAAGCTATTTAAATCTCCACCCCAAAAATCTAGTTCATGAGACCAATACCTATGTTCTTCTAAGAATGTACCTGGTTTTGGTAAACTATGCCAATCATTTAGCGTTTTAGGATATAGATATAACCCTTTTTTAGACTCTAAATGACTTGAAGGATTAAATCTATCCACTAAGACTTGATAAACTAATGCGCCATTTCGCCAATCATTTTCTCTTAATTTAAATTTATTATTATTCATGATTATCACCTCACTTTTAATTATAGACGAAATAAATTTAGTTTCTAGTAAAATCGTAAACATTCAATATACAAGCGGTTACGTAATAGAAAAATAGATCAATATCATCAATCTTTATAAGTTTTTATAATATTGGACACTTGTATTAAGAAGCTTTGATATAATGAACTTATAAAGGGAGGATTAGGCTCATGAAAAAAATAATAACTATAATATTTTTGTCTAGTTTATTAGTTGTTTTAGTTGCTTGTAGTGGTAACTATAATGGGGGTTACCTTCAAGATGAGAACTATAATTATATTTTTAATGATGATGAACATCAAGAAATAATAGAAAATCCATTTATTGATGTTTCTGTGAATAATAAATCTAACATATCCTTAAGTGCAAACACTGCATCTTATTCGTTTATCAGATCTCAAATTAATAGCGGACGCGCAGTAGATCGTAATGCCGTACGCATTGAAGAAATGGTCAATTTCTTCAATTATAACTATAATCAACCTGAAACAGATAAAACATTTGGGTTTAAATCTGAACTTATCCAAACACCATGGAATAATGAAACCCATTTACTATTAATAGGTTTAGAAACTAAACAGGTTGATTTAGGTGATATACCATCCAATATTGTTATTTTACTGGATGTATCTGGTTCTATGAGTGCTACAAACAAACTTTCACTAGCTAAAAAAGCAATGGAGTTATTAATCGAACAAATGAAACCTAATGATGTGATATCACTTGTTACCTATTCATCTGGTGAAAAGGTGGTTTTTAAGGGTAAAAGTATAGATGATATGGCCTATATGACAAGTCAAATCAGACTCTTAAAAGCAAGTGGTTCAACCGCTGGTAAAAAGGGACTTGATATGGCCTATAAGGTGGCAGAAGAATACTTCATTGAAGGTGGAAACAACCGCATTATTTTAGCAACAGATGGTGATTTTAACGTAGGTATTTCCAGTACAGATATGCTTATTGAATATATTTCTGAGAAAAGAGAAAGTGGCATTTACTTTTCTGCATATGGTTTTGGTTATGGTAACTTTAAAGATGAGAAGTTAGAACGCGTAGCTAAGGCTGGTAATGGGACATATCACTATATTGATGACATCATATCAGCTAGAAAGGCTTTTGTGGATAACATAGATGGTGTTTTATATACCGTTGCACGTGATGCAAAGGCTCAAATTGTATTTGATGCATCTGCAGTATTAGAGTATCGTTTGATTGGTTATGAGAATAGACAATTAACAGATGATGAGTTTGATGATGGTACAACCGATGCTGGTGAAATTGGTACAGGTCTTCAAGTGACTGCAATTTATGAATTAAAACTCAATGAAGGTGCTAGTGATGTTGGATCATTAACGATTCGTTATAAAAACCATGACATTACGGATGATACCCAACTTGAAGAAGCATTTACTGTTTTAAATGCAATTAATGAAAACCCAAGTGTCGATGCAAAATTCATTAGTAGTGTCGTAGAATTTGGTCTTATTTTAATGGATTCTAAATATAAAGTGGATGCGGATCTTGGTGCAGTATTAGAACGTATTGAAACAGAAACTTATAATCTAGAAGATTATTACAGAAATGATTTTATAGATGTATTAAACACCTATAAAGATATGACAACTTCTTAAACAAATATTCATAAAGGTGCCTAATTATAGGTTTATAATCGGGCACCTTTTTATTATAAGTAGGTTACATCATAACTCGTGATATAATCAAAATAGATTATGAACATGCTAAAGGGATAAAGTATATGATCATTAAAGAAGTTATAACCAAGAAGGAAGCTAAGTTATTTACCAACTTTCCTAATAAACTTTTCAAACATATAGGGGCTTATGTACCTGCTTTAAGTTTTGATGAGTTGAATGTCTTTGATAAGAATAAGAACCCTGCACATATGTACTGTGAAAGTGTAAGGTTTTTAGCCATTAAAGATGATAAAATCGTTGGACGTATTGCAGGTATTATTAATCATAAATATAACGAATCATTTGATACTAAAATAGTTAGATTTACCAGAATTGATATGATCGATGATATTGAGGTTACAACAAAACTCATAGATAGTGTGATAGGTTGGGGTAAATCTAAGGGTATGACAGAAATTATTGGTCCGATTGGTTTTACCGATATGGATCGTATGGGTATGCTTGTTGAAGGATTTGAGTACTTAAACATGTTTATCACCATTTGGAATCCACCGTACTATAAAGAACACTTAGAAACTTTGGGATTTGTAAAAGATGTAGACTGGATTGAATCCGTCATACCATGGCCAAGTGTGGTGCCTGAAAAAGTGACTAGAGGGGCACATATTACAAGACGCAGATTTGGTTATGAGTTAGTAAAATATAAAAGAAAAAAAGATATTTTACAACATATCTATGAAGCATTTGATGTATATAACAGAGCCTTTCATGACTTATATGGATTCTTTCCAGTAACTAAAGAAGTGATGGATTATTATATTAAACAAATGATTAGTTTAGTGAAACTAGATTTTGTATGGTTTGTTTTTGATAAACATAAGAAAGTGATTGGTTTTGGTTTAATGATGCCAAGCTTAGCGCTTGCGAATAAAAAATCAAATGGTAGACTTTTACCGTTTGGTTTGTTTAGATTATTACGTGCTTTAAAAAGATTTAAAACCATCGATTTTTACTTTATTGCCGTGGATCCAAATCACCAGGGTACAGGCGTATTATCGATGATCATGGAAGATGGTATCAAACAAGGTATTAAGTATGGCGTACTACAAGCTTTAACCGGTCCTGAACTAGAACTGAATGTAAAAATACAGACACAGTGGAAGGATTTTAATCCATCAAATTATAAACGTCGTCGCTGTTATAAAAAAAATATTTAAACGTAAGACTTATTAGAGATATTTTATAAATTGTTGTGATACAATGACTTATCAAATTAAATCAACTTTGTTTTAGTACGGGAGAGGTACTAGTAAAATGAATGTAGAAAATCTTTTTAGTATCATGATAGTTGTTTTCGCTGCAATTATAGCTTTATCACTAGCTGTAACACACCGTTATGTGAAAACAATTTATCGGGGCATAAATTTTTTAGCCATGGGTGTAGTGGGGCATATTATCGGATTTATAATTTATATTGGTCTTTATATACAGACTGATTGGATCAAATACTTTATTGGAAATGGTATCTTTTTATCAGGTACTTTTTTGCTGCATAAAGGTTTAAACCAGTTTATGGAACGAGAAGTGAGTTACAAAAGAGCATATAGTATCTTAAGCATTGGCGTTATTCTTGGTATCTTATTTTTCTTTTTTGAACCTAATTTAGTGTATCGTCAAAACTTAATCTCGTTTTTAATTATTTACCTTGTGGTAGAGATATTAAATAGTGTCATTAAATCTACCGATAAAATAAAAGCTACCCTAAAGTTTCCAATCTATGTATTTTGTACACTATTTCTACTACTTATGATGGCACGCTTTATCGCAGTGAATAATCATATAATATTAGAATTGATTCCAGGCCAAGACTTTACTTATAATTTTTTATCAAATATTATTGGTGGTATCTTATTTGTAGTATTAGGTTTTATGATTTCTGTAATTATTAATATTAGAGCAATAACCGATTTGAAAATAGAACGTGCCCTAATGGAAAAAATCTCAGTAACAGATCACTTAACTGGTTTACCAAACCGTTTAGCTTTAGAAAAGTATGTATCTAAAATAGAACATAATGGTCAACCTTATGCAGTCATCATTGCAGACATTGATGAATTTAAGAAAATAAATGATACCTATGGTCATATGATTGGTGATAAAGTAATTGTAGAATTTTCTAAAGCGTTACTTAATTTAAATGATGATCGTATGTTTACAGCAAGATATGGCGGTGATGAATTTGTCACAATTGTTAAACGCTTTGAATCAGTAG
This sequence comes from Acholeplasma laidlawii PG-8A, assembly GCF_000018785.1. Lineage (NCBI taxonomy): Bacteria > Bacillati > Mycoplasmatota > Mollicutes > Acholeplasmatales > Acholeplasmataceae > Acholeplasma > Acholeplasma laidlawii. Next base: position 474,769 of record NC_010163.1, read on the forward strand.
ACACATTAAAGAGTAATATTGCTAAGACAATTAGTACGATAGGCACACAAATTAAAGTCAATGAGCATCATTTTAATTTAACCCTCTCAGTTGGTGTTGCAATCTATCCTCATCATGGTACTGAAATTTATGAACTTATTCATAAAGCAGATGCAGCTTTAGGGGATATTAAAACAAGTGGTAAAAACAGTATAAGGTTTTATGTATAAAAAAGGACCATCTTTCATTCGAAAGGTGATCCTTTTTGTTTTATTTTTTAGCTAACATGCGTAAACCATTTAAGATAACTAATATGGTAGAACCTTCATGGGCTACAACGCCAAATGGAAGATTGACTAATCCAAAGATATTAAATGAAAGTAATGTAAGTATAACAAGCAATGAGAATATCATATTTTGATAGATGATAGATTGATTAGCTTTTGAGATTCTAAAGATCTTATCAATGTTTTCAATTTTATTATTCATGAAGATGATATCCGCAGTTTCAAGTGACACATCAGATCCACTTCCCATAGAGGCACCAATGTCTGCAATGGCTAGTGCTGGTGCATCATTTACACCGTCTCCAACCATCATGACTTTACCATATTGTTTTTGAAGTTCGATAATGTGTGCACTCTTTTCATGTGGTAATGCATCTGAAATAATAACATCAATACCCGCTTTTTGCGCAATCGCGTGAGCTGTTGCATTGTTATCACCTGTAAGAAGAATAGGTATGATGTTTTCTTTTTTAAGTTTCATGACCATTTCTTTAACGTTTGGTCTTAATTTATCAATGAGTGAAATATAACCAATTAAATGATCATTCAAGATAATTTGAACAATAGAGTTACCGTTGGATTGGCTTTCTACCATTTTTGGAGTCACTACATCAGATTTATTATGTTCAAACTTTCCAATTTTATATTCATCTTTACCTAATTTAAGTGACATACCTTTTCCAGGTATTTCTGTTACTGGATTTGGTTTATAGGTTGTTGAATCTTCTAAAAAAGTAGTAATTGCACTTGCTAGCGCATGATTAGATAGTTTTTCTACTGAGTAGACAATATCAAGAATATCTTGTTTATTATAATTAGGATCGACAAATACATCAACAACTGCAGGTTTACCTTCTGTGATTGTACCAGTCTTATCAAATACCACAACTTTGATGCGACTTAAGTCTTCTAAGTATTTACCACCTTTAATTAATACTCTACCTCTTGCAGCATTAGATAAAGTAGATAACATTGTAGGTGCAACACTTGCCATAAGTGCACATGGAGAACCAACAACTAACACAACCGTACCACGGTAGAATGCTTGATCCCAAGTCCATGTGTTAGTTAGTGGTGGAATCAGCATGAAACCTATCGCAAGAAGTATTACAAAATACACATACCATTTTTCGATTTTTTCAATACGTGTTTGTGTATGACCTTGATTATCTTGTGCATCGCGAACAAGTTTAATAATTTTATTGACAACGAACTCTTCTGGTCGTGTTGTAATCTTAACTAAAATCGCTGAGTTTAGATTATATGTACCTGCAAATACCTCTTCATTTTCACCTTTATTTACTGGCATAGATTCACCAGTAATTGCAGCTTGGTTAATTGCGGTTGAACCTTTAAAGATAAGACCATCAACTGGAATTGCATCCCCAACCTTTACAATAACAATGTCTCCAAGTTTAAGATCATTAATTGCTACAACCGTCTCTACACCATCTTGGTAAAGGGTTGCTCTTTCAGGCGAAAGATTTAATAAAGAAGTTAATTCTTTTTGTGATTTATTATGTGCAAATGTTTCCATTAAACCAGAAATTGCAAATATCATAATAAGTAATGCGGCTTCAAGTGGATTACCAATGATAAATGCTGACACAGCTGCAATAATCATCAAGATTTCTACGTTTAATGCCTTGTTAGCAATAGTTTCTTCAACACCTTCTTTAGCTTTGAAGAATCCACCTAATACAAAGGACAATGCGTATAACACGACAAGTGGTGTTGGAACAATGTCACCAGTATTTGGCATCACTGTAAAGTTTAATATGACGGCTACTACTAAGAGTAGAACCGATGTGACAACGAACATAAGTTCGATATTTAATCTAGTAAATATTTTTTTCATATAGACCTCGTTTCTTAGTAATAATCTACCACCAATATTATAAATAGTCAACTTATTTATAAAAATAATTACCTTATTTATAATAATTATAATGAGCAAGTGTTCTATTTAAAATAATTATAAATTGGTAATTTTTACTTATAAAAAGTATAATTAAGAAACTCAAAAAAGGGATGGAAATATTTGATTATCGCTTAGGCATATGATACAATACTATTGCGTCAAAATTTCAACGCACAATTAGCTCAGCGGGAGAGCACCTGCTTGACGTGCAGGGGGTCACAAGTTCAATCCTTGTATTGTGCACCATGTTAACATTGATTAGAGATTCTTCTGCGAGAGTCTCTTTTTTTAATCCTAAAACATTAATTAACAAAAAACTATATAAAAGATATATAATAAAGGTGATTTATCGGTTACCTAATTTATATTAAGGGGAGGACTTCATATGGAAGGTTTTGATGTAAGTCTAGTTCCAACTATTTTCTTGGCATTTCAAGGCATTGTGATTGGACTATTTGTTTTGGTACACATATTTCTAGGTAGAAAAAGAGGTGTTGTTAAAACGTTCCTGGTTTTTTATTGGTGAAATTATTTTAGTATTTGTTTTACTTTGGGGATTAGGATTATTCCAAACAAACGATTGGGTAACAGAAGCAATGGTACGTCAGTACATCTCCTTGATACCTTTTGGTAATGAACAACTTGTTGAATACATGGATGAGATTGTAGCTAGTGGTATGTTACCTCTTGTTTTAGCAATTGTCGATTTAAGTATTAAAATGAGTATCTTCATTGTCTTTTATACAATCCTAAGAGCTATATTTAAGTGGATCTTGTTTGGTATACCTTGGTTAATATTTATTAAACCGATTGTTAAGGATAAAGAAAAGAATAAATTTTTAGGCGGTATCGTAGGTATTTTTAGAGGTGCCTTTGCTGGATTTTTCTTAATCTTTCCTGTCTTAATCATCATTAATACAGTAGTTGGTGAGGGTGTTGAGTTAGATAATCCCGAATACAATGATATTGCCCAAGCAGTATCACAAGCAAATCAATATAACTTTGTTAAATATATTAATGATGCGACTAAAGTTAATGATGTTGGTCTAGCAGATTTCATGTTTGACCTAGCCTTTAAATCTAAAGTCAATGATGACGAAATGATTGTTTGGCGTGTCGAATTAAAATGGATTGCTGAAGCAGGTAAAGTAGCACTACCTTATATATTAGATGAAAATTCGGAAATGGAAATCACTTTAGCTGAAATCACTAAATTCGAAGGTGCTTTTACCGCGTTTTCTAATTCTCAACTCTTAAACTCAAGTGTCAAACCAATGATGAAATTTGCTATCCTTGTTGCATCAGAACAAGAAGGATTTGATTTCTTATCAGAAACAGAAATTGCTGATTTGATTACACAAATCGATGGTGTAGATATTGATTTATCAAACGATGTCAATGAAGTATATCTTGCAGCTAAAGAATTATTAACCATACAAGATTATGCACAATGGCAAGCATCGCTTGAAAATATCGGTTTAATCGCAAACTTTGATAGCGATGATCAAGACTTATTTATAAGTGCATTAAATAGATTAGTTACCCTTGATTTACTTAAACTAGCAGATCCTGTTTTATCTGTAGGTATGTATGATCAATCTATCGTTGATCAAATTACTTGGTTAGAAACCAATGAAGAAAAAGTAGAACTACTGAATAGCGTTCGTGCAAAATTAAATGCTTATGAAGGTGAATTTGTCTCAACAACTTTAAACGAACTTGTTGGATTATTTGAGACAACATTCTACAGTTTCCCAGGTATTGATCTTGATGGTGATGGTACAACGGATGTTGAACTATCTGAATTAATAGAAAACATGGAAGACTTAAGTATTATATTGAATAAAGATCCACAATATCATACTTGGTTTAAAGAAGTATTAGATGGTGTTGGTTCATTATCTGTGATTGACGTATTTATGGAACCACTCATGGGTATTGCTTACAGTCAAATAGCTGGTCAAGATGAAATGTTTGATGAAACAGAATTAGCATTATTAAAAGATATTATAGAAACTAACTTTAGCGATAGTGATGACTTAGCAAGAGAACTAACTTGGATTGCTGATGTTTATTATGCAATTGGTAGTTTAGAAGTAGGCGAATTATTAAAAGCTGGTGAAACACCAATTGTCATTATGGACACATTACTTGTTGATAATGATGGTCAACTGCTATTTAAAGAAATGGTAGATACCTTCTTAGAAGGTCAAACAATTAGTGCTTTAACAAATCAAATGAGTAGTGCACTTATTAGAAAATATGTCACTGAACCAGTGACATTAGCTGAACCACTCAACCGTGCAGCAGCAATTTCTTCATTTAATTTTAATACTGAAATTAATGTACTACTAGATGTCTTATTCGGTCTATATGATGAAGGTATGACACTTGAAGCAGCAATGAGTACAGAAGAAGACTCTAATATGCTAGAAACATTATTACCTTCCATCATTACTTATATTAGAGATGAAGCACAAAAAACTAAGTTATTATCATCTAACATCCTATATTCATTCTTAGATTATAACTTATCAAGTATCCCAATGCTTGAAATGCCTGAAGTGATTTATGAAACAGAAGGTATGTATGAAGGTTGGATTAAAAAGACAGAATTATCTAACCTGTTATCTGTTATCGATGGTTTATTAACTGAAATGGAATCTCATGATATGGGCATCCAAGATCTCTTGGGTGGTATGGAATCTATGAATGATTTCTTCCCTGTGATTAAAGGCTATGCAAGTAGTGAAGAAAATAGAGATACACTCTTATCATCTGATATCATTTATAAGACAATAGATGACTTGATTCAAGGTATTGATTTAATTACAATCCCAGAAAATGCAGTTGTTACTGATGTCAACTCACCATATTTTGAATGGACAGATCGTATTGAACTTAAAAAGATATTAGAAGCAATTGTAATTATGAATGTCGATGTACCTCAAGAAGGCGAGCAAATGAACTTAGATGCTATTACAGGTGAACAGATTAATGATGTAATCCTTGTAGAATCTAAAGTCATGACAAGACTACTTACAACCTATATTAAAGATGCAAATATATTTGATATCCCTGAAGTAGCTTATGAAACAAATGAAGCACTAGACCTTAAACAAACAGAACTTGAAGCGTTAGGTAATTTATTGGTTGATTTAAACCTTACATTAGGGGACTTAATTGGTGGTGGCGCTGGTAACTTACTAGATAGTTATTATGTAAGTGACCTAACAAGCTTAGATTATAGTCAATCCTATCTAATTAAAGGATTTATTACCCACGGTATTAAAACCGGTATTGGCACACCGCATACACTTGCACTTGATACAACATACCCAGAAGTTTTAAGTAATACTGAAATCGGTGAATTATTCAACATCTTAAATGCATTAGATACTATACCATCCATGACTGTACAAGGATTAATGGATACACTGGATCCAACCGTTTTAACCTATGAACAAACATCTGATATCATTAATAGTGGAGACTCTATCGTTATTAGATCTTTATTTAGTGATAATTTATTAGGTACTCAAATCATTAGTGACCTAACACTTCAAGATGTAGCATATCATGATAATAATGGTACCTATGTATATGATTTAATTAGTTACAATGAAATGAAAAAATTAGTCGATGCACTTGCTAACTTATTTGAACCAACAGATGTTGTTGTTGACTCTGTTACAAACCTAGATACAGATACATTAACCATTCATAATATGATGCTCATGCATCAAGAAACATCTAGTATCATCCGCACATTAATGAGTGATTCTATTATTGGGTTTGCAACACCTCAAAGAATCTCTGATGATGCTTATGATCTAATGGCACCAGGTGATTTAACTTACGTAGAATTAACTAATTTCTTAAATGCGATCGCTGTATTAGATTCTACATATAATGATGGTGACTTAAATAATGACTTACCAGTAACAGATTTAGTGGATACATTAGCAGGTACTGTAGGTCAACTTAAACTTGGACAAATGCAAAGTATGCATCAAGAAGGCTCACTGATTATGCAAAAATTCATGTCAGAAGGTATTATCACAGCTGTACAAAGACCAAATGTTAGAGATGATGCATTTAGTGACCTAACAATGGAAATGGTTGATCACAGTGAAATTACGAAGTTACTCCTATCACTTAATGATATTGCATTATCTATGCATGCAAATGATCAAAACTTAGCTGATGATGAAACAATTACCAATGTAGTATCTAACATCTCAACAAACCTAGAAACAGCACTGATTCGTACAATAGCTACAAGAGAATCTATTATTGTTTATAGAAAAGTAACAAATGCAATCAATTCAAGCCTACCAGTTGCAATACCTACACTAGCACTACAAAACCATGCATATACAGGTGATGATATTACATCGACTGAACTTGTTAACTTGACTTACGCGCTTGAAGACTTTGGCTTTACAAATATTGATACATCGCTAGTTGACTCCGGGGCATCTGATTTATTAAATGTAAAAGATGCATTAACTAGAAACTCTTATATTATAGATAGAATGATTTCAGATGCTGTAACTACTGCAGGTTTAGATACTGTAGAATCTCATACTGGTATGGAAGATCCACTAATTGATATTCAAAAAGATGAACTTACAAATTTAGTAGACGCGTTTATTGCATTTGGTATTAGTGATATCAATAATGCTACAAGTACAAGCATGGCTACATTATATGCAAGTGCTCAAGCAATGAATGAAACCGAATTTAACGCTTATATCGATTTTGTTGAACCGTATGATCCATTAACAGAAGATCTCGGATTAACTATCGTTAAAGACTTCTTGATTGCTAAACTAGATAACCAAATTCCAGATCCGTTTAACTTCCCAAATAATATCTCAGTTACAAACCGTCAAGAACTACATGATTTAATTTACCCATAAAAATTTAAGTACTTACAAACCCAGAAGAAACTCATTCTGGGTTTGTATCTACGTCATAAGAGTAACATTGAATAAAAAATAATGTATAATAGAACTATGAAAGGTAGGGGATGTGTATGAAACCGTCATATGGATGGCTTCTTAAGTGGATTCTAGCAGCAATATTAATCGCTGTAGGTCTTACAATGTTTTTCCAAATAGATTTAGTATTTTTAATTACAGGTATAGTGATTGTAGTGTTTTCACTATTTAGAGTGGTACCCCTTGTCAAATCACTTAACAAAGAAATTTTAAGAACAATTAACTTAATTGAGATTATCTTTGATTTTCTATTAGGTGCATTAATGATTTATGTGGGTTATGAATCCATTAATTCAGGTAATGCAATTGACCCAATTTGGAGTCAAGTATATAAATACACCTTAGCATTTGTATTCTTAGCTCGTGGTGTTGTATTCTTTTATTCCACAGTATTTTTGGAAGAGAAAACAGAACAAATTAAGTTTTGGACACATATTGTTGTATTTGCAATTGGCGCATTAATCCTTGGATTAAAAGACTTTGATGAATCTGCAATTGCATGGTTATTACTTGTTATTTCACTATTAGGTGGTGCCTACTTAATCTACGATGGATCTAGAGGCTATGGTAAATACCGTGAGTACAGTTTGGGTATAAACACTAAAAAGGAAAAGGCTAAAAATGTAGAAAAAGAATTACCTACAACAGATAAGCCACAACCTGAAAAAGATAGTGACAGACCATATATAAGTTAAGCATTATAAGGAAAAAACTCTTAAAAAGCGCTAAATAAGCGCTTTTTTTAATGTTGTATGTACATATAATTAAATCAGTTCTACATCTACTATAAAGTATATTTAATAAATTTTCTAAAATAAAATAATGATGTGTATAGTTTGGCTTGTATACCATAAAACTTATGAAGTATATACATACTAAACTTTGAAACGAAAATAATTTAAAAGGAAAGTGTTTTCAATAATTTGAACTTCAAAACAATTGACAAATGGCTTAAAAGTGATAGAATGTTAATAAGTTTGAAGTTCAAGATAATTCAAGCTTAGCTTCATCACATCATTATAAGATATATTTACTGAATATGCCTATGCGTATTTGGCCTTTATTGCGTTTTAAAAACACAAGATCTAATGATGTATAAAAAAAATGAAAACGAGAGAACAATATGAAACTAAATGAAATCAAAAGTATTATAAAAGACTTTGAAACATCCACTCTTACAGTTTTACAATTAGAGACTGATAATGTGAAGTTAAAATTATCCAAAAATAAAGAAAACAATGTAGAACAAGTCGTGCAATCAACAGATGCTACAGCAAGCACCCAAATAGTACACAATCCTCAAACAGCTGTACCGGTTGCACCAACGCCTAACTTAGGTGATTTAGCAATCAAATCACCGCTTGTAGGCACTTTTTATGAAGCGTCCTCACCTGATGCTGAACCATTTGTAAAAGTTGGTGATGTGGTCAAAAAAGGACAAGTTGTATGTATTGTCGAAGCGATGAAAATTATGAATGAGATTACATCGTCAGTAGATGGCAAGGTGACTAAAATCAACTTTAAAAATGGTGATGTTGTAGGGTTTGATGATGTCTTATTTGCAGTGGTGCAAGCGTAATGGCACAAAACAAGGTATTAGTAGCAAACCGTGGTGAAATTGCTGTTCGTATTATTAGAGCATGTAAAGAATTAGGTATACCTGTTGTAGCGGTCTATTCAACTGCTGATAAATCTTCACTTCATACAAAATTAGCAGATGAAGCAGTTTGTATTGGGTCTGCAAGATCCAAAGATAGTTATTTAAATATGCAGGCTGTATTAAGTGCAGCAATCGCAACAGGATGTAATGCCATTCACCCAGGTTATGGCTTTTTAGCAGAGAATGCTAAATTTATCGAGATGGTTGAAGCAACAGGTATTAAGTTTATCGGCCCATCATCTAACGTTGTTAGTAAATTAGGCGATAAAGCGACTGCTAGAGCGATTGCTAAAGCAGTAGGTGTTCCAGTCGTTGAAGGTTCTGATGGTGTTGTTGAAAACAAGGAGATCGGATTAAAGATTGCTAAACAGATTGGTTATCCTATTATGATTAAAGCAAGTTCTGGTGGTGGTGGACGTGGTATTAGCGTATGTCACAATGATACAGAATTCAAAAAGGCTTTTGACATGACATCGATGGAGGCAGAATCAGCATTTGGCGATAAATCTGTCTATATTGAAAAATTTGTAGAAAATCCAAGACATATTGAAATCCAAATTATTGCAGATAGTAAAGGCAATGTCGTGCATTTATATGAACGTGATTGTTCAATGCAAAGACGTAATCAAAAATTAATTGAAGAAGCACCGTCTTCTATTTTAAATGAGGACTTAAGACGCAAAATGGGTCAATCTGCAGTTAAGTTAGCTAAACATGTAGGCTATGAAAATGCTGGAACCATTGAATTTTTAGTTGACTCTAGAAAAAATTACTATTTTATTGAAATGAATACACGTATTCAAGTAGAACATCCAGTTACTGAGATGATTACAGGTATTGATCTTGTTAAAGAACAAATTAAAATAGCATATGGTAAACCTCTAAGCTTTAAACAACGTGATGTCAAGATTACAGGGCATGCGATTGAATGTAGAATCAATGCTGAGGATCCAATGAATAACTTTATGCCGGCTCCTGGTAAAATCGGTAAGATTTTACTTCCAGGTGGTTTTAATGTACGCTTTGATTCTCATATATATCCAGATTACGAGGTACCACCTTTCTATGATTCAATGTTGGGTAAATTAATTGTATTTGCACCTACTAGAAAAGAAGCGATGCGTAAAATGCGCATTGCATTAGAACAATTAGTTATTGAAGGTATTACTACAAATATTGAATATCATTATGCAATATTACATGCTACTGATTTTATTAAAGGTACATATGATACAGGATTTGTAGCTAAATTTAATGGATTAATCCAAGGTGAATATAATGAATCACTTATTGGATGAACGTAAAAGAAGATTATCTCAGTTTCATGAGATTATTAAAAAAAGACCTATAGAAACTAGGCCAGTAGATATTCCTGATGGTGTATTTAGTCAGTGTGAACAATGTAACTCTGCAATCTATAATAAGGATTTAGAACATAACTATGAAGTATGTCCTTATTGTAGTTACCATTTTAAAATTAATGCGGTAAAGCGTTTAAAGTATACACTTGATGAGGATACTTTTAAACCTTTATTTGAGAACATAACATCCAAAAATCCTCTAGGCATGCCTGAATATGAAGAAAAGTTAGATAAAGGTATGAGAATGGCAAAAATGAATGAAGCATTTTTAGCAGGAACTGGGAAAATAGATGGTCAAAACTTGGCTATCGGTGTTCTTGATTCATATTTTATGATGGGTTCAATGGGTTCAGTTGTAGGGGAGCGTATCACTAGATTAATTGAACATGCTGCTAAGCACAATCTACCGCTTGTTATATTTAGTGCATCCGGTGGAGCACGTATGCAAGAAGGTATTTTAAGTTTAATGCAAATGGCTAAAACATCTGGTGCTTTAAATTTGCTTGATGAAAAAGGCTTAGTATACATTTCTGTAATGACGAATCCAACAACCGGTGGTGTTGCTGCATCCTTTGCAAGTTTAGGGGATATCAATATTGCTGAAAAATCCAGTTTAATTGGTTTCGCAGGTGCTAGAGTTATTAAACAAACAATTGGTCAAGATTTACCAGCTGGTTTTCAAACCGATGCTTTTCAACTTCAAAAAGGACAAGTGGACTTGGTTGTTTTAAGATCTCAATTGAAAAAGACTTTATCAACATTACTTAAACTACATGCTAAGAAGGTGACATCATGACAGATATGGATAAAGTTTGGCAAAGAGTTAAGTTGGCACGTAGTGCTGATAGGCCAACATCAAAGTCACTTATTAAAGCAATCTTCCCTGATTTCATTGAACTACATGGTGATCGTCTTTACGGCGATGATGAAGCTATTGTAGGTGGACTGGCGACCTTTAATGATATACCAGTTACGGTGATTGCTGAAGAAAAGGGTACTGATACACAAAATAGATTAAAACATAATTTTGGTATGCCACATCCTGAAGGTTATCGTAAGGCATTAAGATTGATGAAACAAGCCGAGAAGTTTAAACGTCCTATTATTACAATTATTGATACACCAGGTGCTTATCCGGGACTTGGCGCAGAAGAACGTGGCCAAGCAGGTGCGATTGCATTAAATTTAAAAGAACTGATGGTGTTAAAAACACCTATTATTGTTATTGTATTAGGTGAAGGTGGTTCTGGTGGTGCACTTGCTATAGGTGTAGGCGATCACATTATGATGTTTGAAAATGCGATATATTCTATATTATCACCTGAAGGATTTGCTTCAATTTTATTTAAAGATAGTACACGTGCTAATGAGGCTGCTCATTTAATGAAACTTACAGCAGAAGATTTAAAATCATTTGGTATTATTGATGAAATCATCTTAGAGGGTAAGGGATTAAATACAGACCCTGAAGTCGGTTATACCAATTTAAAGAAACAAATAAGTAAACAACTAACAAAATTAATGAAAACACCTGTAGAAAAACTTCTTGTTAATAGATATGACAAGTTCAAAAAAATGGGTGAATACGAAGAAAGTGTGATCAAAAATGAAGAACTTGCCGATTAAAATAGTAAGCACTGGTCGTTATGCACCAGATAATATTATGACTAATGATGATTTTAGTAAAATATTAGATACGAATGATGAATGGATAACTACTAGAACAGGTATTAAAAGACGCCATATTGCTCAAGGTGAAACCGCAATTGATATGGCATATAAAGCAGCTTTAAAGGCTGTTGAAAATAAAAATTATGATAAAGAAAAAATTGATTTAATTATTGTTGCAAGTATTACATCACCAGTTAAAACACCATCTATTGCAAATTTAATCCAAGCTAAACTTGGACTAAATCATAAAAATATTGTAGCATTTGATATTAATGCTGCATGTAGTGGGTTTGTTTATGCGGTTGAAATTGCAGCAAGTATGATTTCATCAGGTAATTATAAATCAGCATTAGTTATTGGTTCTGAACATATGTCATCTATCCTTGATTGGGAAGACCGTTCAACTGCTATCCTATTTGGTGATGCTGCTGGTGCAGCAATTATTGAAGTAAGTGATAATCCAAAAGATAATGCATATTTCTGGAATGGTTCTAGAGGTGATGATACGGGTATTTTATGGATTGATCCAAAAGTAAAGATGGCTGGACGTGAAGTCTATAAATTTGCAGTGGATATTATGCCTAAAGCTATTCATAAAGTACTTGAAAAAGCAGGACTTACAATTGATGATATCGATTATATTATTCCTCATCAAGCAAACTACAGAATTATTCAAAGTGTTGCTAAAGATATGAATTTACCGATTGAAAGATTTTTAATGAACCTAGAAGAGTATGGTAATACATCCGCAGCAAGTATTCCATTCTTATTAGATGAACATAAGACTAATAACCCTGAAGTTAAAAGAGTTATATTAGTTGGATTTGGCGGCGGATTTACTTGGGGTGCAGCCATCCTAAATGTGTAGGTAACTTTTATGAAAACAGCGATTTTATTTTCTGGTCAAGGTGCTCAATACGTCAACATGGGACTAGATTTCATTGAAAATGTTCCAGAGTTAAAGCATAAACTAGAGTCATACGCAGCTATTTTAGATTTAGACATCTTATCTCATTTAAAAGATGAAACCAAAATAAATGATACAAGATATACACAACCATTAATGGTTGTAGTAGAAATGTTAATCCATGATTACTTAGTATCACAAGGGTTAAAGATTGATGGATATGCAGGCTTTTCATTAGGTGAGTTTGCTGGTCTATATGCTGCGGGATTTTATGAAGCAGAAAACATCTTAAAGATAATTAATATGCGAGCAAAACTTATGCAAGAGGCATCTACCCTAAACCCTGGCGCCATGGCAGCTATCTTATCCCTTAGTGATGATGTTGTTGAGGCAATTTGTAAGGAAGTGTCAACACCAAATGATTTAGTAGTTGCAGCAAACTATAATAGTGATGGTCAACTTGTTATCTCTGGATCTAAAAAAGCAGTACAGTTAGCTGTAGATTTAGCTAAAGAAAAAGGTGCTAGAAGAGCGATGATGCTAAATGTATCAGGAGCCTTCCATTCACCTTATATGAAAGATGCAGGCTCAAGTTTAAAACTTTATGCAGAAAATTTTAAACTTCATGATGCTCATAAAGTACTTTATGCCAATACAACAGCAATGCCATTAAAAAAAGAAGATGTTTTAAATGAAATCTATGAGCAAATAGCAAATCCAGTATATTTCAAACAAACGATTCAACACATGGTTAAAGATGGATTTGAAAGATTTATTGAAGTCGGTCCAGGTCAAGTACTTTCAAGTTTAGTTAAAAAAATTAGTCCTGAAAGCAAAATATATAATGTATCCAAATTTGAGGATATAAAAAATTTAGAGGAGATTTTATAATGAGTTTAAAAGATAAAGTAGCATTAGTAACAGGTGGTTCTACAGGAATTGGTAAAGCTATTGCAACAAAATTAGCATCTATGGGTGCAAATATTGTCATAAACTATTTTGTTGGACCTGAAGAGGCTAAGCAAGTAGCAGACGAATTAGCAAGTACATATCAAGTCAAAGCAATCGCACTTCATGCAGACGTTTCTAATTTCGAATCTGCTCAAAATTTAATTGATGAAACAGTAAGACAAATGGGTACATTAAATATTGTAGTTAATAATGCAGGTATTACTGATGATGCACTCATCCTAAGAATGTCAGAACATCAATTTGACCGTGTCATTAATACAAACTTAAAAGGTGTTTTCAATATATCAAAACACAGTGCAAGGCCATTATTAAAGGCTGGTTATGGTAGAATTATTAATATTGCATCAGTTATTGGTGAATATGGTAATGTTGGCCAAGTAAACTATGGTGCAGCAAAAGCTGGTGTGATTGGAATTACTAAAACCTTAGCAAAAGAGTTTGCATCAAGAAAAGTGACAGTAAACGCAATTGCTCCTGGATTTATTGAAACACAAATGACAAGAAACCTACCTGAACAAGTTCGTGCAGAAATGTTAAGATACATTGCATTAGGTAGTTATGGACAACCTGAAGATATCGCAAATCTAGTTGGATTTTTAGCATCACCAGAAGCAGGATACATCACTGGTGTAGTGATTGATGTTGACGGCGGGTTAACAATTTAAGAGTGGGTGAATATATGAAAAGAAGAGTCGTTATTACAGGGATGGGTACAATTAACCCTGTTGGTAATAGTGTAGATGAATCATTTGATGCCATTATTGATGGTAAGAATGGATTAGGTCCAATTACTTATTTTGATACTGAAAAGGTAAAAATAAGTATTGCTGGTGAATTAAAAAACATTAATTTTGAAGATTACCTAGATAAAAAAGAAATTAAACGTAGTGATAAAGTCATGATTTTAGGTACGATTGCAGCCATGCAAGCATACGAGGATAGCGGACTAAAAGACACTGATTATGACCCATATAGATTTGGTACGTTTGTAACATCTGGAATTGGTGGACTAGATACTATGGAAAAAGATATTTCTATAAAAGCACTACGTGGTGCTGATAGAATTTCACCTTTTTTCATACCAAATTCTATTGTAAATATGGTAGGTGGTATGATATCTATTAAGTTCCAAGTAAAGGGTCCAAATATACCGATTGTTACAGCATGTTCAGCTGCAACAAATGCAATAGGTGAAGCATTCAGAAATATCCGTGATGGATATTTAGATTTAGCTTTCGCAGGTGGTGCAGAGGCAAGTATAAATGAAACTGGTATCGGTGGATTTGCAGCTTTAAAAGCACTTTCAACTGAAACAGATCCTAATAAAGCAAGTCGTCCTTTCGATAAAGAAAGAAGTGGCTTTGTAATGGGAGAAGGTTCAGGGGTTCTTATTTTAGAATCTTTAGAAAGTGCCCAAAAACGTGGTGCTAAAATCTATGCTGAAATCGTTGGTTATGGTTCAACATCAGATGCATTCCATATGACTGCACCAGATAATGCTGCTGATGGATTAACTAAGGCTATTGAGTTAACACTTGAAGATGCTAAAGTATCACCAACTGACGTTGGATATATCAATGCACACGGTACATCCACATTACTAAATGATAAAATTGAAACACTAGGTATTAAACGTGCTTTTAAAGAACATGCATACGATTTGAATGTATCTTCTACAAAAGGTGCAACAGGCCATATGTTAGGTGCAACCGGTGCAGTAGAAAGTATCTTTTGTATCAAAGCACTACAAACAGGTTTAATTCCACCAACAATCAACTACAGTAATGTAGATCCTGAATGTGACTTAAACTATACAGTAAACAAAGCCGTAAAACGTGATATCAATTATGCTATGAATATCAACGTAGGTTTTGGTGGCCAAAATGCAGTTGTGTTATATAAGAAATATGGAGAATAAATATGGCATTATTAAATAGAGAACAAATTCAAGAAATATTACCACATAGAGATCCTTTTTTAATGGTTGATGAAGTTTTAGAACTTGTTGAAAAAGAAAAATGTGTAGGTATTAAATATGTAAAAGCAGAAGAATATTACTTTAAAGGACATTTTCCTCAGTATCCTGTAATGCCTGGTGTATTAATACTAGAAACAATGGCTCAAGTTGGTGCGATTGCTTTACTAAGTATTCCAGAGTTCAAAGGTAAAATCGGATTTTTTACAGGAGCTAACAACGTTAAATGGCGTAAACAAGTACGTCCAGGAGATACTTTAAAAGTTGAAACAGTATTAACCCGTATTCGTGGTGCTTTTGGTGTGGGTAGCGCTAAAGCATGGGTAGAAGGCGAATTAGTATGTGAAGCTGATATTAGTTTTGCTATTGGCTGATCATGGTTAAAGTAAAATTAATAGAGTTTAAAAAAATACCCTCAACCAGTGACTATCTAAAACAAAATTATGAAAAACTGGACTCTTTTACCTTTGTAAGAACAGATTATCAAACTAAAGGTAGAGGTCAATTCGAACGTCAATGGATGAGTGCGAATGGACGTAATTTATTACTTTCGTTTATGATTAAAGATGTACCGATAAATCAGCTGATTACAATCAAAGAATGGGTGAAAAGTAGTATCTTTTCAACACTAGGTTCATTAGGTTTAGATGTATATTTCAAAGAGCCTAATGACGTCTATTGTCATCAAAAAAAGTTATGCGGAATATTGATGGAAACAAAAGGATCGGGCGATAAATTTGATTATGTCATCGTAGGTATTGGTTTAAATGTGAATCAATTTATATTTCACAAGTTTAAGGCAACGTCCATATTTTTAGAAACAAAGAAAACTCAAAATGTAAGAAAGATTATGTCTAAACTAATGACTAATCTTTTAGAAAGTTCATTTTTAAGGTGCAATATGACGATTAAAAGAATTATTATTATATCTATGTTTGCAGCTTTAATTGCTGTCTCTACATTTATGAATGTACCAGTACCACCTGTAAGTTTTACCCTACAAACGTTAATGATTGTGCTTACGGGATTATTATTAACACCTCTAGATGCATTTTTAGCAGTATTAGTCTATTTAACTGCTGGTGCATTTGGTATGCCTATTTTTACAACTGGCGGTGGATTTCAAAGTTTTGTAGCACCGACAGGGGGATTTTTATTATCATTTTTAGTTGTAGCTCCTGGTATATCCTTATTTAAATCTAAAAGTAAAAATATCTTACAAGATGGAATCGTCTTAATGATATTTGGCTTCTTGATTGTTTATTTATTTGGTATAGCAATCTTTATGTATGCGACAAGTTTGGATTTTATATATACCATAGGTGTTTTTATACCATACTATATTTGGGATATAGCAAAACTTATATTTGCTTATGTAGTCTATTACTACATGCCGCAAGCAATCATAGATAAACATTTAAAAGGGATATAAAATCCCTTTTTATTATATAAACCTTAAGCTAAATTACCACAATTTACCAAATGAAGCATTGCTTCTATAGAAATAATAAAAGTTTGCTATAATCTATGAAGATAACAAGGAGAGATGCATTTATGTTAGAAGTATTAATTATTGGTGCAGGTCCAACCGGATTATATGCAGCATTTTTAGCAGGTCTTAGAAATTTAAAGGCTGCAGTCATAGAATCAAGTGCTGAACCAGGTGGACAATTAACTGCAGTATATAAAGATAAGTATATTTATGATATACCTGGTTTTCCAAAGATAACCGCTAAAGACTATATTGATGGACAAGTTCTACAATATGAAAGATTTAAATCAGATTTACCAATTTATTATAATGAAGAAGCTATCGATATTAAAAAACATGACGATCACTTTATTGTTACTACAACAACTAAAACCATTGAAACTAAGTTTGTTTTAATTGCACATGGTGGTGGTGGATTTGTTCCTCAAAAGTTAAAGATTGATGAACATTACGACAATATCTTATACTTTATTAAAGACTTAAACCAATTTAAAGATAAAAAAATAGTCGTTTTAGGTGGAGGGGATTCTGCACTTGACTGGGCAATCGATTTATCTGAATACACAAAAGATGTTACATTAGTCCATAGAAGAGATGAATTTAGAGCACTTCAATCTAGTGTAGATCACTTTAGAGAAAAAGGTACAATTCTTACACCCTATATTGTAGATACAGTAGAAGGTAATGACAAACTAGTTCACACTTTAGTACTTAAACATGCTAAAACACATGAAAGATTAAATTTAGATGCAGACTATATCGTTGTAAACTACGGCTTTGTACTCACAAAATCCAGACTAGATGAGTGGGGTATTGAAGGTGAAAAAGGTCTAATTAAAGTAGACTACACCATGAAAACAAGTCTTGATGGTATTTATGCTGCAGGTAATGGTATTGATTATCCAGGTAAAGTTAAACTAATTTCTACAGGTCAAGGTGAGGCTGCAACAGCTATTCAATCCATCACAACACTGCTTTATCCAGAAAAAACACGTAAATTTGAACACTCAACTGCACTCATTAAAGAATAATTAACTAGAATACAGCCTAACAAGGCTGTATTTTTTTTATGATTAAAAATATAAAGTATATGTATTGTGTTTTACACAGTACATGTGATATTATAGTAGTGTGTTAAACACAATACACAAGAAAGGGCGATAAATTGAATACACAATTTAAGAAAGGGATACTTGATTTATGTATCTTAAAAGTTGTTAAAGATAAAGAAATGTATGGCTTTGAAATTATCGATAAGTTATCACATATATTAGATATTAATGAAAATACAATTTATCCGATACTTAGAAGACTTACAGAACAAAAACTCTTTGAAACTTATACCAAAGATAGTCCCTTAGGGGCACAAAGAAAGTATTACAAGATCACCTTAGAGGGTGAAAAGAAGTTAGCGTTATTTACAGAAGATTGGGATGCATTTATCAAAAATGTAAATTATATATTGAAGGGTGAACAAGATGAATAAAAAAACATACTTAAAAGAAATTTATGATTACTTTAGAGAAAAAGAAGTAATCAAACATGACATTGACAATGTGATTGCAGATTACTCAGAGCTTTATGATGAAGCTATTGGCTTAGGATTAAGTGATGAGGATGTCATATCTAAATTAGGTACTGCTAAAGATATTTATTATGGTATCGAAGATACATTACGTCATGAAAAATCTAAAGATAATAGAATCGTTGCAGTGATGCCATTTATTTCAACGATACTGTTTTTCTTAGTTGGCTTTGCTTTTGATGGTTGGGCATATGCATGGATATCTTACCTACTCATTCCAGTAACTGCAATTATTGTAAATACTAGAAAGAAGGATATGATTGTAGCGATTAGTCCATTTGTTGCTACAATTACTTTCTTCATATTAGGTTTCTTATTTGATTTATGGCACCCAGGTTGGCTGATATTCTTAATTATTCCGGTTTCAGCGATTGCATTAAACAGTAAGGGTAGTGAAAAAATAGTTGCACTATCTCCATTTGTCTTTCTAACCATCTATATGATTGTTAGTGCATTTATTGTTTCTGAGTTTTATTATTATGGATGGGCTATATTTGCACTTATTCCTGTAATTGCAATCTTAACTCAACCCATAAAATTGAAGGATATCTTCATGATCTCAACAATATTACTAGCGATGGCAGCACATATTACCATTTACTTTACGATTGAAAATGCAGGATATGTATGGATGGTGTATCTAGTACCTACAGTTGTAGGAATCTTACTGGGTTATATTCAAGTAATATCTGGTGATAAAGTAAATGTTAAAGAGAAAATATGGGTAATATTATCGATGCTACTTGTGGTTATCGCATATCTTTTGGTAAGTTTTTTGATCCCTAATATTTGGACTTGGAGTTGGATTATCTTATTACTTATACCAATGATTGGTATCTATGATGGTACTAAATTCGAGCATCCTGTAGCATATATGCCATTTATTGCAATTACTATATTTATGCTTCTTGGCTCACTTGGCAATTACTGGCAATATGCTTGGTTAGTGTTCTTAATTATTCCAATAACTGCAATTTTAACGGAGTCAGGTGACAAAACTAAAGAAGTAAAAGAAGATACTGACGAAACAAGTGATTGTTAACACATTTAAGCGTATCTTATGAAATAAGTTTTTTCATGGCGTATAATCAAACTATAGAAAGGGATGATTAATATGACAGTAAAAGAATTTTTAGATAAAGAAAAACCAAATAAGTATATTATTACTGACCGTATGCGTACACCTTTTAAAGAAGAACAACTTAAATGGTTAGATTTATCCGATATTGAAGTAAGAACTACAGATATTCTGGCTGATGGTACAGTGAGAATACATTCTGATTACATGCCGGATGCTTGTTAACTTTTAGCAATTTACTCATACACCCAATATGAACCTCAATAGAAAAATGCTATTGAGGTTTTATCTTTATTTATATAGCTATAAACACTTAAATTGATAAGACATTAATTAATAATTAACGACAAAATATTAAAAATCATTTAATGAATCTTAATTGTTGACATCTAAGAAAAAATATATATAATATATGCGATTAGTTTATTGTAATTTAACTATATGTTTATATATAGTAAACAAATAGAGATAATATGAAGACGATATTTTACAATGAGTAAACATATGTGAAGGAAGGTACAAATCATGGCTTTTATTGAATTAAAAGATGTAACTAAAGAGTTTAATAATCAAGTAGTATTAAGGGGTATTGACCTAGAAATCAAAAGTAATGAGTTTGTCACCTTACTTGGACCATCTGGATGTGGGAAAACTACGACATTAAGAATTATTGGTGGTTTTATTGAACCAACAGGTGGTGAAGTCTTATTTGATGGTGTAGATATTTTAAAATTACCGGCTTATAAAAGACCAACAAATACAGTATTCCAAAGATATTCTTTATTTCCTCATTTAAATGTTTTTGAAAACGTGGCATTTGGTTTACGTGTTAAAGACCAAAACCGTGAAGCAAAAAAAGAAATTACTACTTTAAAAGAAATCTATAAAAAACAAATTGATGAACTACAATACAAGGTAGATCATGACAGAACAAGTAGTCTTGAATTAAAAAACCAAGTTAAACTAGAAAAGAAAGCACTAAAAGAAAAACTTGATCAAGATATTAAAGACCTACAAGCTACCTTTATTTCTAAAAAGAAATATGAATTTATCATTGAAGAAAAAGTGTCTAAATATTTAAAAATGGTAGGTCTTGATGGTTATGAAAACCGTTCTATTTCCAAATTAAGTGGTGGTCAGATGCAACGTGTTGCAATCGCACGAGCACTAATTAATGAACCTAAGGTGTTACTGTTAGATGAGCCACTTGCTGCACTTGATTTAAAACTACGTCAAGAAATGCAATATGAATTAAAAGAAATTCAAAGAAGTGCTGGTATTACATTTATTTTCGTAACGCACGATCAAGAAGAAGCTTTAACGATGAGTGATAAGATTGTAGTTATGAATAAGGGTGAAATTCAACAAGTAGGTACACCAGTTGATATTTATAATGAACCGATAAACCGATTTGTTGCAAACTTTATTGGTGAATCTAATATCGTATCAGGCATAATGAAACAAGATTATCTAGTACATTTTGATGGTTTTGATTTTGAATGTGTCGACAAAGGATTTGACACCAATCAAGAAGTAGACATTGTTCTACGTCCTGAAGATTTAGATATTGTAGAGTTAGGTACCGGAAAAATTAGTGGTATAGTTGATAGTGTTGTTTTTAAAGGTGTACACTTCGAAATTGATGTGAAAACAGAACATAGAATTTATACAGTACATACAACAGATTTTAAAGCAGAAGGGATGAAAGTTGATCTAGACTGGTTCCCAGAAGATATCCATGTTATGGAGGTCTGGTAATGATTAATTTTCCTAAGAAGCAACAAAAACATCTGCATAAAACACAAAAATTGAATTTTGAATTCTATTTAGGTGCCCCATATTATCTTATGATGATTTTACTGGTCATTATCCCAATTGGATTAATGTTACTCTATGCATTTACAACAGATTCAAACAGCTTAATTTCTATTAAGTTTACTATTGATAATTTTATTCAATTTTTTAAAGAGCCAACATTTATTTCAAGTATGTTAGAAAGTGTCTATTTATCCTTTTTCTCAGCTGTTATTTGTTTGGTGATTTGTTACCCATTAGCATTCATCTTAAGTAGAAGAAAGCTCATGACACAAAAGATATTAGTATCTCTTATTACATCTAATATGTTTATTAACTCTTTATTATTAGCATATGCTGTACGCTCTATATTTGAAATGATTGGAACAACATTCTTTGGTGAAGCAAGATACTTACTAGGTACAGATTTAGCAATTATTACTGGTATGGTGTACTTATATTTACCGTTTATGTTATTACCAATTTATACACATATGTCTAAAATGGATAAAAACCTATTTGAATCTGCTGAAGATTTAGGTGCTAATAAACTTCAAACCATTTTAAGAGTCGTTATTCCGATGTCTTTATCAAGCGTTTTAACTGGATTTATGATGGTATTTTTACCAGCATCAACAACATTAGTTATTACAAGATACTTAGGTAATGGACAAAGAAAAATGATTGGTGATCTAATAGATTTAGCATTTAAAAATGGTAAATTTGGATATGGTGCAGCGATTGCATTAGTGCTTGCACTCATCTTACTGATATTTATCTTCTTAATTAAGAGGGTAGATAAATATGAGGAGGTATTAGCTAATGAAGACTAAAGGTAAAATCTTTGCAGATATTTATATCTTTATCGTATTGCTTACAGTTTTAATACCGTTAATCTCAATGATTATATTCTCATTTAATCAATCAAATTCACTGATTGTATTTACAGGTTTCACATTTAATTGGTATGTAGATTTATTTACATCAAGATCTCTTAGGGAACCTATCTTAAATACATTATTAGTTGCAGGTATATCTACCATGGCAGCAGTCATTTTAGGTACTTTAGGCGCGATGGCCTTATCTAAACAAAATCGTCTATTTAGAGAAGTTGCATTATCTGTGAATAATATACCCATCCTTTCACCAGATATCTTAACTGCGGTTGCATTCTTTGTATTCTTAATCGCTTTTGGGATTGAACGCGGGCTGATGACTATGATTCTAGCCCATATATCTTTTTCAACACCTTACGCCCTTTTAGCAATTTATCCAAAAGTGCGTAGCTTAGATCCAAACCTTTTAGATGCTGCTTATGACTTAGGTGCAACACCAGGTAAAGCATTATGGAAAGTGGTACTACCACAATTAAGAGGTTCTATTGTAGCAGGTGCTGCAATCGCATTTACAATGAGTTTTGACGATTATATTATTTCTAAGTTTGCTAGTGGAGAGTTAGTAAATAATATTTCAACCTATATGTATTCACAGTCACACGGTATTCGTCCAAACATTAACGCATTATCCACCATCATTATCTTTATTATTGGCATCAAAGTCATTCTAGACTATGTCAATTTAAGAAATAAAAAACACGAGGAAGAGTAAAAAAATGAAGAAAATATTTAGTTTAACATTTATTATGGCAGCATTATTTATATTAAATGCTTGTACATCCAATGCATTAGTAATTTATATGCCAAAAGAATATATCTCAGAAGATCTAATTGATGCTTTTGAACAAGAAACAGGCATTCAAGTCGCACTACGTTACTTTGATTCAAACGAAGTACTACTAACAAATGCTAAAGTAAACTCATACGATTTAATTATTCCATCAGACTATGCAATTGAAGAATTAGCAGCTGGGGATTATTTAAAACCACTTGATTGGGACCGTATTGACTTTGATAAAGCTGATTTTTCAGTGAATTTATCAAATGCAATTGACCAATTAAATACCGGTGGATTTGATATTTTAGAATATTCACTACCATATTTTTGGGGTACAGTTGGATTAATCTATAACAATACTAAAGCTGGCTTATATGAAGATCTTGTTGAAGAAGAATGGAATATCCTAAATAATCCAGACTATTCAAAAATGATTTATGATTCATCAAGAGATGCATTTATGGCGGCTCTATATGCTAATAATTTTGAAATGAAAAATGCAACATCAACTGAAATAAATGTTGCTAAAAACTGGTTAATTGATGCATACTCAAAATCAAATGCATCTATAAAGTCAGATGAAATTTTAAGTGAAGCGATTGATAATAACACACCATATGATGTAGCAATGGTTTACTCAGGTGATGCGGTATACATCTTACAAGAAAATGAAAAATATTCATACTTTGTACCAACTTGGACAAACGTATGGATTGATGGCTATGTTATTCCAAAAAATACTAAACATGAAGATTGGGCATATGAATTTATCAACTTCATGTCCACTTATGATGCATTACTTGATAATGCAACAGAAATGGGTTATTCACCAATTTCTGAAGCAGTTTACCAAAACTTATATCAAGACGAAGAATTTAACTGGGACAATGACCGTATTGGTTATGCATTCTCAGTACCTTATACAAATTTTGAATTCTTTAGATATGATGTAGATTTAAAGAAATTAATGGATGATGCATGGGAACTTGTCATCTTAAGTAACTAAACCTAAATATATAAACCTAATAGTAATCGATAAGATAAGTACTATTAGGTTTTTTTATTAAACATAAATCATCGTGTATTATGTCACATAAGCGCATATTTATACCAGTTTTATGTTAAAATACATTTGAGGTAAATAATTATGCAAAAGACACAAACACAATATAAAAAACTAATGGAAGTGATGTATCAATATAGTTTACACAAGCATGTTGATTTTTTAGATTACACATTACTTGAAGATGCATCCAAAGAAGTTATTAACGGCATGATAGATGAATTAGAACATGTAGATTTTTTAATTTCATCAACAATCAAAAACTACACAATTGATCGTTTAAATTTAGTAGATTTAGCAATTATTAGAGTCGCGGTATACGCACTTTTAAAAGAAATCGATCCGGCTGAAATCGTGATTAACGAAGCCATTGAATTATCCAAGGAATATACAGATTTAGATGATGAAAAGCAACACAAATTTAACAATAGTTTAATTGATAATATATATAAAAAAATTAAGTAGGGCATATGAACGAACAAAAGTATTTAAGCGTTTCGGCACTAACTGAATATATTAAAGTCAAATTAGAAAATGATAACCATCTTAAACGCGTATTTTTAAAAGGTGAAATTTCAAATTTTACGCATCATGGTTCAGGACATCTGTATTTTTCATTAAAAGATGAAGATGCAGCAATCTCTGCAATGATGTTTAAAACGTATGCATCTACATTAAGTTTTAAACCTAAAGCAGGGGATAAAGTATTAGTAGAAGGTTATATTTCTTTATATAAAGCACGTGGTACGTATAGTATCTCGATTTTTTCTATGACACTCGATGGTATTGGTGAGCTCTTCTTAAAATATGAACAAAATAGAAAGATGTTTCAAGAATTAGGCTATTTTGATGAATCACTAAAAAAACCTATTCCTAAGTTTCCTAAGATTATTGCAGTCATTACATCTGAAACTGGTGCAGTGATTCAAGATATAAAAACAACCATTTCAAGACGTTACTTACTCGCGAAAATTGAACTCTATCCTATTTTAGTTCAAGGTGAAGGTTCTAAAGACGATATTGTTAAAACACTAGCAAGAGTCAACAGAGAAAGTCAAGCAGATGTCATTATCTTAGGACGCGGTGGTGGGTCGATTGAAGACTTATGGAGTTTTAATGAGGCTGAAGTCGTTGTTGCAATTCATCAGTCTAAAATACCTGTTATTACAGCAATAGGACATGAAACAGATACAACCCTATCTGATTATGTTTCAGACTTACGTGCACCAACACCAACAGCTGCAGCAGAACTTGCTACACCGAATATGGCGGACTTAATTAAAGAAATAAAAGACAAAGTTCAATTAAGTCAGTACTATATGAATGAGCGTATAAAAAACTATACTGCATTAATACTTAATTTAGATGAAAGACTTGAACTAGCCAGTCCTAAATCCAAGTTAGAGTTAGAACATAAACAAATTGATAACTTAACATCTAAATTAACGTACTTTTATAAGTCAAAACTAACAGATAACTTAAATCAGGTCAGACTTTTAAGTCAAAGACTTACGTCGCCTGATGAAAAAATAGAACGTTATAAAGAACGTATAGAAACATTAACATCCAGAATAAACCTTTTATATAAGAAGCAAGTAGACTTGAAAACTTACGAATATCAATCAAGTCTAAAGCAACTACAAGGACTAGATCCATTACGTATTATGCAAAGAGGTTTCTCATTAACAACCAAAAATCAAAAAGTGATTACAAGTATAGAACAAATCAATACGAATGATGAATTAGATATTCAATATAAAGATGGTACAGCCAAGGTTAAAGTATTAAGCAAGGAAGGTAAACACATATGAGTGAAAAACTTACATTTGAAGAAACAATTAAAAAGTTAGAAGAAGTTGTTAAGCAACTTGAAAGTAAAGATATTTCTTTAGAACAATCTATTGAAAAATATCAAGAAGGATTGAAATTATCAAAATCATTATATGAAATGATTAAAGCGGCTGAAGCTTTAATTGTTGAAGTTAAATCTTGAGATTAGATAAATATTTAACAGACCACTATAAAGACATTACACGTTCACAGTTTAGTGACTTTATTAAGCGTGGTTTTGTAACAATTGACGATAAAGTAATAACTAAACCATCTTTTGATGTACTTGAACACCACGTTGTGAAATTTAATAAAGACGACGTCTTTGTTTCACGTGGTGGTGAGAAGTTAGAACATGCAATTGATGTTTTTGGTATAGATATTTCTAATAAAGTCGTCATCGATGTCGGTGCATCGACTGGTGGGTTTACTCAAAGTGTATTAAACCATGGGGCAAAACATGTCTATGCATATGATGTAGGTACAGATCAGTTAGCAAAAAGCTTACGTAGTGATGTACGTGTCTCATCGTTTGAACAAACCAACATATTAGATGTTAATCTACCCGAAAATGATCTGATTGTTATAGATGTATCCTTTACATCGGTATTACCAATTTTAAGTCATGTCACACCTTTTGCAAAAGAGATCATCTTTTTACTTAAACCTCAATTTGAGACAACAAAGGATATGCTTAAAAAAGGTATATTAAAATCAGAAAAAGAAATATCTAAAATCATTGAAAAAACAACGCAACACTTAAAGTCATTATCATTACAAATCTTAGGTTTTACACCAAGTCCAATAACCGGCAAAGATGGAAACCAAGAGTATTTAATTTACTGTACAAGGAGTTAATACATGCTAAATTATCTAGAAGTTAAAAATTTCGCTTTAATTGATGATTTAAATATCGAGTTTAAGCATGGTTTAACATCATTAACTGGAGAAACTGGTAGTGGTAAATCGATTCTTTTAGAGTCTTTACAATTGTTATTTGGAAAGCGTTCAGATGCTGAGTATATTAGAACTGGTACAACTAAAGCAACCGTTCTAGGTAGATTTAGTCTAACACCAAATCAAGCAAGAGATTTAGACTTACCCAATGATATTACACTGAGTAGAGAAATAGACCAATCAGGTAGACATCTAGTAAAACTAAATGATGAAACAATCACCCTTGCTAGACTTAGACAAATAACGAATAAGATTGGCTTAATTCATGGACAAAATGATACCTATCAATTACTAGATAAATCTACCTATGTATCTTTTATTGACTTATTAAATCAAGTAGAAATCAACAAATTACTACAACATTATTTGCTCAAAAGAAGTACTTATTTAGATGCTTTAAAGGCATTTGAAAACCTAAAAAATAAGAAACAAGAAACCCAAGAACGCGCTGAATTTTTAAAGTTTCAAATCAACGAGTTAAAATCTTATAATCTAGTCTTAGGAGAAAAACAGGAATTAGAGGAAAAAGTTCAAAGATTAAAAAACTTTGATAGTATTCAGCAAGCACTAAAGCTAAGTTATGACACCTTTAATGGGCAATTTTTTCAAACAGATCTTTTATATGATGCATACAAACAAATGTCTAAAATCTCTGTATATGATAATGAATTTAAAGAAATATCAAAACTTCTTGAAGAAAGTTATTATAACTTAGAAGAAGCTAAAAAAAGTGTTGAATCTTCTTTAGATAGTCTAGATTTTGATAGTGATGCATACAATAATTATCAAGAACGTTTGTATGAACTATCTAAAATAGAGACGAAATATGCAAAATCAAATGATGACTTAGTGAAGTACTTAGAAGAAATGACCGATGAGTTATTAATGAGTCAAGACTTTGATGGCTATTTAAAAATAGCTAAATCAAAACTGGATACACATTATGATGAAGCTTACAAACTTGGTGAAAAACTAAGTAGTTATAGAAAAAAACTAGCACTTAAGCTAGAAAAAGAATTAACTCAGTCCTTACATGAACTTGATTTAGAAAAGGCAGTTTTTAAAATTGAGTTTGAAGCCTTAAAACCTCAGATGGTATTAGGTGAGGATGGACTAGATTCAGTAGAGTTTATGATATCACTCAATGAAGGTGAACCCCTCAAAGCACTTGCTAAAGTAGCTAGTGGTGGTGAAAAAGCTAGATTTATGTTTGCATTAAAATCTCTTTATGCCATAAATAGTGACTTAAGTCTCTTAGTTTTTGATGAGATTGACATTGGTATATCCGGAAAAACCGCAACAAAAATGGCAAATGTGATGAAACGCCATGCTAAAACGATGCAAATACTCGTGATAACACACTTACCACAAGTAGCTGCAAAGGCAGATTATCATTATGCAATCTATAAAGAATTAGTCGATAAACGTATGCAAACTCAAATTAATATCCTAAACTTTGAAGAACGTACTTTAGCGATCGCTAGTATGTTATCTGATGATGAAATTACACCGTTTGCGATTGAACAAGCTAAAAAATTATTATCATAATAAAAAAATGAACTTATAAAGTAAGTTCATTTTATTTATTAAAAGGTATTGTTAATTAACTAAAAAAGTTAACGACTGCGATGATTGCACCAATTAAAATTACTGCAATTGTTCCGAAAATGATAAGCCCTATAACAATTTTTCCCCATAGAGATTCACTTGGATCTTTAAATACGTATGTATCTTTCTTTGCAACTGGTTGTTGTTTTTTAGAAACAGAATTCTTTTTTGCCATGTTATCACTCCAAAATAATTTGTCTTATGATATTATACTATATAATATGTATTAAAGGAAGTTTTAATTTGAAAAAATCATATAAAGTTATATTTCATATTGATTTAAACGCTTTCTACGCTACATGTGCCATGATTAAAGAGCCACATTTGAAGCATAGGGTTTTTGTTGTTGGTGGACAATCCTCTCAACCAAGAGGTGTTGTATCAACAGCAAGCTATAAAGCTAGAAAATATGGTATACATGCTGGCATGAGCATGTTAGACGCTTTAAATAAATTTCCCAGACTACTTATAGTACCTGTCGACTTTAAATTTTACAGAGAAATGTCTAACAAATTTATGGAAGTTTTGGATGCTTATTCAGATTTAGTCCTTCAAGCATCCATTGATGAAGCGTTTTTAGATATGACCAAAGCATCTGAGGAGATACACCCAATTAAGTTGGCTAAAAAGATTCAAAAGGAACTGGTTGATAAATACCAGTTACCAACATCTATTGGTATCGCACCAACATTATTTTTAGCCAAAATGGCAAGTGATATGAAAAAACCATTAGGTATTACGGTGTTAAGAAAAAGAGATGTAGAAAAGTTACTATATCCTTTAAGTGTTACTGACATTTATGGTATCGGTAAACAAACATACCCAAAACTCATGGCACTTGGTATCAATACAATTAAAGACTTCATGGACTTATCCAACTTACCAAAGATTACACGTGTAATGAAAGAAGAAACTTATTATAGTTTTAGAGAATATATTTTAGGTAATAGTTCAAATGTTGTTGATCCGGATAAATACCGCTTACCAAAATCTATTTCTGCTGAAACCACATTTAATACAAATATGGATGAACCGTCCGTTATATTAGACATCATCATGTCACAACTAGATGAATCCTTAGTTAGACTAAAAAAATATAACATGCTTACAAAAACAGTTGGATTTAAACTCAAATCCAGTGATTTTAAATCCATTACCCGTTCTAAAACACTAGAAGATTATACAAATGATCCTGAAATTATCAAATATGAACTGACATCACTTTTTGAAAATGAATTTGAAGGTGGGATTTATCGTTTAGCTGGTGCATCATTAAGTAACTTAATTTTACACAGTGATAATGAAATTCCTTTTAATCTGTTCACGTATGAAAAGTTTATCACTAAATTATGATATAATTATGGAGGTGAAAATATGAAAATAAAAGAAATGCTTGAGAAATTAAAGTATACTGAATTATCCCCAATACAAACTGAAGTCATTAAAAACTTTAATGATAAGCGACATATTGTGGGCTTAGCTCCAACTGGAACTGGTAAGACACATGCTTATCTTTTTCCTGTTTTAGAAAACTTAAAAAGAGAACCTAATGTTGTAGAAGCAATCATCTTACTACCAACCAATGAACTTGTTATACAAGTTCAAAGTATGTTGTTGGAAACAGATGATACTGTAAGTTATAAATCATATTATGGTTCACAAGATATGCAAAGAGAAGCTGTAAAACTAAAAAACAGTCATCCAAATATCGTTATTACAACACCTTCAAAATTAATCGATTTAGTCATTCATAAAAATGCTTTAAATATTAAACATTTAGATTACTTCATACTAGATGAAGCAGATATGATGTTTGATGAAGATTTTATGAGTTTAATAGATCCTGTTTTAGCAAATCAAAAAATAGATAAATTTATGATATTTTCTGCAAGTATTACTAAAGCTATGGAACCATTTATTGCAAAATACTTTGGAAACCACATCTTTATTGATACAAAGAGGGATACTACTTTAAATATTGATTACTACTTATTAAACATAAGAGAACAAAGACTAGCAAGTTTAATGGATGTTATTAAACGTATTAATCCTTACTTAAGTATTATATTCGTAAGTAAAAATGAAGACATCAACACTGTCTATGAATATCTATTAGAACAAGGTGTTAACGTTGTATCGTTCCAATCTAGTTTAGGCGTTAAACAAAGAAAACGTATTTTAGAAGATATTCATAATTTAAAATATCAATTTGTTGTATCAAGTGATTTATTAGCTCGTGGAATTGATTTTAAAGCAAGTCATATTATTCACTATGATTTACCATTTAAATTAGAGTTTTTCCTACATAGAAGTGGGCGTACAGCACGTATGGGTGATACTGGTGAAGTTTATACACTCTATGATGAAATGGATCAAAAAAAGATTGATAAATTGAGAAACCAAGGTATTGATTTTATACCAATTACATTAACACCAGATGGTTTTAAAAAACCTAAAAAGAAATCAAAAACTTATGATAAAAAGATTGCTAACGCGATTAAAAAAATAGCCAAACCAAAGCGTGTCACACCAGGCTATAAGAAAAAACACGCGGAAAAAGTTAAAGCTGCAATTAAAAAGGTAAAGAAAGGTAGGTACAGGGATGCTGATCTTAGGAAGTCACGTAAGTCTCAAGGGGAATGATATGTTCTATGGTAGTGTATTAGAGGCACTCGAATACAATGCAAATACCATGATGGTATATACCGGAGCCCCACAAAATACAATTAGAAAACCAATTGAAACAATGAAAATAGAAGAGGCGCATGCACTCATGAAGGAAAAAGGTATTGATTTAAATCATGTCGTGGTGCATGCACCTTACATTATTAATTTATGTAACCCAGATCCAGAACGTCGTGCATTTGCTGTTGAGTTTCTTACAAAAGAAGTCATTCGTGTTGGACAAATGGGCATTAACCAAATGGTTTTACACCCGGGTTCAGCAGTTGGTGGTAATAGAGAAGAAGCGGTTCAATGGATTAGTGAAGGCTTAAATCAAATTATCGATAACACTAAATCATACAACGTCAGAATTGCTTTAGAAACGATGGCTGGAAAAGGCAATGAAATTGGTAAAACCTTTGAAGAAATCAAAGCAATCATAGATGGCGTTGATGATAAATCAAGAGTATCTGTTTGTTTTGATACATGTCACGTACATGATGCAGGTTATGATGTCATTCATGATCTAGATAAAACACTCCAATTATTTGATGATATTGTAGGATTAAACTATATTTCTGTAGTCCACGTAAACGACTCTAAAAATGAATTAGGTGCTTCCAAAGACCGTCATGAAAATATCGGTTTTGGCTATATAGGTTATGACGCTTTACTAAAAGTGATTTATCATGAAGCATTTAAAGAGATTCCTAAAATACTAGAAACTCCGTATGTAAATGATAAACCACCATACAAATTAGAAATTCAAATGATTAAAGATAGAGTATTTGATAACGAATTAAAAACAAAGCTAGAAAAATAACATTGAATTAACATTTTAATCATGTTATAATTATATTTGCGAAAACTATAAGGAGAATTTGACATGGCAAAGAAATATCGTGCTGTTGAAAGCAAAATTCATTGGTTAACTTGGGTAATTATGGCTACTTTAGTAACTGCAATGATCGTTTTATTAGTTGTACTTCAACCTGCACCTAAAGATGTATTTTATGATTCATACAGCGCCGTAGCTACAGATGTAAATTTTGAAAAGAAATTACCAAAAGATAATAACTATATTTTAATTAATCGTTTAGAAGATGGTTTCTTAGGTATTAACAAAGGTCTATACTCAGTTACAAATAAAGTTGACCAAGTATCAATCGTGTATTTTGGTGCACCATCTTTAGAAAATGGTAGCAATCATCTAGCAAACGTATATGCAAGATTATATGGATCAGATAAAGTTGACCCAGTAATTGCACCATCAGATTTATATGTTCAATTAAAAGATCAAGTCAAACTATACCATTTTGAACATGATGGTACAGAATTTAGTAAACTAGTTGAAAGACTAAATGAAAAATATGAAGACGCAAAAATCGTTGCTTCAAATGTGCCATTTGTCTTAGTGCTACTAAATAATGAAGTTGTTGACTTTGCTGTATTAAGCGAAGAAAACATTCCACTTCAATTATTTAACTTCTATAATGATGTACTAGCAAGTGATGCTGTACAAGCAATACTCAACTAAAAAACATAAAAAAAATACTTCGAACGAAGTATTTTTTATTTATTAGAGCAGTTTTTTTAATAATACGCTAATTTCCTCAATCTTTTCTTCTGAACTACCCGCATTAATTGAGTCAAGTACACAGGTGTTTAAATGATTGACCAGCAGTTCTTTTTGAGCTTTTTTTAAAAGGGCAATTGAAGCGTTAATTTGTGTAGAAATATCTAAACAATATCTGTCATCTTCCGTCATTTTAATTACGGACTCCACTTGACCTTGAGCAGTTTTTAGTAGTTTGATTATATTTTTGTGATCATGCATGATTGTACCTCGCTTACTTACCCCCTTGTTAGGGGTCACTTTATTTTATCACAAAAATATAAAATGTCCAAAAAGTATGAAAAAACTAATGGAAAAAAATAATTTATCCTAAAAGTTTGATATAATATGATAAATGGAGATGATATGCATGATAGAGCAAATTAAATTAGAGCTCAGACAATTATTATTTGATCATTTAGATATAGAAGATGTTGTATTAGAAGTACCTAAAAGGGGCGATTCTGATTTAGCAATTCCATTATTTGGATATCAAAAACAAATGGGTAAAAAATTACCTGAAATCTTTGACTTATTTAAAGATATATTAATTCAACATCGTTTAGTAGAATCTGTAGTATTTACTGCAGGGTTTTTAAACATCTATCTAAAACGAGTGGATGTATCCAAATCTATTTTAAATTCAATACATGATGAGAAGCAATCCTTTGGTACACAACCAAATAATAATAAAACTATTGTTATCGACTATTCCTCACCTAATATTGCTAAAAGCTTTAGCGTTGGTCATTTACGTTCAACGGTTATCGGTAATAGTTTAAAATTAATTTACCAAAAATTAGGTTATAACGTTGTAGGGATTAATCACCTAGGTGATTGGGGTACACAATTTGGATCTATGATGGTTGCATACCGTATGTGGGGCGACAAAGATAAAATTAAGGCTAATCCTATTGATGAGCTTCAAGCACTTTATGTGCGTTTTCACGAGGCAGCTGAAAAAGATGAATCATTAAAACAAAAGGCTCGCGATGCTTTCTTAAAACTAGAACAAGGGGATCCAGAATACACAAAATTATGGACATATTTTAGAGAAGTATCCCTGCAAGAATTTATGACTATGTATGATATTTTAGATGTTAGTTTTGATAGTTATAATGGTGAAGCATTCTATAATGATAAAATGGATAGAGTAGTTAAAGAATTAGAAGATAAACATTTACTCGTCGAAGATCAAGGTGCGATGGTTGTCAAATTAGAAGATGACACACCACCTGTACTAATTAAAAGAAGTGATGGTGCAACACTATATACTACAAGAGATCTAGCAGCACTACTGTATAGAAATGATACATATCATTTTGATAAGGCATTATATGTTGTTGGTAATGAACAAAAACTCCATTTTGAAAACTTGAAGAAAGTTGTCAAAATGATGGGTTATGATTTTAATATTGAACACATTAATTTTGGCCTTGTTTTACAAGATGGTAAAAAGATGTCTACTAGAAAAGGTAAGACAACAAAGTTAGACTATGTGTTAAATCAAGCCGTATTAAAAGCAAAACAAGCAATTGAAGAAAAGAATCCCAACTTAGAAAATAAAGATCAAGTAGCCAAAGTTGTAGGTATTGGTGCTGTTATCTTTAATGACCTTAAAAATGATAGAACTTTAAATATTGAATTTGATTTAGATGGTATGCTTAAGTTTGAAGGACAAACTGGGCCATATCTGTTATATTCTATCGTAAGAATTTTCTCTATTCTAAAATCAAATACAATAGATATTACTCAAGTAGACTATACACTATATCAAGATGAAATCTATTATAGTTTAATTAAAGTACTTGATCAATTCCCAAGTGTTGTACAAAGAGCAGCAGAAAGTTATTCACCATCTACAGTAGCTAAATATTTATTACAATTATCACAAGAATTTAATACATTTTATGCTAAAGTAAAAATTAATGATAGTAATGATGTTGTAAGACAAACAAATCTATTATTAGTAGAAAGTATTTTAAATATCTTAATCGAGGGTTTAAGACTTCTAGGTATGAAACATTTAGAAGCAATGTAATATGGAAAATAATAGTAATAATAACAACAATACAAAATCAAATAAATTATGGTTAAATGGAATCGTTGTAGTAGTTATACTGTTAACGCTTTTCACTATAGTTGGTAGTTTAAACGATTTTAATGAAATATTAAGTACAATCAAAACCATGGATAACAGGTTTTTATGGCTAGCATTAGGAGCAAGTTTTTTAAGTTTTGTCTTCTTATCGATTTCTAATCACATTGTACTTAGAGCATTAAATAAAGAGATCAGTTTAGTGGATGGTTTCTTAATTCAGTCGATTGAGACATTTTTCAACGGTATCACGCCATTTTCAAGTGGTGCACAACCATTTCAGTTATATTATTATAGAAAAATGGGTGTACCATCTAATCAAGCAACATCCGTACTTGCGGTAAACTTTATTATCTTTCAAACGGTATCTGTTACATTATCTACAATCGGTATAGCTATTTATTTCCAAGACATATTAAATGTCATGGGTCATAATATCATCTATATACTTATTGGATATACGATAAATACTACGATCCTAGTTGGATTATTCTTATTAGGATATGTTCGAACTGCATATAAATTATTTGAAGCGATTTTTACATTCTTTGAGCGATTTAATTGGACTAAAAAAACTGCGAATCGCCTAAAATCAAGAACAGAGAAGTTTGTTGGTGAGTTTCAAGGTGGTGTTAAGTTCTTATTTACAAAGAAACGTGTATTTATCTTAAGTTCACTTACCAAACTTATTTCTCTAGCTTTATTATATTCAACAACTGTAATCATTGTAAGAGCACTTGGTCAAACAATAACCACAACGAATGCGTTTTATCTATTTTATTCGAGTATATTAGCAGTTACAACCATGATGTTTGTACCCCTACCAGGTGCAAGTGGTGGTACAGAGATTTCTTTCAGTTTACTATTAACAGGTAAAATGCCTAGTGTACAAGTTGTAACTGTCATGTTAATATGGCGTATTATTACTTATTACTTAGGTTTACTATTTGGCTTTATTGGATTCTTATTATTAAAAACTAGGAGAACTATAAAATGAGAATAGGCATATTTTCAGAAGCGTATTTACCACTGATTTCAGGTGTAGTTACATCAGTAGTTAATTTAAAAGAAGGATTAGAGGCTTTAGGACATGAAGTCTATGTCATTACGCCTATTCCATCTAAAGATAAATTTGAAAATGATCCAAGTGTAATTCGTATTCCTGGGTGGGTTATACCAAGAAAATCCTTAAAGGGTTTCAGATTAGTTCCTTTTGTTAAAAGATATGTAAGAAAAATGCGTAAACTAAAGCTTGATGTTGTACATATACACACAGAGTTTTCTATGGGTAAACTAGGTTTAGCAGTTGCCAAAAAAGAACGTATTCCAAGTGTATATACATTACATACAAGTTATCAAGACTATACACACTATGTTTCAAAACTTCTTACTAGATTTGCACCAAATGCAGCTAAAAAATTAGCGGGTAAAATAAATAATCAATATACTAAAAATTGTCATATGACAATCGTTCCAACTAAGAAAATTTATGATAAAATGATTAGGTTGAAACATGATGGTGAGTTTACAATTATCCCTTCAGGTATCAATTTAAAACCTTTTTATAAGTCAAGTTACACATCTGAACAGGTACAAGCACTTAAAGATAAATTAGGTATTAGAAATGATGAATTTGTAGCAATCCTAGTAGCAAGAATTGCTAAAGAAAAATCAATTGGTGATTTGGTTGAAGCCTTTGTAGAGTTCTATAAATCTTATCCTAACTCTAGATTCATCATCATTGGTGATGGTCCAGATAAACCAGTCCTAGATAAACTGATTGATTCTAAAAAAGCATCTAAGTATATTAATACTTTAGGATTTGTCAAAAATGCAGAAGTAGGTCTTTATTATCAAATTGCAGATGTATTCTTAAATGCATCTACAACTGAAACACAAGGACTAACCTATGTTGAGGCACTTGCAGCTTCCCTTCCTATTATTGTAAGATATGATGATGTATTTGATGCCTTTGTTGAAGATGGTAAAAATGGTATCTTCTTTAATAAGAATGAAGAACTAGTTAAACATCTCATTCACATTAGACAAAACCCTGAGATATTAGGCACACTATCTAAAAACGCTGAAATCTCAACAAAGCCATATGCTAAAGAAGTATATGCGAAAAGTTGTGAAACATTATATCTAGATTTAATTGATAAAAATAACAAAAAATTGAATAAAAAGTAGGCTTATGCCTGCTTATATCCCCGTGTGGCGAAATGGTAGACGCGCTTGACTCAAAATCAAGTAGTGAAGACTGTGCTGGTTCGAGTCCGGTCACGGGGACCAATCTTAAAGTTAAAGTTTTTCGAGACCCAACAAGGGATATGAAAAACTTTTGTTTTAGTAACAGATGTTTCTTTAAAAAAGAGGTATAATCCAATGAAAAAACAAGTGATTCAACGTACAGAGACCATTGATTTAGTAAATGGTAAGAAAGTATTTTTTGACTATGATGGTAACTTATTTTCAATTAATAGAGAAGTTCCAGAATATAGACACTACAATGTACCTAAAGATGTTGAGGATGTTTGGAAGAAAACCATCATAAATAATCTATTAGAAGAAGTTGAAAATTCTATAGGGTATGAAAAAACTGTAAAAGTTACGAAGTTATTAGCAATTTATGGTCATTCTAATAATATTCAATTATTAGAAGCATTACTTGAAGATGATACATTAGATACATTTTCAAAAATATTGTACCTGGAAGACTTAAACCGAGAAAAATTAGGTGTTAATATTTCAATTAAGTATAAAATATTAAAGATTGAAGATCCTAAATCTTATATCACAGATTTAAATGATAAAATCTTAGATTACAAATCAAAGCTTTTAAACAGTCCTATCACAATAGATGAAAGTTTTAAACAAAACTACGCATTAAAATATTATGACTTTAGTGATGAAAATATCATTAGAAGAATAGAAAATATATAATATACCTTCAATGTAAAATCTTAGTAAAACATGGTGTCAATTATATAAAAATTCAATGTACACATGTTACAATGAAGTTATATTGTTAAAGAGGTGTCCATGAAAAAAATCGCATTTGTATGTGTACATAACAGTTGCCGTAGCCAAATGGCTGAAGGGTTTGCAAAAGCATATGGTGAAGGTATTATCGAAGTATATTCTGCTGGAACTGAAAACTATCCTGAAGTTAAACCACTTGCTGTAGAAGTCATGCATGAAGTTGGTATAAACCTAGATAGCCAGTACCCTAAACTACTCGATGAAATTCCTATACCTGATATATTAATCACCATGGGATGTAATGCAAATTGCCCATGGGTACCTAATGATTATCACGAGGATTGGGGTTTGGATGATCCAAGTGGTAAAGGTATTGAAGCATTTAGGGTCACCAGAGAACTTATTAAAACTAAAGTAATTGAACTCATAAATCTCGTAAAAAATGAGCAAATATAACACTATAAATTAATAATTTAAAAAAGTACACAAAAAACTCATGTTTTTTGTGTTTTCCATGTTTTTATTGTATAAAAATGCTATATTAGTAACGTTAAAACAAATTCAGAAGAAAGAAGAAGAACACACATGGAAAAATCAAGTAACATGGGTGTAGATTTGGCATCATCTACACCAACATTCTGGAATAAGGTCAAAACATTTTTATCTAAAACATTAAATGGGATGACATTTGGTATATTTGGAACGATTGTTGTTGGAGCAATTATCCAAACATTAGGGATCATTACAGGTATTGATGTATTAAATTTAAGAGTAGCACCTGTATTAACCTCACTTTTAGGTATGGGGATTGGTCTAAGTATTGGTTTATCACTAAAAGTCGATGGCTTAAAACTCATTATGTTATCTGTTGCAGGTGGTATTGGAACACTTGTTAAAATTGACTTTAGTATGCCTGGGTGGTTTGATCCAGTTAAAGTATCAAACAATCCAATTACAGCCTATTTTGTAGTTATTGGGGCATATTTTGCAATACAAGCCATCTTTAGAAAGAAAACAGCCTATGATTTATTCTTTATTCCAATTGTAGGTATATTGTCAGCTGTTTTAGTAACTTATCTCATTTCATGGCCAATTGATCGTTTTATGGAAATGATTTATAGCACGATTAAATTCTTTATGCAGTTAGAACCTTTTGTGACATCTGCATTTGTAGCACTTATATTTGGTATTTTATTAACATTACCATTTATTAGTAGTGCCGGTGTTGCTATTGCAGTATTTTCTGTACCATTTGGAGTAGGCAATGCACTAGCTATTCCAGATCCTATTGCAATTGCAGCAATGTGTGCTGCAGCGATTGGTTGTTCAACACAAATGGTAGGTTTTTCTGTTCAAACCCTAAGAAAAAACAATCTAGGGTCAATTTTTACAGTTGGCCTTGCTAGTTCAATGTTCCAATTTAAAAATGTTATGAGAAAACCAATTGTTTGGGCACCAACTTTAATCGCAAGTTTCATCTTAGCACCACTAAGTTACTTCATTTTTGATGGTTATCAATGGTTTATTAATCTTATACCAGTAGGACATCAATTTAGTGCAGTATGGGCTGGTATGGGGACATCCGGATTGGTTGGAATTCTACAACCACTTACAATCACTAATTTTTCATTAGATGGTTGGTTATTTGTAAGTTCCATGATACTATTTCCATTAGTCTTAGTATTTTGGTTAGATGTTGTATTTATTAAATTAAATTGGTATACAGAAAACGATCTTATTTTAGATGCAAATTTATAAGAAAAATCCCTTAATTGGGATTCGTTTTTCTTTCGTCTAGTATTAAAAAAAATACATGATAAAATACCTTTAGGAGATGATTTTATGAAACGAAATTTAGCGTTATTAACAGACTTTTATGAACTGACTATGTCCAATGGATATTTCAAAGATAACCGCCATAATCAAGTGGCAGTATTTGATGTATTCTTTAGAAGTATTCCAGATGATGGCGGTTATGCAATATTTGCTGGTCTAGAATCTATTATTGAATACATTAAGAATTTAACATTTGATAAAGAATCAATTGAATTTTTAAGAAATAAAAAAATATTTGATGAAGGTTTTTTAACTTATTTAGAAAACTTTAAATTTACCTCTGATGTTTACGCGATCAAAGAAGGTACTCCAATTTTCCCTAATGAACCATTAATGGTTATTAAAGGACCTATCATTGAATGTCAACTCATTGAAACATTTGTACTACTTTCAATTAATCATCAATCCTTGATTGCAACAAAGGCATCAAGAATTGTAAGAGAAGCAAAAGGTAGACCAGTCTTTGAATTTGGTGCAAGAAGAGCACATTCTTATGATGCAGCAAATCTAGGTGCTAGAAGTGCATATATTAGTGGTGTTACAGGTACGTCAAATACCTTAGCTGACTTTATGTATGGCATTCCATCTTCTGGTACAATGGCACATTCCTATGTTCAAAGTTTTCCTAGTGAATATGAAGCATTTAAGAGCTATGCCCTAAATTACCCAGATAACTGTTTATTATTAGTAGATACCTATGATACTTTACATGAAGGTATTCCAAATGCTATAAGAATTCATAATGAAGTTTTAAAGCCAATGGGTAAATACTTAAAAGGTATTCGAATTGATTCGGGTGACTTAGCTTATTTATCTAAGAAAGTACGTGCTTTATTAGATGAAGCAGGTCTAACTGAAACTAAGATTACTGTATCGAACTCATTGGATGAGTTTATTATCAGAGACTTGATCGTACATCAAGAAGCAGAAATCGATGCTTTTGGTGTCGGTGAAAGATTAATCACTGCAAGAAGTGAGGCGGTCTTTGGTGGTGTATTTAAGTTAAGTGCAATTGAAGAAAACGGTCAAATTGTGCCGAAAATTAAAATTTCTGATAATGTTGCAAAAACAACTATTCCAGGATTTAAGCAACTTTATCGCTTCTATGATGAAAATGATATGGCCATAGCAGATGTCATTACACTTCACAATGAAGAAATAGATCCATCTAAACCATATACATTATTTGATCCAAATCATCCTTGGAAACAAAAGGTGGTAGAAAAATATAGAGTAGAAAAACTTTTAGTACCTATCTTTGAAAAAGGTAAACTAGTTTATGAACTACCTTCAATAGAAGCAATTAGAAAACATAAAGAAATTAATTTTAATAAACTTTGGAAAGAAGTAATACGTTTAAAGTTTCCACATGAATACTATGTTGATTTATCACAAGATTTATGGGATTTACGACGAGCATTAGTAGTTAAGCATAAACATTAGAAAGTAGAACCTGATAATCATGGAACAAGGCATTTCAAAAAATACACAACGCATGTTAAACGGGAAGCATATATGGCTATATATGCTCCTTTTATCGTTACCGATACTTATTAACAACTTGATCAAGTCTTTTAATGGTATGGTTGATATTTATTTTATCGCTCGCATCAAAGATGTAAGTACTGAGACGATTGACTCAGCTATAGCTGCATTAAACATTCATGAGTCATTTAATAACCTCATTTTAGCAATTGGTGTTGGTTTATCGATTGCAGCTATGGCGATTGTATCCCAATTTGTAGGGGCTAAAAGGGAAGATAAAGCAAAATTCTATGCTGGTCAACTTCTTACAATAGCACTTATTGTTGGGA
This sequence comes from Acholeplasma laidlawii PG-8A, assembly GCF_000018785.1. Taxonomy (NCBI): domain Bacteria; kingdom Bacillati; phylum Mycoplasmatota; class Mollicutes; order Acholeplasmatales; family Acholeplasmataceae; genus Acholeplasma; species Acholeplasma laidlawii. The sequence goes on from NC_010163.1 coordinate 516,598, forward strand.
TTGCATTAACGCTTGTAATTCTAGGTTTTTCTTGGTTCTTTATTGATTTGTTGGGAGCTAAGGGACAAACATTTAATTTTGCTTTAGAATATTTCAATATTCGAAGTCTTGAACTTGTAGGTGTTATATTTTTCTTGGTTTATCAAGCGATTAGACAAGCCCAAGGATCAACCATTACACCTACGCTTTTAAATATTGGCGGTATTTTGGTAAATATAGGTTTTACATGGTATTTTGTTGAAGTGCTTAACTGGGGTGTAGCAGGCTCTGCTTGGGCAACATTAATCGGTAACTTAATTTTTGTTCCACTGATGATTCTAGATTTATTTATTAGTCGCCGATACATGAGATTAAAATTAAGTGCCTTTGTACCTAAAAAGAAAACTCTAAAAGAAATATGGCCATTTGCATACCCTGCAACCGTGTCACACTCTGTAACATTTTTAGGATTTTTAATTATTAATTCATTCGTTTTAAGTCAGTTTGGAGATGTCATATCGGCATCATTTTCAACCGGTAATAAACTAAGTAATTTACTTATGAATCCAATTTATGCAATTACCACGATTGGTGCAGTATTTATCGGTGCAAACATCGGTAACAGACAACCCGAAAGAGCACTAAAAGTATATAAACAATCTGGTAGAATGACCTTTACAATTACCGTAGTAGCAATTCTTGTAGCTATACTATTTAGAAAAGAATTTGTAACTTTATTAGTAGGTACACAAAATGATCGATTAATTGAAGTATCGGTAGAATATACATTATGGTTACTACTAACTCAACCCGTAATGTCGATCTTCCAAAACTATATGGCGATTTTTAATGGAAGTGGACAGTCTAAGCTTGGACTTAAAGCACAATCATTTAGATTATGGGGATTACGTATTCCACTATTATTTGGTCTATGGTTCTTATTCCCTGAAATGAAATATAGTGTTGTTTGGACAGCGATGAATATATCCAATGTGATTGCTTTATTCCATGCACACTACTTAAGAAAAAACATTGAACTAGATATCAAAGTGAATTTAGAAGATGATGAAAGTGAGGTGCTCGTATGATACATGTTGTATTATGCCAACCTGAAATTCCTCAAAATACTGGAAATATCATGCGTACATGTGTAGGTAGTGGTGTCCATCTGCACTTAATTAAACCCCTTGGTTTTAAAATAGATGATACTAAACTTAGACGTAGTGCTGTGGATTATTATGATGCTTTAAATTTTGAAATTCATGAAGATTTTGAAAGTTTTCAAAATGAACATCCAGGCACATACTTATATCTATCAAGATATGGTAGGAAAACTCATAGTGCACCGAATTATCAAGCGATTAAAGGTGATATCTATTTAGTCTTTGGATCTGAATCTTACGGAATTGACAGAGCATTATTAAGTAAAAATATTGAAAATACATTTAGAATACCTACAAATGATAAAATTAGAAGTCTTAACTTGTCAAATGCTGTGGCAATTACAGTCTATGAAGTATTAAGACAGTTAGGTTATCCTGAGTTAAGTGAAGAAGAACCGGAAAGTCTAAAAGGATCAGACTATTTAAAACAATTTAAGGAGTAATTAGAGGATGAGTAAAAAAGTAAAAAAAGAAAAAAGAATTCAAACAATTGGTGAAGAAGTAGCAAATAGTGTATCACATGGTCTGATGACAGTATTTGGTATCGTCGGTTTAATTATGATGCTTATCAAATCCACGGATGGATTTGAAGTAGCGAGTGCCATCATATTTGGACTTTCAATGATTATACTATACTTAAGTTCAACCATGTATCACGCGCTTGCATTTACAGGTGCTAAATCAGTATTTAAAAGATTTGATCACATTGGTATTTACATGCTAATAGGTGGTACGTTTGCACCCATATTCTTATTGTTACCAGCTTTTAGAGTACCTATATTTGGTATGGAAGGTTGGTTACCTTTAGGTTTATTACTTTGTATACTACAATGGGTTTTAATTATTACAGGTATGGTATTTAAATCCATTTGGGTTTACAGATTTCAAACCATGCATATTGTCATATTCTTATTACTTGGCTGGAGCGGTTTATACTTTATGATTGACCTTTATAAATATAGTCCATCAACTATGTGGCTGATTTTATTAGGTGGTCTTAGTTATTCGATTGGTGTTATATTTTATAAACAATCAGATAAACCGTATTTTCACTTCATCTGGCACTTGTTTGTAGGTTTGGGTACAATCCTACAATTTATGGCAATTTATAATTATTTAATAATTTAAAAACTAAAATTATGTTAATACTTGAATATTTATTCATGTTGAGTTAAAATCAAATAAGATAGGAAGGTAATATTATGAAAATTTTATCGGTTAACGCTGGAAGTTCCAGTTTAAAGTTCCAATTATTACAAATGCCAGAAGAATTTGAAATCGCATCTGGTTTAGTTGAAAGAATTGGTAATAAAAATGCAGAATTTAAAATTAAATTTAACGGCTCATCTAAAACTCAAAGTGATTTAGTCGTTTTAGATCACTCAGTAGCTGTTGATTTAGTTATCAAAGGTTTACTAGAAAATAAGGTGATTGCTTCTTTAGATGAAATTCAAGGCGTTGGACACCGTGTTGTTCAAGGTGGACAATTATTTAAAGAATCTGTAGTCATTGATGATGATGTGGTTATCAAAATTGCATCTTTAAATGACTTGGCACCACTTCATAATCCAGCAAACATTATTGGTATTAATGCTTTTAGAAAAGCGATATCAAATGTAATTCATGTTGCAGTGTTTGATACAACATTCCATCAAACTATGCCAGAAGAAAACTTCTTATATGGTACACCATATGAGTGGTATACAAAACATGGTGTTAGAAAATATGGTTTCCACGGTACATCACACCAATATGTATCTGAACTTGCACATGCACGTTTAGGCAAAGATCATTCAAGAATAATTGTTGCTCATATCGGTAATGGTGCATCTATTACAGCTGTAAGAGATGGTAAGAGTATTGATACATCTATGGGCTTAACACCACTTGAAGGCTTCCCAACGGGAACACGTAGTGGTAATGTAGACCCAGCAATCTTCCAATTAATGCAACAAAAAGAAGGTTATTCATTAGAAAAAACTTTAAACGAGTTAAATAAAAATAGTGGATATCTAGGTATTTCAGGGGTTTCACATGACTCTAGAGATATTATTGCTGCAGCAGAAGGCGGCAACAAACGTGCTCAGTTAGCACTTGATATTCAAGCTAAACGTATTGTTGATTACATTGCATCCTACTATGTTTTACTAGGTGGTTTAGATGCTTTAGTATTTACTGCAGGTATTGGAGAAAATGCAAAGGAAGTTAGAAAACTTATTTGTGACAGACTTGGTGTATTAGGCATCAAACTTGATGATAATAAGAATAATTCAAGAGGCGATAAAGAAATTTCTAGTGATGCTTCAAATGTTAAAATTTGGGTTATTCCTACAAATGAAGAAGTCATGATCGCTCGTGATGTATTAAGATTACAAAACAAATAGTATATTTAAGTCTAAAAGCTCTGATAATTTAGTGTTATCAGGGCTTTTATATTTCATTAAATAGTTTCTGTAAATGGAAAAATCTAAAGTGTATTGACTAGTAAAATATAAAATGATATAATCAAAAATGTAAGGTGAACATATATTCATATTCTTAAACCGATTATGGACAATATATTCGTTATCTGGTTATCAAGTTTCAAAACTATTTTTTTTCTAACAAAAAGTAAGCGTTTTCTAAAAAAACTAGAAACCATTAATCTAGAAAAAAAAGACCTAAACTAAGTCTACAGGAGGACATTATGCAAATAGTAGTTGACATATTAAATTCAATTCTATTTGATGCGGCGATTTTATCGCTCGTCACAATGGGTATTGTATTAATATTTAGAACTTCAATCACAACAAACTTTGCACAAGGTACGATTGCAACATTCTCTGCTTATACAGTTACAGCAATAGTTGATCTCGTGTTTCGTGCTTACTTACCAAATATGCCAATGGCACTAATTTTAATTCTTTCTATGATCATTGGTATTATTACTGCATCTTTAATTGGTTTATTTATAGATGTTGTATTAATCAGACATTCAAGATTTACAAACCCTATTGCAAAACAAATGATAACCATGGGTGTTATCATGCTTTTGACAGGTTTACAAACTGTTATATTCACTCAGTTAGGTATGGAAACAAGAACACCACAATTTTTCACTGATAGTTTAGGAACTCATAAAATCATTTCTTATGTTCTCACTATCGTTGTAATTGGTACAATCTTCGTAATGCTTAAGTTCACTAAATGGGGAATTGGTGTTAGAGCAACAGCATCTAATGAAAAAGTTGCAAGTATGATGGGTGTTAATACAAAGAGAATTACTTTAACATCTTGGGCGATTGCCAGTGCATTAGGTGCATTAGCAGCTGCACTTTATGCGCCAACAATCTTTACACTATCACCAAACATGATGGTAGGTATGCAAGTTAATGGATTCTTAGCAGCAGTATTAGGTGGATTTACATCTTTTGGTGGTCCAATCATTGCAGCAGTTTTAATGACTTCTGCAAGAGTGATTGCAACAAAATTATTATTTGGTGTTCCAGTAGTAATCTTGGGATCACAAATTGATGTATGGGTTCCAGCATTTGTGTATCTTGTATTATTTATCGTAATTCTATTTAAGCCTTTAGGTTTATTTGGCAAGAAAATAGTGAAGAAGGTATAGATATGAAAGACAAGATGATTAAATTACGCAAAAGTATGGCTTCATATATTAGCCTTTCAAATTTACCTAAAATATTATTATTTATGTTCTTAATGTTGGTAGTGCCTCTATTATTGGGTTTTCCAGCATCTACATTAACATTCTTAACTAAATTTATGGTGTTATCTATTGTTGGTTTAGGATTTTCAATATTACTTGGCTATACAGGCTTAGCATCATTAGGCACTGCAGGATTTATCGCAATTGGTACATATGTATTAGGTTTTATGCATAATCAAATGAACGCAAGTTTATTTGTAGTGATCATTGTAGGTATTGCCCTAGCTTTACTATTAGGTGCGATTGTTGGTGTCATTTCCTTACGTATTGAAGGAATGTATTTGGCAATTATTACACTTGGTTTATCTGAAATTATAATTGAGTTTTTAAGGAATGCAATTTCAATAACTAACGGTAATGGTGGACTACAATTACAAGGATTTAGTATCTTTGGCATTACCCACTCAACTGTTAATCTGGAGTATATTCAAGCATTCTATATATTCATTATAGTTGTCTTAGGTATCTTCATGTTACTTTACTCAAATATCGTTACATCTCAAACAGGTCGTGCGATGCTTGCTGTTAAAAATAATACAAGTGCTGCACAAGCTATGGGTATTTCAATCTTAAAATATAGATTATTAGCGTTTATCTTATCTACAATTACAGCATTAGTTGGTGGTATCTTATATGTGTCAATTGATGCTTACACAGAACCAAACCTTTGGACACTTGCTATCTCGTTAAATATTTTAGCTGCTATTATCTTAGGTGGATCTAAATCGATGTGGGGTGTTTTAATTGGTATGTTTATCATCTTTGGTTTAAGGGATGTTGTATTGGTTCGTGTACCTTTCTTTGCTGAAAACGGAAATGCTATATTCTTCTTTACAGGAATTATTGTCATATTAATTATTATGTTCTACCCACAAGGTTTAATTAAATTACTTGAAAAACAGTGGTTTAAACTTAAGAACTATATAAAAAACAAGATGAATAAGAAGGGAGTTTTAGAACATGAAAATGTCAAAAAAGATTAATCAGATAAAACTCAATTGGCTTATTCAAAGAAAAAAAGCATTAAATCTAAAAATTGATTATTACAAGTTGCAAGATAAAGTGGATAGAGTAACTAGTCTGAAACTTAAACTTGATCACATCAATAAGTCTATTGAAAAGATAGTACAACTTCAGGATAATCAAAATAGTTATTCAATCGATGAAGGTGTGATACTGGATATTCAAAATCTAACCATGAAGTTTGGTGGATTAACAGCAGTAGATGATTTAAGTTTTAAAGTGAAAAAAGGCGAGATATTTGGACTTATCGGACCAAACGGTGCTGGTAAAACTACAATATTTAACTGTATTACACAGTTTTATAAGACACCTCATGGACGTACTTTCTTTGTTAATAATGAAAATGAGTTAGTTAATTTAAGTGAGATTGCTGTGCATAACGTCATTAAAGAAGGTGTTGTAAGAACGTTCCAAAATATTGAACTTATTTGGGAACTATCTATCTTAGAAAACTTACTGATAGCTGGACATACATTATATACTTCAAATTTCTTTGATCACTTATTTAGAACCCCTAAGTATCGTAGAGAAGATAAAGTAATTCGTGCTAAAGCAATGCATATTCTTAAAGAGCTAAACTTAGAAGCTTATACACACGTATATCCTCTAGGGTTACCTTATGGTATCTTAAAATTAGTAGAACTTGCTCGTACATTAATGACAAATCCATCACTTATCATCTTGGATGAACCAGCTGCTGGTTTAAATGAACAAGAAACTGAAAAATTAGCACAAACCATCAAAAAGATTCAACAAGATTTTAAAGCAACCATATTCTTGGTTGAACACGATATGGGTTTTGTGATGAATTTATGTAATACAATTTGTGCAATATCCTTTGGTAAAATGCTTGCCATAGGTACACCTGAAGAAATTAAGAAGCATCCTAAAGTACAAGAAGCATATTTGGGTGGTGAATAACATGAACATTATTGAAATTAAAGATCTTGTGATCGATTACGGTATCGTAAGAGCTGTAAAAGGTGTCAACCTCAACGTAAAAAAAGGAACCATTGTTGCCCTACTTGGCTCTAATGGTGCGGGTAAAACCTCACTTATTAGATCCGTATCTGGAGCAACCAAAGTGAAATCTGGTGAAATTTTATTTAATGGCGTAGATATTAAAAATATTGAACCTTATAAAATTGCTGGTATGGGTGTTAAACAATCACCTGAAGGTAGAATGATTCTAAATGGTCTTACTGTTGAAGAAAATCTATTAGTTGGTGCCTACACAGTACCTAAAAAGCGTATTCCAGAGTTACTACAAAGTGTATATACTTATTTTCCTAGACTTCAAGAAAGAAGAAAGCAACAAGCATCTACCTTATCCGGTGGAGAGCAACAAATGCTTTCAATTGGTAGAGCACTTATGGGAGAACCAGAAGTATTACTACTAGATGAACCATCTTTAGGTCTCGCACCACTCATTGTTAAAGATATATTTGAAATTATTATTAAAATTCGTGATGCTGGTAAAACAATTCTAATTGTTGAGCAAAACGCATTACAAACACTTAAAATTGCAGATTATGCATATATTCTTGAATTAGGTAAGATCGTAAGTGAAGGTAAAGGTCAAGACCTAGTGAAAGATGAATCGCTAATCAATGCATATTTAGGTTAAGCATTAAATAAGGGTATTTAAAAAGCCGTTGGCTATAAAAAAAAGGAGAAGTAAGATGAAAAAAATATTAGGTTTATTTTTACTAGTTCTTTCAGCTTTAGTACTTGTAGCATGTACTGAAACAAAAGTTGAAATCGCTAGATTATCAGTTACGCCACCTACTAAAGTAGAATACGAAGTTGGTGAAGCGTTTGATGCAACTGGTATGGTTGTAAAAGCAATCTATACTGATGGAACTGACAAAACTTTAACAAGTTCAGAATACGAACTTTCTGGTTTTAGTTCAGCAACTCCAGGATTGGTAACTGTTACAGTAACTTACAATGAAGTTACTGAAAAGTTTGGTGTGGCAATCTTTGATAAAGATGCACCTGAAACAGCTTTAGCTATTCGTGTTTTAAGCACACCTGATCAACAATTTTATACAGTATCTGAAGAATTCGATCCAACAGGTCTTGAGGTAGAAGTTACATACTCAACAGGTAGAAAAGAAATTCTAGATGCAAGTGAATATCAATTACTAGGATTTAAGAAAGGTATCATCGGCAAATACGATGTAGTTGTTAAATTTGGGGATCTAGAAACAACATTCTTTACTCAAGTTAGAGCAACTAATGTCCAAGGTGTGACTGATACAACTATTAAAGTAGGTAACACTGCTGCTATTACTGGTACTTATTCATTTATCGGTATTCCATTTGTTGCTGGTATGAAAGCCGCTTTTGAAGTAGTTAATGAAGCTGGTGGTATTGATGGAAGATTAATCGAATACGTAAACAGAGATGATGGTTTTGATGCAAACGTTGGTATTACTAATACAGGTAAATTAATCAATGAAGATAAAGTATTTGCATTAGTTGGTCACTTTGGAACAGGTACTGTTGCTGCAACTATCCCTACAATTAGAGAAGTTGGTATTCCAATGGTTTATGCAGCTACAGGTGTAAATAATTTATACTTTGAAGTAAGTCCTTTAAATCCAGTTATGCCAGTTCAACCAATCTACTTAACAGATGGTAGAATTATGACAGCTAGAGCATTAAAAGAAGCAGTTTATGGTCCAAATAAAGACCAAAAATTAGGTGCTAATGATAAAGTTGGTGTTCTATACTCTGCAGCTTTAGATGGTACTTCAATTAAAGAAGGTGTTGAAGTTGAAGCTAAGACTCATGGCGTTAATGGAAACTTCATCTACCAAGTATTTGATCCACAAAATACTGCTCAATTAACAACTACAATTCAAAGTTTTAAAACTGCTGGTGTGAAGTCAATTATTGTTGCTGCTAACCAAGCAGGTTTCAAATCTGTAATTGGTACAATGCAAGCTGAACAATTAAATGTTCCTACATTCACATCTTATGTAAATGCTGATGCAACTGCTGTTGATGCAAATACAGCTTATACATTTGATATTTATACAAATGCTTGGGTAGACATTCTTTCTGAAGAAGGTCAAGCGTCAGCAGGTGTATTCGTTCAAGCAATCATGGGAGCATCATTCTTAACAGAAGCTGAAAGAACTGCTTATGCAGGTAACTCATTTGCAATCGCTGGTTATATTGCTGCTATTAACTTTATTGATGGTTTAAAACGTGTTGAAGCAAATGAACAAGATTTAACTTGGGAAACATTTATTAAAGCTATGGAAGAAGGTCCACTTGATATTCCAATGGGTGGTACTGTAGACTTCTCTGGTGGTAAACGCTGGGGTATCGCTTCTATGTCATTATTAAAATATAACTCAACTAGCAAGACTTTTGATTTAGTTGAACCAATTGAAACTTTAGAAACAATTCAAAATAAGTAAAATCTTCTAAAAAGACGATTAAAAAAGAGAAATTCAATATTTTGGATTTCTCTTTCTTTATCGTAAATAAAATATTTAGTTATTAGTTTGACCGATTAGTAAACATACCATATTTTAGGAAATAAATAACTTGATCAACGATTCTATCTATTTCAGCATCTGAAATTTTATCCTTGAATAAGATTTGCATACCGATGAAATTAGATATACCCATGAGCATAAACGCAAGGGTTTCTAGATCAATATTTGAATCCACTTCATGCGCATCGACTGCAGTTTGAAGATTCTTCATGTAAACTTTAGCAAAGTTACTGTAGTAATCTTGGAATAAGTCATGATCTACAAACATAGACTCCCAAATGATTCTGTAGCTAAGTGGATCTTGTCTAGAAAAATTAATGAATGTTTTTAGACCAACACGTTCTTTTTCTTCCCTTGTTGGTAAATCTTTTATTGCAATTTGAATTATTTTACGAATTTGTTTAGAATAGTCATTTAATAGATAATCATAAACGGCTCTTTTGTCGTCAAAATAAATATAGAAAGTTCCGATAGCAACCTTTGCCTCAGCAATAATTTCATTGGTAGAAGTAGCTAAAAAACCTTTCTCGGCAAAGAGTTTACGAGATACTTTTAGTATACGGTAAAAAGATTTGTAACCTGTCTGTGTTTTAGGTAATCTTATAGAATTTGATGTCATACACACGCTCCTGTTAAGTGATTAAATTTTGTTATTAAATTGAAATGATTTCACTGAAATGTGAACATAGATTCATTATACACTATTTACATTCTATTCATATAAAAAATAGCATTTATCATTGATTTTATATAGTAAAACGCTTCGATAATACGAAAATCAGAATTTAATCAAATAAAATGGAGAAAAAATATAAAGCGTTTTCATTTTGTATTGACACAGTGATAAAAAAGTGATAAAATAAACATGAACAAACATTCATATTTCAAATATACTATATAAAGAAAAGAGGAAATGTTATGAATAAAGTTTTTGTTGTAGCTGCTAAGAGAAGTGCCATTGGATCTTACTTAGGTACATTGTCACAAATCAGTCCAGCAGATTTTGGTTCTCAAGTTTTAAAACAAACATTGGAACTTAATGACATCAAACCAGAGTGGGTTGATGAAGTTATTATTGGTAATGTACTACCAGCAGGTCAAAAACAAGGGTTACCAAGACAAATCTCTATCAAAGCAGGTATTTCTCCAGAAGTACCAGCGTATGGTGTAAATATGATTTGTGGTTCTGGTATGAAATCAGTTATCACAGGTGTTGCAAACATTAAAGCTGGTTTTGCAAACTTAGTTGTTGCAGGTGGTGTGGAATCTATGTCACAAGCTCCATATTTAGTACCAGGCACTGTTAGAAACGGTGTAAAAATGGGTAATTTAGAATTGGTTGACTACATGGTTACAGATGGTCTTTCAGATGCGTTTGAAGGCTATCACATGGGTATTACTGCTGAAAACATCGTAGAAAAACATAAATTTACTCGTGAAATGCAAGATGATTTTGCATATCACTCACAAGTTAAAGCAAAACAAGCTCAAGAAAAAGGCTTATTTGATAAAGAAATCGTTCCAGTAAAAATTCAATCTAGAAAAGCTGAAATTGTGTTTGATAAAGATGAATATATCAATTACACGACTACTAGAGAAAAAATTGCTCAATTACGTCCAGCATTCAAAAAAGATGGAACAGTCACTGCAGCAAGTTCATCAGGTATTAATGATGGTGCAAGTTTTATGGTCTTAGCAAGTGAAGCATTTGTAAAAGAACATAATTTAAAACCATTAGCTGAAATTGTTGGTGTTGGTCAAGCTGGTGTTGAACCAAGCGTTATGGGTTTAGGACCTGTACCTGCAATTAAAAATTCATTAAAACAAGCGAACCTTAAGATTAGTGATATTGATACATTTGAATTAAACGAAGCATTTGCAGCACAAGCATTAGGTGTTGTACGTGAACTTTCTGAAGATTTAGGTATTAAAGAATCAGCAATCTTAGATAAAACAAATCCAAATGGTGGTGCGATCGCGTTAGGTCACCCAGTTGGAGCATCAGGTAATAGAATCATGGTTACACTATTACATAATATGTTAAGAAATGAAAACCATAATATTGGTTTAGCAAGTCTATGTATCGGTGGCGGTATGGGAACATCTGTCATCTTTAAAAAAGTTAAATAAGGAGAACTATAGATATGAAAAAACTAGAAGGTAAAGTTGCAGTTATTACAGGTGGTGCAAAAGGTTTAGGACAAGCAATCGCTTTAGCTTATGCTGAAGAAGGTGCAAAAGTAATCGCAGGTGATTTAGGTGATCTAACTTATTCACATCCAAATGTTGAAGGCATGTATTTAAACGTTACTGATGTAACAGGCGTTGAAAAATTCTACCAATCAGTGATTGACAAATATGGTAAAATCGATATTTTAGTAAATAATGCTGGTATCACTAAAGATGCTATGACAAGAAAAATGACTGAAGCACAATGGGATGCAGTTATTGATGTGAACTTAAAAGGTGTATTTAACTTAACTAGATTAGTTGGACCTCAAATGCAAACTAATGGTTATGGTTCAATTATCAATATTTCATCAGTAGTTGGTGTATTTGGTAATATTGGACAAGCAAACTACGCTGCTACTAAAGCAGGTGTTATTGGTTTAACAATGACTTGGGCTAAAGAATTTGCGCTTAAAGGTGCAAACGTGCGTGTAAACGCAATCGCTCCAGGATATATCATGACAGATATTTTAAAAACAGTACCACAAGATTTACTAGATAAATTTGCAGCTTTAACCATGTTAAATCGTTTAGGTCAACCAGAAGAAATCGCAAAAGTAGCATTATTCCTAGCAAGTGATGATGCATCTTACGTAACTGGTCAAACGATTAACGTTAACGGCGGCATGAGACTATAATTAAACAAGAGGTGAAGGACATGAAAGATCACGTTGGAATCGTTGGAACAGGGATTTATTTACCTAAAGAAAGAATGACTGCTAAAGAAATTTCTGAAAAAACAAATGGTGTTTGGACAGAAGAGGCAGTTATCGAAAAATTAGGTATTAAAACAAAAGTAGTACCTTCATCAAGCTTAAGCGATGGCACCCAGGAAATGGGTGCTTTAGCCGCACTTGATGCACTAAAAAACACTGGGATTGATCCACTTGATATCGATATCATTTTAAGTGTTTCTGAAGAATGGAAAGAATATCCACTTACAACATCTGCATTATATGTACAAGATAGAATAGGTGCTATAAATGCTTGGGGAATTGATGTTCAAAACAGATGCTGTACAACAGTTTCTGCACTTAAAATGGCAAAAGACATGTTACTTGCTGACCCAGAAGTAAATGTTGTTATGGTAGTTGGTGGTTACCGTAATGGTGACTTTGTCGATTACTCAGATAAAAATATGTCTATGATGTTTAATCTAGGTGCTGGTGGTGGTGCAATCATCTTAAAGAAAAACTATGGCAAAAACCTACTTTTAGGTAGCCATATGATTTCTGATGGTTCATTATCACGTACAGCTGGTGTTGAAATTGGTGGTATAATAAACCCAATAACTAAGGAAAATATGGATGAAGCAAAACATTCATTAAGACTACTAGATCCAGTTAAAATGAAAAATAGACTAAACGATGTATCTATGCCAAATTGGTATAAATGTATCGATGAATCCTTAAGAAAATCTAATCTTGAAAGAAAAGACATTGATTTCTTAAATATTTTACATATCAAGCGTAGCGGACATTTATCTATGTTAAATGACTTAGGTTTAACTGAAGACCAAACGATTTACTTAGAAGATTACGGTCATATCGGACAAATTGATCAAATACTAACTCTTCATTTAGCTTTAGAACAAGGTAAAGTTAAAGATGGTACAGTTATGGCTATGATTGCAGCTGGTATTGGTTATGTATGGGCAGCAAATATTATTCAATGGGGACCAATGAAATCCTAATAAAAAGGAGATGTATACTATGTACAAAGACAAGTTAATCACTGCAAAAGAAGCTGTGAAACTTATCAAATCTAATGATCATATTGTAGTTGGGATGACGGCAGCTGAGCCTCAACTATTTATGAATGAGTTACACACAATCGCGGATAATATTTCAAAGGTAACAGTGTCAAACTGTCTACCTATTTTAGAAGCAGAATTTTTTATAAATGTTCAATATAAAGACAAATTTGATGTTGCGGGTTGGTTTTATACCAATACGTTAAGACGTGTTCAAAAAAACGGTAATATTTCATTTATACCAAATCACTTACACTTAGCAGGTAAAAAAAGATTTCAACACTTAAAACCTAACGTGTTTGTTATGACAACATCAATGCCAGATGAGCATGGATTTGTATCGTTATCTGTTGGTAACGTTTATGAACGTGATGCAATCGATCAAGCTGATCTTGTCATTATTGAAGTGAACCCGAATTTTCCAAGAACATTTGGTGATAATAACGTTCACTTAAGAGAAGTAGATTATGTGATTGAATCTAGTTACCCAATTCCTTCTATTCCAGATTTAGAACCAAATGATAAGGATAGAGTCATTGGTAACTTAATTGCTGAAAAAATTAATGATGGAGACACCATTCAAATTGGTATTGGTGGTATTCCAAACGCTGTAGCAAGCGCACTTATGGGTAAAAAGGATTTAGGTATCCATACTGAAATGTTTACTACAGGTATCATGAAACTTATTAAAGCCGGTGTTGCAAACGGTGCTAGAAAAAACTACATGCCTCATAAACATGTGGCCGCCTTTGCATATGGCACACAAGAATTATATGACTTTTTAAATAACAACCCAAGTATTTACTTTATGCGTGGTGTTCATGCAAATGACCCATACATTATCGGTAAGAATGATAACCAAGTAAGTATCAACACAACATTAGAAGTTGATTTAACCGGACAATGTGCATCTGAATCCATTGGACCTGTTCAATTTTCAGGTACAGGTGGTCAATCAGACACAGCTGTAGGGGCTCAAAACTCTAAAAATGGTCGTTCATTTATCGCTTTATACTCAACTGCAATGGTTAAAAATCCAGTAACTGGTGAGCGTGAAGAAATATCAAAAATTGTACCGATGCTTAAACAAGGTGCAGCTGTATCCTTATCAAGAAATGATGTGGATTATGTTGTAACTGAATATGGTATGGTTTCTCTTCGTGGCACAACCATTCAAGAAAGAACCAAACTACTTATCTCCATCGCGCATCCTAAATTTAGAGAACAATTACTAAAAGAAGCTAAAGAATTAATGTACATTGGTCAAGATTATGAGCTACTTTAATTATTTAGGTAAAAAAATATATTACGATGTTGCTGGAAGTGGTCAACCGGTTGTTATTTTAAATGGCATCATGATGTCTACTAAAAGTTGGGAACCTTTTAAAGAAAGTTTAAGTGAACACTTTCAATTTATTAGGGTAGACTTTTTAGATCAAGGACAAAGTGATTCTTATGAAACAAACTATACTCAAAGTGTACAAGTAGACCTAGTTAAAGCATTATTAGATCACTTAGATATAAATAAGGTAGATCTAGTAGGTATTAGCTATGGTGGTGAAGTTGCATTACAGTTTGCAATTAAATATGGTCACTATCTCGATAGATTGATTGTGTATAACTCAGTAGCATATACTACATATACACTTGCTGAAACTGGTCATCTTTGGAATCAATTTGCTAAGGAAAAGGATGCGCATAAATACTATGAAGCAACTATTCCAGTGATTTATTCTAAGGAGTTTAACAAAACTAAAAAAGAATGGATGGCCGCTAGAAAAAAATTCTTAACAGAAAATACTTTTAGTGACGAGAAATTCTTAAACCGAATGATTAGACTAACCAATTCTGCAGAAAGCTACGATGTAAGACATGAACTTGATAAGATCAAGGTACCTGTCATGATTGTAGGTGCAGAAGAAGATTATTTAACACCACTAGTTCATCAAAGAATTTTAAATAATAATTTACCAAACTCTAGACTTGTGATACTACCAGGTGTTGGTCATGCTTCCATGTATGAAGTACCTGAAGTGTTTACAACAATCTTAATCGGATTTTTAAAGACTAAATTAGAATTTACGATATAACACTAGGAGGGGATATTAGTGAAATTAAAACAAGTTGAACTTAAAAATGGTGAAACCATAAGCTATTATGAACAAGGAAATTCTAAGGAGACATTACTGCTAATTCATGGTAATACATCCTCAGCGATATTCTTTGAACCATTAATGCAAATATTACCAAAAAACCAAAGTGTCATAGCACCTGATTTAAGAGGTTTTGGTAATTCAAGTTATAAAAAAAATATTGAAACTTTATCAGATTTTGCCGAAGATATAAAGTTATTACTAGAGCAATTAGGATTAAATTGCGTTAGTATACTAGGATGGTCTCTAGGTGGTGCCATTGCGATGGAATTTGCATCTACTTATCCAAATATGGTAAGTAATCTTATTCTATTGTCATCTGGCTCCCCTAAAGGATATCCTGTATTTACAAAGGATGAAAAAGGGCAACCAATGATTCCTCATGTATACAAGAAAAAAGAAGACATGGCGCTTGATCCTGTTCAAGTCCTACCACTTCTTAATATTTATGAAACAAAAAATAGTCAAATGCTTGCAACCATCTATAACTATGTAATCTATACAGGACATAAAAAGCCTGACAATGATGCAAACCTAAGATGGATGAATGAAGCAGTTAAACAAAGAAACTTAGTGGATGTAGACTGGGCACTAGCAAATTTCAATATTTCTAGTGAACCAAGCTTATACCAACTAGGAAACAATAAACTATCTAACCTAAAAGCTAAAACATTGATTATTTGGGGTGACAAAGATGTTACAGTACCAAAAATTATGTTTGATGAAACTGTTAGGTTACTACCAGAAGCTACTGTATTAGTATATGAAAATGCAGGTCATTCTATTGTAGTAGATGAAACTGAAAAATTAGCAATCGATATTGTTCATTTCATCTCCTAGTCTTGATTTTTATTCATGAGTAGAGTTATGTCGTTGACATGACTCTATTTTCATAAAATAAGGCATACTTATGACCAAAATAACTCATATTTTTGGGTTTGATTTAAGTACATGTTATAATAATTTTGAAGGTGAAATTATGCAACAAAAAATTAGATTAAATGATATTTTAGAAATTGATGTAAAACGCATGGGTATTAATGGTGAGGGCATAGGTTACTATGAACGACTTGCTATTTTTATTGATAATGCACTACCTGGAGAAAAAGTCTTAGCTCAAATTACAGAAGTTTTTCCCAACAGAGCGACTGCTAAGGTACTACAAACATTAGAAAAGAGTCCAAATAGGGTAAAACCTTTATGTCCTGTTTATGATGCATGTGGTGGTTGTCAGGTACAACATTTTGATTATAATGCAATGCTTAATCAAAAAAAGGATATCATTAAAAAAGCCTTAGATAGATATGTCAAACGTTATGATGCACATATTATTTCAGACACAATTGGTATGGATAATCCTAAAAATTATAGAAATAAAGCATCACTACCTTTAAGACTAATAGATAATAAAAACCGTTTTGGTATGTTTGCTAGAAACTCTAATGCTTTTGTTCCTATTAATACATGTGGTGTTCAACATACTAAAATTAATGACATCTTTACAACTATGACAAGTCTCATGGATAGATATCACATTGATGCATATGACCCGGTACTACAAACTGGTATCATTTCACATGCTATTGTTAGAATTACAGAAAACTTAAATGAAGTACAAGTTACATTTATTCTATCTAAAGCATTTGATGGTTTAGATAATCTAGTTCATGAACTAGTGAAGCTACATCCGGAAATCATGTCTATATATAAAGTAATTAACCCAGATGTTAGACAAAGTTATTTTACTGAAGATATCCATTTAATCTATGGTAAAGAAATGATAGAAGAACAACTAGGTGGACATACATTTAGTCTATCACCTGATGCTTTCTTCCAACTAAACACCTCACAAGCAGATAAATTCTATAATGAAATGAAGCGACTAGCACAAATTAAGCCAACTGAAATTGTAGTTGATGCGTATGCTGGTATTGCACCAATTTCACACTATATTGGTCAAGATGCTAAACATATTTATGCAATTGAGATTAATGAAGATGCGGTGAAGTCTGCAAAAATATCACTGGACCAAAATCATATTGATAATGTGACTGTGATTGAAAATAATTTTGAGGATGCGCTAGATAATTTAAAAGATATAAAAATTGATGTCATGTTATTTGATCCTCCACGTAGTGGACTAGGAGAAGATGTTATTCAAACCATTTTAAAATATAAACCTAAACGATTAGTCTATGGTTCATGTAATCCATCAACACTCGCAAAGGATTTATCACTATTATTAGAGGATTATGATCTTAAACACATTACACCAATTGATATGTTTCCATATACTAGTTTGGTGGAAAGTATCACATTACTTGAGTTAAAATAATTTGATTGAATCATCAATGAATTTAGGCTATAAAATGATTTTACTAGCTTTTTTGTTAGAATAGAAGCAATGATATGTAAACATTAAAACAGTATAAAAGTGTACTTATATACATAGATAATAAGCAAACATATCACATGAGGCATGCAAAGATGAAAGTAATTAAGAAAAATATAAGAACCATTATACTAGCAGTACTATCTATTTTAGTTATTGCATTTACAGTGTCTTACCTAAATCAGAAGACCTATGCAAAAGAAGATGGTGTAGTTACAATTGAATTTCAAAACGATGAGCATATAATGAATAAAGATATTTACTTTTTTAAAGGTGATACACTTCAAAATATTATTCTTAATCATTTTAATGATGTTCAATTTGAAGAAAGTGCCTATGGTCCTTTTTTAGTATCAATTGAAGGGTACACTATGCCAAAGGATTATGCTACATATATAAGTATTTATATTAATGGTAGTTTTAGTCCCTATGGTATCGGTGATATTGAATTGAAAAATGAAATGAAGATTACATTAAAAGTGGAGCGTGCATCATGAAGGGTAGACTACAAATTTATGACATTGTCATCATTTCACTTTTAACATCTTTCCTATTTATACAAGAGCAAATACTCACATTTATGCCAAATATTCAATTAACAATTTTTCTAATTGTATTATATTCAAAAAAACTTGGATGGTTAAAAACTTCTCTTATTGTTACAATACATGTCTTACTAGATAGTTTTTACACTTCAAGTTTCGGTATTATTTACACACCATACATTTATATTGGTCTTATGCTTATACCGCTGACATTAACAACCATTTTTAAAAAGATCAATAACCATATCCTACTGGGTTTATTGGGGATACTTTTTTCAATCATCTACAGTTGGTTGTTTTTAATACCGTTTGTGTTTATCTTAGAAGTGAATCCTTATCTATATATTGCATCTGATATCCCATTTCAAATTCTATTATCAGCAAGTAGTTTTTTATCAATTATAGTACTTTATGAACCTACTTCTAATTTATTTGATCATCTACTAAAGAAGAATTAAATACCTGAAAATATGGGTTAGACACGAATTTTTACTATATATATATAATAATTGTGTTATTTAATTAAAATAGTCTAAAAATAGTGTATACTCTTAAAGGTAGATGATTTAGACATTTTGTTTCAAGGTGTTTTATACATCAAACACCTTAAAATAAAAATACAAAGAACAGGAATTAATTAATGAAATTTAGTGAATTAAACATTATAGAACGTATTCAAAAGGCATTAACCTTATCGGGATATGAAGCGCCAACTGCAATACAAGAACAGGCTATACCTATCTTATTAAGCGGTCAAGACCTTCTGGGTAGTGCTCAAACTGGAACCGGTAAAACAGCTGCATTTGCGATACCAATCTTACAAAAAATATATGAAACAAAAGAACATAAGGCACCAAGAAAAGTACAAGCACTTATACTAACCCCAACTAGAGAACTCGCACTTCAAATACACGAAAATGTTAAGATATATGCAAAATATCTAAATATTATAAGTACCACTATTTATGGTGGTGTATCACAAAAAAGACAAGAAGAAGCACTAAAACGTGGTGTAGATGTTGTGATTGCAACACCGGGCCGATTACTTGATTTAATGAATCAAAAAATAATATCATTACAAGATGTAAGATATCTTGTACTTGATGAGGCAGATCAAATGTTAGATATGGGCTTTATTAAAGATGTAACAAGCATTGTTGATAAAACACCTAAGAAGCGTCAAACGATGCTGTTTTCAGCAACAATGCCTAAACAAATTGAAGTCTTATCAAAACAAATCTTAGTAAACCCTGAAAGAATTGCTGTAACACCAGTTACACAAACACTGGACGCAATTACTCAAAGTGTTTATATGGTGAATAAAGCAAATAAAACATTATTATTAATTGATTTAATTTATACTTTAAATATGAAATCAGTTTTAGTGTTTACAAAAACAAAACATGGTGCCAATAAACTTGTTAAAAATTTAATGAATTTAGGTATTGAATCAGAACCCATACACGGTAGTAAATCACAAGCTGCTAGAGAACGCGCTTTAGCAAACTTTAAAAAAGGCAAAACTAAAATCTTAGTTGCCACAGATATTGCAGCCCGTGGTATAGACATTGAAGCACTTGACTATGTTATAAACTTTGAACTACCTGAGGTACCAGAAACCTATATTCACCGAATTGGTAGAACAGGACGTGCTGGTTTAAGTGGTATGGCATTATCACTTGTTGATCCTTCTGAGCAAAAACTGCTTACTCAAGTAGAAAAGCATATAAATTCTAAAATTGAAGCTGTTGGACATAAGTACCAAATTCAATCACAACCAAAACAAAGAGAAGTAATAACTGATAAGCTAAAAACCGACACATCAAAAAAACAAGAAAAACCAAAAAAAGAATTGCCTGATTACTTAAAGTTTAAAGGTCATAAACCTAAACCTAAGAAGAAAAAATCAGAGGATAAATCTTTTGTAAATTATCAAAAGAAAACAAACCCATATTTTCAAACTAAAAAATCAAACAAGAAAAAGTAAGTCAAATGTAAAGGCACTGTCATTGGTTAAGATAAATATCATTATTTACACCAAACAGTCCCTTTTTTCATGAAAAAACACTAAAAAACTGTTACAATATAATTGAACTAATGATTGAAAATCATCCTTAGTTTTTAAGGAGCACGTATGATAAACGAACAAATCAAAATAAATGATCTTATAGAAATAGAAATTAAAAAACTAGGTATTAATGGCGAAGGTATTGGATATTACCATAAACTTGCTGTTTTTGTTGATAATGCATTACCTGGTGAAATAATTACAGCAAAGGTGACTGAAATCTTTCCTAACCGCTTATTAGCAGATATTGAAGAAATTAAAGTTAAAAGTCCAGATAGACTAGAAGTGATGTTTCCAGAGTATGAACTATGTGGTGCATACAGTATGCAACATGTGACATATGAAAAGTCACTACAAATTAAACGTGATATTTTAATTAACGCCCTTAATAGATACGTAGATAAGAAGATAGTTTATTCAAAAATCAAACAAACAATAGGTATGAATGAACCACTTGGTTATAGAAACAAAGTGTCTTTACCCGTTAGAAAATTAGAAGGTAAAAACAAATTTGGATTATATGCTAAAGGTGGTAATGAATTTATACCAGTAAATGATACACCTGTACATCAACCTAGAATTAATGAGATTATCCAAATTGTTGAAACACTCATGGATCAACATAAATTTCATGCCTATATCCAAAAAGATAAAAGTGGTTATATGAAGTCTATGGTTATTAGACGATCATATACGACTGGTGAAGTTCAAGTATCATTCTTACTCATGAAAAAATTTGAGGGTATTGCTAAGTTTACTGAAGCGCTTGTTGCACAATGTCCAGACATTGTCAGTGTATTTGCATTCTATACGGATAAATATAAAGAGCAGATATTCTTTACTAACAACTACGAAAACCTATTTGGTAAAGCAACCATTAATGAGAAAATAAATCATCAAACATTCTCATTATATCCTGAAGCCTTTTTCCAATTAAATACGGTGATGGCAGATAAGTTCTATAATAAAATGAGAGAACTAGCAAATCTACAACCTACAGATGTTGTCATAGACGCTTATGCAGGATCAGCACCAATTAGCCATTACATTGCTAAAGATGTGAAAAAAGTTTATGCAATAGAAATTGATCAAAGAAGTGTTCAAAGTGCTATATTATCTTTAAAGCGAAATAACATTAAAAATGTGACAGTCATTCAATCTGACTTTAAGAAGGCCTTAAAAAATCTTGAAGTGGATACGATTGATGCAATGTTCTTTGACCCACCTAGAACTGGTCTTGGCTATGATACAATTAAGCAAATACTGAAATACAAGCCGAAGAAACTTATTTATGGTTCTTGTAATCCTTCGACTTTAGCTAAAGATTTAGAAGATTTATTAAAGACTTATGAACTTAAGAGTTTAATTCCAATGGATATGTTTCCTTATACCCCCTTGGTCGAAAGTGTTTCATTACTAGAATTAAGAACAGATTTAGAGACTGTATAAAATATATAATTATAACGAAACAGATACATAAAAGCAAAAATGCTTTATGTATCTGTTTTGTTATAGGTGATAAAAAGATAATTATATTATGGCTATATTGTTAGTTCATTAGAATATACCGGATGATTTTTGACCAGTAACCTTTTCATATAAAATTTCACTTAATAGTATAAACTGAGAAGGTACATAATGGATTGGCATTTTAAATTGATAGAACTCATCCTTATAGTATATTTGAATATTTCTTCCAAGATCTCCAGGTAACTGAGGTACCTCTTCAACAGGTATTGTAAAGGCAACTTGTTCATTTTTAGCTGTCATTTTTTGTTTCATGTTTTTTATATGCTTCATTGCTAGATAGTTTTGACGATAGACGAAGAAGTTTAAGTAGTGTTGAAGATTCTATGCTTAAAAATCAAATTATAAGTCTAATAATATAATCAATTATAGAATTTCACGACTTATAATAAACTATATGATATAGTATAGATATAAACTCGAAAGATAAACTTCACAAGTAAATATGCTTGCCTATGTGCATGGAAGAAGAAAAGATTAAACGATAAAAATTCCTGCTGAAATTTTTTATATAGGTCATAAGTATTTAAAAATGAAAGTAGAAGCTACATGTAAATTTGTGAAGGAGATTTTAAAAATATGAGAAATATATTTAAGAAAGTTACGATGATGGGAATAATTATTACGTGTTTAGGTTTTTTTTCTGGGTGCAGCACTGGTATCAAAGAACAATCTGTCAGTGATATGATTGAGCTACATACGTGGCATTTTACTTCGGGAATACGAAATAATGCAATTAAAGTTAAACATACCGATAACACAGTTTTTGAATGCACTGTTGACAAAGGATATTTAGTAATTTCAAATGATGATAGTGGTAAAAATGTAATAATCGAATCTGGTGAAACTATTTATTGGACGCCATATGATGATAAGCTTGCAACATGGACTGATTTGGCGTATGTTCAGATTGTTTTAAAAGATGAAGATAACATCATAGGCTATGCGATTATAGAGATAAAGCAAAATCCAGAATACGGATTAAACTACGATGCTGAAATCTTAAAGTCAGTGGTATTTCCAAAAGTAAATGGACAGTATCAATCCATAACAGAAGAAGATGTAAATACTGCTATGGCAAGTATCATAGCAGAAAGGTAAGAAAAATGAATATGAGAAAAGCAATGACAAACAGAAAAAATGTTTCTTTATTTTTGATGAAGATATTGATACTGGTGTTTCTTGTTTTCATCGTATTAAGGCCAACAAATATATATGCACACACATTAGATTCTGATTTAATTAAATTAAGCGAACAAATTCAAGCAACTAGCCTATCAGAATTGTCAGAAGACGAAAGCATAGAGTTCATTGTAGAAAATGGTATCAATTCAATCAATTTCCAGCCTTTTTTTGTTTTTACCTAAACTCAAAACCACAGTTAGGACACTCATAGAAACTGTAGCCTAATTTAGGTGTTTAACATTTAAGCATCCGGTTTACATTTAAATGAACTGTATCTCTGATATTTAAATGCGGATGAGCCATTAAAAAATCTTCCCAGTAATCCTTAAAGATATCTTTGATGGTATACCCTTTAGTTCGAACATTTAGGTTACAATGCTTCATATATTCATTAACCAGAGCACTGTCTGAAACTAATCCCATAACATCACCCTACCCTAATTATAAAACAAAACCCGCTAAGCTAAGCAGGTTTTAATAAAAGGGGACGAAGTCACCTATTTGTTCTGATGTGCCAGTTTAATTTTGATGAATAAAATGTACAGTATAGATGCTATAGAAATACACATAATAGGTATAAAAATAACACCCAAACTTACCGAAGAATCTATTAATATACTAGTGTATAAATTACCAATAACAGCAGCTAATCCATAACTTAAATACATATACCCATAAGTTCTATTAAAGTTATTCTTACCAAAAAGATCTTTGGTAATAATTGGCATTAAAGCTAACCATCCACCCACTGTACCCCAACTAAGTGTAATTGTTAAGATAAATAACCATAGACTCGAAGGATTTAAAAAGATATAGGTCGTTGAAACGAATAAAGTGATCAGTGATATAAGTATCACTGATATTTTTAGTTTAAACTTGTCATAAATAAATCCAAATAGGGGTCTAAATAAACCGTTTGCAAGTGCGAATAAACTCATATAGATAGTAATGGTAGTAATATCTAAATTATAGTAATCTGTACCAATATAAACGGTTAATCCAATCATAGATAAACCAAACATAATACCTAAAGTAAACAAGATGAAAAATATCGTAAAAGTATATTTTGAGGCGTGAACTTTTTCTTTCTTATTTTTGACATAGAGTTTTGATAAATCCAATTTTCTTATAAGTAACCATACAAAGATGGATAGAAGTATGGTAGATGCAATGCCAAAATATAGTAAAGTATTTTGAAACCCAACAGCATTAAAACTTGACTGTAAAACAGGTGCAACAATTACAGTGGATAAGCCGAAACCTGCAATTGTTAAACCCACTGCAAGACCTTGATTTTTCTCATAGACTGTTTGAATGATCTGTACAGGGATACCATAGAGTATTCCAACCCCAGTCCCTATGAAAACACCATGACCTAAAGTAAATATGAGGTAATTGGTTGCATAAGCGGCAATCATATAACCAATACCAATCGATAAAATACCGAGGATTGCCCATTTATAAAAATTGGATTTTTTCATAAATCTACCGCTTAACATCACCATAAAGGCAAATACTGCAAGTGATGTTAAATAAGGTATAGAACTTTCGGTATGTGTTAATCCAAGTTCATTTTCTATCTGTAATCTAATAACGCTATAGGCATAAACTACACCTATGATGAGTTCAATAATAATCCCACTAATTAATACGGTGAGTTGTTGTTTTTTGTTTAAGGACTGCATAAATTATGTCAACTTTTCATCATGATAGATTTCGCTTATAAAAAGCGATAAGATAAGCATACCAAATTTAAATAGATAAAATCAACAAATATGATTTGAATATCAAACAATATATAGGTGATTGATAATAACCTAAGAATGAATTTCATTGATAAAACCGGTACCATAAGGTATAATTTAATTAAATAGAGATAAGTATCTATAAGAAAGGAATTCTCCTTTATGAAAATTTTGTTTTGTAGTTCAGAGGCTTTCCCTTTTAGTAAAACTGGTGGATTAGCTGATATGGCTTATTTTTTGCCTAAATCTATTAATGTATTAGGGCATGAAATTGTTGTAATCACACCTTACTATGAAGGCATAAAAAAACACCATGAAACTATGACTTATCTTGGAACCAAGACAATTTACATGGGACACGGGGAAGTTGTAGTTAATTACTATAAATTAGTATATGAGAGTATCACCTATATATTTGTTCAAAATATGCACTATTTTGAAAGAGAAGGATTATATGGTTACCATGATGATGCTGAAAGATTTGCGGCATTTAGTTATGCTATTTTAGAAAGTCTAGATATCATAGAGTTTTATCCAGATATCTTGCATATTAATGACTGGCAGACATCTATGATTCCATATCTATTAGACAAACACTACAGACATCAAAGTTTTAACTATTTTAGAATACATACATTGCTAACGATACACAATTTACAATATCAAGGGGATTTTGATAAAGATGTAGCCAAATTCTTTAACACAGATTTTGATTACACCTATATTCATTTTGATCGTGTCAATTACCTTAAAGCGGGTATTGAACGTGCAACTAAAATAAATACAGTATCACCAACATATAGTAAAGAAGTGATGACCAGGGAATATGGATTTAGTTTAGATGGTTCGCTTCAAAATAGAATAAATGATTTTTCAGGTATTTTAAATGGGATTGATGATCAAAATACTTTTAATCCAAAGACAGATAAATACCTAATTAAAACCTATAGTGTAAGTAATCATAAATCTGGTAAGAACCTAAATAAACAATTTTTACTAGAACATTTTGGTTTGGATAAAAACCTAGATGAACCACTCATTGCCTATGTAGGCAGACTTGCTGATCAAAAAGGACTTGGACTTATGGAATACTGTTTAGAAGAAGTTATCCAATACAGTAATGCTAAGTTCATCTTAATGGGTTCAGGTGATAAAGCATATGAGGACTACTTTAGATACTTAACTTATAAATATCCAAATAAAGTCGGTAATTACATTGGGTTTAATGAAAAAATAGCACACATTATCTATGGGGCTAGTGACATCTTTATGATGCCATCAAGATTTGAACCATGTGGTTTAGGTCAAATGATAGCAATGAAATATGGCTCTCTACCAATTGTTAGAGAAACCGGTGGATTAAAGGATAGTGTCATACCGTATAACAAATACACACAAGAAGGTACAGGCTTTAGTTTTAAGAATTATGATTCTTATGATTTGAAAGAAAAGTTATTTGAAGCAATAAATCTTTATAATGAAGATAAAAAAACATGGCAGATTTTAGTCAAACAAGCAATGAAAAGTGATTTTGGTTTAAATCAAATGGCTAGAGCATATGAAGAATTATACAAAAACATAATAGGGGAGAAAATATAATGGAAACACTAGCACTCATACTAGCTGGCGGTAAAGGTACCAGGTTAGATGTCCTATCAGAAAAAAGAAGTAAACCGGCAATGCCTTTTGCAGGAAAATTTAGAATTATTGATTTTACGTTATCAAATTGTGTACAATCAGGTATTTATGATATCGCAATCTTAACTCAATATTTACCATTATCGCTTAATAAACACATCGGTAGTGGAAAACCTTGGGACTTAGATAGAAGAGATTCATCTGTAACACTTTTACAACCTCACACCAATTGGTATATGGGTACAGCGGATGCTGTATTAAAAAACTTAGAATACTTAGCAAGAAAAAATCCAAAGTATGTACTTATTTTATCTGGTGATCATATCTATAAAATGGATTATAGAAAAATGATTCAAACCCATAAAGAAAAAGGTGCACTACTTACAATCGCAACTCAAAGAGTCAAACCAGAAGAAGTATCTAGATTTGGTATCATGTCAATTAATTCAAATAACGAGATTATTGAATTTGAAGAAAAACCAAAAGTATCCGATTCAAATCTAGCTTCTATGGGTATTTATCTATTTGACTTTAAACTACTTAAGAAAGTACTTGAAGAAACGATAGCAGAAAACCTAGATTTTGGTAAACACGTCATTCCTAAGTTGATTAAAACAACTCAAGCAAGCGTATATGCACATGAATTTAATGATTACTGGATGGATGTAGGTACATTAGATGCTTATTTAGATGCCAATTTAGCGATGGCACAAACTTACACTGAGCTTGATTTATACGATCCAACTTGGAAAGTATATACAAAAAGCGAGGATCTGCCACCAGTTAAAGCCGGCAGTAAAGCAATCATTCAAGATAGCTTAGTGTCAAATGGTTGTATCATCGAAGGTACTGTCATCAATTCAGTATTAAGCCCAGGGGTACGTGTTGGTAAGGGAAGTATTGTTAAAGACAGTGTGATCCTAAATGATACAATCATCGGTAACGATGTAAAAATTACTCAATCAATTATTGATAAAGAAGTCATCATTGGTGGACATACTGAAATTGGTTTTGTTGATGATATGACACCGAATAAAGAAAAACCAGATGTTTTACATACAGGTATTACAGTGGTTGAAAAGCAATCTATCATTCCAGGAAATATGAAAATAGGTAAAAACGTACGTATTTTCAAAACTGCCACATTTGATAGGAAAGTCATTGAATCTGGTGAAACTATAAGATAATCTTTCATAAAAATCTAGTCAGTGTAATATTTATTATACAACTGACTAGTTTTTTTATGTATAATACCAAAACTTTGAACCACAAAATATTTTCACAAAACTTTCAATATTTTCACAAAACTTTCAATATTTTCAACTAAGTGAAAAAAATATACAGAGTGATGAATAATACAGTAAAGCGTTTTCATAATCCTTGTGATTATAATATAATGACCTTAGTAGGCGCGATTTACGTCAAAAAAAAATTGGAGGATATATGAAAAGAAGATTATTAGTTTTATTCATGGTAATTTTATCTTTTATCTTGGTTTCTTGTACAGAAATTGATGAAGCAAGTTTTAGTTTCAAAGATTCTGAAGTAACCATAAAAGTGGGTGATTCATACACATTAGATCATGAAATAACCCAAGGACTTGAAGTCGAATATACAATGTCTGCAGAAGGCATTATTTCTATTTCAGGTCAAACAGTTACAGCACTTGCGGTAGGGGAAGTAGATGTTACTGCAACTGTTGTTGGTAAAGATTTAAGTGACACTATTAAAATTATAGTTGAAGCAAAAGAAGATCCTGTAGTAGCGGTTCAATCCGTGGCTATTGCTGGTGATAATGCTGGGTTAGTAGGAGAAGCAATTACATTAACAGCAACAGTATTACCACAAAATGCAACCAATAAGGAAGTTACTTGGACAACATCAGATGCAGAACTTGCTACCGTAGAAAATGGTGTGGTCACATTACTTAAAGCTGGTGTGGTTACAATCACAGCAACATCAGGTGAAAAATCAGATACACATGAAATTACGATTTCTGATGTAGTAGTTGATGTTGAATCAGTTACTATTGAAGGTCTTAGTGATGGTGTAGAAGGATCAACGATTACACTAACTGTTAGTGTACTACCTGTAGATGCAACCGATAAAACTGTAACTTGGACAACTTCAAATGCAGAACTTGCAACTGTAGCAAATGGTGTTGTAACACTTCTTAAAGAAGGTGTTGTAACGATTACTGCAACATCAGGTGAACAATCAGATACACATGAAATTACAATTAATGCACTCGTTGTTAATGTAGATTCTGTAAGTGTTGAAGGTTTAAATGAAGGCGTTGTTGATGGAGAAATCACATTAACAGCAACAGTATTACCTCAAAATGCAACCAATAAGGAAGTTACTTGGACAACATCAGATGCAGAACTAGCAACTGTAGTAAATGGTGTTGTAACACTTCTAAAAGAAGGTGTTGTAACAATTACTGCAACAGCAGATGGTAAAACAGATTCATTTGAAATCACTATCGGACCAAAACCAATTGAACTGGAATCTATTGAAATTACTGGTTCAAGTGCAGGATTCATTGGTGATACAATTAACTTAACTGTGACAGCTTCACCAGAAGGTGCTCAACTACCAGTCGTTATATGGTCAGTAAATATTAGTGCTTATGCAACTGTAGAAAATGGCGTAGTTACATTACATCGTCAAGGTACTGTTTTAGTCACAGCAACCGTTAACGGAATAAGTGCAACACATGAAATTACAGTTCAAAAGGTAGCTGCACAAATAGGTAGCGTAAATTATGGAACTATCCAAGATGCGATTACTGCAGCAAGTGATTCAGATACTATCGTAATCTTTGGTGGTACACACAATGAAGTTCTAAACATTACTAAATCAAATTTAAACTTCGTACCAAAAGAAAATGAGCAAGTTATTCTAACAAATGTTATTAATTTAACAGGAAATCTAGAAAACATATCATTTACAAACTTAGAATTTACTTTAGATGCTCAAATCAAGAGTACAGGTACTTTAAAAGGATTTACATTCAAAAATAACTTAGTTTATGATACCAATTTAGCAGGTACTACATACGCACCTATTAGCCGCATCAATGTCAACGCATTTATTCAATTTTACCGTTTAGCTGGTACAAACCTATTTGGTGATATCCATATAGAAGATAACGTATTTACAAATATCAAATCTGATATTATTTCACTAGATCGTACGATGGTAAATGCTGAAATCAATATTAAGTACAATGAATTTAGAAACTTTGAAATCAGTGCGATTCGTTTCGATGGTGGATATAATAATGGTACTTATAATATCACAAACAACCTCTTTGAAAATGATGAATTAGGTGCTTATTCAGCAATCACATTTAGAGCTTATGCACCTGAAAGTGGTAATGTCCAAAATATCTATATCGACGATAATACCTTTGTAAACATCGGTACATTGTCAAAAAATCGTGATGGCGATCAACCAGGCTCTGGTGTCATTACATTCTCTACATTTAATTCAAATGATACAAACGTATTTGTAAGAAATAATGAGTTTACACATACATTTAATAGTATCCACTTAAGAGGGGCATTAACCAAATGGTCAGCTACTATAAGTGGTAATACATTTACAGATAGTTTAGGTTACATCTATTTTGATACAACTAAACTTGCAGTATTTGAAACAAATGAGTTTGTGGATGCTTTAGGTGAAGCGGTAGACCCTACAAGAGTATTAGAAGTCATAGATCCAGCTTATAAACTTGTTAGAATTGCAGAACCAGTCCTAGAAAGTTTTGAAATATCTGGTTTTAACGCTGGACAAGTCAGTGAAGAATTATCACTTACATTAGTAGCGACACCACCATATTTTGTATTCTCAGATGTTGTTTGGACATCCTCTGATGAAGAAGTAGCAACCGTAGTAGATGGTGTTGTCACACTTCTACAAGAAGGTGTTGTGACAATCACTGCAACGTATGGTGAAATGATTGAAACTATTGAAATTACTGTTACAGCTAAAATGGCGGCTTATTTAAATGAAGTAGGCTATGTAACCATTCAAGAAGCAATTACTGCAGCAGTAAGTGGTGATACCATTGAAGTGAATAAGGGTGAGTTTTCTGAAAACCTAAACATTGATAAACCATTGACACTTTTAGGTTTTGATGGACACCTAACAACATTAACTGGTAAGGTCACAATTGCTAAGAATATTGAAAATGTAACAATTGAAGGCTTTAACATGACTGGTAACTTCCAAGTTATAAGTACCGGCACATTAAAAGGATTCTCATTTAGACATAATCATGTCTTTGATACCAACCTTATAGCAACTGGATACGCTCCAAATGCTAGAACTAATGTCAATGCAATCATCCAATTCTATGCTGGTGCAGGTACAAACGTCTTTGGTGATATTCATATTGAATTTAATACATTTAACAACATCAAGTCTGATATTATAGCACTTGATAGAACAATGGCTTCATCAGAAATCAACATTAGATCTAATGAGTTTACGAATTTCAAAATAGGTGCGATTCGTTTTGATGGTGGTTATAATAACGGTACATACAATATTGAAGATAACATATTTAAGAATGATGTGAAACAAGCAGAAACTGCAATTTTATTTAGAGCATACTCTGCATCATCTGGCAATTTACAAACCATTAATATTCAAAGAAACCTATTTGAAAATATTGGTAATGAGTTCAACAATCCAACAGATAACTATGCCCAATCAGCTGTGATTGCAACCTCTACATATAATTCAATGAATATTGATTTTAATATTATTGAAAACGTCTTTGTGAACACACATAATACAGTTCATTTAAGAAAAAATGAAACAACGACTACATTAATCTATGATGTAGATGTCCTTAGAAATACATTTGAAAACCCAACGGGTTATGTATTCTTTGAAGATGGTGATCTCACACTCTTAGAAGATAACATTTACCTTGATAAAATGGGTCAAGCAGTGGATGCATCTAAAGTACAGGATGAATTAACAGGTGGTAGAAGAATCATCAAAATCTTACAAGATGAAGCTGAGTATGTCATCATTAGATACACATTCAATGCTGAAACAGCAACCTATGATATCTCAGAAGAATTTAAAACTGGTGTAGTAGGAAGTAAAGTTACTGTCTTATCAAATCCCGAATTAGGTTACTTCACAGAATTTGAAGTCTATGAAGGTGTTATTTTAGCTGATGGCTCATTAGTCATTGAAATTTACTATGAAGTATTAGTGAATTCATTTACTTATGAACTGGAATTTAATGGTGGTAACACATTCTATGAAAATAGAGATGCTATGGTGAATGACTGGATCAATGATTACAATACATTTGGTGGTACATCTTATGTAATTAATGAACTACCAAGAGATACATTTGGTTCAAGTATAAATATTCATACATTCTTCTTTGATGCAAGATTCCGTGACAAATGGTTATGGGTTGCAAAATATCTAGGTGTTGTAGGTTCTTCAACAAATAGAGCTTCTGCACAAAATATCGTTAGCCGTGATTCAGTTACTGCTTTTGATGCAGTAAACGCAAACTACCGCTATGCATTCTCATATGAAGTGAGAGGTTTCATGGATGGCCGTAAATTTACTGAAAATGCAAACTGGCAATCAGCAGATTACAGTCTACGTGACCTTAAATATGGTTTTTGGAGTTATTTAATTGCTGATAAACAAGAAACAGTCTTCTTAAGTCAATCAGAGGTTCAAGTATTACCAACAGAAGTATACTTAGAAAATTATGAATTTAAAGGTTGGTTTAATAATCCGGAATTTACAGGTGATAGAATCTATGAAATCACTGAACCAACTAAACTATATGCAAAATTTGAGGAAAAAAATCCAGTGACATCACTTACTATCTCAAATCCAATTGGAGAAATGATTAAAGGTGATACATACGACTTAGTTGTAGATATTGCGCCAACAGATGCATACAATAAACTCTTACTATTTACATCGTCTGATGTAAAAGTTATGAGTGTCTCTCCTGAAGGTACATTAACAGCATTAAATGCAGGTATTGCAGTTATTACTGTAACAAACCATAATGGTGAAATTATGACTACAATGGAAGTTACTGTACACCCTATGGATGATGTAACTCTAGAATTTAGTTCAGGATTTAATGGATTTATAAATGTTGGTGAAGAATTTACAATGACTGCGGTTGGTGTTGGTAAAGATAATGCTGGTAAAACATTTACTTATGTACCAGAAGAAGACGGTATCGTTGAACTTATAGGTACAAACACATTTAAAGCTTTATTACCAGGAACAACTTTAATTGACATCTTTGATGGTGCAGAACTCATCTACACTTATACAGTAGTAGTTCAAGGTGCACTTGATGCTGAAGATAGAGTGGATCAATTACTTGATTTATTAGGTAACGCAAATAATGCAGTGGTTAATGGATTAAACGTTATTACATATTATACTTCAGGACAAGAATGGTCTGACCCAAGATATGAAAGTGTCAACTTATACTTATTTGATGACTATGTAGTAGACAGAACAACATATC
The DNA here is from genome assembly GCF_000018785.1 of Acholeplasma laidlawii PG-8A. Classification (NCBI taxonomy): domain Bacteria; kingdom Bacillati; phylum Mycoplasmatota; class Mollicutes; order Acholeplasmatales; family Acholeplasmataceae; genus Acholeplasma; species Acholeplasma laidlawii. The sequence goes on from NC_010163.1 coordinate 549,769, forward strand.
CTGCGGATCCCACAAAATTCTCTAACCGTTTAATGGACTCAGTAGAATTTGTCTTAATTCATGACACAGCAAATCTAAACGGTGGTCTAGCAAGCCATGGCTCATTCTTTGCAAATCCAGCAAATAGTATCGGTATTCATTACACTACAGGTGATTATGGTATCGTATCTAGCTTACCTGATGAATATGTGGGATGGCATGCTGGTGATGGTACTGCATCTAGTTTCCAATGGCATGATACTGGTATTGTTGTAACAGATAATGAAAAACCAATAATTGATATTTCTACAGATGGTTTCTGGACATTTAATGGACAAAAATCCACTGTCCAAGCGCCTCGTGGTGATAATAATGCTATCTTAGATAAATCATACTTTACATACCAAGGTCCAACTTGGGATGTCGTAGGTGGTAAATACGTAATTGGTACACACTGGTTTGCTAAGACACAACAAGCTCGTGGTGTGATTGCATCACGCGGTGGTAACCTAAACTCTATTGGTATTGAAATGAACGTTAACAGAAATGCAGATATCATTGATACAGTTCAAAGAACAGCAAAATTAGTAGCGAACTTACTAGAAGAAAACAACTTAAGTAATAACCGTGTCATTATGCACAATACTACAGACGGTAAGGGTGATCCATATACATTAAACAATACAGTCTATAATGGTACTTGGTATTTTGACAGATTTATGGAACATGTAGCAATTGAAAGACTAGTCTTATCACAATTTGCAGATGCAACGATTACATTCCATTCAGACTCAGAATTACTATCTGATACAGGTCGTGTGATTGCAATGCCACAAGTTACAACTGAAGTACAATATACAATTACAGTTGAAATAGACGGCGTATCTAAATCTATTACACTTACATCAGTAATTCCTGGTATTCATACATGGAGTCAAAACTACGGATTCTTTAAACCAACACAAGCTTGGGCAAAAGCAGATTACCGTAAATAACACATAATAAAAAAGCTGGTCCTACTATTAAAGTAAGACCAGCTTCTTTTAGATACTTATTAAAATTAGATTAAAATTATCTTTCAAATTGTAATATGGAATAAATTAAAGAAGTAATACTTCCTAAGATAGCAAATACATAACCTAATATTGCACCAATGGCTAAGTCTTGGCCTCCAAAAGTAGCAGTAACTTCATTACCTAAAATGGTAGTTACGTGTGTTGTATTTTGTGGAAGTTGAAAGAATAATACAATAGATAAAGAAAATGTTAGTGTTAAGAGTAAACCGAAAATTAACTTGGACATGGATGTTTTTTTATCGTTAATCGTCGATAAAACAAAGATAATACTTATAAGTGCTGGTAAACTAAATGCTAACAAGTTTAATAGACTAAAATTCACTTTGTGATCTAAAAATCCACCGATTTGGAAAGTTTCACCACCGAATGTTGCTGTAACACCGGTTACGATAGCTTCCCCATTGCTGTTTTGAAGTACGTTTAAAAACATACTACCAAAGATAAGTAGTGCTAGAAATAGTATAACAACTGGGAGAAAATTTTGTAATTTTTTTGTCATAGTAATGACCCCCTTTTTTCTTATTATAATATAAAATTGTCTCTATTCAAAAGTATTTGATTTTAATCTTGGTTATATCATGTTAAAATGGCAATAGGTAGGTGAGAATCGTGATGCATAAAAATGAACTATTAGAACAACTAAATGATTTGAGAACTGAACTTAGACTTTCGCATTTTAATAAAACCGGAGAGCAAATAATCATAATAAGTGATGCTGCTCTTTTTGAGGTGGCTCAAAAAAGACCTCTAAAACTAAATGAGTTTAATGCGATTTCTGGTCTTGATACAGATTTTAATAAGAAATATGCCCAGGAATTTATAAGTATTATTAAATCATTTAATCAGTCAAATATAAAGTCCGTTAAAGTATCTAAACAAGCAAGTAAAGTACTACACCACTATAAAGATAGACTCACAAACATGTCTAAAACAAATTCCAATCTTTATATGGGACAAATCTATCAAAATCATAGTTTCGATTTAACTTTAATTGAAAATAACTTTGAACTAAAAGACTATTTAATTAATAATCGCATTAAGAACTTAAAACTTAACTATAGAAGTGATGCCGATGAAAGACATATAACAAAACTCTATAGAGAAGTAAATAAGACCCAAATAGAAACAGGTAGTTATAACCTTTATATTGCTTACCCTTATGTGGAAGGTATCTTTAGTAAGGATAAGTTTCCGATTAAAGCACCACTACTTTATTTTCCTGTAAAAATTGAGCGAACCCTTCGTACATTTACATTAAAAAAAGATAGTGAAAGAGATGTTATTTTTAATAGAGACTTATTGTTGATTACATCTAAAATGGAAAAATCATCCATGGATTTTAACGCACCTGAAGTCACAGATTTCAATGAAAAAGTACTTCATGAGGTTGTTATCCCATTCTACGAAAAACATGGCATATCCATTGATGTAGATTCAAAACACATAGAGTTCATCTCTTTTAAAAATGAATTGAAAGAAGATTTTGTAAAGGTTCATCGTCCTAAGTTTAAACTACAACCTTATGCAACGTTATCAAGATTTCAACTCTACTCATCCAGTATTCAAAAAGACATGGAACGTATCTTATCTTCTAAACAGTATAATGATCTGCTTGAAGGTTTAATCGATGAAACGAACCTTTTTAAGCAAGAAGTATCTAAACCTATGGAAATATCAGGTGAACCCATTCATGAAGATAAAATCAGCTATATAAACGATTTAAACTTCAGTCAAGAACGTGTCATTGATTTACTAAATGATGAGAAGAAAATTGTCATATGGGGTCCACCGGGTACCGGTAAAAGTCAAACCATCACCTCATTAATTGCATCCAGTATTTTAAAGGGTGAAAATGTCTTAGTGGTCTCCGAAAAAAAGGTTGCTCTAGATGTTATTTACTCTAGATTAAAAAAAGCATCGAAATATGCCATGTTTATTGATGATGCAGAAAATAAACAAGATTTTTATTATAAATTAAATCATTTTCTAGAACCGGAACCACCTGTTCGTACACTCAATAATGATATCTATGCCTTAGAATCGGAAATTAAAAGACAATTAAATGATATGGAAAAATCACTTCAATTACTTTACGGGCACACATTTGAAAATAAGCCTGTATTTGAACTCTTTTCTAGATATATTAAGGATAAAGACATTAAACTTCACTTAACACCTTATGATGTACATAAGATGTTTCATGAAGTCTATAAAAAACCAAGTTTTCAAATGATTGAGGCACTAGAAAAAACTTTCGATAATGATGCACACCTTAAACGTATGATGGATTTAGATTGGTACTTAGAAAAGTATCCAGTGCTACAAAAATTAGAAACAAAAATACCAAGAAGCCAAAAACTGATGTTTGATCAAATGCATGAAAAGTATCTTCAGCTAAAAACAACCTATCAAAGATCAGGTATCTTTAAAAGAAGCAAACTTAAGAAAACATTTATAAAAACATACATCGATGAAATAACTTATTTAAGTGTCAAAAAAAGTATCAGAAAGAAGTATTTAAATCAATTATTTGTGGATGATAGATTACATAGTTATGTCTTTGAAAATATGAACCGTTTAAATAAATTAATGACGATTTATCAAACGCTAAAACCGTTTGAAAAAACGTTCTTAAAGATAATGCATTCACATCCAAAAGTAAAAGGTATAGATGAAAATTATAAACTAAGAACTTATATTTTTGAAGCTTATTATTCAGGCTTTATTGAGGTCTTTAAGTCTGAACACCAAAAACATTTATATATCTTTGATAATTATCAAGAAAAGGTTGATAAGATTAAAGAAATCATGCATCAAAAAATGTTGGTTACTAATGAATCGTTTGAAATGGAACTTTATAAACATGCACTTAATTTAAATAATACAAAACGTATTATGGATATTAAAAGAGTGTTTGATTTGACGAATAAACCAAGCATTAAGTCTTTTATAGAAACCTTCCAACTAGAAATGAAAAGTCACATCAGGTTATGGATGATGACACCAGAAGTGGTATCAGCTATTTTACCCTTAGAACACGGTATGTTTGATTTAGTTATCTTTGATGAGGCAAGCCAAATGTATGTAGAAAAAGGTATACCTGCAATTTATAGAGCTAAAAAAGTTGTTATTGCAGGAGACCCTAAACAACTTAGACCAAGTAGTTTAGGTACAGGTAGAACAGATGAACTGGATGAGTTTTATGAAGATGATGTCTTTAAAGAAGTATCGTTAGATGCTAAAAGTTTATTAGACCTTGCAAGATACCGCTTTAAAGAAGCACTACTAAATTATCACTACCGCTCGACGTATGAGGAATTAATCGCGTTTTCTAACCACGCATTTTATGATGCCAAGTTAATGATTTCACCAAATCAAAAAAAGGCGGTTGAACCACCGATTGAATATATATATGTTAAAGATGGTATGTTTGAAAATAGAAGAAATAAAAAAGAAGCAACTAAAGTTGTTGAAGTGATTAAAAAGATACTAAGAACAAGACAACATAATGAATCCATTGGTGTGATTACATTTAATAGTACTCAAAGAGATGCTATTGAAAATGCAATCGATCAAGAACTCTTTAAAAAAGGAACATATCAAAAAGCGTTTGAACAAGAACTGTTTAGAAAAGAAGACGGTGAAGATAAATCATTATTCGTTAAAAATATTGAAAACGTTCAAGGTGATGAAAGAGATATCATAATTTTTTCAATGGGATATGCTAAAAACAGCCAAGGACAAGTGATGAGACGATTTGGGTGGCTTAACCATGATGGCGGACAAAACAGGCTTAATGTGGCTATTACACGCGCCAAACAAAAGATTTATTTCATATCTAGTTTGTATCCGGAAGAATTTAAAGTAGAAGACTTAAGTTCGACTGGTCCAAAGTTATTAAAAGATTTTATGAGATATTGTTACTATGTTTCAAATGAAAACGAGGCACTTGCTAAAGAGGTATTAAATCATTTACATAGTACAGAGATTGAAACCAGAAATATGCTTATAACACATATGGTAGATGATGTTAAGAAGCGTTTAGAAAGATTAGGGTTTGACGTTGATTTAAATGTTGGTATTGGTAAATATAAAATCAATCTAGCAATTAAAGATGATAAACAAAAAGCCTATAAGTTAGGTATCTTAACAGATGTAGGTCTAAATGATTTAAATGCAAGGCGAGATTTACTACATCAAGAAAAATACTTAGAGTCTAGGGGATGGACCGTATATAGATTGTTAGAATCGAATTGGTATACAGATCCTAATAAAGAGTTAAAACAAATTAAAGATTTAATGAAAATAGAAAAGAGTAATTAACACATGAAACCTGTATTTATATATATTTATGTTGTGGTGTGGATATTTATATCACTCATTACCTATGTAGCTTATTTAATGGATAAAGAACGTGCAAAAAAAGGTACGTGGCGTATTAAAGAAAAACACTTATTATTACTGACTGTTTTTATGGGTTCTATTGGTGGACTCATGGGCTTATATGTTGTAAGACATAAAACGAAACATTGGTATTTTGTAGTGATTAATTGGTTATCGTTTTTCTTACACCTTTACCTACTGTATTTTATTTATAGTCAAGTAGGCATAGCTAATTAGGTTCAAATAACTAAAATCTTTACTTTTTTATCATTTATTTAATAAATTTGGTGGATTTTATCCGTATCATTTTAATTATTCGCTAATTAGTAGTAAAATGAATATAGAATTATAATAATATATAGGGGGAATTTTAATATGAATTTCAATGATTTATTTCCAGGCGGCCTAGATACTTGGGCACTAGAAGAGTGGTTAATCGTAGGAGTAGGTTTACTAGTTGTTATTTTAATACTGTTTTTACTGCTTAAACCAAAGAAGAAAAAGACGCTACCTTATACTGAGGTTAAAGCTGTTCCTAAGACCGAACCTAAATCTTCACCGATTACAGAACAAAAAGTTGAACAAGTTGAACCAACAATAAAAGTAGAAGATAGACCTAAAGAAGATCAAAAACCTGTAGTTGAAGAAAAACCAGTTGCTAAAACTCAGGCTAAAGCTGCACCTAAAAAGGCATCTAATACTAAAGAAGCACCTTCTGAAAAAGAAGAAAAACCTGCAACTGACACTGACAAAGTTGTTAAATATCATGTATCACAAAATAAAGATGAAAAATCAGAGTTTAAAAATCAGTGGCGTGTCAGAAAACAAGGTTCACAAAAAACTATTAAGTACTTTAAAACTCAGGCTGAAGCCATTGCATTCGCAGAGACTCTAGCTGAGAATAATGATACATCCATTGTCATCCATAAACGCGATGGATCCATTAGGAAACAAGATTATACAAAGAAGAAATCCTCTAACTAGAGGATTTTTATTTGCTATGTTACAATAGATGTAAAGAGGGTGATACTCATGTGTGGACGTTTTACACTAACTGTGTCAAAAGCTCAATTAGAAGCCTTACTAAAGACCAGATATGATATTTTAGATAGTCCCAACTTTCAACTACCAAGATATAATATTAGTCCATCTAATGAAGTGGTTAGTATTTTACATGATGGTAAAAGACATCGAGTTGGCCAGTTAAAATGGGGCTTTAGACCAAAGTTTTCATCAACAGATAAACCTTTAGAAATCATTAATATCAAGGGTGAAACAGTATTTGAAAAACCAATCTTTAAAGAAAGTGTTCTAAAAAGACGCTGCAGTATTTTAGCAGACAGTTTTTTTGAATGGAACAGAGATAAAAGTGATAAAAACCCTTATAGATTTATGACCGATAATGGACTGTTTGCGATGGCAGCAATCTGGCAAACAGTAGAAACTAAAACGGGTGAAAAGATACATACGGTTGCAATCATTACAACTGAAAGTAATAAACTTATGCATGCTATTCATGATAGGATGCCGGTTATATTAACTAAGGAAGAAGAACAAACTTGGCTAAATAATCAAATTAAAGATGTAAAGACATTAGAAAAATTAATTAAGCCTTTTGATGCAGAACATATGTATTATGAAAGAGTTTCAACCTTAGTAAATAACCCTAAAAATGATGATATCGCAGTCATTGCAAAAATATAGACGAGGAAGATAAAAAATGGATAGATTAAGAAGATTAGGTGACATCTTACAAGCATTTGATGCTTATGATGTTTTTGAGTATTATAAATTAAATGGTGCTTCTGCACTACAATTTTTAATTATTGATTTAGGATTTGTAACAAATGAACTCAACTTTGATTTAGATACAAATTTAGATATTAAAAAAGTAAATGAATTAAGAAATATAGTAAACCGTGAACTACCAAAAATATTACAACAAAAAAACTTTAGTTTAGATGTGAAGCACACACAATTAACAGGCAGGATTGACAGTTATGCGATCATTGATAATACAACGAAGCATGAGTATAAATTAAACTTTAATTATTTAAACCGTGTTCACGTATTAAACCCGGAATACTTTGCAAGAAAAGATAATCAGTTTGAGGATTTACATATATACGCCTTATCAACACTTGAAAACTATGCCAAGTTTTTTGTTGAAATATTTGAAGGTAAACCTTTTATCAATGTACTTGATCATGTAATTGCATCCAACAAAATTATGCCTCAACAATACCCTTTTATCAAAAAAATGGTGCTTTTTTACATAGCAATTAGTGATATGAAGCAACAAATTAATTTAGATTTAATGCCGCTTAAGTTAAAAACTTTACTTAACTTTAACGAAAACGATCTTTTATTTTTAGATAAAGTAAATCAGGGTGTATTAGACATACCTATGATTTTACCTCCAACCATGGCATCAAAACTAGATAATCATCCGAAAGTTAAATTAATGAGGCAATAAAATGAAACCATATACATTAGGCATGATCACTTTTTTAGAAAGTGGCATCGATGAAAAAAGTGGGAAAGTATCTCACAAAGAACGTTTAGACCGTGCAATTGAAGAGATTGTTTTAGCTGATAAGGTTGGTCTTGATTATTATGGTATTGGTGAGCATCATAGATCAGACTATGCTGCATCAAGTCCCCAAATCATATTGGCTGCAGCAGCAAAACTTACTAACCGCATTCATTTGGGTAGTGCTGTAACCGTCTTATCTAGTTCAGACCCAGTTCGAATTTATGAGGATTTTGCAACCCTTGACGTATTAAGTAATGGGCGAGCTGAAATTATGGCAGGTAGAGGTTCGTTTATTGAGTCCTTCCCACTATTTGGTTATGATCTAGATGACTATCAAACACTATTTACTGAAAAACTGGATATGTTACTTGAAATCAGAAAAAATGAACGTATTACTTGGAAAGGTGGAAAGCACACCCCCAAATTAGATAATGTAGGTATATACCCTAGAAGTATCCAAGAAAAGTTAAAGGTAAGTATTGCTGTAGGTGGTACACAATCAAGTGTAGTACGTGCTGCTAAATTGGGGTTACCAATGATTATTGCTGTACTTGGTGGTTCTCCACTTAGGTTTAAACCATTAGTTGATCTCTATAAACATTTCTACCATGAATCAGGTCATAATCCTGATGATATGGAAATAGGTATTGCTATTCATGGTCTTATCACAGATAAAGATCCAAATGATCTTGTTGAACGTTATTTCTTACCACACCATGCAACCTTTACTAAATTAGGTGAAGAGCGAGGTTGGAACGTAGGTCATAAAAAAGAATACTTAAGTAAAGTAATAGATGGACCACTTTTTATAGGTCATGTAGATGATATTGAAAAACGTATTTTAGAAGTCTTTGAAGGTCTTGGTGTCAACAGATTTTTACTGCAAACACCAGGTTCATTAATGCCACATGAAGATGTCTTAAAAACAATTGAACTTTATGGAAACAGAATTATACCAAATATTAAGAAAAAATTAAATAAAGCTTAATCATGAAAGAAGATGTGAAACTAGTTGCAGATATTATAATGTAAACGGTTGCACATCTTTTTTATCATATTAGTGTGATAGAATATGCATGTATGATTACTTATTAGAAAGGAACTTAAAATGGACAACGTATTTATTAACAAAGAGATTTTTAAGGGTGCATATATACTCATGCTAAAGAATCTATTCAATAAAAGAATAGAAACAGCAACATTATATGAAAAGTATGCAGCATTAGCTTCATTACTTGATAAACAACTAGAGAATGACTACGAAGCAACTACGGAATATGTAGAGAAAAACAATCTAAAGAAAACTATTTATTTTTCAATGGAGTTCTTAATGGGTCGTTTGATCACATCTAACCTCATGAACTCAGGTTATGCGGATGTTGTAAAAGCAGCATTTGATGATTTTGGATATGATTTAAATGAAATTGAACTTGCAGAAACAGATGCAGGACTTGGTAATGGAGGATTAGGTCGATTAGCGGCTTGTTTCCTTGATTCAGCAGCATCATTATCATTACCTTTTTATGGTAATTCACTAAGATATAAAAAAGGATTCTTTGTTCAAAGATTCGAAAACGACAAACAAAGAGAATATCCAGACCCTTGGTTAGATAAACCATTTTATTGGGAAGAAAGAAAAGAACAAGAAGCTATCCACATTCCATATTTTGGTTATGTAAAAGATACTAAATTAATTGATCCTGTATGGGTTAAAGCTGTACCTTATGATGTTAAAGTTGTTGGTGCTGGTAATGGTGTAATTACGCATCTTAGATTATGGTCAGCTGAAAAGAGTGAATTACATCCATATCATGATGAAGAATATCTAAAAATGGTTTCTAAAATCACTGAATCATTATACCCAGATGACTCTACTGAAGCGGGGAAAACATTAAGATTACAACAACAATACCTATTCTCAGCAGCAGGTATTAAATCAGTTATTTTAGAGCATAAACGTTTAGGTCGTGATATTAAAGACTTACATAAATATTATGTATTCCAAGTAAATGACACCCACCCAACATTAATTATTCCTGAATTAATGCGTATCTTAATGGATGAAGAAAACTTAGGTTATGATGAATCATGGGATATTGTGACACAATCAGTAGCATATACAAACCATACAATTTTATCTGAAGCATTAGAAAAATGGAATATTAAGATCTTTAGAAACTTATTACCTAGAGCATTTGAGATCGTTCAAGAAATGAACCGTCGTTTCAAAATTGTTTTAGAAGAAGCTAAAGTACCACAAGAAAAAATATATCAAATGCAATTAATTGGTGCTAACAATGTACGTATGGCAAATATTTGTATCTACGGATCGTTTTCAGTGAACGGTGTTGCTGCATTACATACTGATATTTTAAAGAACATTGAACTTAATGACTTCTATAAATTATATCCATCTAAATTTAATAATAAGACTAACGGCATTACCCACCGTAGATGGTTATTACATATCAACCATGAATTAACTGATATACTTGATAACTTATTAGGCAGCAAAGCATGGCATAAAGACTTAAGTTTAATTAAAGGACTAGAACAATTTAAAGATGATCTAAAAGTCCAAAAAATGATTAAAGACATGAAGTTATCTAAGAAACGTGCACTCATTCAAAAGATCAAAAAAGATACAGGTATACTTCTTGATGAAAATGCTATTTTTGACATTCAAATCAAACGTCTACACGAGTATAAACGTCAATTACTAAATATCTTGAATATTATTTATACATATCAAAGACTAAAAACAGACATGGAATTCAAAAAGAATTTCCATCCACAAAACTTTATCTTTGGTGCTAAAGCAGCACCTTCATATGTGATGGCTAAAGGTATTATTGAATTAATTAATAAAACGAGCCATGTCATAAATAATGATACCGATACAAACAAGTTACTTAAAGTTGTCTTTGTAGAAAACTATAATGTAACTTATGCTGAATACTTATTTCCAGCTGCAGATTTATCTGAACAAATTTCTACTGCATCTAAAGAAGCAAGTGGAACAGGTAATATGAAGTTCATGCTAAATGGTGCTGTAACCATTGGTACAATGGACGGTGCAAACGTAGAAATTGTTAAAGAAGCAGGTATGGAAAATAACATCATCTTTGGTTTATCCTCAGATGAGGTAAATAGCATCTATAAAAACAACGGATACAAACCTAGACAAATTTATGATGAGGATCCAAGATTACAATCTATATTTGATTTTATTAGAGGATTAACGATTAATCCGACACACTTTGACTTTATCTTACAAAACCTATTAACATCTGACTACTTCCTAGTATTAAAGGATTTTGATAGTTACGTTAAAGCACAAGAAAGAGCAAATCAATTATATAAAGACCAAAAACAATGGTGGCATATGGTTATCATGAATATTGCAAATGCTGGCTTCTTTACATCTGATCGTACGATTGCACAATACAATCAAGACATCTGGCAACTAGAAGAAATCAAAAAATAATCAACTTATAAAGAAAATGAGCCTTATTTTAATAATAAGGCCATTTTTGTAGCATATTTATTGTAAAATAGGATTAAAGGACAAACATTGGGGAGGTACATAAAATTGGCATTTACAGAATCTCATGCAAATTTATATCTATTAGGCAAGAACTATTTAGCACATCAGTTTTTAGGTGCACACCTGAATAAGGATGATGATGGCAACATCATATCTACTACATTTACTGTTTATGCACCCAACGCAAAAGAAGTTAGACTTATTGCAGATTTCAACAATTACGAAGGCTGGAAGCATGTTCTAACTAAAATTCATCCACAAGGATTTTGGTCCATTACAATACCCAAAGACCTTGAATGGGCAACTTATAAATATGAGATTCATCTAAAGAATGGAAAGATCTCACATAAATCAGATCCGTTTGGATACTTTTCTGAAGTAAGACCATCAAACGCATCTAAAGTTTATGATATTGATGGGTATCATTGGAAGGATCATGACTGGTTTAAAAACAAGAAAAAAGTCTATGATCAACCAATGCTTATCTATGAAGTGCATCTTGGCTCTTGGCAAAGAAATAATGGTCAATTTAGACCGTATAATGAAGTGGTTAAAGATTTAATTGACCATGTAAAATACAACGGATTTACCCATATTGAACTCATGCCAGTCTATGAACATCCACTGGATGACTCATGGGGGTATCAAGGTACTGGTTTTTTTGCGGCAACTTCTAGATTTGGGTCACCAAAAGATTTAATGTATTTAATCGATCAGTGTCATCAACATGGTATTGGTATCATCATGGACTGGGTTTTAGGACATATTAATAAAGATGACTTTGGTTTATTTAATTTTGATGGCACTTATCTTTATGAATATGAGGATACCTTTAAAAGAGAAAACATAACATGGGGTACTGCGAATCTAGACTTCAATAAAGGTATTACTAAAAGTTTTATGATGTCTGCCCTTACTTTTTGGATGGATTACTTCCATGTTGATGGATTTAGAATTGATGCTGTATCTCACCTGTTTTATTATCTAGGTGATGAGTCCAATGGTATCAATGAAGAAGCTATTGCATTTTTAAAAGAAATTTCAGCACATGTATTTAGTAAGGATGAAACCTTCATCCTATCTGCAGAAGACTCAACGGCATTTCCACTCGTTACCAAACCAACCTTTCTTGGTGGTATTGGGTTCAACTATAAATGGAATATGGGCTTTATGAATGATGTCTTATCTTACTTTAAACTTGATCCGATATACAGGAAACATAACCATGATAAACTAACTTTTGGCTTAGTTTACGCATTTAATGAACAATTTATTTTACCCTTTAGCCATGATGAGGTCGTACACCTAAAAGGTTCCTTAGTCAGTAAAATGCCGGGAAGTTATGAACAAAAGTTTGCGCATTATAGAAACCTTATGACATTCTATATGACACACCCGGGTAAAAAGTTACTATTTATGGGTCAGGAATTTGCACAAATTGCTGAATGGGATTTTAAAAAGGAACTTGACTGGAACTTATTAAAGTTTCCGATACATGACGCTTTTAATAGATACTTTAGGGATTTAGCACATGTGTATAAACACCATGATGCACTTTATCAAAAAGATCATGATCCGTCAGGATTTAAATGGTTAATCGTGGATCATAAAGACACATCTGTCTTTGCTTATGCAAGATACTCGGATAACGAAGTACTTGTCATGGTTCATAATCTAACTCCAAACTATTATCAAAGCTATGAAGTTGGTGTACCTTTTGAAGGAACATATGAGGAAATATTAAATTCCAACAAAGACATTTATAATGGAACAAACTTATACAACGGCTTACCACTTAAAACCTACAAAGAACCAAGAAATGGTCAACCATATCATCTCAAGGTACAACTTTCAGGGTTAACGAGTATTATCTTTAAATATAAAAAATGAGAATCCTGTGTTAGGATTCTCATCTTGTTGATTTACGTTCTACTAATTCAACATTCATGACTTCATGAAGGGTGGATAACTCATCACCACGAATTAATCTTGTTAGGTTAATAAAAGCTTGTTTACCTAATAAATTAATCGGTTGAGAAATGGTTGTTAGAGGTGGATGAATCCACTCTACAAACGGTGTATTATCATAACCGATAATTTGAACATCTTCAGGTACTCTACGACCTAAACGTTGTAAAATAGAAGATATGACAAGTGCCATCGTATCTGAGTATGCAAAGATACCATCAATATGAGGATTAGCACTTAAAACTTGTTCGATAAGTTTAGCATCTGGATTGACTAAGTCAAAGTCAAAGACATCTGCGTGTAAATTATGTTTTTTTAAAACCTTATTAAAACCTAATGTACGCTCGATGGTTGTCATTAAAAAACTTGGACCTCTAAAGACAGCTAAATGTTTAGAACCACCTTCAATAAGTTTTTTAGCAGCTAACTCACCTGCAGTCACAGAGTCTGCGGTAATAGAAGGAATGTTTTCATCTAAAATATGATCAATTGTAATAATCGGTACTTTAATTTCATCTAATTTTGACATATTTTGGAAATTAGACGCTACAATAATACCTTCAATATTATATTGTTCAAAGAATCGAATATATTCTAATTCACGTTCAGGGTCATCTTGAACGTTAAAGAACATAATTTTATAACCGTTTGCTTGAGCTTGACTCTCAATCGATTCTAATAACTCACCATAAAAGTATGGTCCAATATGCGGTACAATGACTGCAATAATTTTAGAGGAGCGATTGGTTAAACTTCTAGCCAGCTGGTTAGGCACAAAACCTAAGTCTTTAATAGACTTTTCAATAAGCAAACGTGTATCTTCATGTACGTAACCACGCTTATTGATAACACGTGACACTGTGGAAATACTGACATTGGCTTTCTTTGCAACATCTTTAATGGTTGGTTTCATAGTTCACCTCGTATGTATTATACTTATTTTATCACAATAAACTAAAAAAAATGAAAGTGTAGGAAATATTACAAATGATTAAAGCTTTTATTGATGATTTACAATTAATTAGATTAGAATCTACAGATTATATTTATGATATTCATATCCAAGGATATGAAATTACTTGGTATAAAAATGATGGTGACAATCAATATTTTAAGTCGAATATCGATTTAAAATTACATGAAGTCGACCATATTTATATCAATCATCATAGATATCCATTACATATAGGATTAGTAACACTTCATAAGTCGTTTGATAAAAAATATAGATACGATGGTCCACTTGGTGCAGTTTATACCAAGACACACACTGACTTTTATGTATATAGTCCGGTTGCTAAAGAAATATATTGTATGGTAGATGGTGCTACATATGAAATGACCTACTTAGAAGGTGGTGCATACCATGTTAGAGTTCAAGGAGATCTTGAAGGGAAAAGCTATGCATATAATGTAAGATTAGTGGATACATTCCAAATAGCAAATGATCCATACACTATAGCAAGTAACTTAGATTCATCTGTTATTATCGATATGGACAAATTAGAACCACAATTTCATGATCATGTCACATTAAAAAAATATACAGATGCAGTCATTTATGAAGGTATGATAAGAGATTTAACCATTGATCTTGATGTACCAAATAAGGGTACTTTCTTAGGCGTAACAGAATACAGTGAAACTTTAAAATCATCTGTACTAGAGTATATCAAAAACTTAGGTGTTACACATTTTCAAGTGTTACCAGTTTATGACTTTTATGGTGTAGATGATGTGAATAAAGATGAACTTTATAACTGGGGCTATAACCCGATGCAATACTTTGCAATAGAGGGTTGGCTATCAAATAATCCAAGTGATCCATATAGCAGAATAAACGAATTTAGAAAAGTAGTTGATAAAGCTCATGAAATTGGTTTAGCTGTAAATATGGACGTTGTTTACAATCATGTTTATGAACGTGCATTATTCCCTTATGATTACTTTGTTCCAGGTTATTTTTATAGACACGATAAAAACTTTCAACAAACACACTCTGCATTTTTAGAAAATGACGTTGAAACAACCAATTATATGGTTAGACGTTTAATTGTTGATTCATTAGTTCATTTTGTTAAACACTATAAAGTAGATGGATTTAGATTTGATTTAATGGGATTAATGGATGTGGATACCATGAATCAAATAGCTATAGAACTTAAGAAGTTAAATCCAAACATCATGCTTTACGGTGAAGGTTGGAATATGGACAATGCACTACCTAAGTCAAAACGTAGTAACATGAACAACCAAGCAATGATGCCCGCTATTGGACACTTTAATGATTTTTATAGAAATTTATTAAAGGGTGAACTACATACAAAAGAACTTGGCTATGCTACTGGATCTAAAGAAAAATTAGAAGATGTATTAAAAGCATTAAAAGGTTCCCCTCATATATTTAATACACCAAATAAGTCATTAAACTATGTTGAATGTCATGACAATATGACACTTTTCGATACGTTACACTTTAACTATAAAGATAAGAAAATTAAGCATGTCTATCAAGATTTAGCAAATCACATCATCGCGATATCACAAGGTATACCTTTCTATCATGCTGGTCAGGAAATGTATCGTTCTAAAGATGGTGTTGAAAACTCTTATAAATCACCAGATAGTATTAATATGGTCAAATGGGAAAATTTTTCAAGTATTAAGAAATTAAGACAACTCTTAAAGATAAGAAAATCATACAAAGTATATCGTCATTCAGATTATAATGAAGATGTTCGTGCTGAAATTCATAGTGGTTACATACTTTATTCATTAAAATCTAATACGTATACACTAGATCATTACATTAAAAATGATTTTAATGAAATAAAAATACCATTAGATGGTAAACTAATATTTGGATCTAAGAATGTAAAAACACTAGATAATGAGATCTTAATCAACAAACCAGGTGTTTATATTATCAAAAGGAAATAACTCATATGAAAAAATATTTTATTGGAATTGACTGTGGTGGTACAAATATTAGAATCGGTTTAGTCGATGATGATTTTGTTATTCATCATGAAGAAAAGCATCAATCAACTAAAATTGGAAAAGATTTAAGTGGACTTATTCGCTCATATGTTTTAAAATACAAAGACAGCTATAGAATTGAAGCGATTGGTATTGGCTTTCCAGGCATCGTTGACCTTCATTCAAGACAAGTCTTAAATATACCCAACTTAAGAGCGTTTGAAGGTGACTATTTGTTAGCTTTAGAAAAAGAATTAAACATCCCAATATTTATTGGTAATGATGTCAATATATTAATGCTTTATGATGCAAAACATTTTAATATTGATCCTAATAAATCAGTTATGGGTTTTTATTTGGGGACTGGTTTTGGTAGTGCAATTCGTATTAAAAACATGATGTATCAAGGAGATTTTGGTGCCGCTGGTGAAATAGGGCATGTGCCAATGTATTTAAGAGGTATCAAGTATAACCAAAAACAAAATGATTTAGAATCTGAAGTTTCTGGATTTAATTTAAAAGCAATCCATGAAAAGCATTTTAAAGATTCACCATTTGAAACGATGCTTATGGATCACTTTAATCACCAAGCCATTCAAGATTATCTTCATTTATTAGCATTTTATATCACAACCCAAATGACGATATTAGATATATCCACTATTATTTTAGGTGGTGGCGTGATTATGAGTGAGCAATTTCCAAAAGCGTATCTAGAATCTCTCATATTAAAAAACTTATTTGCAGATAAAACAAAAGAAAACTTCAAAGTATATTATGCAGACAGTCATGTGAATTCAGGTATATACGGCGCAGTAATCTTTGCTAAACAAAACTTAGACAATTAGAAATAGAAAAGAGGTATTTTTATTATGAAAGTACTATTGTACTCACAAAAACAAAGTATGTTAAAAAAATCTGGCATTGGTAGAGCGTTTTATCACCAAAAACGTGCGCTAGAAGCTGTAGGTATTGAATATACTACAGACCCTAAAGACACTTACGATTTGGTGCATGTGAATATCGCGCACTCCAATAAGATTAAAAAATTCAGAAAAAAATACCCAGTAATAGTTCATGGACACTCAACAGTGCAAGACTTTAGAAGAAGTTTTGCATTTTGGCGTGTTATTGCACCATTTTTCTACAAGCACCTACAAAATATTTATGGTATTGCAGATTTAATTATTACACCAACAAGATACTCTAAGTTTTTAATTGAATCGATGCATGTAGTAAAATCTCCTGTAGTTGCATTATCAAATGGTATTGATTTAGATGCTTACGAGTATAAACAAGAAAATGTTGATGCATTTAGAAAACATTTTGATTTAGAGCCTAACCAAAAAGTTGTGATTGGTGTTGGTTTATTATTTGAAAGAAAAGGTATTCACGATTTTATTGAAGTGGCCCGTACTATGCCAAATGTTACTTTCATTTGGTTTGGTAATTTATCTAAACTTGCAACCACGCATTTTATTAGAAAACGTATTAAAAATAAACCTAAAAATATGATTATGCCAGGCTACGTTGATGGTGCGGTCATTAAGGGTGCATTTAGTGGTGCTGATTGTGTGTTCTTCCCAAGCTATGAAGAAACAGAAGGTATTGTCGTCTTAGAAGGACTGGCAAGTAAAACTCCTGTTGTTTTGCGTGATATTCCTGTTTATTATGACTGGTTATTTCATAAGGAGCATGTACTAAAAGGACATAATAACTTTGAATTTAGTAAATTAATAGAAAAAGTATTACATGAAGATCAAACAGAAATGATTGAAAACGGTTATAAGATTGTTCAAGACAGATCGATTGAAAAAATTGGTGAAGGCTTGAAACAAGCCTACCAAGAAGTTATCAAAATTAAGAGGTAACCTATGGAATATTTAACACTTCATAATGGTTTTAAAGTACCAGTTGTAGGTATGGGTGCAAACACATTTGGTAAAGTGAATCATGATTTTTATGGTGCACTTGATAATGACACTAAAGAACTAATTTGGGCATATGAAAATGGCTACCGCCTCATAGATACAGCAATCGTTTATAGAAATGAAACAGTGATTGCCAAATCAATTAAAGATGCCCATCTAAATAGAAAAGATGTCATGGTTACATCTAAAATACCTACCAAAGAATTACCACTAGAAGATGATGAAAAAATTGAGGCGATGATACAATCGTCCATCAATATATTTGGAGGTTATGTAGATATCTATTTAATTCATCATCCATCCACGGATGAAATTAATTTAAAGGTCTGGAAAGCACTTGAAAGTCATTATCTAAAAGGACACTTTAAAGCAATTGGTGTATCCAATTTTAGTAAGGAGCAACTTGATTACATCATGAAGTATGCAAATATTAAACCCATGATGAATCAAATAGAATCTAATCCAGCAAACTGGCAACAGGAACTCATCTCTTATTGTAAGGCGTATGACATTGTTCCAGTAGCATGGGGTCCACTAGATCCTGTGCCTAATAAGGATATATTAACAACCATTGGTAACCATTATGGTAAGACTTGGGCACAAATACTACTTAGACATCAAATACAAAAAGGTGTCGTTGTCATACCAAAGAGTCACAATAAATTAAGACAATTTGAAAATATAAATATCTTTGATTTCACATTATCTTTAGAAGATATGCGTAAAATAGAAGAATAATTATCATTACTTATGTATTTTCACGAAAAAAAGATTTATAATGTTATAATATTAAAGTTGATATAATTTAGGAGGAAACTATGAAATTTGAACATATAAAAAAGAATCATGTAAAATTTACTTTTACAGTAACACCTGCAGAATTTGAACATGCATTAGAACATGCTTTTGCACACATTAAAGATGATGTAGAAATTAAAGGATTTAGAAAAGGTAAAGTAACTCAAAAAGTTTACGAACAAAAATTTGGTGAAACAGCATTATATGCAGAAGCATTAAACCACGCAATTGGTCATAAATATAATGATGCTACACTAGTAAAAGACTTTACAATTGTTTCAGATCCAATGAATATTGATCTAGATTTCGATAAAATCTCAAGAACAGAAGATTTTGAAGTAAGTTTTGAAGTTGCAATCAAACCTGAAGTTGAAATTGAAAACTATAAAGGTGTTGAAGTTGCTAAAGTAGATACAGAAGTAACAGAAAAAGAAGTTGATGAAAACATTAACAGCCTATTAGCTCAAAATGCTATTTTAGAACCTAAAGAAGGTGCACTAGAAAATGGCGATACAGCAATCTTTGATTTCGAAGGATTCCAAGATGGTGTTGCATTTGAAGGTGGGAAAGCTGAAAACTTCAGTTTAGAAATCGGTAGTGGTCAATTCATTCCTGGTTTTGAAGAAGGTATGTTAGGCTTAAAAGTTGGTGAATCACGCGATGTGGATGTTACTTTCCCTGAACAATACCAAGCTGAAAACCTAGCAGGTAAACCGGCAGTATTTAAAGTTGTATTACACGAAATTAAATCTAAAAAATTAGCAGAATTAAATGATGAATGGGTTGTATCACTTAACCGTGAAGGTATCTCAACTGTTGATCAATTAAAAGCATCAATCAAAGCAGATTTAGAAGCATCTAAACAAGAACAAGCTAAAAGAGAATTAACTGATGCAGTTATCACTGAAGTAGTTAAATTAGCTAAAGTTGAAGTGCCACAATCTATGTTTGATTCAGAAATCGAAAACTTCAAGAAAAATGTTGAAGCTCAAGCTAAACAATATCAATTAGATATGGATACATTCATCCAATTATCAGGATTAACTAAAGAATTATTCGAACAACAAGCTAAAGAACAAGCTGAAAAACGTGTACTTCAATCTCTAGTAATCGAAGCGATTGCTAAGAAAGAAAACTTCACTGCTACACCTGAAGAATTAAGTTTGCGTTATGAAGAATTAGCAAACCATTACAAAATGGAAGTTAATGAAATTAAAAAGTATATCTCAGATGAACTAGTAATGAATGATATCGCATTTGAAAAAGCAGTAACATTCTTAGTAGAAAACGCAGTACAAAAATAAATATAAAAGTAGCCTCTGAAGCTTCAGAGGCTTTCTTATAACTATAAATATGATAAAAGATGGGATAACGATTGGCACTCATGCATTATGATTGCTAATTGACAATTTTATATTATAATATATAATAAGAATATAACCCAGAAAGGGGATCAAAGATATGGAATTACAGACAAGTTTACCCGCGATTGTTGTACGTGGTATCGTACCGATTCCTAATAATGATTTTAGAATTGAAGTTGGCCGTAAAGTATCCCTTAAAGCGATTGAAGAGTCTGAAAAGAGTTTTTCATCTTACGTACTTATATTGGTTCAAAAAAATCCATTAATAGAAAACCCAACAGTTGCTGATATTGAAACTCATGGTGTCTTAGCTAAGATTGCTATGAAGATTAAATTACCTAATAACAACTATAAAATTAAGTTTAATTTAATGTCTAGAATTAAAGTCAATGAGTACTTTTTAACAGATCCTTACTTTGTAGCAGACTATGAAGAATTAGAATCAAAAGTAGGGGAAATTGAAGAAGAAACTACATTACTTAAATTAATTACTGATGAAGCTGTTGTAAATGCAAATCAGTTGTTTAATAATGCCCAAGTGATTACATCACAAATTCAATCTGGTTTATCATCAGATAAAATGGCGGACATTTTAGCATATAATTTAAGAACTCAAGATACTGAAAAATATAAGTATCTAGCTGAATTAAATGTAAATTCAAGACTAAAATTAATTTTAGAAGATATTAACCGTCTAAAGATGATTGCTGATTTAGAACAGCGTATTAATGAAGATGTTAAAAAGGCAATTGATGAAAATCAAAAAGAATATTATTTAAGAGAAAAAATGCGTGCAATTCAAAATGAATTAGGTGATAAAGCTAAAAAAGAAGATGAAATTGATAAATTAAGAGAAGATATTAAGAAGGCTAAAATGCCGCTTCATATCGAAGAAAAGGCCCTACAAGAGCTATCTCGTTATCAATCAACACCTTCAGCAATGGCTGAATCTCAAATTATTAAAACTTACCTAGATTTTCTAGTTGCATTACCTTGGAATGAATCATCAACAGATTTAAATGATTTACAAAAGGTACAAGATAACTTAGATAAGAATCATTATGGTCTGGAAAATGTTAAAGAACGTATTATTGAATATCTAGCAGTTAAGATGATGACTGGTAGAAATCCACAGACTATTTTATGTTTAGCAGGTCCTCCAGGGGTTGGTAAAACATCACTTGCAACATCTATTGCAGAAGCTTTAGGTCGTAAGTTTGTTAAACAATCACTAGGTGGCGTTAAAGATGAATCAGAAATACGTGGTCATAGAAGAACTTACGTAGGCGCTATGCCTGGTCGTATCCTTAAGGGTATGAAGGATGCTGGTACAGTAAATCCTGTCTTCTTATTAGATGAAATTGATAAAATGGCATCTGATTATAGAGGGGACCCTGCATCTGCAATGCTTGAAGTATTAGACCCAGAGCAAAATGCTAAATTTAGTGATCACTACTTGGAAGAAAATTATGACTTATCTCAAGTATTATTCATTACAACAGCAAACTATCTTGAAAATGTGCCTGCACCTTTAAGAGATCGTATGGAAATTGTAGAACTATCTAGCTATACTGAGTATGAAAAAATTCAGATTGCTCAAAAACACTTAGTTAACAAACAATTATCAGCACACGGTTTAGATAGTGATAAATTTACAATTGATGAAGAAACACTTTACTTTATTGTAAGACATTACACTAGAGAAGCTGGTGTTCGTGAGTTAAACCGTTATATTGGTTCTTTAGTACGTAAAGCAATTAAAGAAATTCTTATGAAAAAAGCAGATAAAATTCATATCACTAAAGAAAATGTAGAAACATATATAGGTAAACCTAAGTTTGTACATAATTTAGTGGATGAAAAACAACAAATTGGTGTTGTGACTGGTCTAGCATATACTGCATTTGGTGGAGACACACTTCCGGTTGAAGTTACTTACTATAAAGGTAAGGGACAACTTGTTTTAACAGGTAAACTAGGGGATGTCATGAAAGAATCAGCAATTACTGCACTTTCATATGTAAAATCACATGCACTAGAATTTAATTTAGACCCAACGATATTTGAAAACAACGACTTCCACGTCCACGTACCAGAAGGAGCAATTCCTAAAGATGGTCCTTCAGCGGGTATTACCATGGCAACTGCGATTATGTCAGCTGCAAGTAAACTCTATGTTAGAAAAGACCTTGGTATGACCGGTGAAATTACATTACGCGGTTATGTACTACCAATTGGTGGATTAAAAGAAAAAGCAATTGCTGCTTTAAGAAGTGGTTTAACTACTATTTTAATTCCAAAACAAAACGTTAAAGATGTTGATGATATTCCAAAAGAAGTTAGAGACAAATTAACAATTATTCCTGTTGAAAATGTATCTGATGTTTTTGCACAAGCATTGATTAGATAATCTTAAACAATCACTAAAGATAAGAGTGTTATGAACGTCATAACACTCTTATTTTATGGGGTTTAGTAAAATGTGACATTCAATGATTGTAAATATATGATACAATAAGATAAGAGGTAAAATTATGATTAAACAAGCAGAATTTATTACATCGGCCGTTTCTATTACGGACTTGCCTAAAGATGATTTCGACCATTTTTTAATACTTGGTCGCTCAAATGTAGGTAAATCTTCATTAATAAATGCCATTACAAATCGTAAAAAATTAGCAAGAGTGTCTCAAACACCTGGTAAAACGATTACGTTAAATTTATATTTACTAAATCAAAGTTTGTATTTAGTAGATGCCCCTGGTTATGGCTATGCGAAACGTTCTAAAACTCAAACTTTAACTTTTATGAGAATGATTAATGAATATATCCAGTTAAATGGTCACTTAAAAAAAATTATTTTATTGGTGGATTTTAATATTGGACCAACTCAAGATGATTTAGATATGTATATTGAATTACAGGCGTTTGATGTAGACATTATTGTCGTTACAACAAAGTACGATAAGGTCAAATCATCACATAGACTTAAACAAGAAAAAGTGATTAGATCTAAGTTTTTTGAAGGACAAAAAATATACTTCACATCAAGTGAAACAAAGTTTGGAATTGATAAATTAATTAATGAGGAGTTTAGTAATGAATAAAATCTTAATTACTACAGATTCAACTGCGGACTTAAGTCCAGAAATATTGGAAACTAGAAACATTAAAATCGTGCCATTATATGTACGTTTTAATGATGAATCCTATAAAGATAGCATAGATATTACAACCCCTGAACTCTATAAAAAAGTTGAAACTTATGGGTTTTTACCAAAGACACAAGCGGCTAGTCCCGGAGATTTCGAGGTATTTTTTAAAAAGTTTTTGGATGAAGGTTATAAAATTGTTCATATTTCTATTGGTTCTAAAATATCGGCAACCTATAAATCAGCTTTACTAGCTATTGATTTATTAGAAACAAAAGATGTTTACGTCATTGATTCAGCAAATCTATCTAGTGGGATTGCATTACTAGTCCTTAAAGCATCCGATTTAAAAGATCAAGGCTTAAGTGCTGAAGAAATCCATCAAGAAATAACAAAATTAGTACCTAAGGTAAGTAGCCAATTTGCAATTAAGACATTAGACTACCTTCATAAAGGCGGACGTGCAAGTGGCTTAAGTGCATTTGTGGGTTCAGTACTACGTATTAAGCCAATCATTCAAGTGAATGATGGTAAACTTGATGTCTATAAAAAGTCAGTTGGTAAGATGTCAAAAGCACTTGATGTGATGATTGATGATCTTGTGAACTTAAATGGCGAAATAGATGATACTTATGTATTCATTACGCATTCACTTGCTCCAGATTCATTTGAATACATTAAAAATAGAGTAGAAAAAGAAGTTAAAGTGAAACATATATTAGAAGGTCATGCTGGCTGTGTGATATCCAGTCACTGTGGCGAAGGAACAATCGGTATTTTATATATAAAAAGGTAGGTAAACATATGAAAATAGCAGTTATAGGTGCATCAGGGTTTATCGGGGAAAATATAGTAAATGAAGCACTAAGTAAAGGTCATGAAGTGGTAGGGATTTTTAGAAGAAATAGTATTCCTGCTCAAAATAATCTTACACTTAAAAAATTAACAATTTTTGATGAAGCTGATTTTGAAGCGGCTATTAAAGATTGTGATGTGATTGTATCCGCATATAATCCGGGATATTATCATGTGGCTCAAGCAGAACGTTTTTTAGATGGTTATAAAGTCATATTTAACATGGCTAAAAAGTTAAATAAGCATGTGATTGCTGTCATTGGTGCAACCACACTCATCCAATATGATGGTGAATTAGTCAAAGATAGTTTAGTATTTCCAAAACCATGGATTAAAGCATTAGAAGGAACAGACAGGGTATTTGAAACTTATAAAGGTGATACATCTTTAAAGGTTACATTTGTGTCTCCTGCAGCTGAAGTTTTTGATGGTCCACTTACTAAACAATATGTTTATGGTAAAGATCATCTCATATATGACAGTTTAGAACGTTCTAGAATATCTGTTAAAGATTTAGCACACGCGATTATATTAGAATGTGAACATCCAAAATTTGTAAATTCTAGATTTACAATTGCATATCAAAATTAATTAGTATATAATATTAGAAACGCTATGAAGTGAAAAAGTAATTTATAATAAAATCATAAAAGAGATTAAGAGAATTGGTGAAACTCTTATACCCTATAAATGAAAGTCATCACTGAGCGGATTAGGTGAAATTAATTTAGTAGCTTAATTCGGAGTAACTTTACGTTATAAAAGTTCAATGAAGGTGCACAATTTATTTTGTGAACTAAGGTGGTACCGCGAATTTTCGTCCTTAGGCTGTTTATCAGTCTAGGGATTTTTATTTAGGAGGCTATATGCTGCCAATACTTGAAGGAAAAAGAGTTGTTTTAAGAAGTCCTAATGAAAAGGATTTAGTCTCATTTTTTTACTTTGCTTCTAAAGATAGTATTGGACCAAATGCAGGATGGTTTCCACATAGAAATCTTGATGAGACACGTTCTATACTAAACTTACACATCAAAGAAGCTAATCTTTGGGCTATTACACTACGTGAAAATGATGTCATGATTGGTACAATTAGCCTAAATAATCTATCAAATGATCGCTTTTTTGGTAAGGGTGCTGAAATTGGATTTGTATTAGATGATACCTATTGGAATCAAGGTATTGTTACAGAGGCTGTTTTGGTTGTTATGAATTATGTCTTTAGAGAATTAAAGTTTGATTATTTAAAGGTAGCACATGCTGATTTTAATATAGCAAGTAAGAAAGTTATATTAAAATCTGGATTTAAATTTGTATATAAAAAACATAAGCGATATATAGAAAATCCTAATATTAATTATGTTTTATACTATGAAATTTCAAAAAAGGAGTTTTTCGAACATGAAAACAGAACTACAGACGAAATATGATTTTAAATCGGTTGAAGAGGGCAGATATGACTTTTGGTTAAAAGAAGGTTTTTTTGAATCTGGTAAAGATTTAAATAAAACACCTTTTACAGTTGTAATTCCACCGCCAAACGTCACTGGAAAGCTTCATTTAGGACACGCTTGGGATACGGCAATTCAAGATATTATTATTAGACGTAAACGTATGCAAGGCTTTGATGCATTATACTTACCTGGTATGGACCATGCAGGTATTGCAACTCAAGCACGTATTGATGATAGATTGAAGAGTCAAGGTATTTCTAGATATGATCTTGGTAGAGAAAAATATCTTGTTAAAGCTTGGGAGTGGAAAGAAGAATATTCTCTTCATATTAGAGCTCAGTGGAAAGCACTTGGTTTATCACTTGATTACACCAAAGAAAGATTTACACTGGATGAAAAGTTAAATGAGGCTGTAAATAAAGTATTTATTACTCTATATAATAAGGGTTGGATTTATCGTGGTTATAGAATTATTAACTGGGATTGCCAAGCTAAAACAGCTTTATCTAATATTGAAGTTGAGTACGAAGAAACACAAGGTAACTTATATCACTTTACTTACCCATTTGTAGATATGGATGGTGGATTAACCATTGCAACTACACGTCCTGAAACAATGTTTGCTGACCAAGCTTTAATGGTTCATCCTGAAGATGAGCGTTATAAAAAGTATATTGGTAAACTTGTTTATATACCTGGAACAAATACAAAAATACCAGTCATTGAAGATGATTATGTAGATAAAGCATTTGGTACAGGTGTTGTTAAGGTTACTCCAGCACACGATCCTAATGACTATGAAGTTGCTAAAAGACATAACTTAGAAATGCCTTTATGTATGAATGAAGATGGTACTATGAATGAACTTGCACTCAAATATGTAGGTCAAGATAGATTTGAGTGCCGTAAAAACGTCGTTAAAGATTTACAAGCATTAAATCTATGCCCTAAAGTAGAACCTTACACTCACCAAGTGGGTTACTCAGAACGTACAGGTGTTATGGTTGAACCAAGATTATCTCTACAATGGTTTGTAGATATGAAAGGTTTAACTGAACAAACTCTAAAAATGAATCAAGTAAATTTTGTACCCGAGCGTTTTAAAAATACATTTGAAAACTGGTTAAATAATATCCAAGACTGGACAATATCACGTCAACTATGGTGGGGACATAGAATTCCAGCATGGTTTAAGGGTGATGAAGTTAAAGTTCAAGTCGAATCACCAGGCGTTGACTGGACACAAGATGAAGACGTTCTTGATACTTGGTTTTCAAGTGCATTATGGCCATTTTCAACACTTGGTTGGCCAAATGAAGACGATCCGAACTTCAAACGCTATTACCCTACAGATGTTTTAGTAACAGGATATGATATTATTTTCTTCTGGGTTGCTAGAATGATGTTCCAAGGCCTTGAATTCACTAAAAAAGACCCATTTAAGACCGTATTACTGCACGGACTCATCAGAGATGAGCAAGGTAGAAAAATGTCTAAATCATTAAATAATGGTGTAGATCCTATGGATGTAATTGACAAGTATGGTGTCGATGCACTAAGATTTTTCATTGTATCTAATGCTGCACCAGGACAAGATACAAGATATGATATTACAAAAATTGAGTCGAGTTGGAACTTCATTAATAAATTATGGAATATTACAAGATTCGTATCCTTAAATATTAAAGATAAATCTTTAGTTATCGATGAAGATAGATTAAATGTATTTGATAAATGGATTCTTACAAGACTAAGTGAAACAATTACTGAAGCAGATAAATACTATGAACGCTTTGAGTTTAATGAAGCATCTAGGGTACTTACAAACTTTATTTGGGAAGAATTCGCAAATTGGTACTTAGAAATTTCTAAAGTATCACTACAAGACCCAAAAATAGAACAAAATACACAAGCAGTTCTAATCTATGTACTTAAAGATATTCTTAAATTATTACACCCTTTCTTACCATTTGTTACAGATAAGTTATACATGGATATTTTTAATGAAAACTCAGTAATGATTGCTCAGTGGCCAGTAGTAAAATATAAATTTAACCAAATTGATCTCGTTAAAGAAATTCAAGATGTGATTGTAAAGGTAAGGAATCTTAGAAATGAATATCAAGTTGCACCATCAAAACCGATTGATGTTACACTTGAAATCAAATCTATGGAAATGATTGAGGAAGTTAAGTTATATGAAAACTACCTAACTAAATTCTTGAATACAAAAGCACTAGCGTATGAAACCAGTGTAGATTCAAGTGATATGATTTTTATTGCAGGTACACATATCAATATCTATATTGAAAAATCAGATATGATTGATTTAGAACAAGAAAAAGCATCATTATTAAAGCAAAAAGACACTTTAGAAAAGGAGCTTGAAAGATCTAAGGGATTACTTTCTAACGTAAACTTTACCTCAAAAGCGCCACAAGCTAAAATCGACATTGAACAAAGAAAGTATGACGACTATAAGAAACAATATGATGATGTCGTTGAAATGTTAAAGAAATATGTTTAAACAACTTGATGAAGCAGTAAATTGGATAGAAACACAAATAAAGTTTAGACCTAAAACAAGCCTAGATCATATGAAGGATGCCTTAAGCATCCTTCAGCTTGATTTAAGCGGTATCAAAAAGATTCATGTCACTGGTACAAATGGTAAGGGCTCAGTTTGTATGATGACTACTCAAGTACTGGTTGAATCCGGTATCCGCGTAGGAACTTTCATATCACCTTATTTGGTACGCTTTAACGAACGCATTAAACTCAATGGTAAAGATATAGAAGATAATGATTTATTGGATTCTATTAATAAAGTTTATGAGCTAAACAATGCATATTTTGAACATAGTGGGCTAACACTATCGTTTTTTGAACTGATGACTCTCATGTCACTGATTTACTTTGTAGATAATAAGGTCGATGTTATCGTGATGGAAGTTGGTATTGGTGGTCTCTTAGATGCTACAAATATATTAAATTATGATGTCTCAGTCATTACCAATGTTGGAATGGATCATATGCGTCAATTAGGTAATACATTAGAATCGATTGCATTAAACAAACTTGGCATTTTAAAAGAAAAGGGTCACTTAATTACGAGTATCGACAGTGGATTACATGATTTAGTTAAGGATTATGTATCAAAAATGCATTCAACACTTAAAATTATTCAAAAACATGATGTAACCACTATATCCGAGTTTCCTCACAAAATTGAATATAATCACCAAATATATAAACTATCATTGTTAGGCGAGTTTCAAAACACTAATGCAGCGCTTGTTATAGAAGTTATTAAATATTTATTTCCAAATATAACTGAGCAAACAATTAGTGAAGGTTTAAGTAAAACTGAACACCCAGGACGCTTAGAAACAGTGTTGCCTGGAGTGGTTTTAGATGGTGCCCATAATATTCATGCAATTAAGGAAGTCATTTTTTCGCTAAAATCTATTTTTAAAGTGTATAATATACATGTACTATTCAGTGCACTATCTGATAAAGAGCCTGAAGTGATGCTAAATGAACTCAAAAAATATGCAACAACCATCACTTTGACTGCTTTTCCGGATGCTCGTTATAAAAACCTAGATTTTCTTCCCTTTAACTTTGAATTGAATCCTAAAACAGCTTTAAAAAATTTAATCAAGAACAAAAAAGAAAATGACGTTATTTTTATAACTGGTAGTTTGCACTTTATTGGGTATATGAAAAAGGAAATTATTCCGTACTTTAAATAAGGTGATATATATGTTAATTAACCAGGTATTAATCTATTCAGAAAATCATAATGTTAATAACCCCAAAGGTACTGTCATTTTTACACATGGCATTGCTTTACACTCTATCTACTATAGAAAAATGGCTGAACTACTTAATGAAGCTGGTTTTTCTGTTGTTTTGTATGATGTTAGAGGTCATGGTAAATCTCAAGGTAAAAGAGGAGATATTAAAAGTATTTACCAGTTTACTTCAGATTTATATGAACTTATAGAACAGACAAAAAAAGTCTATGATGCACCTATATACTTATTAGGCCACTCCATGGGTGGTATTATTACAAAAGTATATGCAACACTGTATGATAACTTTGAGGGAACTATTATTATGTCTAGTCCTACAAGTGCACAAAGACTAGGTCTTGTGAGTTTACTCCCAAGTTTTTTATTTGGATCATTCAAAATTAATACAGATTTTACGGATACAAGATTATCTCACTTTCCTCCATCAGATAATGTAGATCCGTATGCTTTAAAACATTTTACTTTTAGATTGATTATTCAAACCCTTAAAGTAGGTACTAAGCATATTGAAAAGCGAATTCAAGACTATAAGAAGCCTGTACTAATCTTACATGGTTCAGAAGATAAATTAGTAAGTCCTGAGATGTCAAAACATTTCTTTGATAGTATTAAGCACAACGATAAAAAGTTAGCTATCATTGAAGGTGGTTATCATAATCTAAATTATGATACTGTGACTGAAAAAACGGTAGAAGAAATAGTTTCTTGGCTTAATCATCAAATTTAATTACACTGTTCGTGAAAAAGGTTCCGCATAAATGCGGAACCTTTTTCATATATTAGAATTTATTGAATTTTGAATAAAATCTTTTTTTCTATAGTGGTTACTTATGAAGATTAGAACTAAAGAAATGAGGAAGAATATAACGGATGTATCAAACAATAATCTCGGACTATAATCATATAAGAATGCACCAAAGATTGGTCCGATGATGGTGCCTACTGAATAGAATGATTGTCTAATTCCTAATGTAGTAGCAACATTATGATTACCTGAAAATTTAGAAATATGGTCTTGTTCTAGCGGTGTAAAAATAGCCTTGATTGCAATATATGCCATATACATTGTATATAAAAGTATAAGGAATAGACTACTGCTTGATCTAAATACTGTGAAGATTAATACTGCACTTATAATTTGAAATACACTAATTAACTTCAATCTATGTTTAATATTCATAAATAGTGGTACTAATATGATGCCTGATAATAATGAAACCACACCGGCAATCATTTTAAAATTACCAAGTTCTTTTGCTAGAAAACCTAAATCTTTAAAATAAACATCTAAGTATTTTTCTACATTGGTAGAAGCAATCGTTATAAGTGTTAAAGCAACCAAGAAGTATAAGAGTTCAGGCTTGATGTTACGAACTTCTTTAAAACCTTCCCAAAACTGAACACGTTTTTTGTTTGGATCAACAATTGTCTTTTTAGGTTTAAACCATATAGCAATTAGTACTGCAAAGAAACCAACGCTAATACCTTGTAACAAAAATGCATTGAAAAATATGTCTGTTCTAAATGCTTTTATAAAAAATGAGTTGGTATGAATAAAACCACCTAAAAATTGACCAATTGCACCACCTAAACCAACTGCAGCAGCACCAAAAGCAATGTTTTTAGCACGTTTATCTTTATCTGATGTAATAATCATTTCTCCAGTTAGGATAGTTAATGCTGAAGCCATACCAAACCCACTGATTAATCTAAATGCACTTAAAGTCCACATATCAAATACATGCCCTAGACCAAATAAGATTTGCATCAAACAATAAATAAGAATACCGATTATCAAACTTATCTTTTTCTTATTATGATCTGCTA
Source organism: Acholeplasma laidlawii PG-8A (assembly GCF_000018785.1). NCBI lineage: Bacteria > Bacillati > Mycoplasmatota > Mollicutes > Acholeplasmatales > Acholeplasmataceae > Acholeplasma > Acholeplasma laidlawii. The sequence continues at coordinate 581,433 of NC_010163.1, forward strand.
AATTACCCCAAAATGGTCCACCAAACATCATCCCTAAATTCATAAATGAAAAGAAAAAACCAAACATAAAGTTCGGTACCCCAATAGCTTCAACATAGTAAGGCATCAGTGGATGGTGTAGGTTGGTTACAATACCTTGTACAAAATATATAATTAAATAGAACAACATAAATTTTTTCATATATCTTCACACTCGCAAATGTCATTATAGCATAAGCTGTAAGCAGATAAAAATCATAAACAAAAAAGACATTTTTGAAATGTCTTTTATGGTAAATTATCGTTTAATATTGCGAGTTTTAAAGTATTTAATCCATCGTCTGAAGTATGAGATAAAACTCGTTAATAAGATGATACTAATTATAATAAATAAGATGATGTTTGCGATGTTTGTAATCGTAAGTAGGCTTGTTTCGAAGTAGTCTGCAAACATTACAAAGTTTTGAGGGAGTATGAGATTAGGTAGAAGTAATATGGTAACTAGGAATAAAGAACAGTAGAATTCTGAGATTGTACTAAATAATAAGGTGTAAAAGGACTCTTTGCCTTCATAAAATCTATAAAGGTAAGAAAGTATTGTAAGGATTGTTGAAGATATAATGAAGAAAGTAAATACACCTTTAAAGTCATTATTAAAGAACTGCGAAGTTTCACCGTTAATATGTAAGACGAAGATATTTTCATAGTTAACAATAAATAAAGTACCAAATGTAATCATAAAGATAGAAACAAATATCAATTCAATTAAAATCTTTACTCTAGATTTTAAATGATCATCTGGTTCGAATTGAGGTACATCAGCTAAGTCTTTAACTTTCCAGTTATTTAATCTTGTATCTATCTTTTCTTTAATGCTTGGTATTTTATAGGACCAAAACGCGATAGTGATGATCGAAAATACACTAAATCCAAAAGATAAGACATTACCTGTCATATGTCCGATTAAGATTCCAACAATTGCACCTGGTTGGTTTACATCAAGTTCGGTTAGAGACGTTATAATTGCAGAAATTACTGCAAGTATCGTAGAGAATATAAGTGCTAGTTTTAAACTAAGTTTATAATCTTCATAAAATCTAGGTTCAACAACATGATTAGCACTTGAATGATATTGATATGCAACATCCATTGGATGACCTATCTTATGTAGAACCTCTTCAATATCGTCCTTAGTGTAATTCGGGTAACTTTGTAGCATATCCATAATGTTAGCCTCAAGTTCTTTTTTAATATCATCACGTTTTGCTTCTGGACAGCGGCGTGTGACAGAGTATATATATTTTTCGATCATTTTATCCATCTATTTAACCTCCTTAAATAAACTACTCATTTGTTTTTCGATTTGTAACCAAGCCTCTTTTAGGCTTTCTAAAACTTTGATACCTGTTGGATTGATCTTGTAGTACTTTCTTGGTCTGGATTCGGTTGTATCCCAAGTGGAATCAAGTAAGCCCTGTTCCTCTAGTCTGCGAAGTAAGGGATAAAGTGTCCCCGCTTCAATAGATACATTTTGAGATTCTAATTGTGCAAGTAAAGAATAACCATACTGACTTTCTTTTAATGCGCTTAATACGAATATAATTTGTGTACCTCGTTTTAACTCTGTAATTAGGTTGTTTATTATATTTTCCATAATATGCTCCCTTCATTTTTAATTATACTGTATGACATACACTATTGTCAAATAAATAACATTATAAAATACATTATAAAAAAAGAGTTCCATACTAGGAACTCTTAAAGGTGCATTATTTAGTGATATTTTGTATCTTTTTTTGACCGATTTTATTTTCTGTACCATTCATTAATCTAATAAAGTTTTTCTTATGCATATATATTATAAGAAGAACGATAAGTGATATAGCTACTAAATTAATGATTTGTGATTCATAAGATATCGTTAGATTTGGAACAGGAATCCATATTTCTTTGATTAGAACTCCAATCCACATCATCACTGCTACAGAAAATGATGCTACAACTGAACCGATTGAAACATATTTTGTTGAAAATGCGACTATAAAGAATAGTCCAATACCGCTTAACCCGATGATTGGGTTGATTGCGATAACAGCACCTACGCCAGTTGCTACAGCCTTACCACCTTTAAATCCAATATAAATAGATTTAATGTGTCCAATTGCAGCCGCTGCTCCAAATACAATAGAGATATCGTAAGTATCTGAAATTAAAAATAATTCTGGCATACCTAACATATATCTAATGATAATGATTGGTAATGCCCCTTTGAAACAATCTAATAAAAATGTAGGTATGCCATACTTAGCGCCCAACACACGTAATACGTTAGTTGATCCTACGTTTTTACTTCCATGTTCCCTAATATCAATGCCTTTAAATAACTTAGGTATAATATATCCAAACGGGATTGCACCAATTAAGTAAGAACATATTATAGCTATTATAATCCATAAAATTTGCATATTCATTTACCTCGAATAAGATTATATCATAAAGGTATAAATAATGTATATAAATGTAAACAAAGCATAAATAGCAAAAAAAAGTAAAAAATGTAAATTTAGCACATAAATCTTGACAGTGCTATTTTTTTATTATACAATGATGTTGGCACTATGATAAAGCGAGTGCTAAAAGGGTGGTAAGCATGATATCGTCAAGACAAAAACTCATCTTAAAAGCAATCATTGATATGTATTCTGAAAAGGGTGAACCGGTAGGTTCTAAAGCCTTAATGGCGCTTCCATACTTAAATTACTCATCAGCTACATTAAGATATGATATGGCAGTTTTAGAAGAACTAGGTTTTCTCGAGAAGATGCATACTTCATCAGGTAGAGTACCTTCTGAACGTGGTTATCGTTACTATATTGAACATTTAGTGACAAGGGATAATGATGTGACAGAAGTATTTCCTTTAATCGATGAAGTTTTTAGTAAAAAAGCACTTGGTCGTGAACACACGATTAAAGAAGCATTAAAGTTACTAACCGATCTTACAAGCTACACAGCTGTTGCAGTAGGACCAGATATCTTACAATCTCATATTAAGCGTATTGAAATGGTACCACTTGGTTTAAAAGATGCAGTCATGTTAATTGTAACCGACACAGGGCACGTACAACATCAACAAATTCATATATCAGATGATATGAGAATGGATGATATTAAGGAAGTTATACATACACTGGATGACTTACTTAAGAATAGAACACTAGAAGATGCACTTAAGGTACTCAAAGAGGAATATGCAATTTCTGAACTGAATCAATTTATGAGCTATCAAAGTCAAATCATTGATTCATTCATTGAAGCATTTTCTAAATTTGCATCAGATTCCTTCTATTTAAGTGGTATGACGAATGCTTTTGAACAACCAGAATTTAATGATGTTTCTCATATGAAACGATTTATAGATATGATGGATCGTCGTGAAATTGTGAAGTTGATTGGAACTGCTGAAGGCATATCAGTAAGATTTGGGTCAGATATGGAAATCAAACCCTTAAATCAAATGACAATCATTTCTATACCTTATCAAATAGATTCAAAACAAAAAGGAACGATTGCACTTGTAGGACCTTCAAGAATGTCTTATCAAAAGGTAATCCCCTTGTTAGAGTACATTGCAGCAAATCTAGCAAAACTATATAAAGACAATAATAAGGAGACTTAGAAGATGGCAGATAAAGAAAAAGATGCAGTTATCGTTGATGAAACGGAACATGTAGATGTAGATTCAAAAGAATCGAAAAAAGAAAAGAAAACAAAACAACAACAAAAAATTGAATTCTTAGAGGCTGAAGTAAAAGAACTAAATGATAAATACTTAAGAACCTTGGCAGAAGCTGAAAACTTTAAAAAACGTATTCAAGCAGAAAAGATAATGGATCGTAAGTATGCAGCAAGCAGTTTTGCTACAGAATTATTGGTACCTTATGAACAATTTTCTAAAATCGTAGATTTCCCTTCAGATAATGAGTTATTAAATAACTTCTTAATCGGATTTAAAATGATTAGAGATCAATTTAAATCAGTCCTTGAAAATGAAGGTGTTGTTGAAATTAAAGCTTTAGGTGAAGTCTTTGATGCAAAAGTGCATCATGCAATCGAAAAAGAAAGCAATAAAGACAAACCAAATGGAACTGTATTAGAAGTATTACAAAATGGATATTTATTTAAAGATAGAATATTAAGACCAGCCATGGTAAAAATAAATGAATGGAGTGAAGACAATGGCGAAGACAAATAAAATTATTGGAATTGACTTAGGAACTACAAACTCAGTTGTATCAGTGATGGAAGGTAACGAAGCAAAAGTTATCCCAAATGCTGAAGGTGGACGTACAACACCAAGTATCGTTGCTTTTAAAGGTGACGAAATATTAGTGGGTGAAGTTGCGAAACGCCAACTTATTACAAACCCAGATACAATTTATAGTATCAAACGTCACATGGGTGATTTAAACTATAAAGTAAAAGCAGCTGGTAAAGAATTTACACCTCAACAAATTTCTGCTTATATCTTACAAAACTTAAAGAAAACAGCAGAAGATTACCTAGGTGCAACAGTTACTGAAGCAGTTATTACTGTACCTGCATATTTTAATGACGCTCAACGTCAAGCTACAAAAGACGCTGGTACAATCGCAGGATTAAACGTTAGACGTATTATTAACGAACCAACAGCATCAGCACTAGCTTATGGTATTGATAAAACAGACAAAGAACAAACTATCTTAGTATTTGACTTAGGTGGTGGTACATTTGACGTGTCTATCTTACACTTAGCTGATGGTACATTTGAAGTTGTATCAACATCAGGTGATAACAAACTTGGTGGGGACGACTTTGACCACAAAATTTATGAATTCTTAGCAGCTGAATTTAATAAAGAACACGGTATTGATTTACTAAAAGATAAAATGGCTTTACAACGTCTACGTGATGCAGCAGAAAAAGCTAAGAAAGAATTATCAGGTGTAACAACAAGTTCTATTTCTCTACCATTTATTACAATGGGAGCAGCAGGTCCGTTACACTTTGAATATAACTTAACGCGTGCTAAATTTAATGAATTGACTAAAGATTTAGTAGATCGTACAATGGTATCTGTTAGACGTGCTTTAGCTGATGCTAAATTAACAAACTCTGATATTAATCAAATCTTATTAGTTGGTGGTTCAACAAGAATTCCAGCTGTTCAAGAACTTGTAACAAAAGAATTTGGTAAAGAACCTAATAGATCGGTAAACCCTGATGAAGTTGTAGCAATGGGTGCTGCAATCCAAGGTGCTGTTTTAGCAGGGGATGTTAAAGACGTATTATTACTTGACGTTACACCATTATCATTAGGTATTGAAACACTTGGTGGTGTCGCAACAAGATTAATCGAAAGAAATACAACAATTCCTACATCTAAATCACAAGTATTCTCAACTGCAGCAGATAACCAACCAGCTGTAGACATTCACGTATTACAAGGTGAAAGACCAATGGCAGCTGACAATAAAACACTTGGACGCTTCCAATTAACAGATATTCCACCAGCAAGACGTGGTGTACCTCAAATTGAAGTTACATTTGATATTGACGCAAACGGTATTGTTTCTGTTAAAGCTAAAGACTTAGGTACAAATAAAGAACAAAAGATTACAATCTCTGGTAACGGTGGATTATCTAAAGAAGAAATTGATGCAATGATCAAACAAGCTGAAGAAAACGCAGAAGCAGATAACAAACGTAAAGAATCTGCAGATGCTAGAAACGAAGCTGATAGCATGATTTTCCAATCTAGAAAAGCAATCGAAGACTTAGGTGCTGAAGTTACAGATGAAGAAAAAGAAACCGTAGAAAACGCAATTAAAGACTTAGAAGAAGCATTAAAAGGTGATGACGTAGAAGCTATTAAAGCTAAAAATGAAGCACTTGCTAAAGCGAGCCAATCTATTGCTATGAAAGCATACGAAAAAGCTAACAAATCAAACGGATCAGATGTAAACGGAGCAACTGATGCAGATGATAATAAAGATGATGCTGTAGAAGCTGAATTTACTGAAAAACAATAAAAACTATGACAAATAGGAAAGTATAAACACTTTCCTATTTGACTAACATAAGGAAGCGATAATTATGGCAAAAAGAGATTATTATGATGTGCTAGGTATATCAAAAAGTGCATCTCAAGACGAAATTAAAAAAGCTTACAGAAGTTTAGCTAAAAAATATCACCCTGACGTTTCAAAGGAAAAAGATGCTGAAACAAAATTTAAAGAAGTTCAAGAAGCCTATGATGTCTTAAATGATTCAAATAAAAAAGCACAATACGATAGATTTGGTCATGCTGGTACTGGACAAGATCCATTTGGTGGTGCTGGTGGTGGTTTTGGCGGATTTGGTGGCTTTGATGACATTATTAGCCAATTCTTTGGTGGTGGACAAACACGTAGAACACGTCAAACATCAAATGTTGGTGAAGACTTAAATATGCGTATGACCATCGATTTTATGGAAGCAGTTTTAGGTACAACAAAAAATGTTTCTGTAGATATCACTCAAGATTGTGGTCACTGTCATGGCTCTGGTGCAGAAAGTTCAAAAGACGTTCATACCTGTAGCAAATGTCATGGTCAAGGATTTATTAACGTAGACCAACGTACCATGTTTGGTACAATGAGAAGTCAACAAGTATGTCCACAATGTCAAGGTGAAGGGCAAACAATTGATAACAAATGTCATGTTTGTTCCGGTGCTGGACGTGTTAAGGCTAAAAAGACAGTGGATGTGAAAGTACCTGCTGGTGTCGATAATGAAATGACATTACGCGTACCAGGTTATGGTAATGGTGGTAGAAAAGGTGCTGAATCAGGTGACCTATACATCACATTTAGAGTGAAACCACATAAAATATTTAAACGTCGTGGTTCAGATATCATTTTAGATGTACCTATTACATTTACGCAAGCTGCACTTGGAGACAAAATTGATATACCAACTATTTATGGTGAAGTAGAGTTAACCATACCTGCAGGTATTCAATCTGGTACTGAACTTAAATTAAAAAATAAGGGAACAAAAGATCCAAGAACTGGTAAGACAGGTGATCAACATGTTATCGTCAATATTGAGACACCTAAAAACTTATCTAGTGAGGAAAAGAAATTATTTGAACAGTTAAGTAAACTGGATTCCCCAAGAAAGAAATCTGGTTGGGATAAATTCAAATCATTCTTTACAAATTAAGAGGATTTTTCCTCTTTTTGTTTTATAATGGATAAAGGAAGGAAGTGGCAATATGATACTTATAAAACATCATAATGAAGGTAATTTAGAACCATACTTTTATTTTGCATTAGAAAAATATGTATTAGAACATTTACTTAAAGACAATGAAACCTATTTCTTCACCTGGAGAATAAAAGGCATTGTTTCAGGTAAGAACCAAGTCATTGAAAATGAAATTAATATTCCCTATGTCAAAGAACATAATGTGAAATTCTTTAGAAGACCCACTGGTGGCGGATCTGTCTATGCAGATGAAAATAACACCATGTTTACAATTATTACCAAAAGAAGTGGACAAAACTTCTCATTTAAAAACTACTTAGTCAAAATCACTGATGCATTTAAAAAACTAGGTGTTAATCTAGATTTTAGTGGTAGAAATGATATCTTATTAGATGGTAAAAAGGTATCTGGTAATGCATTCTTACAAAACAAGTATGGTATGTTAATGCATGGAACTATGATGTATGATTTAGATATTGAAACGATGGTGCGTGCATTAAATCCACCGGATGAGAAACTTATTTCTAAAGGTATTGCAAGTGTAAGAAGTCGTGTAAACAATCTAAAACCTTATTTAAATGGAATGAGTCATGATGAATTAGTTAGTTATCTTGAAACAGAACTAACAAGCAGTGTTTATGAAATCAATCAAGAAGAAGTAGAACAACTTAAAAAAGATGCTAAATTTTATGCAAGTTCAGAATGGCTATACCGTTCTCAACCAGAATATACTCAAAAGCTATCTAAACGATTTGATTGGGGACATATCGATATGCGTTTTAACATCAAATCAGGTATGATTCAAAACGTAGATATCACTGGAGATTTCTTTGAGCTCAAAGAAGATTTAAAATCCCTTGAAAAACCATTATTAAACCAAGTTTGGAGCTATGCATCCATTAAAGAAATTTTAAACAGTATCGAAGTAGATAAGATCATTTTAAACGCTACAAATGAAGATATCTTAGCACTCTTTGATAATGCTTTTATAGAGACAAATAACTAAAAGATAGTTCATAGGTCAATTGGTTATAACATAATTACAATTTTTGTGATAAAATGGCTCAAACTAATTGACTTATGAAGGGTTATTTAATATAATTAACCAGGTTGAGGTGATATGTATGAAAATAGAAACTAAACTACTTGAATCTAAAACCTTAATTGATAATCCAATCGACTTGAATTACCTTATCAATGATGCAGCTGATATCATTTCATTAAATGATGTCAATGTTAAAGGCACAATCTATCGTAAGTATGATGAAGTCACATTTAATTTAACCGTTACACTTGATGTGGTACAAAAATGTACATATACACTAAAGCCTGTAACATACCCTTTAACATTTGATACAGAAATACTCTTTTCAAATGATTTAGAAACCTATGATTATGTACCAACAGACATCATAGACTTGGATGAAGTCATCTTTGCAGAAATACTTTTACACAAAGAAGTAAATGTGTATCATGAATCAGCAAACCCTAGTGACTTTCAAGACCCCAAGGAAACCCATCCAGCTTTTAAGAGTTTAAAAGAAAAATATAAAGATTAGGAGGTGAATAAACATGGCAGTTCCATTTAGAAGACAAAGTAAAGGAAGAAAACGCCGTCGTCGTTCACACTATAAGTTAAAGACTCCAACAATCGTAGTTGATCCACAAACAGGAGAATTTACCTTACCACACAGAGTCACTCCAAACAGTGGCTATTATAAAGGTCAATTAGTATTAGCTAAAAAAGTTAAGAAAGAAGATTAACCTTTATTAAGAAAAAGCACGAGAAGTGCTTTTTTCTTTGATATAATATATACAAGATGAGGTAAGTTATATGAAACATATCAGTGTATTATTAAATGAATCGATAGAAGGTCTAAACATCAAACCAAACGGTATCTATGTAGATGCTACTTTAGGTGGTGGTGGACACTCCCTAGAAATATTAAAAAAACTTGATAAAGGGCACTTATATGCTTTTGATCAAGATGCTTATGCAATTGGTAGAGCAACCGAAAGATTAAAAGACTTTAGCAATAAAACATTTATTCAATCAAATTTTTCATTTATAAAAGAAAAATTAAATGAACTGGGCATATATCAAGTAGATGGTATTATTTTTGACCTTGGTTTATCCTCATTTCAAATTGATGATGAAACTAGAGGGTTTTCATATCTTAAAGACTATGATTTAGACATGCGTATGAACAAGGATGCAACCCTAACAGCTAAAGAAATCGTAAACACTTATGAAAGACAAAAACTAGCAGATATCTTTAGAGCTTATGGTGATGAAGAAAATGCCTGGAAAATTGCAGGCATGATTGTAGATAGAAGACCACTAAACACAACATTAGAATTAGTTGAGATAACAGATATTGCTAATAAAGGCATGAAAGGGCACTCTGCTAAGCGTGTTTTCCAGGCTTTGAGAATCGAGGTCAACAAGGAGTTAGAAGTACTTGAAAGAGCCTTGAATAGCGCCTTAGAACTCCTTAATATCGGTGGTAGATTATCCATCATTACCTTCCAATCACTAGAAGATAAAATGGTAAAATCTTTTTATAAAACACATAGTCAAATGGATTACCCTAAAAACATAGATATTAGAACATTTCCAAAGCCACCTTTAAAAATTATTACAAGAAAACCGGTACTACCTTCAGAAATAGAACTAGAACATAATTCTAGAAGTCGTTCTGCTAAATTAAGAATCGCTGAAAAGCAAAGCTAAATAAAAAACCTCGAAAAAATCGAGGTTTTATTTATGTTTATGTTTAGAGGGACTTGCAGAAACTAAGATTCTGATATATTCAATATCATAGTGTTTAAATACTGGATGAGATTTAATCGCATCATAGATTTCTGGGTAATCAATTTCTTTAATGGTAGGATTATATTCATCTTCATCCTTGATGACCATATGTAAATGTGAGTCATGATCATGGAAGGGATTGTCTAGACCTAAGTCGTAGTACTTCACACCATCTAGGTTAATTTTAATAATTAAGTTATTATCTAAGAAAAATTGTAAGTTGTTGTAAAGTGTTGAAATGTTGGTGTATCCTTTTTTAGATAATTCTTCATAAATTTCTTTAAATGTTAAGTGACGATCTTTTAAGACTTCAAGTAAAGCTCTTCTAGCTTTTGTAAAACGTTTATTGGATTCAATTAATTTCTGAGGTTCATTGTAGTTTTCCTCCTTTAAATCTGAATGCTTGTTAAAATAATCACTCATAATTTGATGGACTTTATTTTTAGTCAGTGTGAGTGTTTGTTGTTTGGTTTCACCAAGAACAACTTCAACAGGCTCTAATATATGTAAATGGATTCTAGGTTTTTTCTTGTAAAGTTTTTGAATAAAATTAGGATTTTTATAGACATAGACAAATGGTAATATTTTAGCATCAGCATCTGCAGCAAATCTAAATGCACCACTCAAGAATTTTCTAATACCCACATGATATGGCTTAATAGATGCCTCAGGCATAACAAGTACTGGTGTTTTTTTAGATAGTTCAGTTTTTAATTCATCTAAGAAGTGTACCATAAGTTCCTTAGTTTCAGGTATTGGAATTCCACCTGCAACACGCAGTATTTTTCCTACAAATGGTAGCCCTAAATTAGATTGAAGCATCGTTACATAAATCTTTCTAGGAAATATTAATGAACCAATCCATATGGCATCAAGTACATGCACATGGTTTGACACAAGAATGAATCTTTCTTTTTTAAGATGTTTTAAGTTCTTTTTACCCTTAATTCTAAGACCTCTAAAAATAACTCCAAACACATAAAAGACCAGAACTTTAATCAATAATACTGTAAAAAATGATAATAACTTAAAAAAAGGATTATGATTAAAGAAATTATAATCTTTAGCTAATTTGACTTTTTTTACGTTTTTAAGTAATTGAAAATCGTGATCTACTTTTTTGTTATTATCCGCCATAGTGAACCATCTTTCTTAATTATAAAAATTATACCATTATTTATATAAATAATCACACATTATGTGAACAAAAAACTAAATAGATAACCAAATAGCACTATAGATAGTGCTGTTGATGTTATAATACATAGTAGAAACGAAAGGATTTATATATGGTACTTGTCTATGGGGGAAGCTTTAACCCACCAACCATTGCTCATGAAGCAATTATACATAAATTACATGAAGAATTCAAACCTAAAAAAATCTTAATTGTCCCAACAGGCAATTATTTTAGTTGGAAGACGGACCTAATTGACTTCGAACATCGTTTCAAGATGGTTGAACTTATGACGCAACATTTAGATTATGTCGAAATCAGTAGACTAGAAAATACGAAAGCATTTTTAGGTTCCTATCATACCTTGAATGAACTAAGTAAACGCTATGATGATTTGTATTTTGTAGTAGGTGCAGACCATATAAAGACTTTAGATCAATGGAAAGATTATAAAAAGTTGATTGAAAACTATAAATTTATCTTGCTTACTAGAAATAACTATACTTTTGATGATGATTTACTCAGTAAGCTTGGTTTAAAGTATGAAAAAATGATGTTTCAAAGTGATATAAGTAGTTCTGAAATTAGAAAAAACTTAAATCAAAATTTAGACAAATTAAACTTAAATGTAAAAACATATATTTTAGAAAATAAACTCTATGAAGAGGTGAAAGTATGACACAACACGGTATATTAAAAGTTTCACTTGCAAGTCCTGAAATCAAATTAGGTAATCCACTGCTCAATGTGGAACCTATTTTAAATATACTTAATCATGAATCCTCTGGGTTAGTTTTATTTCCTGAACTATCATTAACTGGTTACACCTCAGGAGATTTATTTTTCCAATTAGATTACATCAATAAAACAAATGAAGCACTAAGTAAAATTATGAATGGAACAACTTATCAAGGTGTGTACATATTAGGTATGCCTTTAAAAGTAGGGGATGCACTTTTTAATGTTGCAGTAGTTATTCAAAATAAGAAGATACTTGGTGTGATACCTAAGTATCACCTACCAAATTCAAAAGAGTTTAATGAAAAGCGCTGGTTCCAATCAGGTTTTAACTATGAGCTTGATACAGTGGAAGTACTTGGACAAACCGTCCCATTTGGTGATATGGTCTTTAAAGATGAATTACATGACATTGGATTTGGTGTAGAAATATGCCAAGATATGTGGGCGATTGAGACACCTGGAAATCATTTAAGTCTAAGTGGTGCTCATCTGATTTTAAACTTATCGGCCTCACCTGAAACCATGGGTAAACAAACGGTTAGAAAACACACTGTATTAGATGCTTCAAGAAGACAGTTAAGTGGTTATTTATACACTGCTTCTGCATCATCAGAATCAACAATGGATGTCGTGTTTACACCACATAAGATAGCAGCTAGTTTGGGTAGTTTGATTATTGAATCTAGTCTATTAGATCCTAAAGAAGTTTTAAGAGTAGACATGGACATAGAAGCTATTCGCTATCAAAGAAGAATTGATTCTACCTTTAAAGATGAACAAAATGGCTATACACAATCAACAACTAAAGTTCATGTAGACTTTTTTACTAACAATGACTATGTATTTGAAAGACCTTTAAACAAAACACCATTCCTACCTAAAGTAGGCGATAAAGAAAGTTTACTGATTGCTAATCAAATACAAGTACAAGGTTTAGTTCAAAAAATCAAACATCTAGGAAAACCTAAGATTATTATTGGTATCTCAGGTGGTTTGGATAGTACACTTGCTTTATTAGTTGCTCATCAAGCAATTAAAAAACTAAATGGTGATGTTAAAGATATCATCGGTGTTACTATGCCTAGTCAAGTAACCTCTAAAGGTTCTAAGACAGATGCCATCTTACTCATGGAAAAATTAGGTATCACAGCACTTGAAATTCCAATTGAAGATCAAGTAAAACTTCATCTTGAAAGTTTAAATCATGGTGGTAGTACAGATATTACCTATGAAAATGCACAGGCTAGAATCCGTACACTCATATTAATGAATCTATCAAACAAACACCAAGGATTTGTTTTAGGTACAGGTGACTTAAGCGAAATAGCGCTTGGTTGGATGACTTTTAATGGTGATCATATGAGTATGTATAATGTCAATGCTGGTGTACCTAAAACACTTGTTCAAGCACTTGTTAAGCTGCACAGTGAACATAACTACCAAGATATTAAAGATATATTAATAAGTATTTTAAACCGACCAATCAGCCCAGAATTAAAAGAAAATCAAAAAACTGAGGATGTCATTGGTACATATGAAATTAATGATTTTATGCTGCATCATTTATTAGAAAATGGTGCGAGTGAAGAAAAATTATCCTTCCTAGTTAGACACACATTTGGTCTATCTGTAGAAGCATCAGATCTTTATGCAAAAAGATTATTAAACAGGTTTTATCAGTCACAGTTTAAGCGTCAAGTGATGCCTGAGGGACCAAAAGTGTTAAGGATAAGCTTATCACCTAGAGGTGATTTACGCTTACCTTCAGATATGAATAGAAAGTAGTGTTATTTTGAAAAAGAAAGTATTAATCGGACTATCAGGCGGAGTCGACTCTTCAGTCGCTGCTTTGATACTGTTACAACAAGGCTATGATGTAGAAGCGGTATTCATGCGTAATTGGGATTCAGCAACAAATATGGATTTTAGAGGCAACCCAACGTTATATGATGAAACATGTGAACAAGAAAAAGATTACCAAGATGCATTAAAAGTAGCAAATAAATTGGGTATTAAATTACATAGAGTAGATTTTATTCATGAATACTGGGATCGTGTTTTTTCATATTTCATTGATGAATATGAAAAGAATAGAACACCAAATCCTGACGTATTATGTAATAATGAAATAAAATTTAAAGCATTTATCGATTATAGTGAAAAGTTTAAACCAGACTATATTGCAATGGGTCACTATGCTCAAATTGATCATACAGGTGATGAACCAAAACTAATTAGAGCAGTAGATTCTAATAAAGATCAAACATACTTTTTAAGTCAACTTAAAACAGAACAATTAAGAAATGTCTTATTCCCAATTGGTAATTTACCAAAGAGTGAAGTTAGAAGAATTGCTAAAGAGCATGATCTAGCTACAGCTGATAAAAAAGACTCTACCGGTATTTGTTTTATTGGTGAACGTCATTTTAATGAATTCTTACTAAACTACCTACCTGCAAAAGAAGGCGATATGAGACGTTTAGATGGCACTTTTATTAAACGTCACTTTGGTTTAATGAACTATACAATTGGTCAAAGAAAAGGCTTAGGTATCGGTGGTACAACCGATACAACAGATGCTTGGTTTGTTGTAGGTAAAGACTTATCTACAAACACACTGTATGTTGAACCAGGTTTTGAGCATCCTTATTTATATTCAGATGAAGCATTAATTACTGAAGTTAAGTGGCGTGGAGCAAAAAGAGATGGTAAATTTACAGCGAAATTCAGATATCGCCAAGAAGACCAAGATGTTGAAATTAAATGGATTGATGACGAAACATTTAAAGTCTTTTATCCTCAAAAAATACGTGCAGTAACACCGGGTCAAGTGTGTGCGATTTATGAAGATGAAGTGTGTGTTGGTTCAGGATTTATTTCAGTAGTATACAATGAAGGGGAAAAAAGATTATATAGCTAATGGAAATTAAAGTAAGAGGATTCATCAAATCCTATGTTTTTAAAAATGAATCTAATGGCTATACGATTGCTAAACTAGAAACCAATGATAAAGAGTTAATCTCTATTGTTGGTTATTTTCCTTTATTAAGTGAAGAATTAGAATACGAGTTTACTGGTGAAGAGACCATACACCCTAAATTTGGGCGTCAACTGACAGTTAAAAGTTATGAAAGATTAGAAAACACTTCAGAATCAGGTTTAGTCAGATACTTATCCAGTGATAATTTTTCTGGTATTGGACCGGTTACAGCTGAAAAAATAGTCAGTTTATTAGGCACAGATGCCATAGAAAAAATAATCACTGATGAAAATGTATTAAGTCCAATTTTAAATCCAATCAAGCGAAATAGACTCAAAAAAGAATTAATTAGTCACCAAGCTGAACAACGTATTTTTGTTAAACTTTTAGATTTAGGTCTAACTACCCGTATATCTGCTAAATTGTTTAGCAATTATGGCAGTCAAACCTTAGAAAAGTTAGAAGAAGATCCTTATCGACTGATGTATGAAATTGATGGATTTGGGTTTATAAAATCAAGAGATATCGCTGAAAAATTTGGTATTTCAAAAACGGATATTAGAACTTTAAAAGCTGCATTAGTTTATGCACTCATAACTACATCTAATAGTGAGGGTAACCTCTACTTATTTGAAGAAGAACTGATGAGTAGAGTATCTAGAGTCATTGATGTAGATGCTGATTTTAAACCAGCGATTGATGAACTCATTAAAGAAAATAAATTAGTATTAGAAGATGATAAGTACTTCTTAAAACAAATCTATAGAGATGAAATTGATATTGCAAAACGCATTAAAGAGTTAAAAACATATCCACTTGATCATGTGGATACTGAACTATTAGAGTTGATGTTATCTCAGATCTCTATACAAAAATCTATTGATTATACAGAAAAACAAAGACAAGCTATTATTACAGCAATGCAAAATCCACTCACTGTTATTACTGGTGGACCAGGTACTGGTAAAACGACCTTAATTGATGGGTTCTTAGAGTTATATGCTAAATATTTTAAAATTAACTTAAAATCTAAAGATGCAACCAATGAGATTGCACTTATGGCACCAACAGGACGTGCATCTAAACGTATGAGAGAATTACTTGATTTTCCTGCACGTACGATTCACTCACATTTAGGATTTGATTTTGATCAGTCATTTAAGTCCAATAAAGTTCAACCACTGGTTCAAAATCTTATTATCATCGATGAAGCATCGATGATAGATATCTACTTAATGAAAAGACTCCTAAATAGCATTATAGATGGTACTAGAGTCGTTATTGTGGGTGATGAAGATCAACTACCAAGTGTTGGTCCGGGCTACGTTTTAGGTGATTTAATTAGTTCTAATGTTGTACCAGTGATAAGACTTAATGAAATACATAGACAAGCTAAGGATTCTCATATTGTAAAACTAGCATCCTCTATTAATAATCAAAATTTAAGTCAAGAAGATTTAATTAGTCATAATGACGTGACCTTTTATAGTGGTACTGGTGAAGATATTAAAAGAGTAATCATTAATCAAATTGGTGGCGCCATGAAAAAAGGCTATGATTTAATTAATGACATTCAAGTTTTAATACCTCAATATAAAGGTGACTTAGGTATTGATACAATGAACTTAGAAATACAAGCTAAGTTTAATCCAAATTATAATCAACCACCATTTATGAAGTTTGGCGATAAAACCTACTACATAGGTGATAAAGTCATCCAACTTCAAAATGATAAAGACAAAGAAATCATGAATGGTGATATTGGTGTAGTTAAAGCGATACGTAAAAACGATAAAAATCAAAAGATTTTACAAGTAGATTTTGATGGTTTATTAGTGAATTACGATCAAAATGAACTAGATACCTTAAACCTCGCTTATGTCATTTCAATTCATAAGTCACAAGGTTCAGAATATCAAGTAGTTTTCCTACCGATTATTAAAAGTTATTTACATATGCTAAAAAAAGAACTTATATATACCGCGATTACACGTGCAAAATCACATCTATTAGTATTAGGAGATTTAAGATTACTTCAATACGCATCGAATCAGTTAGTTGAAAAAAGACATACGATGCTTAAAGAACGACTTACACATGATGAAGTATCATTCAACTTATTTGATCAATTAAGTGAAGAAGATGATTTAGATGAAACTAAAGATTTAAGTCCATGGGACTTTATGTAGACTAAATAAAAAGCCTTAAAGATTATACAAAATGTAATCTTTAAGGCTTTTATCTTTAAAATCTAGGCATCGTTTTCTTTTTAGAGAAGATCCAATCAATTAGACCAGGTTCTTCATAAGCTTTTCTCCATACACCGTGTCCTGTATCATTAAACTCTGTATACATGACATCTGCACCGATTTTTGTAAGTTCCTCATATCCTGTTTTAAATGGTGTGTAATCAACCACAGGATCATCAGAAGAGTGGAATAACCATAATGGTGTACGTTTTAAACGTTTGACTTGAGATAAGTCCATCGTGCCACAAATAGATAAACAAGCAGCAAATTTCCCAGGGAATCTTGTAACAAAGTCAATCGCGCCAGCACCACCCATAGAAATACCAGAGATGTAAACAAATTGGTTATCTACTTTATAACGACGTTCTAATTCTTTATCTAAAAAGTCATTAAATAATGCTTGAATTGGTGAAACAGGGTTTGTATCATAGACATAAGTGCCTTGTTTCACATCTTCAACAGGTACCCAAGCTTGATCTTCAGGTACTTGAGGGGCAATGATGATTGTTTCTTTACCATATATTGGGTGATCTATTATATAGTTTAATAGTTGTGCGTGGTGTTGAATTTGAAGTAAATTATCACTACCTCTTTCACCACTACCATGTAAGTAAATGAAAACCTTATATTTTCTACGTTTTACTTTAGGTATATAGACACGATAACGTAGTACCTCATCATTGATTTCTTGGTTTTCATATGTTTCAACTGTCATATAATTTGTAAGATTGATTTCCATTTAGTACACTCCTAATATTTTTATATTTAACTGATTATCAGATGCTAGTCTCGTGGTTAACGCCGATAATTGATCGAGTTTTGTATTAATTTCTAAGAAGAAATGATAGGGACTCGTTTTATCGGTTTTTGGTCTTGAAATAATTGAACTCAAATTTATGTTTAAGTTTTTAAAATGTTGTAATAAATTGTAGAGTAACCCAACCTCGTCTTTTTTAGGTTGGATAGATAATAGTGCCTTAAGATGCTCTTTATCTTTTGGCATGGTTGGATGCTTTTCAATAAATGCAAATCTCGTGTGATTTAACTCATCATCATGAATGTTATGAATGGTGAGTAAGAAGTGCCTGTCAATTAAGTGCTTTGGTATAATTGCTGCACTACTTTTTTCATGTGTTAATAGTTTATTTAAACTCTCTGAATTAGAATCTGTAATAATATACTTTACTTTAGGTAAGGATTCTAGAAAGTTTAGACATTGGTTTTTAGCTTTAAACTGTACATAGATGGTATCCACTAAATCTAAGGACACCTCATTTGTAACTAAACTAAAGTCTACCGGTAGTTCATTAACGTGTGTAATGAAGTAGTCATACTTATAGATTAAATCAAGAGTTCTTTGGATGTAACCATCAATTGCATTTTCTATAGGTAATACTAAGTAGTCAGCACCTAAAAGGGCTTTAAAGGCGCTATCAATGCTATGCTCATAACTTATATCGACATCTAAATTAAGTTCTTTAATAAACTTTGTTGATGAAAGACTAGAGAAATTTAAGTGTGAACCGAGTGTTATAAGTTTTGCCATAGCTATCATTTTCCTGTTGTGTAGTCGTGAATTTGTGTTAAATTCTTATATATTATACCACAATTTGCCTAAAAATGCATATTGATGGAAATTATTTCGAATTCGAAATATAATGTAACCATGAAAAGAGGTAATGTATATGAAAATACAAGGGATACATCATATTTCAACCATTGTATGGCATGCACAAGAAAATGTTGATTTCTATGCAGGTGTATTAGGATTAAAATTAATTAAGAGAACTTTAAACTTTGATGATCACAATGTGTATCATCTATATTATGGAAATCACAATGCAGATTTAGGTACAGCAATCACATTCTTTCCATGGCCAAAACACTATAAAGAAGGTATGGTTGGAGATGGACAAGTTGGTGTAACAAGTTACATGGTACCAGCGGGTTCATTAGATTATTGGAAAGAAAGACTTACTAAATTCAATGTATCATTCGAAGCACAAGAAAGATTAGGAAATAAGTTTTTAAGATTTAGCGATCCTCATGGCATTAAAAATGAATTAATTGAATCTGATGAAGGTGACCAAAACTTATTTGAATTTAATGGTGTTACAAAAGATGTAGCAATTAAAGGTTTTTACGGGGCACTTATGTATTCATCTAACTATAAAGGCACTGTAGAACACTTAACTAACGATTTAGGATTAACTTTTGTCAAAGAAGATGATGACTATATCAGACTAGATACAGGACGTACGCTTGGTAGATATGTAGATATTTATAAACATAAGACTGGACGTTCTAGTATGGGCGCTGGTTCTGTTCACCATATTGCTTTTGGTGTTGAAGCATCTGAAATTGAAACTTGGAAAACTAACTTAGAAGCTAAAGGATTTACAATTACTGGTGTTAAGGATAGAAAATTCTTTAAATCACTATATTATAGAGAACCAGGTGGTGTAATTATTGAACTTGCAACACTTACTCCAGGATTTGAAATGGATAGTGAATATAAAGAAGCACCAGATCTCTATATGCCACCACATTATATGCACTTAAAAGATGAAGTGGAAGCAAAACTCATGCCACTCTTTATTAGAAACATTGATAGTCTTTATGAGTATCCTTATCAAAACAAGGAAGAATATGAACGCTGGAAGGCACATCAAGATTTATTGAATAAAATTAATTATTATGCTAAAGAAGCCAAACTAAGAACATTAACAGATGAAGAAATTGAAGAACGACAAGAACTTAGACACAAATATGTTAAAAGCATTCGTGGTGCAATTCAAAACAATCTGGAAAATATAAGAGTTGAAGATGAAGATGGAAACTTCCAAGAACTTAATAGAAAAGAAGGTAATGTACAATGACGAATCTATTAGGTATTCACCATATTACTGCAATTACTAGCAGTGCTCCAAAAATCTATGATTTTTATACAAATGTATTAGGTTTAAGATTAGTAAAGAAAACTGTGAATCAAGATGATATTAATACCTATCACTTATTCTTTGCAGATGATAAAGGAAGTCCTGGTACTGACATTACTTTCTTTGATTTTAAAGGTATTCCTCAAGCTAGACATGGTGTGAATGAAATATCAAGAAGTGGCTTTAGAGTTCCTAGTGATGAGGCATTAAACTATTGGATCAAACGATTTGATAAGTATGATGTAAAACACACAGGTATTCGTACAGTATTTGGAAGAAAAGCAATTTACTTCAATGATTTTGACGGACAACCTTATGCACTATTTTCTGATGAAGGTATTCCAGGTGTTAAGCCTGGTACACCTTGGCTAAAAGGACCAGTACCTAATGAATTTGGTATTTATGGATTAGGACCAGTGTATTTTACAGTAAACCGCTTAGAATCTATGAAAAACATTTTAGAAGGCGTATTTAATATCAAAGAAGTGAAAAATGAAGGTTCTCTACACCTATTTGAAATGGGTGAAGGTGGAAATGGTGCATCAGTTATTGTTGAAGAAAGTCTACTATTACCTCCAGGTACTCAAGGTTATGGTGGTGTACACCACGTAGCATTTAGAGTAGATACGAGACAATCACTAGATGCATGGGCAAATCATTTAACTAAATTAGGTGCACCACACTCTGGTTATGTTGATCGTTACTACTTTGAATCTGTATATACAAGATTGTATCCAGGTATCTTATTTGAACTAGCAACCGATGAACCGGGTTTTATTGACCATGAAGAAACTTATGACATATTAGGTGAAAAGCTCGCTTTACCACCAGCATTTATTAATAAAAGAGCCTATGTTGAAAGTGTTGTTAAACATTTTGATACTGTACGTAGCACCAAAGCATTTGAAAAAGAATATTTATAGGAGAAAACTATGCTAGAAACTGATAATTTAAAGACGATGCGCATTTTATTTAGAGCAGTTCAGTCGGTTGAACATATTGTAAAAAAAGATGTTAAAAACTATAACTTAACTGTAAATGAATTTGCAGCATTAGAAGCACTCTATCAAAAGGGTAGAGTCTCTGTAAACACCATGTGTCAAATGGTTTTAATACCAAACTCCTCAATGACTTATGTGTTAGATAAACTAGAAGAAAAAAGTTATATTACACGTACTCAAGACCCAGATGATAAAAGAACCTTTTATGTAGAACTTAGCACAGAGGGTAAAAAGTATGCTGATGAGATCTTACCTAAACACTATAAGGTTATGAATCAAGTATTTTCTATTCTTACTAAAGAAGAACAGGAGTTACTTAATCAAACTTTAAAGAAATTAGGTTATCACGCCATAGATATGGAGGAATTAATTAAATGAAACATATCTTTTTAGATAAAAAAAGTGAATATACATTTTTAGCACTACATGGTACAGGTGGTGATGAAAACGATCTAGTGCCACTAGTAAATTACTTAAACCCTACTTTTAACATATTATCACCACGTGGTAATGTGAGTGAACAAGGTATGAACAGATTCTTTAAAAGATATGGTATGGGTAACTATGATATCGAAAACTTAGAAGTTGAGACAAATAATCTCAATGAGTTTATTAGTCTAAGCATAACAAATTATGGACTTGATCAAAGTAAGATGGTAGGTTTAGGATTTTCTAATGGTGCAAATATTTTAGAATCACTTCTGCAACTTAATGGACCAATTTTAAAGAAAGTTGTACTACTAAGTCCAGTATTTTTACAACCTGATAAACCGTTTAAAGATTTAACTGGTGTAGATATCTATATTGCAACATCAGATAATGATCCTTATGTTAAAAATAAGGAAAACGATAAGCTCGTTGATGCATTAAAAGCTACACATGCAAATGTATATGTAAATAAGCATCACGGTGGTCACCAAATTAATCAAGCAATTCTAGAAGATTTAAAAAAATGGTTGACGAAATAAACGTTTAAAGAGCCAAAAAGGCTCTTTTTCGTTTATAATAGTAATAGATTAAAAAAGGAAGTATTTAAATGATTATTTACATGCCCAATAAGAGTTTGTGGAAATTTATAGGTATTTTAACACCGTTTAATTTACTATCTATTGTACTAGTAGTATTAAGTGTCATGTATGATAATGATCCCCTACTTACTATCACAACAATATTCATTTTACTCATTATTTTAGTATTTAGCTTAGGTAGTAGAATTATTAGAAAAGATAATGTGATTCTAACCAAAGAGGGTATCTCATTTGGTTTAAAGGATAAAGATACAAGTTATCTTAAAATGCTATTTCTACAATTTGAAAAGGATAGTACACGCTTTGTTGATATCATTAAATATAGTTATGATGACAAATCAAAGTTACTTACATTACACACTAAACAAGGTATTAAACATATCGAATTAAAACATTTTACATCTAAAGTAGTACAAAAGATTACTACATATGTAGATGAAAGGATAAATCATGGTTAAAGAAGTATCTGCAGGTGCAGTCGTATATACAAAAGTAGACGATCAATATCTATTTTTAATGATTCAAAATAAAAATGGAAATCATTTTTCATTTCCTAAGGGTCATGTAGAAAAAAATGAATCCATTATGGATACAGCAAAAAGAGAAGTGAGTGAAGAAACTGGTATTCTTTATGAGATTGCTTCAAATAAAATGGAAACTATTACATACTTAATGCCAACTGGTATTTATAAAGATGTATATTACTTTTTAGGTCAAGCATTAAACCATAAAATCACCCAACAAGAATCCGAGGTTTTACATGCTGGTTGGTACAACTATGATCAAGTATTAAAATACTTAACATATGATAATGATAAAATCGCCTTTATTAAACTGACCAAAGAATTAAATAAGGATATAAAATGAGTAAAGATTATAATGATGATATAGCATTTGATACATTAGATACGACAGCTTTTGAACAAATGCCTTATAAAGAACAACTGCAAGTAAAAGAAAAATACATAAAATCTCTTTTTAATAGAGAATTTTTACCAATAGTACCTAATCCTGTACCTAGAGGTTATAGACATAAAGCGGTGTTATCTGCAACCAATGTCAATGTGAATAATAACCAACAAATACGTTTAGGTTTATTTATTGAAGGCACTACAAAAATTAAACCTAAACTAGGTCATTTTTTACATGATAAAGAAATAGATTTAGTATTTGAAACAGTTGAAAAACTTCTTATTAAATATAAACATAAAGCCTATGCTAAAAATTACCGACAAGGAATTATTAAGCATGTTATGATTAGAAAATCATTTAAAACAGGTGATTTAATGGTTATCTTTTCTACCCAATTAAATAATTTTCCAAATCATAAAAAGATTGTAAATGAGCTGATTGCACTACACCCAAATGTAAAAACTGTGATTCAAAATATCCATAAAAAAGACTCTAAGTTTGTCTTACTAGAAGAACAACGTATTTTATATGGTAAAGGCTTTATCATCGATAGTATCGGTGATATAGATTTTAAGATATCTGCTAATGCATTCTATCAAATTAATCCGATGCAAATGTTCAATTTATATGATAAGGTTTTTGAGTTTGCAGGCATTGAAAAAACAGATGTAGTCATAGATGCCTATTCTGGAATTGGTACGATCACACTACTAGCATCTAAATATGCTAAAAAAGTATATGGTTTAGAAATTAACCCCGCATCTCATAAAGATGCTATTGATAACAAACGTATGAATCAAATTACTAACGCAGAATTTATTTTAGGTGATGTGGAACACACACTTGAAAACTTTACTGACAAGGTAGATACATTAATTATGGACCCAGCAAGAGATGGTGCAAGTCTTAAATTTATCCAAACAGTATTAAAACTAAAACCTAAAAAAATAGTGTATGTATCATGTAATCCGGATACTCAAGAAAGAGATTATAAGCAATTAAGAAACTTTTATAATCTAACCAAAATATTACCATTTGATATGTTTAGTTACACACCACACGTTGAAAACATCGTATTGCTCGAATTAAAATAGCCTTATAAAGCCATCAAGTAGACAATCAAGAAGCCGTATTCCAGCGAATACGGCTCATTTTTTGAAATTTATACGAAAACATATCAAAAATATGTTACTTCAATACACCACTCAAAATGGCACCTAGTACATGTAAACATAGAAAATTGAACTGATACCAAAAAGTTGTACTTTGTGTATAATACAAGTATATGCAAGAGGTATCAAATGAAGGATAAAAAGAGAAAGAATAGATTATGGAGTGGAGCATTCAAGTTAAAAGTCGTCATAGATATCATTGAAAATGAACTCTCATACAGTCAAGCAGCACGTAAATATGATATGTATTTAACATCAGGGAGTCTAAATGATACACTACCTGCTAGATGGGTATATCAGTATAGACTCTTTGGGAAAGAGCGTTTCTTTCAAACACCTAAAGATTACCGTAAGAATCCAGTTAGAAATTTCCATACACCATCCAAAGAGGTAGAACAAATTTTAGAACTTAAAGTGAAACACTTAGAAATGGAACTTGAATACTAGAAAATTACTTATTGCCAAAGTTTAAGAAACAGGAACAAACAAGCAAAAATACCAAGTAGTCAAGGAACTAAGGCGAAAGTATGCATTGAAAGATCTATCTTCTAATATCAGGACTTCCCAAATCTGTTTATTACTACTATGAACATCATAAGAAGACAGATAAATATCACGATATAAAGATACTGATATCAAAAATATTTGAAGCGAGTAATCGCACATATGGCTATAGGCGTATTAAACTCGCCCTTCAAAACTTCTATCAAGTCAAAATAGCGTATAAGACAGTTGTAAAGCTCATGAAAGAGCTACATATCGTTTGTAAGGTAAGAAAAAAGAGATATCGTTATATCTCTCAAATATCAAACAAAATTACACCCAATCTACTTAAAAGAGACTTTAAAAAAGATGAACCTAATATTGCATGAGTCACAGATGTATCAGAGTTTAGATTCAATCGTAAACGTTTATATCTATCTGTGATACAAGATCTTTACAATCGTGAAGTTAAAGCCTATCAAATCTCTAGAAGTCAAAACCAGGATTTGATTCTTAAAATTCTTAAGAAAGCAATCAACCCAAATGAGGATTTATCGAAGCTACTCATACACTCTGATCAAGGTATTTTATATCAATCCCTAAAATATCGTAACTACCTAAAAAAATCATCATTTGTGCAATCCATGAGTGCTAAAGGTAACGCCTATTAAATGTCAGTGTTTGAAAGCTTCTTCGGGACACTTAAGTGTGAAACAATCTATTTACAGAAAGTTAAATCACTATCAGATTTGATTAAGACCATTGATGAGTATATTTATTGGTATAATCACCATCGTATTAAATTGACACTTGGAGGCTATTGCCCAATACAATTTAGACTCATGAATCAACAAATATGATACAATAACTACAAAGAACATAAAGTACAAGAAAATGGTACCAGTTCAAGATTGGATGGCATAAGCACTACCAGAAGAAATAGTATTAACAGCACTCCATGAGACAAGGCATGCATATCAAAAAGCAAATATTGACTTCCCACAGTTTTTTGTGGGAAAAGAGACAGAAGAAACAGTTAATCAATGGAAGAAAGATTTTGAAAACTATAATAGACCATATGAAAATAATCTAGACGATTATGCGTCTCAATCTATAGAGAAAGATGCTACTGATTTTGCATGGAAGTTCATATTAAATTATAGAAATGCAGATAAATAGATTTCTTAATACGTTTTTATGGGGGATAATATGTCTTTTAAAGATTGGAAAAAATTGAGTAACTTAATATTTGAAGGGAAAATAAATAAGCATAATTTTACGAGTTTTTTTAAGTATGATGTAATTATGAAAGATATTGCCTTAAACATAAAGAAATATGGTTATTATACTTACGACGGAAGATTTGAAGATTGTGTAATCGATTTTCTATGCAAAAAGTATGTGTCACTTTCAACTGATTTTGATATAGATCTTATGGCAAAAGAGATTTCATTTCAACTAAGAAAACTAATAGTCCCAAATATAATCATTATTCCTTTAAATCATTTGAATAGACTATATCTTCCCAATGAGTTAATTTTAGATGAAAATATTTCTATTTTTTCTATGAATGAAAAAGAATCAAAAATACGTAGAGATAAATCACTTTTGTCAGAATACGTTGAAAAAAAGATTTTTTGTAAATTTGGTGCTGATCACATAGTCGTCACAAAAGATCCATATTTCTTTAACTATCCTATCATGGCTATAAAAATAGAACACATTGATTATATAGTCGAACATGAAGCACCAAAAATTGTTGAATCAGTTTACAGTATCATGAGAATGTTGGACATAGACAAAGTAAGAGAGTCAACAGACCGTGGCTGGGGTGTAAGACATAGAGATCGTTTGCCAGAAGCTCATACATATACGGTTTACTATAAAGAAGCTGGTTCTGATTTCAAAAATCTTAACGAAGGTGAATTAGGATACTCCTTTAGATTTAAATTTTCTCCAATATTAGATATTAATACTCAGTTATTGGTTGAAAACCAAAAAAAATACACGGAACTGCTGAACTTAGTAATTAATAATTCATTCATTGTAGAAGCAGACCATGATAAAAATGACTTCATAATTAGAAAAAAATGGGTGAATGCTATAAACATATTTAATACTGCTTATGAGTTTACCTCGATTGGTAAATTTGATTCGGCATTAATGCTGCTATTCTCTATTCTAGAATCACTATTCTTTAAACTTGGTGAATATAATAAAAAGGATACTTTGATAGAACGCCTATTATTGTTTTTTAATGGAAAGAAATTAGACGTGGATATTAAAGAGTTAATGAAAGATGTTATTAAATATCGTAACGAATTTGTTCATCAAGCAATTGGATTAGAGCGATTTAAAACATATAGAAGCCTTAATGACAGAGAGGGCCATATTCAAGGACAGAAGCCATTTATACACGATGCTTGGTATCCAATGCCTGAAAAAGAGTTTAGGGACTTTAATTTGTTCATGAGACTGGTAATCAATATTTTAATTGATGATCCAGAAATATTATATAATTTCTACATTAGTAATATTGATATATCGTAGTCAAGATATAGGTTTAACAAGCAATTAAGAATATGGATTTCTATTTTAAGGGGGAAGTTATGGAAATAATTAATTTTACTAATCCTGATTCAAAAAAGAACTTTGAATTATCTTTAGATAGTAACATGATATTTATATATGGTGGTAATGGTAGTGGTAAAACAACATTAAGCCGTAGTTTTCAAACTGATAGCTATATGGTCTTCAATACAGATTTTGTCAATAAAAATGTATATATTGTAAAAAGTACAGGGGCTGATGTCGATGGTGAAACAAAAGAAAATTTCAGTTCATTATTTTTAGGTGAGGAAGCAGTCGATTTAGCTAAAGAGGTTGAAAAACTTAACGCAATGAAAAAAGAACTTGACAGGCAAAATAAAGCTCTTTTTGCGAAGTATAAAGAGAAAGTTCAAACAATCGGATTGATACCCTTCAAAAGTATAACTGATGTATTGGAAAAGATAGAATACGAATTTGCATTTGATAGTAAATCAGATTACTTTGCAAATCAGGAAAACTTCAAGTTGAGTAAATTGTTACCTACAACTATAAGTAGTGAAAAAGAGTTTGATGAGTCTATGAGAATTTATAAAGAAGACCACACTATTCAAAGTTTGAATAAAGATATTGAAAAAAACCCTAATTTGAGATCTTTGATTTTTGATAAAGTAAATGTTATTGATACTAATCAAATTGAAAAGTATAACAATATTGTTAATGACATTAAGATTTTAGAGCAAAGCTTTATTAAAGGGAAAAACCCTTCTGAAACAAAGGCATGGATAAAAAAAGGTGTTGCAATACATGACGAGTTGGTTGACTGTATTTTTTGTGGTAATAAGGATATTAAGAGTAAAATTGAAGAGTGGAAGAATAAACTTGATAACAAACTTCTGAAAGAAAAAGATTCACTTGTTGAGCATTTAAAAAATGTTAAGAATGATTTGGATATAATTTTAAGAAATAGAACCTTGTACAAAGATATTGTACCTAAAATAATCTCAACGCTTTCATCATTAAATGGTATTGTTGATGTCTATTTATCTTGCGTTGTTGAAAATAAAATAATTACCATTAGTGAATACACGATCGATATTGATTCTATCCAAAAAGCGGCACAAAATAGGAACTTAGAGCTGTTAAACTATTTAACTAATAAAGAGCTTAATGAGTTATCATATAGTTATGTTTTTCAAGTTGAAATCGAATCTTTTCTTAAAAAGCAAATAGAAGATTCAGAAAAACTAAATCTCATATATGCAAATGAGACAGCTAACTCTATAAACGAAATTTCTAAGATTTTAGGATTTACTAAAGATATAAAAGTTGATTTAGAAAAACGTGGTGACATGCCAAAAATTGCACTTCAAAGTCAAAATAAAGCAACTAAGATTTCTCAGTATAGCGAAGGACAAAGGCACAAGCTAGCTTTGGCTGTATTTTTTTCCAAATGCACAAAAAGTAAAAAAAAGTTTGAAGCAATTGTATTAGATGACCCAGTAATTACTTTAGATGTTAAAGCGTATCATGCTTTAAAAGGATTGTTAAAAGATGAAAGATTTCAGAAAGCCAAAAGATTAATCATAACTACACATAATATTCATTATTTGTATGTTCAAATGTCAAATATTTTAGAAGATGAGCAGCTCAGAAAATATACGAAATTATACGAAATTACATCAGATACATTTAAAGATATCCCGTTAGATGTTCTTAAGTCAGATGATGTATCTTTATACACCAACTATTTAAAATCAATGACTAGTTATGATCAGTTGGGTTATATTTATTGGCTTTCATCTAAGATAGCACGATATTTTCTAGATTTAAGATTAAGATTTAATGGCATAATGTCAGCACAAAGCATGTCTTTAGAGATTGATTTGTTAGATCTTGTTGAAAGCGAAAAGCATGAACTGCAACAATACTTCAATATACTTTCAGAAACATGCAAAAAAAAGAATTTGACTGTAAAAAGTATTATTGAGTCTTTCATTTCAGTCAATCAAATACTAAAAATTTTAGGGTTTCCCCAACTTGTTAATCAAAGCACAATTAAACAATTTGAACAATATGAGAGTGAAATTGTAAAAATTAATGATGAGAGTATAAATGTGTACGATGAATTATTGGTATATGCAAGAGGGATCCATTTCTATGAAGGTACTGATCGTGCTCTACAAGAAATGAAAAATTATATTAACCACCCTAGAAATCAAATAACAGAAAGTATGTTGGTTTTAAAAGCTAGTAAAGATATATGATTGTTGCGTCTGATCAGAGAGTATGTTCTTATTCGTATGAAATCTAATGGTAGATATTCTGTATTTATACTTACTGTATTAATCTGTCGACTTTCAAATTTAATAGAGTTAGGTTTTATCAATATCAATTGTATGAATGTGAGGTTATAATATGAAACAGAGTCAAATTGATCAATTAAAAAATCAGTTAAAGCAAATCCTGGATCAGAATATTAATGTTATTAATCAAGATGGTTTTTTGGATAAAAATCAGATTCCTAGTGGTAGCAAGGTGTATAATATTGAAGCATCACTAATGTTTGTAGACATTAGAAGTTCAACTGTTCTGACTGATAGCATTGGCAGAAAGAATATGGTCAAGATTTATAAAATGTTTACAAGCTTATGCAAGAAGGCTATCAATGATTATAATGGATCAATACTTCAAATTGTTGGTGATGGCATCCTATGTGGATTCACGAATGATTCTACAGGAAATTCCGGACAAAGAGCAGTTGATGCAGCATTGACCATTCATACATACATAGCGGAGTCAATGAATTCTCTATTAAACAAGGATTGGAAAATTGGCTGTGGTATCGGTATTAGAACAGGACATGTTTATGTTACAAGGCTTATGACTGATAATGGTAGTGAGGTTGCATATCCTAGTGATATAACAAACTACGCTTCCAAATTTTGTAGCAAAGCGAAAGAAGAGCAAATTATACTAGACTCAAAAACCTATGAGCACTTAGATCAACATCATAAAGATTTTTGTGAAAATTTCACTACTGATTTATCAAACACTTATATTATTAAGGAGGCAACATGGGAGATAAAATAGATAAAGCTTTTGATAAAGATACATCATATAGAACACTAGAACTGGTTAACTCATGGATAACTGCTGCTGATAGTAAATCATCTATATTGTTAGCATTTATTGCTTTGCTTGTAGGATTAACTTCAAACTCCTATAGCAAAATTGTTGATGTTATTTTGAATGGGAATAATGTGTCAATTACCTTTTGTATAGTAATAGCTGTTTTGTATTTAATAGTTCTAGTTTTAGTTATATACCATTTGATCTTAGTTTTTACAGCAAGATTAAAAACAGGTCTTTCAATTGATCGTACTAACCTTGTTTCATTCATATCTGTTTCTAATATGACTGATCAAGAATATCTCGAGTTAACTAAAAAAACAACTGATGCAGATATTTGTGAAATGATATTAAAACAAGTAAATGTTAATTCGAAGATAGCTTATCAGAAAATGAAGCAATTCAATAAAGCATTGATGTACTCTTTTATATTGATTCCGCTAACTATTATAATGGTAACATTTTTAGGATAATTTTTACTTATAGTGTCTACTTTGTTGACTATAAAGCAAGATTAAAAACAGGATATTGTATTAGATAGTTTTATTTCAGAAGCTATGGCTTCAAGAAGTGGAGAAGAAATGATGAATAATAATGTTATGATAAAAATTGAAGATATTAATAATTCAACACTCACATGTGTAAAACTTGTTGCTAATATGTTGTGCTTGAACTTTACTAAAGAAGATTTAACAAGTTCACTGCATATTCAGTGTTTCTATCGAATTCATAAAAATAACAAAGTTCTAGTCACTTCACAAGATTATCATACTTTTGATTACGATAATGGTGATGAAGATGGAACAAGCAATGATCTCTGGAAGAATTTAAGTAATATCTCAAATCAAATAGAAGGTCAACTAGTTACTCAAGTTTTAACGAGTGATTTAAAAGATATTATTCTTTTTTTAAGTAATGATTTTCATATTGACATTATTATATCAAATAGTAAAAGCAACTTTGAAGATATGATCGAACAATATCGTTTTTTGCCAAGTATAGAAGAAAGTGATCATATAGTAGTTTATAATTAACATACTAAAGCATGATACTCTTCAATAAAAATATAGCAGAATAATCTCTTTAGAAACATAGGACCAAATTTAAAAATATAGACCAAAATGTTTAAACATAGCCATAAATTGGGGTTAATAAATTTCTATAAGTTTTGGGGGTATAGTGTAAAAATTACGTTATAACTCTTCATCTTAGACAATCCAAGAAAAAAGTAAAGAAGATAAAATAAACAGTGTTACAATACCCATTTTTGTATAAATGATCACCTAAAATGAAATGAGGAGATAATGTATGATAGAAAGATATGTATTAAATCAAAGCAAGTTACCAACAATACCAGCACCACATGATGCTGTCATTGTTAAATTTGGGGTAGATGACGAATTTCTAGTATTGTATTTTGAGGACAATATTAGTCATCGTGATTCAGTTAAATATGATCATCCAAATGCCAATACACTCATTATGAAGTTTCATTTGTTAAATCCTGAACTTGATGTTTACCAGTGGGAAAGAATTCTTAAAGGTGAAGCCTATATTCTTAAAAACTCGAAAAAAATGATTCGAAAATGGAATAAAAACAAAGGCTTTAATATGTCATATTTATATCATTATGTTGCGTACAATTCAATCATCATAAATTTATTAAAATCTGAAAATGTCTATATTCAACTTGAAGTAGATTATATTGAATATGAATGGATTGAAAAATGAAATAATTTAAATTTCAATGAAGATGGAGGAGAGAATATACCAAGATGAAAGCAAAAAATGTATTTAGTGGCAAAAGAAAAGTAACGAAATATTTGAGTGGTTTGAATGGCGAAAGTAATAAGCAAATAGATTTATTACGATTGTATATTAGTGGAGCATTAGAAGAAACACTCAAAAAATATGAATTCGATTTAATAGAAGTATTTGTTGATAAACTAAGAAATAAAAAACTACATTTACAAATGAATTTACGAAATCAAAACAAAAATATAGGTTTAGATTTCTTCAGCGATTACTATGAGTTTTGTTTTTATTTAGCTGGGTGTGAGCCAGAAGATGTTGAAAATTCAATAGTGAAATATGAGTATAATGGATTTGATTTGGATGCATTGTTGAAAGAGATGGAATCTAAATTAAGCTAATATAGTTTTTAGAAACAATATTAATAAAACTTATGAAAAACCTTGTCAAGTTAAATATCCAATTTGTGTACTATTGTGCTTAAAGCTGTAAGCTTCTAGTGCAATTATTTATAGTAAAGTTAGCCTAGAGGTTATCAAAAATAGTGATAAAGTCCATAATGACAAGACAGTCGAGTAGAGGGGATGTAAACCCTATTGATTATTTTTATGTGAAAAAATCAACGATGGTGTTTCAACTAGATAATTTCAAAGTATAACCCTCTATAATATGTTACTTTGGTATTTTAGATACCTATCTAACCATGTAAGGGGGAACATATTTTAGTCGATTTTGATGTTACTTCAATACACACAAGGTTGATTTTGCAAGCAATTTGTTTGTTTCAACGCACGTTGAAAACATCGTATTGCTTTCTCTAAAAACCGCTTAACAAAGCCGTTCGTATAATAGAACAAGAAGCATTTACCCCTTTAAAACTGGGTTAAATGCTTCTTTTTTACTTTTTGCCCAATGTGGAAACATATCGAAATCAATGTGGAAACATCAAACTATGCTTTAAGCATATATTTTCTTGAGTGTGAGAACATCTTTTTGCTAAAAAATTATATCACTACAACTCGATATAACATCTTAGCTAAGCCATCGGGTGCGTGATATGTTTCCACAATGATTGGTTCAGTTTTTAAGAACTCAAAACGTCGTTCTTTGAACTCATTGTCTGAATAATTCTTGGTTCCAGCAATACAGTATACAATCTCATTTGGATTGACTGATATCATTTTATAGATGAATGTACTTAAAATCTCTGAATCAAGTTCATCGATGACTAAATTCTTTTTACCTAAAATCTCATTGATTTTATCCATACGTTTTCTGGTGTCATAATTTTTTACGTGTTCAAGTTCAAGCTTGTTAATCTCAGCAGTTAGAACTTTAAGACGATCGGAGTATTCTCTATACTTGGTATTAAATATTGATTCTGGAATATCTGGTGTTTTTACTTTTGTATCAATTAGATTGGATAATGCTATTTCGTTTTCATCTCTTTCTAATGTTAACTTTTCAATGATACCTTGGACATCATCGACTTTGATGGTTGATTTAATTATCCTTTGAATGGTTGACATGATATCTAGATCCTTTAAGAAGACTTTGTTTAGCATATGGATTGTGGTTGCTTCAATAAGATCTTGATGACTTGCCTTTGCATTACAATTTGCTTTACCTTCAATGTAGCTACCACACTGTTGCATCACCCTTTGTGATGGCTTACCGTAGTTCCAATAACGTCTTTTTAGCGTTCGACCACATTCGCTACATATAATCATTGCGGTTAAAGGATATGTTCTACTATATTTTGAGAGGTTTTTATCCTCGCCAATTCTAACCTTAGCTCTATCTTTTCTAATGCGTTGTGCAAGTTCAAAAGTATCTCTATCGATGATTGCTTCATGACTGTTTTCTGTATAATAAGTAGGTGCATGATTTTTATTCTTAACTCTTGTGTGACTCAAATAATCGATGCTTATTGTTTTTTGCTGCAGCATATCACCCATGTATTTTTCATTTTTTAAAATGGTTGTAATCGTTGAAAGTCGCCACTCTGTTTTACCAGCACCTGTTTTTGCACCCATCTCAATGAGTTGCTTTGCAATTTTAGCTGGACCAACACCACTAATGTACAAATTGAATATGAGTTTAACAATCTGTGCTTCCTCAGGTACAACCACTAAGTTTCCACCTTTTTTATCCTTCGTATAACCAAGGAAGCGTTTGTGGTTGATAATAGGCACACCCTCTCTAAAACGACGTTGAACATTCCATTTGACGTTTTCTGATACGTTTCTTGCTTCCTCCTGTGCCATTGATGACATGATGGTGAGAAGAAACTCTACTTTAGGATCTAGGGAACTAATGTTTTCTTTTTCAAAAATAATCTCTACATTGATTTGTCTTAACTCTCTAATGTAGTTTAGTGCATCCACAGTGTTTCTTGCAAACCTGGATATTGATTTGGTAAGTATAATATCGATTTGGCCAGCACGTGCTTTTTCGATCATTAAGTTAAACTGTTTTCTGTTCTTTGTGCTAGTCCCACTGATGCCCTCGTCTGCATAAATGCCATCAAATATCCAATCTGGATTCTTTGTAATTCGTTGTGTATATTCATCTCGTTGAGCTTCATAACTTGTTTTTTGTTCTAAGTTGTCTGTTGATACTCGTACATAGGCACATACTCGTTTTCTGGTAATTGGATTATTGATTTGATCCAAAGTGTAATGTGTCTTTGGTTGTATGATTCTTACGGTTTTGTTTTTCATATTTTGACCGCTCCTTTCGTTAGTATATACATCACTCAAAAAGCAATGAATAGCAAGTCATTAGTGACTCAATCATTGCTTTTTCTAATATCGCTTGTAATACCGTAGGTTGATGCGAGCTTATTGATGATAATACTAAACTCATCGATTGTGATGAGTTTTTGATTAAATAGCTTTACTATGATTGATTTGGCTATATTGAATTTCATTTCTGAACTGATAATAATATCCATTTGAATATATATAGATGCAAAGAAAAAAGGAATCGCTTAAGCAATTCCTTTAAAAGGATCTATCGTCAATTTGATCATATGACAACAACCGTCTGATTTACCAACATCAGTTTATCACATTTGAAAAACCAAAACTATATGCTTAGTGCATAATCGTTAGAAGAAGTTTTCAATGACTAAATCTTTCTTAAGTGTTGAAGCATATACACCTTTAAAGATTAGATTTTCTGCGTTAGCTTTTGTAAAGTAAAGAGGTTCTTCATTGATGAAAAAGAAGCCCCCATGGTCTTTGTTAAAATATACTTTTGAAACATAGACTTTATCGTAGTACTCAAATAACATGACACGGTTCTTTTGATTCTTTTGAGTTCTCCAGAAGAAGTCGATTTCAAGATCGCTTTTCTTATATGCGATCATATCGTCATTTATAGTCGATATAGTTAATTGCATTGATGGCACTATCTTGTCATCTATATGTTCAAAGGTTCTAAAT
Source organism: Acholeplasma laidlawii PG-8A (assembly GCF_000018785.1). NCBI lineage: Bacteria > Bacillati > Mycoplasmatota > Mollicutes > Acholeplasmatales > Acholeplasmataceae > Acholeplasma > Acholeplasma laidlawii. The sequence goes on from NC_010163.1 coordinate 617,079, forward strand.
GTTAGAGCCTTTTCGTTTCTATTTGAATAGGGATTTCCGATAATGTCATCCACACGGACATTATAAAAACCTGACAGTGTAATGAGATCATGAATGCTAATTTCTCTAGCGCCAGATTCGTAGTTAACATAACCTTGTCTCGATTTACCGATTATTTGTGCAACTTGAACTGTAGATAAATTATTAGCAAGTCTGAGTCTTTTTAAATTTTCACTGATGAAAAGATTATTAAAATCATCATCTGATAATAGTTGATAGTTCATTATTCACCTCTTTAATCTTTCTATTTACATTATAGAGCAACAAATGTGGCTTGGTCAAGATATTTGCATACAATAATTAATACAGAGTGTATCAATTATAAGCAAACATAGGAAAGTTATAACTCTCTTTGTTGCAACTCATCAAAGAAATAGATAAGTCATTTTTTGAATGTTTTTCTTTACTTATAATCATAGGCACCAGGTGAAATATGCAAGAAAGGAGTAATAACTAACAAATGTATGAAGAGGATTCTATGCACTTAAATCAAAAATCACATGTGCCACTAGTCCGTGACTATCTTAAAGTTTATCGCAACAAAATGGGTTATTCAGCTGAGTATCTATCGAGAGAACTTGACGTTTCTGCAGTTTATTACAGGCAAATTGAAGGGGGACAAAGAGGAAAAAGGCTACCTATTGAATTAGTCATTAAATTGATTATATTGCTTCATGTGGAACCACTAGAATTTCTAAAAGCAGAAGCCTCGTATTTAAGTTCATATGAAGAGCTGAACGGCATCAAGAAATACAAAAAAATTAGATGGTAGTATAAACGCCATTTATCTTGTTTTTCAAAAAAACATAGAATCAAAAATTTGATACAGAAAGGTGAAAAGATGTCATCAAAAGAAGGGTTTAGACAGCTTACAAAAAAGTATCTAGATGATGCCGACGTAAGTTTGACGACTAAGCAATCCTATGAAAGGATCCTTCAGCAATTTGTCGAATATGCCAACACACTGTCTGATTTACCAACTCGCAGTGACATTATGGCTTATCGGGATCATCTTTTTAAACGCAAGCTAGAAGAAACGACCATTAAGTATCACCTGGTAGTGGTACGAAATTTCTACCGTTGGTATCACACAAACGGTCATGGAGCAAATCCATCGGAGGGGATTAAAAGTCCAAAGATTGAAAAGAAGTTTAAACGTGCGCATTTGTCTGAAAGTGAATCCAGACAGTTATTAAAACTGGCTCAAATCAATTCAGATAAAAATATCATTAAATACAGAGATTATGTTATGGTTTTACTTATGCTAACAACTGGTATGCGAACTGTTGAAGTAGAACGTGCAGATGTTAGTGATTTAAATGTGATTGATGACGGTGAAATACTCTATGTTCATGGAAAAGGCAAAACATCGAAGAGTTCATTCGTTCGTCTCTCACCTTTAGTGAATAAAGCAATTGAAACATACATCATGAAAAGAAGCGACCAGTATGAACCATTATTTATTGACCATAAACCTAAGTATTTAGGCCAAAGAATGAAAACCAGAAACATTAGACGTATTATCAAGGATCTACTTAGAGATATCGGATTTGATGATGATAAACACACAGCACATAGTTTAAGACATACAACTGCAACATTGGCAAGACAATATGGAGCAAACAAGGATGACACTCAAAAGATTATGCGTCATTCAGATCCTGCAACAACAGAGATTTATATGCATGCGGAAATCAAAAGTCAGCATGTTTATGAACATGTTATTGCACAAAAGCTGCTCAATCAAGAAGAAGATGAAGACAAGAAAAACTGAAAAAGAAATGAAAGGATAAATTATGATCAAAGAGTTTCACAACAACCGGTATGGGAAAGTTCGAACAGCGATTATTGATGATCAACCCTGTTTTAACTTGAAAGATTTAACCCATATTTATGGTATTAAAAATATCAACGATTTTCGCTCTAGAATTCCATCAAATGCAGTTAAAACACTTGAGGTAAAAGACTCAAACGGAGCATCTAAGAATAAGTATTTCATAATCGCTGACTATTTAAGTAGTTGTATGTTTCAATCTACCAAAACTGATGCTGAAGCAATCAGTGATTGGTTATACCGTACTGTATTGCCAAATCTGATTAAATACCAAAAATATAAAGTCGATGAATTTAAGGATCCAGATGTGGCATTATCTTTTTTAGAGGAGTTTGAGGATTTAAGAGTTAGACACAGTGTTGTTGAAACACAGCTCAAACTCAATGCACCAAAAATTAAATATATTGATAGACTTTTAGGGACCGGAAGTGCTACTGATTTGGATATGGTTCATGAAGTCATTAAGTATCATGGACTAAAAAGTACAGAGCTCTTAAAAATACTTAGAGCTAAGCGAATCCTAGATGATTCCAATGTGCCACATCAGGAGTATTGTGATAAGAAGTATTTCAGAGTTGTTGAAGCCAAAGTTGTGAGTGAAGGAAGTACAGTCACATCACAAAGAACCTATGTATACCGAAGTGGTATTACATTTATTGAACGCATACTAAAAGAATACCAGGGAGCAAAAGATGATAAACGAAACTAAGCGTCAAGAACCAACGCGAGATTATTACAAATTAGAAGAAGTTGCAGACATATTAAGAGTATCAAGAAGAACGTTATCAACCTATATCAAAAAAGGAAAACTACACGCATTTAAGATTGGACCAGGGTGGAGAGTATCAAAAGAAAATCTCGTAAAATTTATTGATGAGCTTCATAAAACAAGCAAAAATAAATAATGATTTATTACGCCGATAATGTGTGTATCAGGGCTATGAAAATGGAAAATGCAGGAAACAAAAGATAATGACATACAGAAGCATGCTACAGATAGAAAACCCGAAATAGCATGCTTTTTGTAATGCGAAAGGACTAAAATTATGGCACGACCTTTTAAGATGGGACTGCAGTACTTCCCGCTTGATGTGAATTTTTTTGAAGACGAGAAGATAACGGATTTAAATTTAATGTATGGAGTCATGGGCGAGATGGTGTACATCCGCCTTTTAACCATGATTTATGCACATGGGTATTATTTAGAAATGACAACTGAGCAAGCAGCAAAAACCCTTATTAAGAGTATTGGTAATGCCTGGGCTCCTAGTGTAAATGATATTGAGAAAATAATCCTAAGGGCAGGTTTTAACGGGCTGTTTGATAAAGAACTACTTAGTGTCGGTGTGTTCACTTCAAAAGCGATACAGCGGCAGTTTACGCTTTCTACAAGGCGAAGACGTGGGATTGAACATCAAAAGTATTGGTTATTAGATCAAAATACAATGCTTGAATTAAATAATTTCTATAAAAAAACGCCACAAGTTAATGTTGACAATAACAGTAGTTCAACCGCAGTTATTGATAACGATAATCATACTTCAAATGAGGTTATTGATAGCAATAATGACACTTCAACTAAGGTTATTGAATACAAAAGTACACAAAAAGAAAAAGAAAAGAAAAAAGAAAGAGATAAAGAGGATAAAAAGGATAAAGGGGTATATTCACTTCCTAATTATCATTACATCACAAAAGCAATTATAAGAAGCCAATACATAGAGGGTGGAACTTTAGAAGTCGGTAAATACAATAAGCTCTTTGATGAAGCAGTGTCAATTTATGGATTTGATGATGTCTTAGCAGCAACAGACTATATTGTTAGTTATTCAAAACGAGCTGAAATTGCCATTGATGATAAGTTTAGCTTTATGCGTAAGTCTTTAATGAATAATCTCGAGATGTTCCAGCGAAGAAGGGAGAATAGCCATGAATCAATCGAAGACTGGTTTAAACGACTCGTTTTATAAATGGATAGATCAAGTAAGGCGATCTAAAAGTAAACTCCCTGAGTTACATGAAAAACTTGATTATTACAAAGTTAAACTCATAGGATATCATGGTATCTCATACGATCAAATTGGATCAGGTACTTCAGATAAGAAGGGTGATGAGAATCTTCTTTATTGGATAGATAAGATTAATCAGGTTGAAGATGAAATAAACAAAACTAATGAAGTAATCATGAAATATCAAGATTTTAAGCACTTACTTAAAGAGGAGCAAAAGATTATTCTTGATTCACAAATAGATAGAAGTAATGTGTTAGTAATTCTTAAAGAATTAGGGCTAAAAAGGAGTTCATATAATCAAAAAAAGGAAGAAGTCATTAGATTGTGGTTGGTTTATAATAATAAAGGGTTTTCTCAAAACTGACACAAGATAGCCTTTAATTGCAATAAGATGTCGTTTTTTGCATATAAATAGTGTATAATATTTAAAATAGAACATTTAATGAATGGGGAGAAAATATGGCTGATTTACAATTAGGATTCGAAGATAAGCTATGGCAAATGGCTGATAAGCTTAGAGGTAATATCGAATCATCAGAATATAAGCACGTGATATTAGGTCTTGTGTTCCTTAAATACATTTCAGATTCATTTACAGAACGTTATGAAGAAATAAAAGCAAATTATCCAGGTATGGAAGAAGATAGAGATGCATATGAATCAGAAAATGTGTTTTTCGTACCTAAAGATGCTAGATGGGAATATATCAAATCTCAAGCGAAACAATCAACCATCGGACAGATTATTGATAATGCAATGGTTCAAATAGAAAAAGAAAATGCATCACTAAAAGGTGTATTACCTAAAAACTATGCAAGACCAGAACTAGATAAGACTCGACTAGGTGAACTTATTGATCTATTCTCATTTAATGTAGGGTCTAAAGAAGCAAGAGCAAAAGATGTACTTGGAAGAGTCTATGAGTATTTTCTTAAAAAGTTTGGAACAACTGAAGGTGAATTCTATACACCACCAGCAATTGTAAAATTACTTGTAAACATGATTGAACCATATAACGGTAGAGTTTATGACCCTTGTTGTGGTTCTGGAGGTATGTTTGTACAATCCGCTAAATTCGTTGAAGAACATGCTGGTAAAATTGGGAATATTTCTATCTATGGCCAAGAATATGTTGCAACCACATGGCGTTTAGCAAAGATGAATCTAGCTATTCGAGGAATTGATGCAAACCTTGGTGAAAGAGATGGGGATACTTTTACTAACGATCAACACAAAACATTAAGAGCTGATTATATCCTTGCAAACCCACCATTTAACATTAAAGATTGGGGACAACAGCACTTAATCGGAGATAGTAGATGGCAATGGGGAACACCTCCGGCGACTAATGCTAACTACGCTTGGATATCACATATGATTTCAAAACTAAGCCCAAGAGGTATTGCGGGTTTTGTTTTAGCAAATGGATCATTATCTACTTCAAGAAGTGAAGAATATGAAATTAGAAAAAAGATACTTGAAGAAGGATTAGTTGATTGTATCGTAGCAATGCCATCACAACTTTTCTATGATGTATCAATTCCAGTATCATTATGGTTTGTTTCAAAAAATAAAAATGGTAGAAAAGATAAAGTCTTATTCATTGATGCTCGTAAGATGGGGTATATGGAAACCAGAAAGCATAGAGAACTTACTGATGAAGAAAGTGAGAAGATCTATTCAACCTACCATGCATGGAGAGATGATAAGGATTATCAAGATATTGATGGGTTCTGTAAATCTGCAACACTTGAAGAAATTAGATCACATGATTATGTTTTAACACCAGGTAGATATGTTGGTATAGAAGAAGTTGAAGATGATGGTATTCCATTTGAAGAAAAGATGGAAAAACTGACTTTAGAATTATCTGAGTTATTTGAAGAATCTAAATCTCTTGAGGAAAAGATCAAAGAGAACTTAAGAGGTATCGGGTATGAGCTTTGATCAATGGAGTAAAGTCAATTTGGTGGATTGTCTCGACAAATTGATTGATTATAGAGGTAAAACACCAGCAAAATCAGAAAAAGGGATATTAACGTTAAGTGCAAAATCAGTTAAAAACAGTAACATAGATTACAGTGAGGCATACACTATTTCAGAAGATGAATATAAAAAGTTTATGGTTAGAGGAATTCCCGTCAAAGGGGATATTCTAATAACAACTGAAGCACCAATGGGACAGGTTGCAAAACTAGATAGAGATGGAGTAGCAGTTGCACAAAGATTGTTGACATTAAGACCAAATCCCAAGATTCTAGACAATGATTATTTGTTATATTATTTGCAATCACCTATAGGACAAGCAGAACTTAAGGCTAGAGAAAGTGGGTCAACAGTAACTGGTATTAAGCAGGCAGAGTTTAGAAAGATTAACATTATTCTTCCTCCACTTAGTGAACAAAAAGTAATAGCAAACATCCTCTCATCTCTTGATGACAAAATAGAACTCAACAACAAAATCAATAAAAACCTTGAAGAATTAGCACAAACACTCTACAAGAGATGGTTTGTGGATTTTGATTTTCCTAATGAAGAGGGAGAATCCTACAAATCCAGCGGTGGGGAAATGGTTGAAAGTGAATTAGGATTGATTCCTAAAGGATGGAAAGTGGAATCAATTGGACGAAGCTCAATCTCAAAACTTATTAGTTCAGGTATTAATGAATTTAATGGGACAAAAAAATATATTGCAACAGCGGATGTTACAAACCTTTCAATAAGATCATTCGTTACTGAGATAGATTTCAAGAAGCGACCATCTAGAGCTAACATGCAGCCCATAGCTGGGAGTCTATGGTTTGCAAAAATGAAGGATTCAAGAAAAATGATTAGAGTATCTAAGAGTAGTAGTTATCTAATCGATAAGTGTATTTTCTCAACGGGTTTCGCAGGATTATTCGCTCCGAAATATTCAAATTACATTTGGACAATTTTAACTACTAAAGATTTTGATGATACAAAAAATAATCTATGCAATGGAACAACAATGCAAGCAATAAATAATGAGAATATTAATAGGATCAGAATTCTAATTCCTGATAACAAAACACTTGACTTATTTGAAAGTGTATCAGAACCTATTTTTGAGAAAATACAGTTTAATGAAATCGAAAGTAATAAATTGTCAAAGATTCGTGATGAATTACTACCCAAACTAATGAATGGTGAAATCGAAGTACCAATTGAGGAGTGATGTTATGGCTGTTAAAGTATTCTTTGAATCTGATGTAGAAGAAGCTACATTAGAATGGTTTCAGGAACTAGGATATCAAACTGAGTTTGGTCCTAATATTGCTCCTGAAGGACCATATCCAGAAAGAGCATCCTACACTGATGTCATATTGATTGAGCGATTAAAAGAATCGCTTTTTCGCTTGAATAAATCACTTCCTAAATCAGCTATTGAAGATGCTATAAGACAAATAACGATTCCAAAACAAATAGCTCTTATTGAAAATAATAGAACTTTTCATAAGATGATCACTGATGGTGTTGATGTTTCATATCACGATCAAACTGGAAGACTGGTACACTCTCAAGTTAGAATCTTTGATTTCAATGAACCTACAAATAACGACTATTTAGTTGTTAATCAATTTACTGTTGTTGAAAGTAGAGTTGAAAAAAGACCAGACGTTGTTGTTTTTGTCAATGGACTACCTTTAGTAGTATTTGAACTGAAAACAGCATCCGATGAAAACGTATCAATTAAATCCGCTTTTAGACAAGTTAAAAACTACCAACAGTCAATTAGTAGTTTATTTGTCTATAATTCGTTTAACGTCATTAGTGATGGCTTACATGCTAAAGCAGGTACGATTACATCCGATGAAGATCGCTTTATGACTTGGCGTACAACAGATGGTAAAGAAATCGCACCAACAACGATCCCTCAACTAGAAACACTGATTAAAGGTATGTTTGATAAGAAGCGATTCTTAGATATCATTAAGCAATACGTTTTATTCCAAAAACATGAATCAGGTTATATTAAAATTCTTGCTGGGTATCACCAATATCACGCAGTTAATACTGCGTTAGAGAAAACCTATGAAGCTACATCTGCACATGGTGATAGACGTATTGGGGTCATATGGCATACCCAAGGTAGTGGTAAATCACTTTCGATGGTTTTTTATGCAGGAAAACTGGTTATCTCACAAGAGCTATCTAATCCAACTATTGTTATTATCACAGATAGAAATGACCTAGACGATCAACTATTTCTAACGTTCTCTAAATCGAGTGATTTATTAAGAAGTATTCCAGATCAAGCAGCATCAAGAGAACATTTAAAAGAGTTACTAAATGGTAGAGACTCAGGTGGCATTATTTTTACTACGATCCAAAAGTTTTCACCTGATGATAATGGAAATGTAACGGCATTAACCAATAGAAAAAATGTCATCGTCTTAGCTGATGAAGCACATCGAAGCCAATATGGATTTAGTGCTAAAGTTGTTAAATCTCAAGATGAAGCTTTTGAAAAATATGGTTATGCAAAATACCTAAGAGATTCATTACCCAATGCATCATACATTGGTTTTACGGGTACACCCATTGAAACCACAGATAAGAATACAAGAGCTGTTTTTGGTGATTATATCGATATTTACGATATGTCACGAGCAGTTGAAGATAAAACAACCGTTAAGATATTTTATGAAAGTAGAATTGCTCAAATCGACTTTACAGAAGAATATGATTTGATTGATGAAAACTATGATGAAATCACAGAATATCAAGAAGAAACCCAAAAAGAAGGATTAAAACGCAAGTGGGCAAGACTTGAAGCAATTGTTGGATCAGAGTCAAGAATCAAGACAGTTGCTAAAGATATAGTTGAACACTTCGAAAAAAGACAAGCAACCATGGAAACGCCAGTCGGTAAAGCTATGATTGTTGCGATGTCAAGAAGAATAGCAGTTGAACTCTATGAAGCCATTGTTAAACTAAGACCAGAGTGGCATTCAGATGATGTCTTAAAAGGGAAAATCAAAGTAGTTATGACTGGATCATCAAGTGATCCTGAATCATGGCAAAAACATATAGGCACTAAGCAAACAAGAGAAACACTATCAGAAAGAATGAAAGATAATAATGATGAGCTTGAATTAGTCATTGTTAGAGATATGTGGTTAACTGGATTTGATGTCCCAAGTATGCATACCATGTATGTCGATAAACCAATGCAGGGACACAACCTCATGCAAGCCATCGCAAGAGTTAACCGAGTATTCAAAGAGAAACAAGGCGGACTTGTTGTTGACTATATTGGTATAGCTGACCGATTAAAGAAAGCATTAATGCAATATACAGATAATGATAGAGAACAAGTAGGTGTAGATACTGCGCTTGCAGTATCAGTCATGTTAGAAAAGTTAGATATTGTAAGAGATATTTTGCATCAACATGATTATTCAAAATACTTTGGTGATCGGTATAGTGAAAAACTCCAAGTGATTATGGAGACAATTGATTTTGTTATCGGATTAAGAGAAGAAAGAAAAAATGACTTCTTAAAATTTGTTTCAGAGCTTTCTAAAGCCTATTCACTATGTTCAACTACAGAAGAAGCAGAAAAACACAATGTTGAAATTGGGTTCTTTAAGTCTGTAAGGGCAGGTATTATTAAACTATCAACTGATACAAGTAAAAAGAAATCTGTCGATCAACTAGATTCAGAACTCAATCAACTGATTTCTAAATCACTTAAATCAGATAAAGTGATTGACATCATGGCAGAAATCGGATTATCAAAACCAGATATCTCAATCCTTTCTGACGAGTTCTTAGAAGAATTTAATAAGATGAATCATAAGAATGTTGCCATTGAACTGTTAAAGCGTCTCATTAAAGGTAAACTTAAAATGATTGCTAGAAAGACGATTGTTCAATCTAGACAGTTTTCAGAACTTTTAGAAGATGCTCTTGCTAAATATCAAGCTAGATTAATAGATTCTACCGTTGTTATTCAAGAACTAATAGAACTAGCAAAAGATATTACAAAAGCTGCAGAATCAGGAAAAGAGTCTGGTTTAACTGAGGATGAGTTTGCATTCTATGAAGCATTGTCATCAAACATGACAGCAAAAGAAGTCATGGGAACAGATATCTTAAAAGAAATTGCTAAAGAGCTAACTAAAAAGATAAAATCAAGTACTACAATTGATTGGAATATCAGAGATTCTGTAAGAGCAAAGATTAGATTTGAAATCAAAGTCTTACTAAAGAAATATAACTATCCACCAGATGATCCAAAGGATCCAAATAACTATGATAAATCAGTCCAATTGATAATGGAACAAACTGAACTTGTTTGTGAAAATGAATCTAGATAGTATAAACTTGCAAGGAAGCATTAAACAAACCAGCAAACAATATATCCAAGGTATTTTTAGGAGGGCTTTATGTACAATCTAAAAAGTAAAAAAGCAACAAAAATTGAAAAGGTAACTTTCTCGGATTTAGGACTACTGGAAAGCGATATTGAAGAAGTTCTTAGAACAAATATAGATATGGTTTGTGATGATGAAGAGTCCTTGCTCATTATTGGTAGACAAGTTAAAAATGAAAAGAATGGTCGAAGTGACTTAACGGCAATTGATAATAATGGATCTGTGGTATTAATCGAAATTAAACGTGATAGAAAAGATATCGAAGGCAGAAAAGAAGCTTTTGAATTTCAAGCAATCAGGTATGCTGCTAGTTATGCAACTATAAAATCTGTAGAAGAATTAGTGAAAATTGTCTATGCTCCTTATATTGAAAAATATAAAGAAGAATTTACACTAAATGAACTAACATCATACGAACTTGGACTTAGAAAAATAAAAGAGTTTTTGAAAGTTAATAATGCCATAGACAAGTTCAATGAAAATCAACGAATTATATTAGTTGCTTCTGAGTTTGACGAACAGACTTTGTCAGCAGTTGCTTGGCTCAATAAAAACAAAGTCGATATGAGTTGTTTTAAGCTAATTCCGTATAAATTAGGTTCGGAGATTTATTTGGATACAGAAAAATTATTACCTGTGGCAAATTATGATGATTTCTACGTGAACTTGCTTGATAAATCAGAACCAGCTCAAAGAGTTTCAAAAGGAATAACGAGAAGAGCATTACCTAAAATTGACACAATGCTTACATGGGGTGTTGTTAAAGCAGGCGATATTATACGAGCAAAAGATAGAGAAGATGAAGCTATTCTTCTGAAAAATGGGAATGTTAAAGTAGATGGTAAAGAGTTATCAATGCAAGTATGGCTTAAAAATCTTTACGGATGGTCAAGTATTCAGACATATGTCTTTGCAATACATAAAGAAAGCAATAAAACATTGTCTGAAATTAGAGAAGAATACATGATTGAACAAGAATTGAAAGAAATTCAAGAATAATTTTATTTTATTACGCCGATAATCTGTGTATGTGGACTAACAAAATGGAAACGGAAAGAAATGTAATACAATATGAAACTAAAGGTTGTTATTGGTTGGAAAAGACCAAAAATAATGTATGGTTTCGATTATGCTTTAAGCATATAGATAAAAGTTGACTATTTTGATATGCTATAAATAACATGGAATACTGGCTTTAAAACCAGCCTAGAAATAATGGGAATTCAGAAATGAGTTCCTTTTTGTTTTTGCAGAGATACTTGTAGTATTCCAACTGGTAAACTATTACAGTTTTATGCAATGACAGTTGTACAGTTGGAGTGATTGAATGAAAGGGAAAATGCTAGATCTGTATGAGCGTTGGGAAGAATCTGGACATCTAAATAGTAGATTAAAAGCCATATCTGAAATGATATCTAAAAGAGCAACTCAAAGACAAGTTGCTGAATACTTAGGGATCACAGAAAAAACACTCATTAAGTTAAGAAAAGCCCATCCTAAATTGAACAAAGCATTTCAATATGGGGATGAGGAGTTAAAAGAGAAGCTTGTCGATGCAATGTATCAACGGGCTGTTGGATTTGAATACGAAGAAACACAAACTGTGATTGAAGAGACTAAATCGGGTACTAAAAAACGTATCACAAAGTATAAGAAGCAGTCGCTTCCTGAAATCACAGCGATTAAATATTTACTCATTACAAAGTTCGGTATTGAGTATAACGAGAAAAAAGCAGAAATCGAACTGATGACCAAACGATTAGAAAAAGGTGAAGAGGTATGGATCAATGAATATCGTGATGAAGAAAGTATCAGCACTCCAAGAGTACGAAAACAATCCAAGAAACAATGATGCTGCAATTGAGGCTGTTGCTAAGAGTATAGAGGCGTTTGGATTTAAAGTTCCGATTGTGATCACTAAAGATCATGTCATTATTGCAGGACATACAAGACTCAAAGCAAGTCTTAAGCTTGGACTAGATGAACAGAAGAACAAATCAAAGCATTCAGACTTGCGGATAATAAAACAGCAGAACTTGCGACTTGGGATTTTGCAAAACTCGAAGAAGAACTAGCAAACATTGAAATGGATATGTCACTCTTTGGATTTGAGGAACTAGAAGCAAATGTACCAGATAGTGCTACCGATGATGACTTTGATCCAACAGATGATCTATCAGATGTTCCTTATTCTCAAAAAGGCGATATTTATATCTTGGGTAATCACCGAGTGATGTGTGGTGATTCTACAGAAAAAACTGATGTTAAGAAACTGATCCAAGATGATCGGATTGATCTAGTTTTTACAGATCCACCATACAATGTTGATTATGAAGGCACAGCTGGAAAAATAATGAACGATAAGATGGAAGATAATACCTTCTATCTTTTTCTTTATAAAGCCTTTGAGAATATGTTTGAGCATACGAAACCAGGTGGTGCTATTTATGTATGTCATGCAGACACTGAAGGACTCAACTTTAGAAATGCCTTCAAGAATGCTGGGTATAAACTCGCAGAGTGTCTCATTTGGGTAAAGAATGCACTAGTGTTAGGTAGACAAGATTATCACTGGCGACATGAACCTATTCTTTATGGTTGGAGAGAAGGTGCTGCTCATTACTTTGTGGATGACCGCACACAAGATACCATCTGGGAATATAACAAACCAAAACGAAATGAAGAACATCCAACAATGAAACCTTTAGAACTCGTCGGTAAAGCTATCGCTAATTCATCCAGAGTAAATGAGATAGTCTTAGATTTATTTGGTGGTTCTGGATCAACCATGATCGCATCTGATCAGCTTCAAAGAAGAGCAAGAATCATGGAACTGGATGAACGATTTGTGGATGTGATTGTAAAACGCTATTTAAAGTACAAAGTATCACTTGATGATTGTTATCTCATTCGAAATGGAAAAGAGATACCGCTTAGTCATATCAACGACTTTCAGATATTGTCACTATAGTGAGCAAATCTTGTCGAATTGACTTGCTATTTAATGCCTTTAGAGTGATATATAGTAGTAACCAAAAAAGGTTAGGAAAGAGGCAATAGCGATGAAAGTCAAATTTGAAACGAGAGCATTCAAAGAACAGATTATTCCACAGGATGATTTTGTAGTTGAGAAAGTTGTCGAGATATCACAAAGACAGTTTAATAAGTTCTTAGATGATATGCTTGGCGATTATGATTTCATAAAAGCTCACAAGGATTTAATGTACACAGACAGCAAAAACGTGTGGCACGCAATTTTAGTAACAACTAAAGCATTAGACTATGGAATCCTAGTACAAGCAGATGGTTCAAGTTATGCTAGATACTCCGCATTTATTAGAAAAAGTGAGATAGGAGGATTAGGTGATGGAAAAACAACAACTGCTTAAAGATTTGATTCAAGCGTTCAATAGTGGAAGCTTTGAATCAAGTGATGTTAAAGTTCAAATCAAAGCTGGATGGTATGATTGGTTTTGTAAAGACTCAAGCTTAAAGAATAAAACCAAACGCATGGGCAATATCATCAAGCAAATTAAACCAGGCGGCAAGGTTGATCTAGATAACAGTTATGTCTGGTTCAAAAACAATTGTCCACTTCAAGGTAGTCTTTATGATGATTTTAGAATTGCAGATTTAGAATCCGATGTCACATTGATTGTTGTTCAACTAAACTCACCATGGCATGACAAGACTTACACAGTCTATGAACGATTAACACACTATGAAAAAGTTGTGTTTTCAACGGACTCAGTTAAAGAACTTGTTAAGTGGTTAAACGAAGGGTGGGAAACGCATGTATAACTATTACAATAGACATCCTAAAGGTATCAAAACTGGTGACTGTGTGGTTAGAGCAATCTCAACAGCATTTGATAAAGACTACATGGAAACAAGAAGAGAACTCAATCAGAAAAAACGTGAATGGAGTTTCACCAGTTACAAGGATACAGAGTTTATCTATAAGTATTTAGAGAATCGTCCAAGATACATTTTTAAAGCGGTTAAGGGTGAACCAAGGATTAAGGGTACAGACTTTGCACAGCTACATCCAACAGGAACATTTATATTAAAGATGGCCGGACACTTGAGTGTCTGTAAAGATGGTGTCATTCTAGACATTTGGGATTGCACCTATAGAAGTGTTTATACAGCATGGAGAATTGACGAGGAAACAACATGAAAGTAAATTTTATAAGAAAACCAACACCAGAGGAACTTATCCCTCAAGACGAATTTATCGTCGAAAAGACCATAATTCTAGAAGGTGACGTATTTGAAGGATTCATCAGAGAACCATTAAACGATTATGATTTCATCAAAGAACATTTAGAATTGATGTATTGTGATAAGGAAGGCATATTTCACTGCTTGTTAGTCACGTCCGATAAACATGACTTTGGTATCCTGGTTGAAAGTGAAGGATATCATTACGCTAGGTATGCAGCATTCATACCACTTATTAAAACCAAAACAGAAAATTAAGGAAGCGAGTAAGCTTCCTTTTTAACTATTTAAAGCGAGGAAAACAAATGAAAATTATAACAAGTGAATCTGTCTTTAAAGGACACCCAGATAAAATATGTGACCAAATCAGTGATGCAATCTTAGATGCACATTTAGAGCAAGACAGAAATGCAAGAGTAGCAGTAGAAACAGCTATCAAAGATGATGTTGTTTTTATCTTTGGTGAGGTCACATCCAAAGCTTCAGTGAATTATAAAGAAGTCGCACTAACCACATTAAAAGAAATCGGATATGATGATCCATTCGATGTGATTGAAAAGATATCCAAACAGTCCGATGATATTGCACTTGGTGTAAATCATACGAACGATCATGAACAAGGTGCAGGTGATCAAGGCTTAATGTTTGGCTACGCTTGCAAAGAAACGCCAGAATTTATGCCTTTACCGATTGTGGTGGCACATGACATTGCAAGAAGCATTGACGAGCTTAGAAAGGCAAAGTATGGCCACGTGTTTGGTCCAGATGGTAAGTGTCAAGTTTCTGTAGTCTACGAGAATGATGAACCGATTGCTTATGAAACAATCGTAGTGTCTGCGCAAACAAAGCATGGCATTCAATTAGATTATGCTAAAGAGATAATTTTAAATGAAGTATTGAAACTACTGATAGGTGAAGACCTTTCACACATTCAAGTCTTAATCAATCCAACAGGTGCTTTTGTCGTTGGTGGACCATATGGAGATTCTGGATTAACTGGTAGAAAGATTATTGTTGATACCTATGGTGGTTATGCTAAACATGGCGGTGGCGCATTCTCTGGCAAGGATGTGAGCAAGGTAGACCGCAGTGCGGCTTACTATGCCAGATTCGTAGCAAAAGCCCTTGTAGCGGCAAATTTAGCGAACAGGTGCGAAGTTAGTGTGTCCTATTCCATCGGTGTAGCAAACCCTGTAAGTGTATCCGTTGATACCTTTGGAACAGGTGTTACTTCTGATGATGTTTTATTAAAGTTAATTAAAGAGAACTTCAACTTTACACCGTCAAGTATTATCAAAGAACTAAACCTGGACAAAGTGAAGTTTAAACCGTTAGCATCTTATGGACATATAGGTCGTGTTGATCTTGATGTTGCATGGGAAAAAGTAGATGCAAAAGCTAAACAATTAAGTGAATCTTATGAGCAAACCAAAAGAACTGCACAGGTTCTATAAGTCGAAGGCTTGGCTCGTTGCTCGTAATATCAAAACAAACGCCACACAGGGCAAGTGTGAGCGGTGTGGCGCGATTGGTGAAGAGGTTCACCATAAGATTAGGCTGACTGTAGATAATGTCAATGATACCAATATTAGTTTGAATCAAGATAACTTAGAGTTGTTATGTAGGGACTGTCACAATAAAGAGCATGGACGATTCAAGAAACAAGAAGTACTGTTTGATGTGTTTGGAAATTTTACTGGTTGAATGGTAAACAATCTTATAATGTGGTAAAATTATAAAAAAGTCGTTTCAAAAAAGGGGTTGTTTCTTTGTCATTAGATACTACATATTCAATCTTACCGAAAGATTTATCGGGTTCTAGAACTAAAAATAGATTTAGACAAGAGATGTTATGGGGAATTAGTAAAATATATGATCTTTATTTGGAGAACCCAGATGATTTTTTTGTTATATTTGACTATGTTTGTGATATTGAAGTTGGATTCAATGATACATTGCATTTTTATCAAGTAAAAACAAAAGATACTAGCAGTCCTTTTAGTATTTCGGATCTAATTAGAAAGAAGAGTGGTCATTCTTATTTATCCTTGCTTTTTTCATTGAAGGTAAACAATCAAATCAAGAGTATTAATGTAGTTTCTAATACAAAACTATCAATTAAAAATACCATACTTCAAAATTCTGAGATAATACCTTTTGAAAGTTTAGAAGATGATGAAAAGAAAAAAATTGAAGATCATCTTAAAGCAAAATCTATTCTAGTCACAGATCTAAAGGACTCATTCTTCATAAGGTCAGATTTTTGCATTAATAATCCCGATACATTATTAATAGGTAAGACTGTTGAGTTTTTAGAAAATGCAAAAGGTATTAAATTAAGTGAACCAAAACTGATATATAATTACATAAAGGGATTGGTAGACAGAAAAGCAAGTTATGAGTTGAACACTATTGATTTAAATGATACGATCGATAAAAAAGGAATAAAAAGAAGTGAAATTGATAACATATTGAATAATTTACTAGGCGCTGACAGATATAGAGAAAAGACTTTATCTAAAATAGAGGCACTAAATGGTGATTATAATTATGGAGAAGTATTGCTTTTAAAAACCGCATTGTCTAGAGTTTTTAAATATGGGATTACATCAAAAACAATAGAAGCACTAATTGTAGATATTAGTAATTGTATCAATGATAATGAAAGTACTATTCAGGATTTGAAATTATCTGAGATAGTCGAATATGTCTATAATTGTATTGAATGGGATATTATCAAGGATAAGTCAGAAAGAAAGTGCATAATACTATTGACATTAACAAAAATGGAAAGCGTGTAGGTGAAATAGATGAAAAACATGATTGTAAATAGCATTGCTATAATTAGTCCTAATAGTAAAACAGCAAAATATGCTGAATTTACTGCAGGAATTAATGTTGTCACATCTAACAAAAATATAAACGGTAATTATGTGGGTAAATCTAGTCTACTAAGAAGTATTTATCATACATTAGGAGCAGATGGTAAGTTTACAACAAGCTTATGGGAAAGAGAAGGCAAGTACACATACATACTAGATTTTTCAATCAATAATAGCAGATTTAGAATGTTAAGATTTGATAATCTATTCAAATTGTATGATGAAAACAATAGTTTATTATTTAAGGTTATAAATAGAACAGACCTAGCAATCGAACTTAACAAACTGTTTAACCAAGAAATTTATCTTAAAAATAAGAATAACGAATATTCTATTGCACATCCTGCATTTAATTATCTATTAAATTATATTGATCAAAAAGAAATCCGTGTGTCGGAATTTAGCACATTTAATGGTTTGAATGCATTTTCTGCCTTTTATTCTGATTTATTATACTCACATTTGGGTGTTAACAACAAGCAATTTAATGAGTTGAAAATTGAATCAGATGAATTAAATAGAAAAATCGGTGAAATAAATAAGAAGAACCTAATGTTCAATGAAATGCTAGCACAAATAGATAAGAATAAAGATTTGAATTCAAATTACTCTGAGATTGAAGTTTTAAAAAAAGAACTGCAAAAACACCAAGATGAATATACTAAACTCATTGGTGAAGCAAACAAGTTAAAAGAAAAATTACTTAAGACAAATGATTCTAAGATAGAGATTGAGTTTGCTATTAATGAATTACGAAAAATGATCAGTTCTGATGAGAAGGTATTAGATAAATCAATTAAGGAACACACATGTCCTATCTGCAATTCAGAGCTAAGAGATGATAGTCATGCATATATTCATAAAGCAGTTGATGTTGATGGTGCAAAATTTCAATTACTTGATGCTGAAAGAGAATTAGGTAAACTTAGTAGAGAAATCATTTTAACTAACAGTAAGTATGAAGACAATCTTGCGGAACTGAAAAGAATTGAAGCAAGAGTTTTTGAGGGTAATAAGGGTTTGGAAGATACAATAAAATCTTATGGAATGAAAAAGATTAAGGCAAATATATTTGAAGAAATATCAAACAATGAAGTATCCAAAAATACATTTATTGAAGACAGAAAAAAGATTACAAAGCTACTCAGATCGCTTGATGAGAGAAAAAAGGAAGTTAACAAAAAATATTTGACTAATTTCTATGATATTTATCAAAAATATTCGCTTGGTGGGTTTGATTTATCTTCAATAGATAGTGTTGAAACAAAGATCAAAGTTGATGGAACGAGAGTTAATATTACTCAGGTTGCTTGGTTATGTTCATTGTTGAAGACCAAATACGAATTTAATCCGGATAGTTTAATTTACCCTTTAGTATTTGACAATCCTAATAATGCTGATTTTGATGAGGATAATGAAAGAAAAATATTTAATTTGATATTTGATAACTTACCGGAAAATGGGCAAATAATTACATCGTTAGTTGGATTTGATCAAAACCTGTATAATTCATATGAAATTAAGAAAAAAATAATGTTGGTTAATCCTGAAAATTCACTATTAAATAATGATGATTTTGAATCGTGTTTAGATAGATATAGTTCAATTTTATAGTCCCCCCCATTACCTTGCATTATGAAGTGTAAGGGTACCGCATGGGTGGGCAATTAAAAAACATCAGCCCAAAATTTTGAAAATCGGAAATTAAATTTGAAAAAAGAGGTTATACAATGGACGAATTGAGAAAAATATTTAATAGTAACAGATTACCAGCCTTTTTTGTAGGTGCTGGTATGTCAAAAAGGTATCTCAAAAATATGCCTTCATGGGATGAATTATTAATATCTGTTTCAGATTATATTGGAATAAGTAAAACACAATATTATGGAATGAAACAACTTATAAATGAAGACAATATGCAAATGCCTAAGTTAGCCTCATTATTAGAAAATAAGATAAGAGATAAAGTCATAGACGGTACTTTTAACATTGATGAAGCTTTGTCAGATAAACTAAAAACTGAGATACCAAATAATGTTTCATTTCTAAAACTATTGATTGCTGAAAGACTTACCAAACTAGAAATCAAAGAAGATGAAAAAACTCAAAAAGAAATAAAGTCATTGAAGAAATCAATTAAAAAAATCAATAATATATTTACTACGAACTTCGATATGTTCTTTGAAAAATACGTATTGGATGACGATGATATGACTGTTTTTGATTCACAAGAGTCTTTGTACTTTACTAATTCATTTGGAATATCTGAAATGTATAAAATTCATGGTTCTATCCGCAATCCTAAATCAATGGTTATTAACGAAAAAGACTATATAAATTATCTCGAAGATATGAATCTTTTTGTATCAAAACTTTATAATTCGCTTATCGAAAGGCCAATCATTTTTCTAGGATATGGATTAAATGACTCTAACATTTTAAAAATTTTAGAAGGATTTATTAAACACTTTAATTTAGATGATTGAAAAAGGTAGCAAACAACCTAATTTTTATGAATATTTTGGCTGGGGAAGAAAATCTACTTTTTGGCGAAGCTACATTTCAAGTTGGCAACAAGCAGATTACAATGAAAAAAATCAAAACAGATAATTATTCAAAAATATTCGATTATATAAGTTCTGTTAAAGAAGCGATAAGTGCTAGAGAGATCAAAAGATATAAAGACATTGTGTACGATATCATAGCAAATCATGAAAAAAACGGTGAAAAAGTATTTGTTGTGAACGCACTGGATATTAACAAGATTGATTCTAACAAAATGGTTCTAGGTATACACCCCAAATATGACGAGACTTTGCCTACTAGAGGATTAGTTGGTTTGGATACCGTAACCTTTATAGAACATGCTTTATATAATAATAGTACTATTAAATTTGAAGATATAGCAGGAGTTTGGGCAGAGAAAAGATTGAGTAAAACTCATTATTTTCCAACCTATTATATAAAAAATAATGTAACAAATGGATTTAATTTTGGCGCTAAATATATTGCTAATTATGATGCGATGGAAAAAAGATATATTGAATTAAAGAAAAAAGCTGGGAATCTGAGCCAAGAGAAGATAACTCAATATGAACAAGACTACAATGATTCAGTACTTAAACCTACAAAAGATAAAAAAGATGTTCTTTTTCATAATTCTCTTTTGCTTCTGATTATAAAAAAAGTTTCTAAAGATGATTTCAGAGATTTTCTAAAAGAAATGTATAAAAAGAATAAAGAGTACATTAATAATTCTGGTTTTAAGCAATGTATCTGTTACTTGGATAGATGATAAAAAAATTCGAGGATATTAAGAAATGGATGTATTATTACCTAAAAAAGTTTATAAGTATCGCAAATTTGTAGAAAATGACATTAATGCTCTAGAAAACCTTGAATTATGGGGTGCTACTGCATCAGCAATGGCAGACGAACATGATTGTGGTGTAGTGGCAAATCTAGATTTAATAACTGAATTTTTGAAAGGTAAAATGAAATCTGAATTCATTAATACAGTCTGCGAAAATTTACTTAAACGCTTCAATGATTATTTCAGATCATCAAGATACATAATTTCCCTTTGCGATGATCACAGTGTAGATACTATGTGGAATCAATATTCTGACAATCATAGTGGATTTGTCATCGAATATGACACGAATGATATTATCTTTTTAACTAATAAAATACTTGATAAAATATATAATGAATTGGAATTTTCAAATAATATAAAGAATCATGAAGCTGTTAAAGAGTTATTGCGAAAGTATGATACTGGTTTTTATAAAGTTAAATACACGAATGAACCCTTTGATATTACCAAAGAATTATTATCTGAGTTGGAAATCATGCATAAAGAAAGAGTATCTAATGAATATACAGTGGTAGATTATAATGATAAACATTTTTTTCATCAAGAAAAACTCATAAAAAATATAGTAACGACAAAAAAACTAGAACTATCATATGAAAACGAATGGCGAGTTGTGGTGCCATCACTTTTTAAAAATATGACGGTTAAAGCAATGCCTTTATTGAGAGTTAAACCATCAAAAATTATTGTAGGTTCATTTGTTTCACCTCAAAATAGGGAAAGAATAAATGATATAGCAAAAAAACTATGCATTAAAATAGATTTTAGATAATTTGAAGAAATACATAGCAGGATAATTATGGAAAAAACAAAAATAAACATTGAATATTTGCGACTTAAGTCGCTTTTTTCATCTGTCGATGAAACCAAAACAGAACTAGTTGATAGTTTGATACAACAAGCAGCTTTTATGAAGGTTGAACTTGGAATACTTCAAAATCAAATCAGAATACATGGAGCTGTTCAAGTTTCAAGTAAAGGTGCACAGCGTCAAACTGAAGCTGCAAAGTATTACACTAAGTTAGTTAATTCATATGGAACTGTAATAAAAACACTCAACTCAATAATGGGTAAAAATATAATCGATGAAGATGATGAATTTGACAAGTTTATAGGTAGAATGTCTGAATGAATTACTTAATTAAATATTATGACGAGATTCAAAAAGGAAATATCATTGTTGGTAAAGAATTACTAACAGTTCTAGAAACGCTAATTCAAGATATGGATAATCATAGATATACGTTTGATGAAAAGCCAGGAAATATTCGAATTGAGTTTATCGAAACATTTTGTAAGCATACGAAAAGTCCATTTAATGGTGAACCATTCATTTTAGAACTATGGGAAAAAGCAATTCTACAAGCTGCTTATGGATTCAAAATTGCTGATACCAATCTCAGGAGGTTTAATGAAGTAATTCTACTTATTGCTAGAAAGAATGGTAAGACTACATTCATTGCAGGTATTGATTTAGCAGAGTTTTTCTTATCTAAGGGTGGTGTTGATATTGTATGTGCTTCAAACACATCGGAGCAGGCTAATATATTGTTTGATGAAATCAACAACATGAGAGAAGGTTCAAAAGCATTATCAAATGAAAAAAGAAGTAAAAAGAATATTTTTCATATTTATTCACCAAAGTCAAAAAACAAGATAAAGAAACTATCCGCACAATCACGAAACAAAGATGGTTACAACATTGAAGTTGGTTGTATCGATGAAGTACATGAAATGACTGATTCTAAGGTTTATGATGCGATCAAGCAAAGTCAATCGACCAAAGAAGAACCACTTATTTTTATCATTACAACTGAAGGTAATACAGTGGGTGGTTTCTTAGATAGCAAACTTGATTATGTTAGAAAGATGATCAAAGGGGAGATTAACGATGAACGTGTGCTTCCTTGGTTATACACTCAAGATTCAATTAATGAAATCTATGAAGATAAGAGCACATGGCAGAAAAGTAATCCAAGTTTAGGTACTGTAAAAACATATTCATATCTTGAAGACTTAATGAATAAATCCAGACATGACTTAGCAACACGAGTTACGATGCTTTGTAAAGACTTCAACATTAAGCAATTAGAACAAGGATCATGGTTAACTTATAATGATCTAAATAACGAATCAACCTATGATATCAATGAGTTAAGAAACAGTTATGCTATAGGCGGTGTTGACTTGTCATCAACAACAGACCTTACGGTTGCACTCTTACTTCTAATTAAAAATGGAAAGAAGTATGTTATCCCACAGTTCTTTATGCCAAGTGAAGTTATAAAGCGCAGAAAGGAAGAGGATAACGTTCCCTATGACATTTGGGTTCAACGAGGTTTAATCACTGTTACAGAAGGTAATCAAAATGACTTCACACTTGTTACACAGTGGTTTCTAATGATGATTAGGACATATGAGATTAGACCTCTATGGGTAGGTTATGATCCGTGGAATAGTCAGTACTGGACTAAAGAAATGGAAGACTTAGGGTTTGAAATGGAAAAGGTCAGACAAGGAATATACTCTTTATCAGAACCTATGAAACAACTTGAAGCGGATCTTAAAAATGGTAATGTAATCTATAATAATAATCCAATCATGAAATGGAACTTGTCTAATACTCAAGCAAAGATTGATATCAATGGAAATATTCAGCCATCAAAACTTGGAAGCAAGTATAAAAGAATTGATGGAGCTGTAGCACTTATTATTGCTTATGCAGTGCTTAATAGATATAAGTTAGAATATGAAAATATGTTATAATTTTATAGGGTGATTTAATGAGCAAAGTATTTGATGATGTAGTCAAGTTGAAAGTCTATGAAAAAAACATTAATCAATATGATTCTATTATCGATAACTTTTTATCGAGGTATTTTATTTGTGAAACATATGCAAAAGAGTTACAGAAGAATGAACTTTATAGTAATAACAAAGCGGAGTTAATGAAACAATTCAAAAAGGAAATAGGACAATTATTGACATCAGAATCTTTAGAAAAAAGATTAGATACATTAGATATGTCAAAGTTCAAAATCTTTAATGAAAGAAAAAATGACATCAATGTAGGAACATTGAAAAGAATTATTCCAAACGAGAAGTTTAATGAAGATGATTTAAACTTGATATTTTACTCTACAGCAATTAAGAATGCAAATAATGATAATATTAAGACTGCTAGAGTATTAAGAAATGAAATTGTACATAGCCTTAGTGAATCAGCGATGAATGAAGTGAAATCTAGGAACACTGAATTGCTTAAAATCATGACCAGTTTCATTGAATTATTCAGGAGTAATAGTTAAAAAGAGGTGATATAGTTGGGTATTTTTAATAGAAAGAAAAAACAAGGCTCAGCAGAGTCATTTAAGTTTGTAAATGAAATCAATCTACCACTTACTAATTTTGGTACTAACATCTCAAAATCTGATGTTGTGAAGATTGCGATTGATAGGATAGCAAGTCAGTGTGCAAAATTAAAACCACGATACATAAAGAAATCAAACGATAAGACAGTTACAGAGAAATCTGGCAAACTGTCTTTTATTTTAAAGCACCAACCAAATGAGGTCATGACACCTTATCAGTTTATCTATATGGTGATTACGACATTGTTAATGAACGACAATGCATTTATCTATCCAATGTTTGATAGTTCAACTGGTGAAATCAAAGCTCTTTATCCACTAAAACCATCCATCGTTGAACCAATTATTGATTCTTGTGGTAGTTATTACTTGAAGTTTAGTTTTGATAGTCAAGAATCCTTTACGATTCCATACGAGAACATTATTCACATCAAAAGATTCTATCACACGAATCAGATCTTCGGTGGTTCAAGTTCAAAAGGTGACCAAGAAGCACTCTTGAAAACAATCCAAATTAATGAGAATGTACTTCAAGGTATTGATAACGCACTTAAGAACTCCATGCAGATTAAAGGACTACTCAAAATGAGTGCTATGCTAAGTGAAACAGATAAAAAGAAACAACTTGATTCATTTAATGAAATACTTAAAGAGTCCATTAGGAATAAGGGTAGTTCTATTATTCCGGTAGATTTGAAAGGTGATTATGTGCCTTTAACAACAGACCCAAAGTTAATCGATAAGGATACCTTAGAGTTCCTACAATCAAAAATCCTAGATTACTTTGGTGTATCAGTTCCAATCTTTCATTCCAAATATACAGAAGATGAATTCAACTCATTTTATGAACAAACCATCGAGCCTTTAGCCATTCAAATGTCTGAGGCTTTTTCTTTAGGCTTGCTTACTCAAAATGAAATCATGCGAGGTGAGGAGATTATCTTTTATAGTGAAAGACTTCAATACGCATCATGGAACACAAAGGTTACAGCGATTGAAAAACTGATGGGGTTAGGCATCATGTCACTTAATGAATCAAGAGGGTTGTTAGGACTTGAACCAGTAGAAAATGGTGATAGAAGATTACAGTCACTCAATTATGTCGATGCTACTAAAGCAAACGAATATCAAGTAGGGAAGGATGATTTTAATGAAGGTAACAATTAATGGTAAGGTTTCAAAAGATGTATTAAATACAGTCTTAGAAGAACAGAAAGAAAAGATTAATACGATAGAAATATTTTGTAAGACACACAAGATTAATGAGTTTTCATACAAGGACAATGAACTTGAATACGAGTATGGAAAGCAACAAGCTAAACCTAAGGAGGTTGAAAAGCGATGAAGAAAGAAACCAGAATAGCGGAAGTCAAGTTAGAAGAAACTGATGACAAGATGATCTTAGAAGGTTATGCGATCGTTTATGATGAACCGACTTTGATTGGTGACGAATCATATGGATTCATTGAAAGCATTAGCAGAAGTGCAATCACTGATGCTGCAATTAAAGATGTACCAATGAAGTATAACCACATGGATTCATTCTTAATCATTGCACGAACTAAAAATGGCTCACTTACTTTAACAAGTGATGATGTTGGATTAAAGGTAAGAGCGGAATTACTCGACACACAAAGTAATCAAGATATTTTTAAGATGGTCAAATCTGGCTTATTGGATAAGATGAGCTTTGCATTTGTAGTTAGTGAACAGGAATGGGATCGTAGTGGTAACATTCCAAAAAGAAATATTAGAAAGATTGAACGTTTGTATGATGTTTCAATCGTTGACACACCTGCTTATGATAAGACTTCGATTTATGCTCGTTCTTTAGAAGCTATGGACTTAGAGCTAAAGACTATGGATTTAGCAGAGAAAAATAAGAAGACTGAACTTATAAGAAAAAAACTAAATTTGAAAATAAAAATAGGAGAATAGAAGCATGAATTTAGAAAAACGAAGTAATGAAATTAAAGCACGCATCACTGAAATCAAAGGTTTGATTGGTGCTGAAGTAACACTTGAAGTGTTAGAACAACTAGAAGCTGAAGTTGATGAACTGAATAAAGAAAAAGACACGATTGAAAGAAAACTTGCGATTCAAAACAAGACAAAAATCAATCCAGTCGTTATTGAAAGATCTAATCAAGTGGATAAAGATCAATTAGAAACTCGTGGTAAGAATTTAAGAGAAAGCAGAGTCATTCAAGTTTCAAGTGAAGAGATTCTATTACCAGAACACATTGCTGATGGCATTGCACCACATCCATTCGCACAAGTATCTGCGTTAGTGGATAAGGTAAAGGTTGTCAATCTAAACGGTGGGGAAACCTACAAGAAATCATTTGTCAAAGGTAGTGGCATCGCTGGTTTAACTGGAGAAGGTGAACCTTATTCAGAAACAGAACCAGAGTATGGTTATCTAACCATTACTAAAGTTAAAGTGACAGCTTACACAGAAATCACAGAAGAGTTAGAAAAACTACCTAACTTACCATATCAAGCTGAAGTATTAAAGAACATTAATCTTTCACTTAAAAAGAAGATTAGTGAACAAATCCTAAGAGGACCAGGTACTTCTAATACATTCACAGGTATTTTTAGTGATAAAGCAATCGCTCTATCTGACACAACTGATTTAGAAATCACATCGATTACCGATTCTACATTAGATGACATCATCTTTGCTTATGGTGGTGATGAAGAAGTCGAAGGTGCCGCATACCTAATCCTTAACAAGAATGACCTAAGAGCATTCGCAGGATTACGTACTGCAGAAGGTAGAAAAGTACACACGATTGACTATATTAACAACACGATTGATGGTATTCCATACATCATCAATTCTCATTGTAAAGCTATTTCGGATACAAATACTTCAGCTGGAGAATATGGTCTTGCATATGGATCCTTACTCAACTATGAAGTACCTGTTTTCTCACCAGTTGAGATCAGTAAGTCTAATGATTACAAATTCAAAGATGGCATCATTTGCTACAAGGCTTCCGTATTCACAGGCGGTAACGTTGTAGGGTATAAAGGTTTCTTAAGAGTTAAAAAGAAAGCCTAAGCATCAATAGAATAGAGGTTAGAATATGGGACTACTTGAAACAGTAAAAAAATCATTGCTGATTCCAATCAGCGAGACCTATGCTGATGATGAATTAAATAATCACATCAGTGCATGTAAAAACTTACTCGTATCTACCGGGATTACGTCAGTTGTTGTAGAGAACCATCCATTAGCCCATTCGCTAGTGGTTATTTACTGCAAGACCTTCTTTGGGTTTAAAGCAGATGGTTCAGTTAAAGATCTACCGAAGAGTTTTGACATGCTGTTAAATCAATTAGCATTATCAAGTGGTGAGTATCATGTTTCCGAGTAGTCCAAATATTCGACTGACTTTACTGAAGATCAAATTAAGTAAAGATGAGATCGGCAATCAAGGTTATGGTTTCATATCCAAAAAAGAAGTCATTGGTATATCTAAGTCAGTAACTTCTAAAGAATACTATGAAAGCAAGAAAAATGAATATAAAGTAGACATGGCACTAAAGATTCAAAGCTTCTTATATGATGGAAGTAAGTACGCGATCATTGATGATTTGATTTATCAGATTGAGCGAACCTATCTACAAGGACAATTTTTAGAACTCTACTTGATGGAAACAAAAATAAAGGTAAGTGATATTTATGGCTACGTTGAATGACTTTGTCGATGAAATTAATCATGAAATATCAGAATATGCTGAGTCAGTTAAAAAAGAACTTGAACAGAAACTTGATGAAACTGCAACTTTGATATTAGAGTATGTTATTGCAAACACACCTAGAAGTGGTAGAAAAGGTGCGATGGCTGATGAATTCATAAAGACTGATATCGGCGAAGGTCACACTAAAACAATCGTTATCCATGCCAAAGAAAAAGGTAGACTCGTTCATTTGATTGAATTTGGATTCCAACATAAGAGTGGAAAGTATGTCGCAGCAAGACCATTCATGAGACCAGCATTTGATTATTTTACACCTAAAATGATTGAGGATATTAGGAGGATTATAAGTGGGAACTAAAGAAAGATTAACATACGTTTATGGACTCCTAAATCAAGTGTTACCAGGTCATGTGCATTATGCGCTTTATGTAACTGATAACGCTGAACCACCTTTTATCGTTTACCAAGAACTAAGTAAGAATCCAAAGATCTATGCAGATGATTCATACTTGGTAAAACAAGTCACGATTCAAATAACGCTTGTGACCAAAACAAAAGATACAACGATTGAATCTAGTTTAGAAGAAGTATTACAAAATGCGGGTATTGATTTTAGAATGATTAGCGAATATTCAGTGATTGATACCGGCATTTATCGAGTTTATGAAATAAAGATGGAGGAAATTAAAAATGAGCAATAAAGTAACATTTGGACTTAAGAACGTTCATTATGCAATTGTAACAGCAACGGAAGATGATACATGGGAATTTGGTACACCTAAAAAGTTACACGGAGCACAAGAGCTCAGTGCAGAAGTCATCGCAGGTAAAACGGATGTTTATGCAGATGATAAAATTGTTGCAACGCTAGCATCAAGTAGTGGATCTAATATCACCTTAAAGTTAACTGAACTTGATGATGATTTCAAAGTAGATATCTTAGGGTTTGCAAGAGATTCTAACGGTAACTTAGTAGAGATAGTCAACCATAGAACTAAAACATTCGCACTGGGATATGAGATTCAAGGCGATGTGAAATCAAGACGTATTTGGTATTTCTTGTGTACAGCTAGTCCTGTAAGTGATGCAACAAAAACAAAAGCTGAATCAATTGAACCGAATGCGGTAAGCATTACGATTACAGCAAGACCGATTGAAGTTGGGAATGTTTCAGTGATTAGAACGATTGCAAAATTTGGTGACACAAATTATCAACAGTTCTTTGCACAAGTTCCAACACTACCTGTTATAGGTGTTTAGTATGGAAAAAACAATTAATCTAAGAGGTGAGGATCTTAAACTAAGGTCTTCACTTTTTACTATTATCTCTTATCGTAGTGTATTTGGTACTGAGTTATTTAGCGACATTAAAAAGCTAGAGAACCTTAATAAGAATGAATCAGATGCAGCATTAGTCATTGATATTCTTTTTAGAATTATCTATATTTTGCATAAGCCTTACACAAAAAAGAGCTACGATGAGTTCTTGATGGATTTTGATTTTAGTGTTTTATCCGATGTGAAGGAGCTTGAGAACATTTCAAATACAATCACCATAATGCTTGGTGGTAATGAAGGTAAAGAAGACCCAAAGTAGAAATACAAGATGAGCAAAATACAACTGCTAATATCATTTACAATCTTGCTCATCTTGGCATCTCAATTAAGGATACAGAGTACTTCGATATTGATGTATATGCAATGCTAATTGAACTAGAAGTTAAAACACTCTCCAATGAACCACAAACAAAAAGAGCAACACAAAGAGACATAGATTTATTCTTATTATAAAGGTAGGTGAGTATGATGGCAGAGACTATTAAAGGTATTAACATTAAATTGAGTCTTGATGGTAAGGATCTTGATAATGAATTAAAAGAGATAAATAAAGAGCTCAAAGAACAACAAAAAGACCTACGTGCCATTAATACAAACCTGAAGTATGACAGCTCAAATGTTGAACTTTGGCGCAAGAAACAAAGCCAGTTGAATGAAATGCTCGAGACAACTAAAAAACGCCTAGATACGCAAAATAAAGCATTAGAAAAGGCTAAGCAGGGTCTCAAACTTGGTACCACATCAGACGCTGAATTTAGAAAAGTTCAACGTAATGTTTCATATAGTGAATCTGAAGTAAAAAGACTTAACAATGAATTAGACAAAACAAAATCTAAAATAAAAGATTTAGGTAATGCAAAGTTTGACAATATCGCAAAGGTTGGTAGCACATTAACTAAAAGTTTGACAGTTCCAATTCTAGGAGCAGTTACTGCTTTAGGTGCACTTGCTAAAAAAGGTGCTGATACTGCAGATGCATTAAATGACACTGCACAAAAAATCGGAATGTCGATAGAAGCATTACAAGAGTGGAATCATGTAGCAACTATTGCTGGAACAGAAACAGGGAGCTTAGAGCGTGCCTTTGTTAAGGTTAACTCAATACTTGCGGATATTGCATTAGGTGATGTGAAAGGTTTTGCTGGGGTGTTTCATGCACTTGGTATTTCAATGGAAGACCTAGAAGGCAAAGATACGAGTGAAGCTTTTGAGATTATGAGAGATGCTTTATCAAAAGTTGAGGATCAATCACTCAAGACAGCACTTGCTAATCATTTATTTGGTGATAAGTTAGGTTCTGAGTTACTTCCAATGCTAAATATGGAATCAAAAGCTATTAATGAATTAAGACAACAAGCAAGAGAACTTGGCATCATTACAAGTGAACAAGCTGAAACAACAGGTGCTTTTAATGACTCGCTTGATAGACTAAAAGTATCAACAACAGCACTATCAGTAGAACTTGCAGTGGCACTTGTACCTGCCATGCAAAATGTAGTTGAAGCAATCACAAATAAAATCCTACCTGCAGTGAGTGATATGATTTCATGGTGGACTAACCTAAGTACTGGAACACAACAGCTGATAGGTTTCTTGGTTGGACTTGTGGCTGCAGTAGGACCTGTCTTAAGTATCATTGGCAAAGTAGTCCCAATCATTAAAACTGTTTCAATAGCCTTAAAAGGTGTAGGTGCAGCTGGAACGATTGCAGGTATTGGTATTAATGCTGCAACACTAGGTATTGGTGCTTTGATTGCTATTGTGGTCATAGCATTGATGCGTAGTGAGAAGTTCAAAGAGTTGTTAGAAAAGTTAATGGAGACTTTTATGAGACTCCTAGAACCTATTATGAAGATTGTTGAAGTTTTAATGGATGCATTAATGCCTATCGTTGATATAGTCATCAATATTTTCATGAAGCTAATTGATATATTAGTGCCTTTAATCGACTTGATTTTAGCACCCATGATTAAGCAACTTGAATTTCTAGGTGATATTTTTGAAATGATCTCACCTCTGATCGAAATTGTAGGTAATGTTTTACAAGCCATCTTAGTACCAGCATTTAAAGCGTTAGAATTCATATTAAATCCAATACTCAAGATATTAGAAACAATCATTAACTTCTTTAAACAAATCTTTGATTTTGCAGGTAATGTTGGTGATGTGGTTGGTGGTGCATTAGGTGGTATTGGCGATACGATTGGTAATGTTGTCGGTGGTATTGGTAATTTTATAGGTGATGTTGCTGGTAAAGTAGGTAATTTTGTAGGTGGTGTTGCAGATAAAGTAACAGGTATCGCTTCAAATGTTGTAGATACTGTATCAAGTTTTGCCGGTGGTGCAGTTAAAGGTGTAACCAGTGTTGCAAACAATATCGTTGATGGCGTTTCAAACTTTGCAAATAACACCAAAGAAAAAGTAGGTAGCATTTTTGGTAAGGTTGGTGGCTGGTTTAGTGATACATTTAATTTGAAAAAGACTTCTAACACAAATAACCAAACGTCTAATAAGAGTACAACTAATAATGCAATCACAATCAACACAACATCGTCTACCTTCGATATTGATTCAATAAATAGAGCGTTAGGTGGTAAGTTTATATGACAAGAAGATTTTACTTAGAAAATGAACATGGCCAACAATTCCATTTTAAGTATCATAGTGGTGTCTTATTATCTAACGTCCAAGGATTAGGTTTTCAATTCGACATGAGCTATTTAAAGTATGGGCATATCCACAAAACTGTAAAAAGTGAAAAACCTTTGTCAGAAATGAGTGGGGTGCTTAACTTCATGGATGGGTATTATGGTTATCAAAGATTTATTGATTACTTAAATCAAGGCAGAGATAATCTCAGATTATACTATGTATCAAATGATATGAAGTATGTTCATGTCGATGTCGTTTCACTAAGTAAAGCAGAAATTAAATCTGGCTTATTAAGTTGTGAAATTACGATGAACAAAAAGAGTTATTGGGTTAAAGAGAGACAAATCATCATTGATATAACAGAAGTCTTAGATGGTAAGGTTTACCCTTATCCATACGCTTATACATATCAAATCACACAGGAAGGACGAACCACAATTGATATTAATGGTTCATTTAATGCAAATGTAATCATTGAAATGATAGGTTCAGTAGATCATCCTGAAATTAATGTGATCCAAAATGGTGTATTGGTATCAAGCCTACGACTAAACTTAGTTGAAGAAAATGTGATAATCCAAATATCATCAGTAGCTGATAATAAGTATTTGAAAATGATTAAGGATGACATTGAAACAGATATCTACGCATACCAGGACTTTGAAAAAGATAATTTTATCGAGTTAAAATCAGGTAGAAACACCTTAGAATTTAAGTCTGGTGTAATGTCAGATACTTTATGTAAAGTTCATATTTTCGAATACCATCTAGGGTGATTGTTATGGACTTGATTATATTAGATCACTTGAATTTTACTTATAAAGATCATGCCTATATTGGTGATGATTTTGAAATTATACATGACATCGTTATTACTCAAAAATCACATTTCAAGATTAACAAGAGCAAGTTGAATGTTACAGTTGGTGATTATGTTTATGTGAAAGAAGATAATGGATACTTTGGAATTGTAGAAAACATCGAAGATGAGAAAACGCATCTTGTTGTTGCTAGTGTTGACTTTAAAGAGTTATTTAAAGTTGAAGTATTAGTCGAAAGTTTCAACGGAAATATAGCAGCATACATAGAAGAAATCATAAGAAAAACATATCTTCAAAACAGTGATACCAAGCAAAACTTAAACTACCTAAGCATTAGTGTGGAAACATCGAAGCTGGGTAGTTTTGTTTTTGATGCTGATAAAGTCATGAGTATTTATGAATTATTGGAATTAGCAAACCGGATGTATGGTGTGTATATCAAACATGAAGTGATATTTAATGCGGGTAGTTTTAGTGGTATTTTAATCAGAATTGTTAATGTAACAAGAGGATTGAAGATTAAAGCTGATAACCTCATCTTAGAGGATTTAATTATTAACGATTCTAGTAAAGAAAGCACAAATAAAGCAATATATTATCCAAAGACAAGTAACTTATTCTTTAAGGATGTTGTTATTTATTATCTATTAACGGATGGCACCATAACAAAAGACAATACAAGTCCTTTAAGGTATCCGAAAGTCATATCAAAAGTTGAAACTTACTCAGATAATGATTTTCTAGATTTAGATACAAAAGTGCGCTCAGTTCTTAGCGTTGATAAAACAGATCACCAAATTAGTTTTATGATCCAAAAAAAGAATCACTCATTAGATGTCTTAAGAACGTTAGATATTGGTGATTTTGTGGAGTTTATCTATAAAGGCAAACGTTATGATTCATTAGTTACTGGAATCAAATATTCAAATACATTCGAAGTAGCAACTATCACACTCGGTGAGTATCGTTTGAAACTCACTGAGAAAATTCAAATATTAAGCAAGAACGTCAATAGTAAGGTCGGAAATATCACAGTCAATAATAGTGGTTATTCTGATTTAGATGGAGGAGAGTTTTAATGGGAATACAAAAAATAACGTTTGATGGGTCAAGCGTCACATCAAAACATGATGCAGATTTAAATGACTTTATATTTTCAGTTGGTACTGGCGTGCTTTTAGGCAGTAGAGGTAGCGTATTTTATACGCTTGCCAATAACACCATTACATTTGAGGATGGATATGTCATGGTTCAAGGTAGGTTAATCTATATTGAAAATAATACGCAAGTCACTGTTACACCAAACGCTAATCGCTTAGGGTATGTGGTTCTAAATGTGGATTTAACTAATAACGAAGTTTCAATTTACACGAAAGAGCAAGCATCAACTTATCCAAATCTCGTCCAGAATGATTTAAGTAGCGGTCAAGGTCAATATGAATTTGCACTATGTGCATACACTAAGACAACAACATCGGTCGCTTTAAACAATACATTTAATAGACAAACTTTATTGAATGCTGATAGTCTTGTCTATAATCTTGAGCAGAAAATCAGGAATCAAACGACACCAAATGTTCACACTCCAACATATATTTCTCAAGGTGTTTATAGGATAAGTAATTATTATTCAAATGATTTATTGCGTGCATTCATCATGATTGTATTAAGTAATGGAACAATTGTGAACATACCAGGACCTTTGATTTTTGAAGTGTTAGGATCCAGTACTTCAGTTGGTTATACATATAATGGCGTGACTTACACGATGTTTATTTCATATCAGAATGGCAATACAACATTTACATGTGGCTCAACAGCTCACGTAATTAATCGAGTCATCATATATCGTTTCTGAGGAGGAACTTAAAATGGCAGTTATACAAATTAAAAGAAGAACATCCACCGGTACAGGACCAATTGTAGGTACTGCAGGTACGATTAAAGCCGGTGAACCATTAATTGACTTAAATGGCACGAATTTATATATCTCAAAAGCAGATAAAACGGGATCAAGTGCCAATCCATTAACAACCAATGACTATATCGAGTTTGCAAGTAAAGCTAATGCGGAAGCAACAATGGATGCAAAGATTACAGCACTTGGACTTGGAACAGCATCTAAAAAGAATACAGGTACAACAAATGGAACAGTACCGTTAATTGGTGCAGATGGAAAACTTCCAACATCGATTATTCCGGCTGTGAGTCCTGTGACAAGTGTTAACTCTAAGACAGGTGCAGTTGTCATTACTTTAGCTGAGCTTGGTGGTGTTGCGGCAAGTACTTATAGTGCCCATGAATCAAGTAACTTACACTTAACAGATGATCAACGTACAAAGATTGCTAATGTGAGAAATGTTAGTTTGATGCAAGGTGTAGGAGCTAAATTCGATACGACAAAGGCATCATTCGATGCTTCAGTTC
This sequence comes from Acholeplasma laidlawii PG-8A, assembly GCF_000018785.1. NCBI lineage: Bacteria > Bacillati > Mycoplasmatota > Mollicutes > Acholeplasmatales > Acholeplasmataceae > Acholeplasma > Acholeplasma laidlawii. Next base: position 652,170 of record NC_010163.1, read on the forward strand.
TTGATAATGGATTAGTACTACATAGTATTCAAGACACAAACTATAATCCAGTAAAAACATTCTATTATATCGGTATTGATAAAACAAAAGTACTAACGCCAACATCTATTATTGATGGTGGAACGTACTAATGGCAATCATCAGAGTTAAAAGAGGCACATCGGTTCCAACCACAAGCCATTTGACTCAAGTTGGTGAGATGGGCTTTGATACTTTAAATAATGAGCTATATATTAGAGGAAATAGTAGTGTCATTAAGGTTGGTGGTGGTTTTACACTTTTATATGAAGGAACGGGATTTATACCATCAACCATTACATCCAATAATATAACACTGAATAGAACTATAAATTTGTATGATAAAATACTAACTTTTGAAGTTAGAGTTGTCACAAGTTCTGATACTTATGAAACGCATATTGTTTATGGTCGAATGGGGACCAATTCAACGACAACAGCAAGTGCAACTTATGACAGACTATACTCATGGACAACATTCGATGGCCAGTACTTTAAAACACACTCTTTCAAGGCTTATGTTTCAAGTATTGCATCAAATACAATGACAGTTGGGTATGTTAAGCATTTGATTGGTAACTTTAGTGGTACATCGATTGCATGGACAACAAATACGACAACTACCATCTATTTAGAGCGCATTTGGCTGGTTAATTAATATGGCTTATACCTTAACTATTCACAGTATTAGTCCAACAACAGCTGCAAATACTGGAAACATTGGATTAAGTATCAATTTTACTTTATCAGGCAGTGGCGTTTCACTTCCTGGTTTTTCTTTAAGTTTGTATGACGCACTTTCTGGTGGATCCTATATTAAGTCACTTTATTATGATGATATTAACGACTTACAAAGTGGCATGGCTTATAGCGTTTCATTTTCAGGAGTTAGTCCGGGAACTTACTATGTTGAAATATTTTATAAGGCACCAGGAACGACAAGAAGAGCAATTACAATCACAGGTTCATCCAGTGCAACTGAACTCATTACACTAAATGGAAGTAAAGTAACAGCAAGCTCACTAAATGGGAGTCAAATAACAAATGAAACAGTTAATGGAGTCAAAGTGTTTGGCTCTTAATATAAGGAGGAATTAAAAATGGCAATAATTAAAAACTTACAATCAAGGGTTGGTGTTGATGTTAGTTATCACCGTATCATTGGCATCAATATCAACTACCGTAATCGAAAGATTTTACTTTGTGTAGCATCTTACATTTCAAAGGATAAAAGGTTTGATAATTGTGAACCCTTAGAAGTAGTAGATATTGAAGTGCCCGAAGTTGATTTTGATTTATTCATCAACGAGGATCCAAGAGGTATTGCTTACCTATGGTTAAAAGAAAATGTTGAGGGTTTTGAACAATCGATAGATGATTTAGATGTTGAGGGGGATGTATGATGCCTAGAAAGTTTAGTGATAGCAAGTTAACTGAAATCGTAGTTAATATGTTTGCTATGAATGAAGTCATGTTTATTTATTATTGCGGTTCAGATAACTACAAGACAAAACAAAAGAAGTCCGATACTGACTTGACCGTTGTATTAAATAACTTCAATGGAATTATTCATGCTTCAATTGAAGGTGTTGATATATTCGCTTATGGTTATGAGAACTTTTTACAAAGACAGTCTATGAATGATACGTTGCCGCTATATAATCTAATTCATGCTGATGATGTGATCAATATGACTGAGAATCTAATCTATGTTAATCCAAGTTATCAAACAGAATACAACAGTATCATAGCTTTAAAGTTTGAAGATGTTTTACCTCAATACTTGGATGCAGTCATTGAGTATTTTAATCAACTGGTCAATGTTGAAAAAGTCATAGTTAAAAGAAGTTATCACATTATAAGAATTAGAGGTATTTTAGAGAAATACTTAGAAACTGGAAAATATGATGTGAACCTAAATGAGGTATGGTTAAACAAAGTATTTGAACATAAGAAAAACTGGGATAAGGACTTAAACACACCTGACCACTTAAACCAGTTAAAAACATATCTTGATGAAATAATTACAATTAGAGAAGGTTTGAGAAAGTGAAAGTTAAATACTTGATATTAACAATTGTAGGATCTTTAGGTTCCTTAGCCTCATACCTATTTGGAGGATTTGATAAATTGTTAATTGCACTCATAATCTTCATGATTATTGATTTTCTATCTGGTTTAATCTTAGCAATCGTATTTAAAAAGAGTAGCAAAACAAAGAGCGGCAGAGTGAGTAGTGAAGCAGGTATTAAAGGACTGGCCAAGAAAATATTCATTCTCTTTTTAGTTGCTTTAGCTGAACAACTAGACATTGTTTTAGGTACTAATCTTGTAAGGGATGGAGCCGTTATTGCTTTCATATCTATGGAAGGTGTAAGTATCTTAGAAAATTCAACCCTTGCAGGATTACCAGTTCCAAGAATGATTAAAAACGCACTTGAAGTGCTAAGTAAAGGTGAGGATAAGAAAGATGAATAATACAGAATTAATTACCACAATTATCAGTGTGATACTTTCACTCGTATCTATCGGATTAGGTTACTGGTCAAAAAGAAACTCTAAAGCAAAAGTATACTATGAAACTTTTATCAAAGTTGAAGAACAAATCAAGAAGCTCTGTATTGATGCAGAAAAGAATTACACTAAAGGCGATCAAAAGAAGAAATACGTGATCTCAAGTATAAATCAGTTTCTGACTGATCAGAAGATCGCAATTGATCTCGATACTATAGAAGGCATTATTGAATCAATTATCGATGTTTCTAACCAAATTAATAAGTCAAATAAATTGTAATTTGACAGCCTAATTAAGCCGTTAAATATTGACTAAAACACATAATTTTGATAAAATAAACATGTAGCATAACATGTCGGTAACCACTCCGATTGTTATGCTACTCTTTTTGTTTTATCTCTATTTAAACTGCATACTACATTAGACCTCATACTAGGAAAAATTATCCTTTTATGAGGTTTTTTCATTTTTTATTGGCAAAATCAAAAAAGATGCCATTAACCATTGAGGAGGTGTTTTAGATGAATAGAGAACAACTAAAACTCAATGTAGAAGAATTACAGAAAAAAGGCTATGTCTATAAAAGGATAGCAAAAGAATTATCAATCACAGTTAGTTCAGCAAGATATATCTGTTCAAAGCATAATGAATCAAAATTAGATCAAGAGGTTTGTAAACATTGTGGTTCAAAAATCAAATCAATTAAAGCCAAAAAGAAAATGATAAAATTTTAATAGTTGAAGACGAAGCAGAAATAGTTAGACGCATTTATAGAATGTTTTTAGTTGAAGGAAAAACTGCAACCGGCATAGCCACTTACTTAAAAAAACTTCATGTTAAAACACCTTCTGGCAAAAACACTAATTGGACCAAAAACACAATAACATCAATTCTAAGTAATGAAAAGTATAAAGGTGATGCACTACTTCAAAAGACTTTATAGATGATTTCTTAGAAAAATCAGTAGTTAAAAATACGGGCCAAATTCTTCAATATTATGTTGAGAATAGTCATCCAGCAATCATTGATAAAAACACTTGGGAACTTGTACAGTTGGAACTAAAAAGAAGGAGTGTACTTGGACCTAAATATTCTGGTAGTAACTTATTCTCTTCAAAACTTGTATGCGAAGACTGCGGTGGTTTTTATGGAAAGAAAAAATGGCACTCAGGAAGTATGCACGAGAAGATTGTTTATCAATGCAACAACAAGTTTGATAAAGGAAAAGACAAATGCCAAACTCCACACTTGAGTGAGGAAACAGTAAAGACTAAGTTCATTGAAGCGTATAATTTAACGATGGGAGATAAAAGAAGAATTATTGACGATTCAAAAGAAGTTATTGGCTTACTAACCGACACTATCAAAATTGATGATGAGATTGTAAAAATTAATGAAGAGATTACAATTGTTTCAGAGCTTGTTAGTAAACTGGTTAAGGAAAACTCAAAGACAGATATTCAATTCGGGGAGTACAACAAAAGATACGAAGAGTTATCAGAACGTTATGAAAAATTAAGACTTAGACATGAAGAACTATTAAAACAAAAGAATAGCAAACAAGCAAAAGCCATAAAGCTTAGAGCATTCATTTCAAGCCTTGAAAACTCTGATCACCAGATAAAATATTGGAATGAAATGATATGGATGTTAATAGTTGAAAGCGCAACAGTTCATAGAGATTCAAGTGTTACATTTAAGTTTCACAATGGGTTGGAGATTAAATAGGTAGCAATAGAAAATAAATATTTATAATGATTTAAGTGCCTGAATATGTTAAACTATAACTATAAAAATCCGGTTTTTATCAATAGTTATTTTTGAAACATTTCAGGCTATTTAATTTTAAATAAGGAGGGTTAAATTGAAAAAAATATATACTATAATTTTAATCGTTATCAGTGGATTTTTTTTAAGTAGTTGTCAATCTAACCTTGATTTTGACTTTATAATTCCTGACAAAGAAGACTATTCCATAAATGAGATCATCTTCGATGATTTTACTCAATCAACAATTATCGACTTTGATAATATAACTGAGGAATCGTTGCTTTCTGCACAGCAAGCAAATATTTATATATCCAACATTTCATATAATGATAAATGGTTTTTTTCAAAGAAGGACAATTACACTGGAAGTGGAGTTATTTTTTTTGAAACAGAGTCATTCTATTATGCACTAACTAACGCGCACGTTGTTGATAAACATCAAGACTTTGAGAATCATATTATTGAAGTATATGACTATTTTAATAATAAATATAACGCCTTTGTTTATGAAGGAAGCTTTAACTATGACTTGGATTTAGCGGTTTTGGTTTTTTATAAAAACGAAGTAGAACTGACTGTTTTGAATATTGTGTATGGTGAGATTGGGGTTGGTGACAATATCATAGCAATCGGAAACCCACTCGGTGAAAAGAATGTTATTTCTGTTGGTAAAGTTATAAGATATAACAAAACAAGAGTTGAGGATAGATACGGAAATATTAAAACTAATGAATTTAACTCGATAATTCATAGTAGTAAGACAAATGCTGGATCAAGCGGAGGGATGATTTTGAATTTCGATTTAAAAATAGTTGGAATAAACTATGGAGGGAATCGCAGCGAAGAAAACCCTGAGGGGTTTGCGGTTTCATCCAAATTAGTAATTGATTTTTTATTAAGAATAATCTAGTAAAATAAGCTAAAAATATAGACATCATTAGCGTAGTTACTATGTAATGTGCTAGAATATATCTAAATGAGAACGGTAAGTAAACAAGATTTAAAAATGAATTAAATGAGAGGGCTTTTATAATGATTAATGATATTAATAGGTTTATACAATTAGCAGACACTAATAATTTAAAAACAAAAGAAATAGAGACTCAAATTACAAATAATAATAGAGATATTATTGGCAATTTTCATGTAACTGTATCTTTTGGAGTTACAAATGTCGCTAACATACCGTGGTTTTCTATTAGCAGATTTACTGACTATAAAGAAGATGCTCCGGTTTTTTTGTATTACAAAAAGCAAAACAAATTAGTTCTATCATTTGGTGTTAAAGAGGAAAAAAATAATAAGGATAGTTTGAAATATAATTTTAAATGGAATGATTTAATAAGAGAAAATTATCAAACTGTTCAAGAATATTTTGGTGAAAGAGTAGATAGATATGGTGACAGTTATGTGTATAAAACCTTTGATGTTGCAAATTCAGTAGTAGCTAATGGAGAATCTATTAGCACTGATTTAACAGAAATGTTAATGACATATAAAAAACAATTACCTTGTGGTTCACTAATTAATTATATAAAGGCTAATTATACAAGTTATCTTAATAAATTTTTAGGAGTAATGGATAAAGAAAGAGTGGATTTTCTTAATGCATTCCCGTTAAACAATTTGTTGAATATAACCTTAGATGATTATAGTAAAAACGGGAATAAAGATTCATTCACAAATTATATTGAAAATAAAACTTCTAACATATGTTCGGGAAATTTAGGTATAAATCCAAACAAATTATTTTATCCTAAGAATAATGGGTATGAAGTTTTAAGTACAGTAAGTAGTGCATATGAAACGTTCGGATCTGTTAATTTAAAGTTTGATGAATTCAAGAGAGAATTACACTATTTTATAACGAACTTTAATATTAATAATTATCAAACACTAAATGTATTGAAATTTAGAGCAAATATTATAAAGTTCAATGTACTTAGACTATATAGAAATGATGTAGCTTTATATGGTTTGCCATCACAAAGAGAATTGTCTAAGATATTAGTGAAGATAGGGCTGAACATAAATAGCGATGATAGTATTGCAAAAAGCATCATTCTTACTAACTATTTAATTAGTCAAGACCCACAAATTGTAAATTTGAATACGGATATTGTAAATAGATTAATTTGGGATTACAAAGTTGATTGTATAGATTCTAATGTTAATCAAGAAGATTCAAGCGAAGACTCTAATGAGGAGGAGAAAATTTCAATGAATAAGAACTTTGATAAGAACTTAATATTATATGGTCCTCCAGGGACAGGTAAAACATATAACACTAAGATATATGCTGTTGCTATTTGCGATGATCTTGATTTAGATGAAGTAAAAAATCGAAACTATGACGATGTTTTGAAAAGATATGATGAGTTAGTGTTAGAAAACAGAGTTAAATTTACAACGTTCCATCAATCCTATGGTTATGAAGACTTTATTGAAGGTTTATATCCTGAAATTAAAAATGGCTCTGACCAAATTACTTATCGAGTTAAAGCAGGAGTTTTTAAAGCTTTTTGTGCGAATGAATCCTTTGATAGTCTTTGGGATTCCTTTGTCTTAGATGTTAAGAATGGAAAAGTTAAATGGGGAGATATTCTCCCTAACGCTGACGAACACAAAAAAGATACAGTTTTAAGCGTAAATGGCAACGGAAATATTGATCTTCCTTATGCAAACGGGGTTCCATTTACAAGAGAAAATGCAAAAAAAATCTATTTAGGTCAAGAAGTTGATAACACGCAAAAAGATTATTTTGAAAAAGTATTTAATTATTTCAAGAAAAATTATATGAATAAACAAAATAAGGGCAATAAAAAAGTGTTTATTATTGACGAAATTAACCGAGGCAATATTTCTAAAATATTTGGAGAATTAATCACCTTAATTGAAGATACAAAACGTAAAGGTGAAAAAGAAGAAATGAGTATTACATTACCATACTCTAAAAAACCATTTACAGTTCCAAATAATGTTCACATTCTAGGTACAATGAACACTGCTGACAGATCGATTGCTTTAATGGATACAGCATTAAGAAGAAGATTTGCATTTGAAGAGATGATGCCAGAACCAGAACTTATTAAAGCAGAAGTTGATGGATTGAAAATATCTGAGATGTTGACAGCAATTAACAAAAGAATTGAAGTTTTATATGATAGAGAACATACTATTGGACATGCATTTTTTATGGACAAAAAGTTGGAACTAGGTGATCTAGCTCACATATTTAAAAATAAAATAATTCCTTTATTACAAGAGTACTTCTATGAGGACTATGAAAAAATCCAATGGGTGCTTGGTGATAATGAAAAAACTGATGAATCATTTAAATTTATCAAACAAATAAAAAATGAAGCAAATATTTTCAAAGGTAAAAATGGTGCTGATATGAATGCTCTTCCAGAGTATAGATATGAGATAAATAAAAAGGCATTTGACAAAATAGAAAGTTACAAACAAATAAAATAATAGATAGGTGGTGAACTCAGTGAAAAAGCCTCTGATTGTTAGAGAATATGATGAAATTATTAACTTAGATAATAAAAAAGATGGAATGATAGTTAAAACTTTGCCATCTGATACTTTTGATAATTTAAAGCTTTTCATAGAAGAGTTTAACACCGAAATGCATGAAGCTGATGCTCTTGATTTTATGCGAGTTGGATATAAGCGAAACTATGGTGATGTTATTACCATAAGAAATTATGTCGGTTTGATTCAAATGAATGATGGAACTCAAATAGAAGTATTACCCAAGCTTTCTTTTGAAGGTGAATATGAGACTATTGCTAAGCAAGTCTTTATTAAGATGCTCAGAAGTCTTAAAGAGTTTTCAGGTAAGGTTTTTAATTCTGCAAGCTTAAATGTTGATCGTATGAATCTTTATGAGATTTTTATTAGCATGTACATTCAAGAAGTGAGACATTTGGTTAAGACAGGTATCAAGTCTTTTTATGAAACTAAGGAAGATAATCTGAAGGTTTATAAAGGAAAATTAAAAGTAAAAGAGCAACAACGATATAACAATGTCCATAAAGAGAGATTTTTTGTTGCTTATGACGAATATACGACTAATAGACCAGAGAATAGACTAATTAAAAGTACACTGTTAAAGCTGCAAAAATTGTCGAATTATATAGAAAATGTCAAAGAAATACAAAACCTGTTAAATAGTTTTGAACTAATAGAACCATCTACCAACTTTGATAGTGATTTTTCTAAGGTTACAATTAATAGAGGTAATAAAGAATACGAAACAATTATGATATGGTCAAAGGTGTTTTTATATAACAGAAGTTTTACTACTTTTTCTGGAAGTACTACAGCAAGAGCTTTATTATTCCCAATGGAGAAGATATTTGAATCGTATGTTGCTTCAGAGTTAAAAAAACACTTGCGTGATAAAGACTGGAGTATATCAACACAAGACAAAGGCTTTTATTTATTCGATGAACCATCCAAGTTTTCACTTAGACCTGATATAGTTATAACTAAAGAAAATGACGAAACAATCATACTGGATACGAAGTGGAAAATACTAATAGATGATGAACGTAAGAACTATGGTGTTTCACAAGCAGATATGTATCAAATGTATGCATACGCTAAGAAGTATGAATCAAAAAAAGTATTCGTTATTTATCCTTTGAACCCAGAAATGAGTAAATACGCTATAGATGGAATCGAATTTAGAAGTGAAGGGATTTCTGTTCAGTTACTATTCATTGATTTGTTAAATGTTGATGATAGTCTTAAATACATTACGGACAAAATGATATGATTTTCTGGAATTCAAAAAAAATTATATTTAATTATTGCTATATGTTATTCTCTTCACATAATCAAAGAAAAGGATGTGAAGATTAAATGAATAATGAAAAAATAATTGATATAGGTACTCAAATAGTTTCAAAGATTCTGGACTTCCCAATACCCGAATTATATATAATAGAACAATCAAAATTGCCAAACAAAGAAATTACAGGTATTTATTCATTTGGTGAAAACGAGATTATATTTAATGAGGAGTGGGTTAATAGAAGTCAATGGATAGAGGTTATTATTACTGTGTTCCATGAAATGCGTCATGCCTACCAGGGTTATTGCATTAGAACGAAAACTAGAGAATCAGCTGAAACTATAAAAGCATGGGAATCTGAAATTAACTGTTATATTATGCCTTCAGGAAAGAATAATGGAATAGATGATCAAAGCTACTTAACACAAGAAATAGAAATTGATGCGATCGCATTTGCTCATTGGATCGTCAAGAAAGAATTTGATCTAAAAACAGTAATACCGGATTTAATTAAAAAGAAAGTCAATGAAAAGATTAAGACATTTGAAATTATAGGAATAACTCAAATAAATCTGTAAATAAAGTGGCACTTGCCAGAGGGAGTTACAAATGAGTAGCATCAATTCATTTTTTGATATTAAATTAGTTTTAAGAAAAGTTGGGATGGATATATGATTAATTGGCAAACGATATCAGAAAGAATAATGGATTTCATAGATTTAAATGAAGATAATAGACCAAGTTATCATAAGATCGATTCTTATAGTGTCAAATTTCTAGGAATTGATAAGACAATGTTTAGAAGTTCTAAAGACGGTGATAGTATGGATCAGTTGTGGTTAAATGAAACCGAAGATGGTAAAATTATTCTCTATAAACTGTTTCATGAGTGTTGGCATGCATATCAAAAAAGTAAGGGTTATGAAATGGGATACTCGGATGAAGATAGACTAAAATATGTAGGAAAACAACACATGATGATGCTTTATAAATATCCTTTTGAGGCTGAAGCAACAGGATATGCAGCAGCTTTCGTCTATACCGTCTATAAATTTTCTGATCTATTAAATAAAAAGTGTTTTGACAAGAAAATTGAAGATTCTTATACAAATATTGAGCTCTTTCCAGAAAAAGAGTTTGATACTAAGAATGATTATTTAATAATTAATGAACAAATTGAGACAAATTATGAAAAGGGAAAATCTTATATAAAGAATCAGTTTAACACTTCATTGAGTAATGAAATGGAAAGTGTAATTGATGATTGTAAAGTAAACGATGAATTTAAAAAGCATCTTGTAAGTAAAAAGGGATTTATTATTTTTGAAATCATTTCCGAATTGTCAAAATAGGTCTTCGTAAAGGCATAGTATCGAAGTGGTAGCAACAGAAGTGCTCAAAGAGTTTTATCTACTTCCAGAAAGTTATGGAAAGGCGGTTGAAAAATGAAAGAAAAAGACATTAAAGAAATAGAAGATATTTTAGGCTATACTTTTACAAATAAAAATTTATTAATTCAAGCCTTTACTCGAAGTTCTGAAAGAGAAAAAAATAACAATCGCGATTCTGAGATATTAGAGTTCATCGGAGATACTGTAATTAATTATGTAATTATTCAAATGTTTAATAATAATTTGTTTAATGCAGATAATTACGGATTGAATTCTCAATATTCTGAGGGTGAGTTGACAGAATTAAAAAGCTTAATAGTAGAAAATAAAAATTTAGCCGCAAAAATAGACGATTTTGGTCTTGATCGTTTTTTAAGATCCGACAACTCAAAACAAATACCTTCATCTTTCAAAAGTGACTTATTAGAAAGCATTGTGGGGGCTATCGCAATCGATTCTCATTATGAAGAAAAGGAAATATATGAAATAGTAGATTATTTGTTAATGCCTCGTGCTTATATAGGGTCCTTAAAATTTAATTATTATTTAAAATTGAAACAATGGTGTAAAATTAGATGTACTTCATCAAATAAATTAAAAGAAAATGTAGAAGAAATTAAGAATGATAACAACATACAGTATAAGACAACTTTGCGATTTGGTAACTATGAAGTAAGTGCTATAGATAATAGTAAAATAGATTCATTGTTTGAAGCTTCCATACTTGCCATGAAAAAAATTACAGATAATAAAGATGAAATAACCATTAAAGATTTTTTAGTAGGCTTAGATCAAAATAACGGTTGGAGCTATCTTCAAAAAATCCAAAAATTAGGCTATTGTTCCAACCTTTCAAAAGAATATAAGAAGAATGAAGATGGAACTTGGAAAGCGACATATATGGTTGACGGTATGCGAACATTGTACACTGATACCAATAAAAAAAATGCTGGAAATATATGTGCACTAATCTGCATCAACTCTTTAATTGAACCACGTTTCCAAATGGACGATAGTATCTTGGAGCTTTTAAGAAAATTAAATTATAAAGAAACGGCTTGAGCCACTTGTTAAGCCGAAAATTAGGGGTGCGTAAATTTTAATAGGGGTGCGCAAATTTTAGTAGGGGTGCGTAATTGTATTAAAATAGGTCACCCAACACAGTCGAGTAATGGGGACTTGAACCCTATAAATCACTCTTTTGATGAAGGAATCAAACATTGTAATTGTACCTGGTGATCTAGTGGAAAAACCAGTAAATATGTTACTTTGGTATTATAGACAGTTTTTGAGTATGTAAAGGTAAACATATTTTTGCCGATTTTGATGTTACTTTGATACACACAAGGTTGATTTTGCAAGCAATTCGGTCGCATCAACGCACGTTGAAAGTATTGTATTACTTGAATTAAAAATGTCTATGTAAAGCTATCAAATAAACTATAAAAACTATTTATCTATAAGATTTAGGCTGGAAATTCATATTTCCAACCTTTTTTTATTAAGTCTATTTTTCTAATGTATTGTGAGAGCGTTTTGCGTGATTAGAATATTTTTAATAGGTTATGGAATAATAAATTTGAATTTGATTTTAATATGATGGATTGGATCAGTAAATGTACCCTCTGCAACTGGTCTTTGTGTGAAGGACTTATCAATATTTGTGATATGGAAAGTGAGCATAACAAATCAAATTATATTATTTCATAACTTATATTGGATTATATGATACAGTAGGGATATAATATCGAGATGTTTTTCCAGGCATTAAGTATGAATTAACATATATTTGTAGAAAGGGAGATGATGTAAGATGTATAGTTAACAAATGTCTTGACATAGTAACAGTTTTTAATATGTTCTATAGTTATAAACGTGATAAGTATCTAAAAGATAAGATAAATATACAAAATATGCAACAAAAATAGAATAGGAGTTTTGAGGAAATATGAAAAAACTATTTTTATCAAGGTTTATAATAGGGGGAGTCTTGATTTTATGTTTAGGATTATTAGCTGGATGTGAAAACAGTATGTATAAGGAAGTTGATTTTGGTGGAACATTCTCAAGTCCGGGAATTAACATTGAACCCTTACTAATTAAGGAATACGATGAATTAGTTTCCTTATTTAATGAGTATGAGATTGAGTGGGAAAATGGATTGGCAATATGGGAGCGATATGATAAAGGTTATTTTAAGAATAAGGCACTAATAATTTATGTCTTTGGGGTTTCTGGCGATGTAGAACCCCTTATAACAATTGATGGAGTGCAAGTTGATGATAATATTATTAAAGTTTTACTTGTTCAGCACGGAACAACAACTGGACTTGCATATTTCCAAAAAAACCTTGTCATAGAAGTAACCAAAAGTTTTATTGGTAAGACAACTAGTGTAGAAGTTGATATCAAAGTTAAATAAGAAACATATTAAAGAGGATTTGTCTATGAGAAATGGTAATAAAGCCACAAATAAGATTAAGATATACATTGTGAGATTTTATTATCAGGGTCAAGTATCAGAGGTTTTCATATGGTATTTAGAGTAATCACAAACAGACTAAGTATATAGAAAATATCGTTCTTCTCGAGTTAAAATAACATAGTAAATTACAAAGTGTATAAATAAACAGCCATATCGCATAGTAATATGGCTGTTTTTCTATATCGATAGGTGAAATATAATTTAGAGAAAATTATAGATAATCATATCTAATTATTTCAATACAAACTTAAACTAAAATTCTGCTTTTGTAAGCTTATACTCCCTAATGAATTCACCGTATCGTATTTTAAAAGAGATTTCAATCATTCAAATAAACTTTTTAGTTTTTGGTGCGAAGGTTATTAGTCTATAAAAACAAAAACTTCTTAATTGATACATCTTTTTCTATTATAAATATGTATTGAATTGCTAAAAGAACACATAAATTTTGAATATATGTTCATTTAAGATATAATGGTCTATGATCAATCATTTATGCGTGATGACAATATAAAAAAGAGGTTTTACAATGAAAAAAATGTTTGTTTTTGATTATGATGGGACTTACTACAGGAATAATGAAGAACTTCAAAACAACATAAAACTTATGAATAGTGCACGAAAAAAGGGGCATTTACTTGTTATTGCAACAGGAAGAAGTTATGTAAGTTTTATGAAAGAAGTAGAGAAATTTAATATTGACTATGACTATCTAATCTTATCTAGTGGTGCATTAATAATAGATAAAAATGAGCATATCATAGGTTCATATATGATGGATTTAAATCTAGTAAAAGGTGTTAACAAATTACTAGAACCGTATCATGCGAGTTTACAATCTCAAATGTATATAGATGAGTTCATGAATAGTGAAATATTATCTCAACTTAATCAAGTCATTAAAATGACCTATACCTTTAATAAAGGTGATATCTGTTATGAGATTCAACAATCAGTTAATACATACACCCATGAAGAATTTAAAACATATGTCGTTGCTGGTACATCTTATGATTATGTAGAAATTATTTCATCTAAGACAAATAAGGCTGTAGCTATACTAGATTTACTAAAACATATTCAAGAAGACTACACAATAGTTGCTGCAGGTGATAGTGAAAATGATGTTGAGATGCTTATTGAATTTGATGGTTATTTAATGAACAATCATGATCCTAGACTGGATACCTACCGATTAAGAATTGTTGATTCTATAGAATCCATTGTAAAAAAAGAAATTTAATCCCAACTTAAAACAACTCCAATTATGATAAATCTTAGCGATTTATGCATCATTGGGGTTGTTTTTGAAGTCAAATAGCATAATATTTTATAAAGTTTTGGTAATATAAAATAAGTCTATAAAATAGAAATGGAATTATCAATGAAGAAAACACCCAAAGAAGTGAGATTAAGGCATCAAGTCTTAACAAGACTCATTGTACCCTTTGTTAGAATATATATAGTGATCAAATACAAGTTATCCTTTAAAAAATATAAGGCTTTAAATAAAAAGGGTCCTTTTATTGTTTTAGCCAATCATACAGTTAATATTGACCCTATGATCATGGGGATGCAATTCCCATTTCATCTATACTACATTGCTACTGAGCAAGTATTTAATTTAGGCTTCTTATCAAAAGTTATTAAGTTTATTGTAAATCCGATTAAAAAATCTAAATCCGTTTCAGATATGGAAACAATTAGAAAAACCAAAAGAATTGTTCAACAAGGTGGTTCAATAGGTATTTTTCCTGAAGGGAATACCAGTTATAGTGGCCAAACGGTACAGATTATGCCTGCCACAGTTAAACTGATTAAAATGCTTAAAATTCCCGTTATTATTATGAATATTAAGGGTATGTACTTAAGTTACCCAAGATGGGCAATTTATAAGAAAAAAGGTAAAACAGAGACATTTATTAAGAAAATTATACTGCCTGAAACATATCTTGAAATGTCAGATGAAGATTTATTTTATGAGATCGAAGAGCATCTATATGTTGATGCCTATGCTGATCAAGAAACTTCAGGTCATCTTTATAAAGGGAAACATATCGCGCATGGTCTTGAAAAATTAATCTTTATGGATTTAGTAAGTAACAAGCCTTTTGTTACATACTCAAAAGGCGATAAACTGAAATCACATGATAGTGATTTTGAATTAACGTATTTACCTACTGGTAAAGTAATAGATAAGGATAATCAGTTACATACCTTAGTTGAAATGGAAAGATTAGTTAAAATAGCCTATTTTAATTACTATAAGGAAACTAAAGAATCTTTATTACTTGAAGAAGAAGTTCAATTAGTAAAGTCATTTGCTACACATAAAGAAAAACTAGGAAAATACACATTAAAACTCTTTAAAGAAAAACTATCTCTTATAAGTAGTGATCATACCTTAGATTTCTCATTTGATGAAGTCATTAATATTGTGATGCAAGGTAAGTATCAAGTGATTATTTATTTACCTAATGAGACTTACATGATGAGATTAGATGATTATTCTAGTATCTATAAATACGTATTAACCTATCAGTATTATAAATATATTAAAGATGGAGGAATATCAATCGATGACAAGCATTTTAACTTCGGCATTTGATACATGGTCATTTATATTATGGTTTGCAATTTTATCACTCGTGATGATGTTTGGAAACGTTATAAGAAGAAAGGTCAAGTTTTTTAGAAATCTTTTATTTCCTACTGCAATTATTGCAGGGTTTTTAGGTTTAGGTGTTAAATACTTATGGTACTATTTACCAGATATTGTAAACTTTTTTTCAACAACATATACATCAGATTTTTTAGTATCAGCAAAATCTAATGTCATTGATTTTAATAATTATCTTCAAGTAATTACCTACCATGCACTCGCATTAGGGTTCATTGCTATGGGGTTAAAGACTGTTAAAGATAGTAAGACTAGAAAATATAAAGGAAAACCTATAAAAACTGGACTTCTCATAGTTAATACATATTTACTTCAAGGTATTATTGGTTTAGTATTTACGATCATTTTAGGTTATGTGTTTACAACCGTAGCACCTTATAGTGGTCTATTATTACCGATGGGGTTTGGACAAGGGCCGGGACAAGCTAATAATATCGGTGGTATTTTTGAGGCAAATGGTTTTGTTGGTGGCCAAGCATTTGGTCTTGCTATATCAACTATCGGCTTTATTTGTGCATCTACTGTAGGTATTTTCTATATTAACCGAAGAGCCAAAGAGGGTATAATTAAACGCGCAAGTCAAGAAGCTAGTCAGACACTTGAAAGCACGGTGGTTGAAGGTTCTGAAGAAATTCCAGTAAGCGAAGCAATCGATAAAATGAGTATCCAAATCATTTTTATATTTGTTGTCTATGCTATGGCTTGGGTCTTTATGAGTCTTTTAACAAAACTGATTGGTAATACATCAAGTTTTCAACAAAGTATGGTAAGTTTGGTTTGGGGTTTTAATTTCATTTTTGCTATGTTATTTGCTATTGTATTTAAATTAGGTTTAAAATATATTACTAAAAAAGGCTGGATGAAGAGAAAGTACACGAATGAATACATGTTAAACCGTTTATCTGGTGTATTATTTGATTTTATGGTTGTAGCGTCCCTGATGTCCATTAATATTGAAGCATTAGTGGATACCGGCTTACTCTTAACGCTATTTATTATCACTACAGTTGGTGTGTTTGCAACATATTATTACTTAAGTTATACAACTAAGAAAATTTATCCTGATTACACGATACAAGCGTTTGCTACACTCTTTGGTAACCTAACTGGTACTGCACCTAATGGTATTGCACTCTTAAGAGAAATAGATCCTAATTTTGAAACACCTGCAGCAGATGATTTGGTTACAGGATCATCAGCGGCTGTTATGTTTGGTGCACCATTATTAATTATTACAGGTATTATTTATATGCCAGAGTGGTATTATTTATGGATATCTTTTATAGCACTAGTAATTTTCTTTGTTGTATTCAATTATTTTATGCTTAAAGAAAAGAAAAAATAACCTTTGAATGAAGTAAAACACTATAACTTGCTCAGCTTTAAGTTATAGTGTTTTTTTTTGATTATAAAATATTTCACTTAATTGTTTGACTTTTAGTAAATTGGACTATAATGATAGTATACACTATAAACTAATGGTAGGTAAAAGCATATGAAAGAAACCAAAGAAGTATTCTTAAAACAGTTACAAACAATTTCGAAACTAGACATGATGAAGCATTTAACGCCGTTTTTATATGGTGAAGACGCTATGTTGTTAAAACTTTATGTAAATGAAGCGACAACGCCTAAACTCATGGCAGAGACATTGGGGATTACTAAAGGTAGAGTCACTGCACTCATGAACAGTCTAAGAAAAAAAGACTATATCTCAGTAATTGTAAACAAAGAAGATGCAAGATCCTATAACTTAGAGTTAACGCCAAAAGGGTCATCATATATTGAAGGTCGATTTAATTTTATTAGTAATTATTTTGATACCTTGCTAGATTATATCGGTTTAGAAGAATCGAAAGCTTTGATTATGTTATTAGAAGTTGTAATTGATAAAGTTAAAACATTCGAGGTGAAATAATATGGTAAAAATGATCGATGTTACTAAAAAATATGTTCTAGGTGAACAAGTCATTATCGCAAACGATAATGTAAGTTTTAGCGTAAATGAAGGCGAATTATGCGTCATTTTAGGACCTAGTGGTGCAGGTAAGACAACGATACTTAATATATTAGGTGGCATGGATGTTGCAAGCTCAGGTCAAATCATCATTGATGATAAGGATATTACTAAATTCAACTCAAAACAGCTCACCAATTATAGACGTCATGATGTGGGCTTTGTGTTTCAGTTTTATAATTTAATGCCTCAACTTACAGCACTTGATAATGTAGAAATTGCATCAGAAATAGGAAAAGATCCTTTAGATGCTAAAGAAGTACTCATTTCTGTAGGCCTAAAGGATAGAATGCATAATTTCCCTTCTCAATTATCTGGTGGTGAACAACAAAGAGTATCGATTGCACGTGCGATTGCTAAGAATCCTAAGATACTGCTTTGTGATGAGCCAACGGGTGCACTAGATATAGAAACCGGTAAACAAATTTTAGAATTACTCTACAATACTTCTAAAAATTTTAATAAAACTGTCATTATCGTGACACACAATCAAGCAATCGCAGAAATTGCTGATAGAGTTATCACGGTTAAAAATGGCCATGTTGCTTCCAATAAACATCAATCCAAACCAAAACAAATACATGAGGTTAAATGGTAATGAAAGCTTATCCTAAACTCATTTTAAGGGATTTTAAGAAGTTATACTCTAAGTTTGTAGCAATCGTATTCATTGTTGCTATTGGGGTTGCTTTTTTAGTTGGTTTACTTACAACTGCACCGAATATGAGACATACGATTGATAAGTTCTATAAAGATACCAATACCGCAGATGTGGTGATTCAAAAACATACACCTTTTACCAGTGAAGAAATCTTAAATATTTCAAACCACTATTTAGTATCAGAGGTGATGCCGTATTTTATGATAGATGAACCCATCATAGTAGATGATATTTATCATATGTCTAGAATAGTATTACTAGATTTTAGAGAAGGTGTGACCATGAACAGGCTCACCCTTGTTGAAGGTAGATTACCTGAACTCAATGGTGATGTTATAGAAGTTGTTGTAGAAGAAAGTCAAGCCTATTTATTAGATATACCGATTGGATTTACAACAACAGTTCAAGGAAAAACATTTGAAGTTGTTGGTATTGTAAACCATCCTTGGTATTTTGCATATGTTCAAGAAATATCACCTTTAAGTGGTAGACCCATTGAATCTATGATTTATGTTGACCAAACTTTTTTAGATGAGACTACCTACACACATGTTTCAATCAAACTAAAAGGCACTGAACAACATAATAGTTTTAGTGGTGATTATCAAACTTTTATTGATAATAGAATTGAGATTCTAACAGAAAGTTATCCTGATTATATATTTACAACAAGATTTCAAAATCAAAGTTTTGTTAAATTTAATTCAGATGTCAAAATTGTAGAAGTCATTTCTATTATATTCCCACTATTTTTCTTTTTAATTGCTGTATTAGTAACAATGTCTTCCATGACACGTATTATTGCTGATCAAAGAATTCAAATTGGTACCTTAAGATCACTTGGATATTCAAAAATAAAAATTATTACTAAATATATCCTCTATGTGCTCTTAGCATCTGGTATTGGGGTTTTACTAGGTATAGGTATTGGAATCTATTCCATTCCATTTATTGCATACAATGCTTATGTAGTTGCCTATAACTTACCACCATTAAGTATTGAGTATCATTTCATGTATATCACCTTAATTTCATCAACTATGATTTTATCAGTTCTGATTGTAACCTACTTTAGTGTGGTAAATGTCCTTAAAGAGGCACCATCAAACCTACTTAGACATAAATCCCCTAAAGCCGGTAAAAAGATTTTATTAGAGCGGTTTACATTCATTTGGAAACGACTTAAGTTTAAATATAAATCCACATTTAGAAATATTTTTAGACAAAAAAGAAATCTATTTTTAATGCTCGTTGGTATATCTGGTTCTACCGCTCTTTTATTAGCAGGTTTTGGTATTAAAGATGCTGTGGAACTATCAGGGGATGCACAGTTTAATCAAATGTATAATTTTGATATGGAATTAGGTGTACTTCCTAATGAGACAAACATTACCTTAATAGAAGCAAACGACAAACTTAATTTAATGATACAGGTAGCATACTTTGATGAAACAGATTACATCAATCTGATTGTGCCTGAAACCTATGATGAAATGAATGATTTCTTAAGTTTTAGAGACACAAAGGATAAATCAATTGAGTTTAAATCAGATAGTGTATTTGTGACTAAACAGTTTGCATTAGATCATAATATCCACGTAGGTGACCTCATTAGTTTAGAGGTCAATGATGTCACATCTAACTTTACAGTAACTGGTGTTGTAGCATACTATTTTGGGAACAACATTTATATATCTAATGAGCTCATTGAAGATGTATTCAGTTTGTATCTTAATAAAATTTATCTGAAACTACCAAACTTTAGTAAATTAGACATGAATCAACTTCAAAACTCACTCAATGATTTGGATAATGTAGTTCATGTACAAACAAAAGATGATTTAATGGCATCATTTAAACAAACCTCATCGAGTATGAATAGTGTTATTATATTACTTGTTATTTTTGCCAGTGTCTTGTCTATTATCATCAACTATAATTTAACGCTTATTAATATAAGTACTAGACATAAAGAAATGGCAACGCTTAAAGTACTCGGCTACGATGAAAAAGAAGTATCTGGTTATATATTTAGAGAAACATTCATGATTTCTAGTGTCGCCATCCTAATTGGTCTTATATTAGGTAGATCACTTCAATACTTTATTATCAGTCAAATTAATGTCGATGGTATTATTCTAAAAAATGATATATATCTATTAAGTTATCTTTATACAGCGTTACTATCGATTGTTTATTTACTCATTGTTTATGTATCATCTATACCTAAGATTAGAAAAATAGATATGTTAGAAGCTTTAAAATCTTTCGAATAATCAAATTGGTCAATTACTTGGTATAATAGGCGTAGTATGTAAATACTAAGCATTAGGGGAGAAACTATATGAAGTCTAAAGATCAGGCAATTGATTCTGAATTGAGACTCACAGGTAAATTTATTCGTTTTTTTACGCCTTCGTTTAAAGTAGGAACATTAAAACTTGCAAAAAAACTTATGGGTGCTTTAAAAGGTAAAGCACCAGCAAAACTCTTTTATGAAGAAGTACATATACCGAGACTAGATGGAACACTTTTAAGACTGACTATATATGCACCAATAAAAAGAAAATATAATGCACCAGGACTTCTTTATATGCATGGTGGTGGTTACGGTTTAGGTATTCCTGAGATGAATGAGAAGTTATTTAAACTGCTCATTGATGAAACAGGTTGTGTCATTATTTCACCAGATTACACTTTATCTGTTGAAAAACCATATCCAGCAGCTATAGATGATTGTTATCTAGCGCTTTTATGGATGAAGAAAAATCATTTACGTTACATGATTAATCCGAATCAACTCATGATTGCAGGTGATTCTGCAGGTGGTGGCTTAACGGCAGCATTGGCACTACTTGCTAGAGACAAAAATGAAGTTCAAATTGCATTTCAAATGCCACTTTATCCAATGATTGATGATCGTATGAACACACCATCATCAATTGATAATGATGATCCAGTGTGGAACTCTAAGCAAAACAAACTTGCTTGGGAACTTTATTTGGGTGAATTATTTGGTAAAGATGAAGTACCTTATTATGCGGCACCAGCAAGAGCTCAAAATTTAAAGAATTTACCACCAACGATGACCTATGTTGGAAGTGTAGAACCTTTTTTAGATGAAACAAGAGATTTTGTAACAAGACTCAAACTACAAGGCAACGACGTTAATTTCAAGATTTTTGAAGGTGGATATCACGCATTTGATATCCTAAGTGATAAAACTCAAATTGGCATTGCTGCTAAGAATTATTTACTAGACAATTTTAAATATGCAATAAAAAATCACTTTAAGGAAAATAAGAACATATGAGCACATTAACATTTAACATCGAAGATAAATATGTAGGTATTACAATTAGAGAATACCTTCAAACTTATAACGTAGGAAAACCCGTAATCTATAAGTATTCTTCAAACCACTTGTTTGAAGTCAATTTTAAGGCTGTAAATTCAGAATATAGACTAAAAAAAGGTGATGTCTTAAACATTCACCTTGAACCTTATGTCATGAATGACATAGAAGACGTAGAACTAGATATTATTTATGAAGATGATGACATTGTCATCGTGAATAAACCATTTAATGTCATTGTACACGATGACGGTGCATCTGAAGATCATTTAACTAGACGCGTCAATATGCATTTTCAATATCATGGATACCATCACCAAGTATTACCAGCACATCGTATTGACAAAGAAACAACAGGTATTGTTGTTTTTGCAAAGCACTTTATCGCGCTTGCGTACCTTTCTAATTTATTTGAATCTAGACAAGTCGTTAAAAACTATATTTGTGTCGTTGAAAATAAAGTAAAAGATAAAACTGGATCTATTGAATCTAAGTTAATCAAAGACAGTAAACTACAAAAAATGGTTGTTTCACCACATGGTAAACTAGCGATAACACACTATGAATTACTGGGTTATGAAGCAACACGCTCAAGACTCAAGGTCCAAATTGAAACAGGACGTACACACCAAATTAGAGCTCATATGGCAAGTATTAATCATCCAGTAGTAGGAGATATATTATATGGTGTAAGTAGTTCAAGACTTTTATTACATTTTAGTGAAATATCATTTCCAATGATACGTACAAAAAAGGTTGAACACTTTGTGTCCAACCCACCATTCTAATGGTTAATTTTATCGTTTAATTCTTTTAATTCGTCACTTGTTAGATAACGCCAATAACCAACTGGTAAATCACCTAAGGTTAAGTGCATAATTCTAACACGTTCAAGCGATTCAACACGGTAACCTAAACTATCTGCCATACGTCTAATTTGACGGTTTAATCCTTGTCTAATGGTAAGACTGAAAGTTCTTTCATCTAATGGTTTTAAAATAGATGGCATGGTCATTTGTTTTTCATGAGCAACTGGATTATAGATTTCTACACCAGATGTCATTGTTTCAATGAAGTAGTCATCATAAGGTTTATTTAATGTGACATGATATTCTTTATCATGTCCATTTTCTACTCTTAATATTTTATTGACGATACTACCATCATTGGTAAGTAGAATAAGACCATGTGAGTCTTTATCTAATCTACCAACAGGAAATATTTTTTCTTTAAAATTCATGAAAGTGATCATATTACCAGAAATTGCTGTATTTGTAGTAGAAACAATACCTACAGGTTTATTAAGTAGAATATAGAATTTTTCTTCTAAGGGTTCGATGATGTTGTTATCTAAGGTAACGACATCATTTTTTGTTATTTGCATGCCTAACACGGCTGTTACGCCGTTGACCTTAATGCGTCCGTGCTCAATTAAACTGTCAGCACCACGACGAGATGCAACCCCAGTTTTAGAGATGTAAAGGTTTAAGCGCATTGATGCCTTGTCATCATCTTTGATTAAATCATTATGAGGTTTTTCATATTTTTTATATTGTTTTGCGAACATTAAAGTTAAGCTCCTTAAATAAATTAGTGTATATGTATTTTACCAAAATATTCCATTAATTGATACACTCGCTGTATTTATAACATAATATGAATCATTATTCATAAAAAAAGATGTAACCATCTTGTTTTAAATTTAAAATAAGATAAAATGATTAGGATGATAAAAAAAATGGAGGTATTTATGACAAAAAAAATGAATCCAGGACCTTTAGGTTTACTGGGATTTGGAATGACAACAATCTTGTTAAACCTAGCAAATGCGGGTATTACTGAGTTGTCATTAGTAGTGATTTCAATGGGTGTGGCACTAGGTGGTCTAGCACAAATTATTGCAGGTATTTTAGAATTTAAAAACAACAATAATTTTGGTGGAACAGCATTCACAGCATACGGATTTTTCTGGTTATCACTTGTAATGATCTGGTTATTACCAAAAGATTATCCGGCATTTACAGCAGATTTAACTTCAATGGGCTTTTACTTATTATTATGGGGTGTATTTACAACATTTATGTTTATAGGCACATTCACTCATAATACAATTACTAAATTTGTATTTGGCTCATTAGCGTTATTATTCTTCTTATTAGCACTAGGTGATTTCACTGCTATAAGATTAATTACAAATATCGCTGGTTATGTTGGAATTTTAACTGGTTTATTTGCTATGTATTCTGCAGTTGGACAAATTGTGAATGAAGAACTTGGCAAAAAAGTTTTCCCACTATAATTATAATTAAGTAAAATTTACGATAAAATAATTTTAATGTTGTAATTTGATTTCGATTGGATTATAATGTTTTTCAAAGTGATGAAGAAGAGTAGTAATTTATTTAACTTTTCATAGAGAGCTGATGATTGGTGTAAATCAGTAAAAGTGATGAATGAACGTGCTTTGGAGCTTTTAAATCGAGTTTTGATGAGGTTTAAACGTATGTCGGCGTTAACGATATAAGTGCTAGGTTTTTAATCTAGAACTAAGGTGGTACCGCGATTAACTCGTCCTTAGACATTATTGTCTAGGGACTTTTTTATTAAGTATCACATCACTCATCATCAATATAAGGTTTAAACGTATAACGGCGTTAACGTTTTTAAAGTGCTAGTTTTTTAAAACTAGAATTTAGGTGGTACCACGGTTTTTTAATCGTCCTTTAGATAATATCTAGAGGACTTTTTTATTTATTTTAGTCAAAAGGAGAAGAAGAAAATGATTAAAAAAATGTTATCAATGTTTATGGTGATGGGTGTTATAACGCTCATAGTTGGATGTGATATGGGAAGTTCAAATACATTCACATTTATTATTGATGAATCTTATGATGAATATATTACAATGGGAACATCTGCAGACTATGCACCATATGAATGGTTAGTAAAAGATGAAAATAATAACCAAACAGTTGTTGGTATTGATATTGAAATTGCTAAAGTTATCGCTAAACATGCTGGTAAAAACTTAAAAGTAATTCATAAAGGATTTGATTTTTTACTAGAAGACTTAGCAGATGGTCGTGTTGACTTTGTCATCTCAGCAATGACACCAACACCTGAACGTGCAGAAATTGTAGATTTTTCAACTGTCTATTACATGGCCACACAAGTCGTATTAATTGAAACTAAAAATATGGATGTATATACTTCAGTAGCGTCTATGAACCTTTCTAATATTAGAATAGGCGCACAGTTAGGTTCTATCCAACAAGATTATGCAAATGATCTATTTGATGCACCTCAAAAACAATTTATTCAAGCAGTACCTGACTTAGTGTTAGGGTTAACAAGCGGTCAATTAGCTGGTGTAATTATGGAAAAACCAGTTGCTGAAGGTTATATCAATAATATGACGAGTCTTTCTATTGCAAACTTTACACTAGGTAATCCAGAAGATGGATCTGCTGTTGCTGTAAGAAAGGGAAATAAAGCACTACTAGAACTTATCAATGATACAATTCAAATACTCCAAGAATCAGGTCAAATCGAGCAGTTTGTTAAAGATAGTGTTTTATTAAATAGTTAATATGGATTTTTCATTCTTACTAGATTTATTCTATGTAAAAACATTGCTACAAGGTGTGCTAATCACAATAGTTCTTGCACTCATTGCAGTCTTAATGGGTACCCTCATTGCAGTGATACCAACCTATTTTAGATTATCAAAACACAAAATACTAAACTTTATTGGTGGAAGTTATGTGGAAATTATTCGTGGAACACCATTACTTGTTCAAGTGATGCTTATCTATGCAATTGTTAAACTACCAGTAATGACCGTATTAGGCATGGATTTTGGTGCATTTTTACTAGGGATGGTAGCACTTATTATTAATAGTAGTGCTTATGCATCTGAAACTTTTAGAGCGGGTATATTATCTATTGAAAAGGGTCAAAAAGAAGCTGGGCTTAGCTTAGGTATGACAGAAAAAAGCACCATGCTTCACATCATTATGCCTCAAGCTATAAAAAATATTATGCCATCTTTAGGTAATGAATTTGTAACGTTGATTAAAGAAACATCCATATTTATGTATTTAGGTATTTCTGAACTTATGTATAGTGCACAAATTGTTAAAACATCAACTTATAGAACTAAAGAAGTGTATATTGTTACAGCATTACTTTACTTTGTTTTGACATTTACTACATCTAAACTCATGTCAAAATTAGAAAAAAGGATGAGAAAACAAGATGAAAAATAAACTATTTGAAATTAAAAACCTAAATAAAAAATTCAATGATGGTACACTTGCATTAAATCAAGTGAACTTAGATATTTATGAAGGTATTACAATCATTATTGGTCCATCTGGTAGTGGTAAGTCCACTTTACTTAGAACTTTGAATTTGATGGAAACACCAACTTCAGGTGAAATTAATTATAAAAATAAAAATATACTCAGTAAACATTTTAATATCAATGAACATCGTAAAGAAGTGGGTATGGTGTTTCAATCGTTTAACTTGTTTCCACATTTAACAGTTTTAGAAAACTTAAATATTGCTCAAAAAAATGTACTTAAACTTGATAAGGTAACTGCAACCAATAAATCTATATTTTATCTCGAAAAAGTGGGTTTACTAGATAAGAAAGATCAATATCCTGGAAAGTTAAGTGGTGGTCAAAAACAAAGAATTGCTATAGCAAGATCTCTTTGTATGGAACCCAAAGTCATTTTATTTGATGAACCAACATCAGCGCTTGATCCAGAAATGATTGGAGAAGTGTTACTAACGATGAAAATTTTAGTGAAACTAGGTATGCACATGGTTATTGTTACACATGAAATGGGCTTTGCTGAAAGTATTGCAGACCAAGTAGTATTTATGGATCAGGGTGAAATTATTGAAGTAGGTACGCCAAATGATATCTTTACTAATTCCAGTAAAAAACGTGTTATTGAATTTTTAGATAAACTAACCTTTAAAGACAATATCTAATTTAAGTAAAAAATACACAATTTAAATTCTAATTATAGGTTTACTTGTAATAATATTTACTTTTCGTATAATTGTATTGAAGAGGAAGTATACAATGGAAAAACACATAAAAACACTATTAAGTGCCATGATGGCTGGTGCACTCATTGCCATAGCAGGTACAACTTATTTATATTTAAAAGCAGACCATACAATCATCGGTGCATTCTTATTTGCATTTGGATTACTCTGTGTCGTTACACTAGATTACAAGTTATATACAGGTCGTATTGGTTATATTATCGATAAGGAAAAATCTTATATCATCGAGATATTATGGATTATACTTGGTAATCTATTAGGTTCAATCTTAATAGCAAGTATTATTTACTTAGCTAATTATGAAGTCATTATTCAAACAGCTAAAACACTCGTTGAAACTAAGTTATCTAGAAATATATTGGAGATATTTGGTCTATCTATAATGTGCGGTATGATGATGTACTTAGGTGTTGATGGTTATAAGCGCATCGAAAATCACGTTGCTAAAGTCGTAGTTAACATCTTTGCAGTAGCAATATTTGTGATTTTAGGATTTGAACACTCAATCGCAAACATTTATTACTTTTTACTAGCTAATGAATATAGTTGGTATATGCTCTTTGCATTTGTAGTGATGCTTATAGGTAATGGTGTTGGTGCAGTTATTTTAAATAGTATAGAAAAATTTGGATCACTAAAGAAGCCTAATCAATAGATTAAGCTTCTTTTTTTGGTAAAATATCACTATAGAAGGTGATATGATGAAAAATGGTGTTGTAGTAATTACAGGTGCTAGCTCTGGTATAGGGAAAAGCACTGCTGAGTATTTAAGTAAAAAAGGATTTACAGTATATGCACTAGCAAGACGTATGGACAAGTTAGAGGATCTTATACCGCTAGGTATTAAACCTCTATTTTTAGATGTTACAAATGAGACGTCAATTAAGGTAGCTATTGAAGAAATATATGAAGCTGAAGGCAGAATTGATGTTTTATTTAATAATGCTGGATACGGCTTATATGGACCGATTGAAGATGTAGACTTAAAAGATGCAAGAGATCAATTTGAAGTCAATTTATTTGGTCTAGCTAATATGATCAAACACGTATTACCCATCATGAGAAAACAAGGTAGTGGGAAAATAATTAATACATCCAGTATCGGTGGTAAAGTGGCTTCACTACTTGGTGGGTGGTATCATGCTTCTAAGTTTGCATTAGAAGGCTTTTCTGATAGTTTAAGAATTGAATTAAAGCAGTTTGGTATCCAGGTTGTCTTAATACAACCAGGACTTATTAAAACAGAATTTATGCAAAGAACTTATGACTATGCAAGTAAAATTGATACAACCTCACCTTATCAAAACACCATTGCTCATGTCATGAAATCAGCCGAAAGAGACTACTTAACAGGTAAGGTGGGTTCTAATCCACTTGTTGTAGCTAAAGTCGTCTACAAGGCGATTAGAGCCAAAAGACCTAAGACTAGATACCGTATGGGAACACTAAGCTTTATCGCATTAACAGCAAGAAAGATATTGCCTGATAAATGGTTAGATTATATCTTATTAAAAAGATAGGAGATATGAAATGAAAAAGTTAACGCCAATACAAAAAAAAGTAGCACTGGAAAATGGTACAGAACCACCATTTGATAATGCATACTGGAATAATTTTGATGAAGGTATTTATGTAGATGTCATGGACGGTACACCACTTTTTACATCACTTGATAAATTTGATGCAATGTGTGGTTGGCCATCATTTACTAAACCAATTGATAATAAAATAGTGATTGAAAAAATAGATATGTCTTACGGTATGTTTAGAACGGAAGTAAGAACTAAAAATTCCAATATACATTTAGGTCATGTCTTTGATGATGGACCAGAAGATGAAGGTGGTCTAAGATATTGTATGAACTCAGCAAGTATGAGATTTATTCCTTTAGAAGACTTAGAAAAAGAAGGATATGGACAGTATAAATCACTGTTTGACAAATAATGAAATAAAAGGTGATGCATTTTATTAATGCATCACCTTTTCGTTACTTAGATTTATGAAATGGATTTGTACGTCCGTATAATTTAGTAAAACGTTTAATTTTTATACGCGTCATACGATCAATTTGACCTGCTTTTAGGCGCCATACCCAGTTACCACCTAAAGTGGATGGGATATTGAATCTAGCTTCACTACCAAGATTTAAATAGTCTTGCATCGGGATGATTGCAGTATCTGCAACTGTTGCAAGTGTTGCTTTGATGAGTGAATCTGTTTTAGATCCTTTAACGTGATTAATATATTCTAATGCATATTTTAAATCGCTTGATTTTAGATTCTTAAACCATTGAGTAGTAGTTTCGTTGTCATGAGTACCTGTATATGCAACAACATTATTGT
The DNA here is from genome assembly GCF_000018785.1 of Acholeplasma laidlawii PG-8A. Taxonomy (NCBI): domain Bacteria; kingdom Bacillati; phylum Mycoplasmatota; class Mollicutes; order Acholeplasmatales; family Acholeplasmataceae; genus Acholeplasma; species Acholeplasma laidlawii. Next base: position 681,300 of record NC_010163.1, read on the forward strand.
GATAAAGGTGTGGAATATAATCTGATTCTTCTCTAGAATCAAAAGCAAACTGAAGTAATTTCATACCAGGAAAACCCGTATGTTTAAGCAGTGCTCTTACCTTATCAGTAATCATACCTAAATCTTCAGCAATGATTTGTCTATCGCCTAGTTGACGTTTGATAGATTCAAACAATTTATAACTAGGACCTTCAAACCATTTACCACGCTCAGCGGTTGTATCACCATATGGAATACCAAAGTAATGAACAAACCCGATAAAGTGATCAATTCTTAAAACGTCAAACATGGAAGTGTTGGATTTAACACGGTCAATCCACCAAGCAAAATCTTCGCCTTCTAAAATATCCCAACGATATAATGGATTACCCCATAATTGGCCAGTTGGACTGAAATTATCACCAGGTACACCCGCTACAAGTGTAGGTAGTTTATTCTCATCTAATTGGAAGTATTGAGGTTTAGTCCATACATCAGAAGAGTCATAGGATACATAAATTGGCATATCACCAATAATTTGAATACCTTTTTCATTCGCATAATGTTTTAAATTGTACCATTGTTTATAAGCTTCATATTGTAAGAATGAGTGGAAATTAATAGCATCTTTAAAATCGTGTCTTGCTTGATTTATTGCATGTTCTTCACGTTTTCTTAAAGCCTCTGGCCACTCTGCCCAGCTTACACTATGTTGACTTTCTTTAATGGCCATAAAGAGCGCATAATCATTTAACCAGTAACCTTCATTTCTTAAAAACTCTTGGAAATATGTACTATTTAAGTCGAAACGGTCAAAAGCAATTCTTAATACTTTAAAACGTTCATGATATAAGCGTTCATAGTCAACTTCGGCTTCTAAAGATTGAGAATCTAAGATTTCGGATTTTTTTAATAGTTTATCTTTCACTAAAAAATCTAGGTCTATAAAGTATGGGTTCATAGCAAACGCACTAAACGTTTGGTATGGTGAATCACCATAGGAAGTAGGTCCTAACGGAAGTATTTGCCAGTAGGACTGTTCAGTAGATTCTAAAAAATCTACAAAATTATAAGCCTCTTTACCGAAAGTACCGATACCGTAGTTGGATGGTAATGATGATATGTGTAATAAAATACCAGCTTTTCTCATATTTACTCCTTTATCCTGTATGAGATTGTTTCATAAGGTCTTAATTTTAGATTGTTATTTTCATAAGATATATCTTCATAGTTGTGAATTAATATATCACCAACAGGATAATTAGTTATATCCATGATTGTTTCAGATGTACTAAATGAACCGATAACGATGATTGTTTCCTCTTGATACTTTCTTAAGTAAACAAATAGATTTGGATCATCTTTAAGTATCATTTCATATGTACCGTTAATAAGTGTTTTTGAGTATTTAGAGAATCTTCTTAAACTGAATAGTTTTTGATAGTGACTCCAAATAGAAGTAGGATCATTCACTTGATCAAAGACATTAATTTCAGTGTAATTTGGATTGACATGAAACCAAGGTTTGACTGTTGAAAATCCTGCATACTCTGTATGCTGCCATTGCATCATGGTACGAGGGTGGTCTCTTGAAGTCATGAGTGCCTTTTCAATGATTTGATGAGCACGTTCTGGTTCCATAGCTATTTGGTTTTTTACACTGTTTAAGGTTGAAATGTCATTAATTTCTGATAAGTCCTTAAATGGATAATTGGTCATACCAATTTCTTCACCTTGATAAATAAATGGCGTACCTCTTGATAAGTACATAATACTTGCAAGCATTTTAGCAGACTCATTATGATAATCTACATGGCCATAATGGGAGACAACACGTGGTTGGTCATGGTTTAACCAATTTAGTGGTAGCCAACCAATGTCTTTGAAGGTTTCTTGCCATTTATTAAGTGTTTCTTTAAGGGGTATGACATTGACCTTGATGTCTTTTAAATCGGTGATATCCCATATATTGTTGTGCCAATTGTGGTCGAAGTTAAATACCATAGATACTTCATTTGAATTAAATGATGCATACTTAATTGCTTCATCTATACTTGCTTGGCCACCAACTTCACCAATTGTAAAAGCATCGTAAGGTTTAAATAAACCTTCATGAAGTTGATTTAAGTATTTGTGGTTATCAGGTAAATTAGAGAATTTAAACCAGTCAAGGACAGTATCTTTAGCAAATGTAGAATCAACAAAATCTTCACGAGCAAGATGTGATACTGCATCTAATCTAAAACCATCTATTCCTAAGTCTAACCACCATTTACCAACTTCAATCATACTTTGAGCAACATTTGGATTCTTCCAGTTTAAATCTGGCATCTTATCAGAAAATATTTTCATGTAGTACTCATTAGTGGTTTCATCATACTTCCATGCAGAGCCACCAAAGAAGGAACCCCAATTGGTTGGAGGTAATATTTTTCCATCCACCACTTTAGGTTTTTGCCAAATGTAGTAATCTCTATATGGGTTATCTAGTGACTTTTTAGATTCCATAAACCATGCATGTTCATCAGATGTATGATTTAAGACGAAGTCTAAGATAACTTTAATACCTAGATTTTTAGCCTTTTTTAGTAATGCTTTAAAATCTTCTAGAGAACCGTATTCTTTAGATACTTTAAAGTAGTCTCTAACGTCATAACCATTATCATCCATTGGCGAATCATAAAATGGTGTAATCCAAACTAAATTTACACCAAGTAAATGTAGATAATCTAACTTTTCTGTAATACCGTTTAAATCACCAATACCATCATGATTGCTGTCTTTAAAACTTTTTATATATATTTGGTAGCCTACGGCTTCCATCCACCATTTATTCATAAAATAAACCGTCCTTAACATTATTATTTTACCAAAATAACTTCTATACTAAAACATGATAGCGGTTACATATTTATCAATCAAATGACTAAATGATATAATGAAATTCAAGGAGTGATATACCATGAATAAACACGCATTATTTCATCAAGCAAAAAGTGAATACAGTTATGCTTATGATGATAAAAAACTTCATATATTATTTAGAACCATGAAAGATGATGTCCAATCTGTAAAACTGTCATATGGTGATCCATTTGATTGGACTTATAAAAATAGAAAAGCTCGTTGGGAGAGCCAATTAGTCGAGATGACTAAAAGATATTCTACCCATCTTTTTGATTATTACTTCATTGAGGTTGAACCAAAGGATTATCGCTGCAAGTATGCTTTTTTAATCGAAGCAGATGATAAACATTATTTTTATGGTTCAAAGCGTATGGAAGAACTAGAAGGTCTACCACCTACGGATTTTGATGAAGGTAGTTTTTATGATTTAAGTAATTATTTTAACTATCCATATTTAAACTATGAAGATCAAGCCAATACACCAAAATGGGTAAAAGATACTGTATGGTATCAAATATTTATGGATAGATTTTATAGTCATAGTAAGAAATCTAATTTACCCTGGGCAAAACTTCCTGTAAATAACCATGAATTCTATGGCGGTGATATTAAAGGTGTTATAGACAAACTACCATATTTAAAGGATTTAGGTATATCTGGTATATATTTTACTCCGATTTTTGAATCTCGTACAGCACATAAATATGATACTAAAGATTATTTTAAAATTGATCCACAATTTGGGACAAATGAAGACTTTAGATTATTAGTCCAAGAAGCGCATAAATTAGGCATTAAAGTAGTGCTTGATGCTGTCTTAAACCACTGTGGTTGGGATCATCCGTTCTTTCAAGATGTTGTAAAATATGGTAGAAACTCTAAATATGCGGATTGTTTCTTTTTAGATAAAGATCCAATTCTAAATTTTGAACTTACTGAAGATGGTAGTCCTAAAGGACACGGTAATTTAAGACCAAATTTTAGAACGTTTGCTTATACACCATTTATGCCAAAATGGAATACAGGTAATGAGTTAGCTCAGAAACATTTACTTGATTCAATTGAGTTTTGGATTAAAGAATTTGACATTGATGGCTGGAGACTGGATGTGTCTAACGAAGTTAGTCATGACTTCTTAAGAAAAGTTAAACAGGTATCCAGAGCTGCTAAAGCAGATACATTCATATTTGGTGAAAACTGGGATTCTTCGATGCCTTGGTTAAGAGGGGATCAAATGGATGCTGTAATGAACTATGATTTATCCATACCAATGTGGCAATATTTTGATGGAAAAATTGATTCGGAAGAGTTTAAAAATGAATTAACTCAATATACCGCATTGACTCCAAAACATGTTATGAAAAATATGTTTAATCAATTAGATACACATGATACAATCCGCATGAAAAGACGTTTGAAAGATAATGATGAACGCTTAAAGATTGCATACATTCTAATGTTTGCCAGTGCCGGTGCACCAAATATCTATTATGGTAGTGAGGTTGGCTTAACTGGTGAACACGATCCGGATAATAGACGCTGTTTTAATTGGGATGAGTCTACTTGGAATCATAGTTTACATCAATTGATTAAAGACTTAATACAATTAAGAAAACAACATCCTGCATTTATGGAAAGTGATTATCAGTTTATTGATAAATCATCCATTTCATTTGTGAAACATCATAAAAATGAAAGTTTACTATTTCTAATTAATGATTCCGAAAAATCAGTTAAACTAAACATAGATCCGGCATATCAATTACAATATACGGATGTATTTAGTAAAAAAGCTGTAAATGTACATGCAGAAGTTGAACTTCCAGCATATGGTTATAAAATACTTAAATTCATTTAAACGTTAAGGTCCCTAAAGAAGAAATCTTTAAGGACCTTTTTTAGGTGTTATTTTAAATGAAATATAATAGGTTCGTTACGAAGTGGTAATGAGCCATTTTTAACTTCATGAAGTTTGTTAGTAAGTATATTTAGATATTTACCGTCAGTTAGATCCACTTTGATACTTGATAGATTTTCAAGATTAAATATACCAATAAGTTTTTCGTTACCTAAATGATATTCTAAATGAGCAATACTATCAGTGTTCACAAAGTGATAAGTACCTTTACTCATGATATCTAATTTTTTAATAGAGGATAGTTTTGTGATAAGGTCTTCAATACTTTCATCTTTATTCCAAGGTACTAAATCCATTTCAAATAAATCAGGTCTCTTTGTGACTTGATGTTCTTGACCAGCATAGATCATTGGCATACCTTTTAAGAAAAATTGTAGTGCTGTCATTTGAATGAGTTTGGTTTTGTTACCAACCTTATGAGCAATTCTATCTTGGTCATGGTTTTCAAATGATCTAAGTTTGACGAAATTCTTCGGATAAGTTGCTTCTTGACGCCACAATTCAAACAAATAACGTTTTAGAGTGTCTTTTCCATTTAAGTAGTCGTCCATAAAGTCAAAGACATCATAATCATAAGCGACATCAAATACTTCATACATTTGAGAATCTGAAAATGCATCATAACCCATATCACGAATATATTTGATAAAGCCTAAATGAACTGATTCAGTTAGCCAAATCATATTTGGGTTTACTTGCTCAACTTTAACTCTAGCTTCCTTCCAAAAATCAAGAGGAAGAAGTGGTGCTACGTCACATCTAAAACCATCAACAAATTGTGCCCAATATTTTAATACGTCGATAAGGTAATCCCATATAGCTCTGTGAGATAGAAAGTCAAAATCAGTTATATCTGACCAATCCCCTACTCTATTAGCAAATGAACCATCTGGTTTCTTATAAAACCATTCAGGATGTTTTTGAGTTAATATGGAGTCTCTAGAAGTATGGTTAAATACAATATCTATCATGATTTTCATGTCTCTTTGATGGATTTCTTTAACTAATGCTTTAAAATCCTCTAGTGTGCCATATAATGGGTCGATTGCATAGTAATCATAAATAGCATAAGGACTTCCAATAGACCCTTTTCTATCTTTTTCTCCAATTGGATGAAACGGTAGGAGGTAGACAATGTCTACCCCTAACGATTTAATTCTGTCTAAGTCTTCAATAATACCTTTAAAATCACTTGTTTTGGAGTGTTGTCTTGTAAATATTTGATAGACAACTTTGTTTTTTAGTTCATGAGAAGTTTGTTTTGCCATATTATTATCCTTTCGTTGCACCTGCCATGATACCTTCGATTAAATATCTTTGGAATACCATATAAATTACGGCGATTGGAACCCCAACAATTAATGATGCTGCAGCAAATGCTGGGTAGTTTAAGTCATATTGACCGTTGATAAACGAGAAGATACCAACAGCTAATGTCCATTGTTCTTGAACCTGATCCAAGCTATTACCTGGAGCAGGAACATTTAGTAAGTAACCCGGTAACATATAATCCATCCATGGTGCCATAAACATTGAAACGGCAACAAACGTTAGGATAGGTACGGATAACGGTAGAATGATGTGTACAAATATTTTCACCTTTGAAGCACCATCAATCATTGCGGATTCGTCTAGATCTCTAGGAATTTGAGACAAGAACCCTTTAATTAACCATAAGTTACCTGGAATTGCACCACCAATATATAGAATTGTTAGGTAAAGAGGTTGCCCAAGTAAACCGAACTTCCAGAATAATACATACATTGCAATTAATCCCATGAATGAAGGGAAAGCTTGAAGAACTAATATAGTTAATAATCCAGCTTTTTTACCTTTAAAGGAGTATCTTGCAAATACATAAGAAGCACCAGTAATGATGATAGTACCTACAATCATGTTGATGAATGCAATGATCAGTGTATTTAAATACCATTTACCAAAGCTAGAATCTGGTGAGTTAAATAGATAATCAAACCCATTCCAAGTAGGATTGCTTGGCCATATTGTGTTAGGTATTGTAGATGTACCAGGTGAGAATGCCATACCAAAGATATAGATAACAGGTACTAATACAACAACGACAAGTAGAGTTAACTCTGCATTTATTAAGAGTTTTATAAGTATGTTTTTAATACTAAAAGTTGCTTTAATTGATAATTTTGATGTATTACGTCTTTTTGGGCTGTTAGCGTAGTGAATAAATCCATAAATTGGAACTAACCCAATTAAACCTGGCAATGTACCCTCGTACCCTTTTTTTGCTGCATATTCTACAACAAGTCCTTGATGTACCAAAAATATGAGTATTACTATAAAGGTAATCATTAAAGTACTTGCAAAATTATTTTTAAAAGAAACATAAACCATCAGTGATACTGGTATCAAGATAACTGTTAATATCAGTAATGCTAGAAATACAAACCCAATCTTTTTAGATACTACTTCAGGAGAGAGTAAGTAATCAAACTCTTCTTTGGTTACATGTGGTTTTAAATTTGGAAGTTCATTTACGTAATAATTTCCATAGAATGGTAACATAGATATTATTTGAATTTTTCTGTTGTGTTCATAGCCTTTTTTCTTAGCTATGTCATGAATAATTAAGTAGTTAGAAGTAATTGCCCAAACTACTATAAACAATATTAGAAGTATTAAGATTTCCATATATTAATCCTCCTGGAATGCTTTGGTTCTAGATAAGTTCCAAGCTGTCAAACTACCTACGAATATGAAGATGAGTACAGAAAAGACCGAAGCTAAGTTATAAATTTGATGATCAGTTGTCAATCTGTACATCCATGAAATCAGGATGTCAGTCTGTCCTGCAAATCCACTATTGACATCATTTAAGTTACCTGGTCCACCACCTGTGATAAAGTAGATGACACCGAAATTATTAAAGTTCCCAGAGAATGTCATGATTAGAATGGGCGCTGTTGAATATAGGACAAGTGGCATTGTAATAGATCTTAGTTTTTGGAATCCGGTTGCACCATCAATATCAGCTGCTTCATAAAGTGATTTATCTATAGCAGTCATAATACCTGTCATTAAAGCCATAAAGTAAGGGAACCCTAACCAAATATTAAGAACGATAATTACAGTCTTAACAAAGTTTGGATTATTTTCATTTGTAAACCACTGAATATTTTCATGGCCTAACCAGAAATACTTAGCGAAACCACTCACTTGATTATAAGCTTGACCTAGTATACCCCAATCAATAAAAATATCGTATATACCAAGTTGCATCAGTAATTGGTTAATAAATCCTGTTTCATTAAACATGACACTAAATACCATTTGAGATAGTAATGCAGGAATCGCCCATGGAAGAATTAAAATAGTTCTCCATAGTTTTCTAAAGACTACAGATTCTGCATTTAAAATAAGTGCTTGGAAGAAACCACCAAAGAAAACAGTTACTGTTGAAAATACTGCCCAAATAAGTGTCCATGTAAGAACACGCCAGAAAGCATTACCAAAACCTTGACCAATGCTTGAGTTAGGGTCAAATACTGTAATAAAGTTTGTAAATCCAACCCAATCGAATAATTTATCCATAGAACCATTACCACCAATGGATGTAAAGGCTAATACAAAGCCGAATGCAATTGGCATAATAGAAATAAATGCTAATACAAACATTGCAGGTGATAAAATGATATATTCAAAACCATTATCCCAAACTGACTTAAAGTATGATTTTGTATCTAGTATTTCCTTTTCTTTTCTTCGTTGTTCAGACACCTTGTATGTATCAAGTGCTGACCATATACCAAAGATAAAGAAGAATAGGGATAAAATGACCATAATTAAACCATCAAGTAATAGTAATGTTGAAATATGACCACGTATATTCACTTGACCTTCAAAATTAATATTAACGCTTCTTAGGTTTGAATTTGAAGACTCACCAGGTAATCCAATCATTGCATGTTCTAATGCTAAATGACCATTTAATCTAACTTGTTCAGTTTGACCAAGTGTTAGGACTTCCCAATAACCTTTAACAAACATACCTGCACGATCATAGAAGAAATTATTGAAATCTTTCATGTACTGTGCTTTGAAATCAGGATGTAGATCCATATAAACACGAACCATTAATTTAACAAAATCTTGAGATTGTGTAGGGTTAATAGTGTGTACTTGGACAACTGCACGTCTAAATAATGTTGAAAAAGGCGTTTGTTTGTATTGTGCACGCACTGTATTATGAATCAATCCTGGTTCATAATATTCATAAAGTGTACCGTTTAACTCATAAACTGGTCCTAAGATATTAGTAACAGCAGTTGGTGAGAAACCAGCACCAGATTCTTTTAAGCTAAATGTGTCATTAGACAGTAATAAGAATCTTTGTTGGTCTGTATTTATGAAAACTTCAACATAATACTCATTTGTATCAGTATCTTTAAATAGTTTACCGGTTTTTCTAAAAGGTGTTAAACCCTGTACACTTGTGATAATCGATGGATTATCCATACGGTTAAACACATGAGTTTCAAAGTACTCAGTTATTTGTTGACCTGCAACAGCTTGACTTGAAATAGGTAAGTAGAACTTATGATTCACTTCATCCCAATACATGTTGCTATTTTCTAATGTAATTAAACGTTTAGCATTTGCTGAATCAAAGTCTTCAGCTCTTGTTTCATTCGTTGTACCGAACTCGGTATATCGTAAATAGGATGCCTCTTTTAAATCTCTTGCGAGGAATTCTATGAAACGTTCTTCAGTAAATAGTTTGGCGGTTGGATTTTGTGATCCAGTAGCACCACCATAATATCCCCCGTTTGGTTTTTCTTCAACACCAATTTCATCTAAAAAAGCTTCAAAGGAAGCGATTCTGTTAGAAGAACTTTGTAAGATTTGGCCATCATAGAATTGGAATAAGGATTTCTCAAACCATTCACCAAATGACTCCCCGGCAATCTTATTAAGTGCTATTTCATTTTCTGTGGTTTCTTCATAAAAATAATTAGAAGTTGCGAGCTCTAATGTTACGAAAATAGCAAAGAAAATGAAGAAAAATAGTGCTTTTAAATATTGTCTATTAAAGACTTGACCTATACCCCATATTAGCCCCGATAGTATAGATTTTATTATACTCCATGCCTTCATTATGTAACACCTCTTTATTGTGACTATAATTGAATGGAGGCGATAGGAAAACCTATCGCCTACTCATTCTTTCTTAAATATACTTGTTGCGAAAACTAATTATTGACCGCCTAGACCAGCTTGTGCACGGTATGCATTTTCAGCTGCAACCACAGCTTCAGAAATCACTGTAGCAGGGTTGTTCCAAACAGATATAATCATTGATTCACCTGGACCCCAGTAGTATTGAACTGCAGGGATTGTAGGCATTGGAATTGCACTTTCTAACTGTAATGAAATTGCAGGTAGATAAGGATCTGTACTGAAACCATCGATATTTGGTAATAGTTCAGGCTTTAAAGCAGGTAATTTATTTTTCATCTTTAATTGTAATTCCATAGCTTTATCGCTCATTAGGAATTCTAAGAATGCTGTTGCAGCTTCTTTATTATTAGAATACTTGTAAATTGCAGCCATTTGAGCACCTGCAAATGGAGCACCTTGTACGCCACCTACTGATGGTAATGGAGCGATACCGAAGTTTAGACCTTCTGTACCAGCATATTCTTCAATATTCCATGGACCAGCAATAATGTAAGGGATGTTACCAGCTACGAAGTTAGCACCAGCACCCACTGAGTTGTGGTTGTTGTTACCAGTTGTAGCAGGTTTTAATTTATCACGGAACCAAGTTAATGCAGCAACTGCATCTGCAAATCCTACAGCACTTGGATCATCTAGGTTTTCACCAAACGGTTGGAAGCCTAATGCAGAGTAGAATGTTTGCATGAAGTATGAGTCAGCCCAGTGAGAAGAAGTACCTAAATAGTACCAACCTTTTTGAGCATTTGTTTGACCAGAACCATCACTTGCTAATGCAGCATTCCAAGTAGCAGCAGCAGCTAATAATTCTTCCATAGTAGCAGCAGGTGTAGATACTAAATCTTTATTGTAGTATAGTCCAATAGCCTCTAGTGACATTGGTACTGCATAAACGTTTTCTTGAGCGTTAGCACCTGGACCAAATACACCAGTGGATTCATCATATAGTAATGTAGCAATATCCATACCTAGTGGATGCGCACGTTCAGCAACACGAGTTGCTACTGAAGATGGTAATGCATAAACTAAATCTTCTAAGATCGCTGATGCTAAGTGGTCATGAGGGAATTGGAAAATGTCCGCTCCATTACCAGTTAAACCGAAAGTTTTTAGTCTTTCACGCGCATCAACTGTACCCATATGTTGGTGTTGAACAATAATGTCTTTACCAGCATCAGTTTTGTTGAATTCAGCGATAACTGCTTGCATATATTCACCATTTTGGTCGTCTATCCAAACAGTAATTGTTTGTTTTTCTTTATAGATTTCAGAGAAATCGTATTCTGCACCGTCATTTTTTGCTTTTGGTGTACATGCCACCACAAATAAGACGAACATAATCATTAAGATTGAAGTAAATGTTTTTTTCATGTCTATCCTCCTTAAGCCTCAGGTTTAACGACTCTGAAAGTAAATGTTTCTTGAGTTACGTTACCCCATGCGTCGGAAACTTGTAGCATAATTACATAATCACCAACTGTACGTGTATCTAATTTAGAGTTTTCGCCTTTTGGAACGAATACTGCTCTAGTTAAATCGCCATCTCTGTCATCCACTGCATCGTATAGTGGGAAGTCAGCTAGGTTAAATGGTTTACCCCATTCAACTTCGATCACTTTATCTTCACCTAAAAGTGGGAAAGTAATAACAGGTGCATTTCTATCTAAATCTAATTCGATAGATGCTTCTTCAGTACCATTATCAAAGAATAATACATAATCTTTAGTAATATCTAGTTCTGAACCGTCTGCTAAAACGACAACGAAGTCAGCAATTGTATCATTACCAGTAGCAAAGTCAACACGGTCAACAGTTAATGCAGGACCATAAGTATCTTCACCAGTCAATTCTTTAACTGAGAACCAACCTTTAACTAATGCTAAAGCTTGAGCTTCAGTTAATTCAGAGTCTTCATCTTTTAGCGGATTAGCTAATTGAGCAGAAGTTTTAACGATAACTTGGTTAGATCTAACAGCATATGTACCGCTAGCAGCGCCAGAAGTAGCGTCTACAGTGTAAGGTAATAATCTGAATGAGAATGCATTGAATGCAAAATCAGCAAAATTTTCATTACCGTAGAATAAGTTAGTATTAGTTGTTACACCATTACCATTAGAGTAAACGAATGCAAAACCGACTGCACCTGGTTCATGAGTACCTTCACCTAAAGATAATTGTAAAGTAACATCCCCAGTTTTCTTAGAACCATCGCCTTCACCGAAGTAAATCAGTAATCCAGCACCTGGAACTTCATCATCTTCTGTTGGAGCAGCAGTTAACATTGAAGCTTTAACAGCCATACCAGTAGCTGTATTACCAGCTGTTGAGAAGATTTTTAGTGGTTCGTTCCAACCTGTAGCTTCTTGTGACCAACCACCCCAGTTGTGAACACCTAGATTATCTTCGTAAGATCCTGATGGATCAAAGTATAGTAAGAACATATTATATTTTGTATTGTCAGCAACGAAATATCTCGGATCTTCAGTAGTAGTATTACCTGATCCTTGTACAATATAAACGTGTACAGTTTCATTTGCTTTTACAACTGATTTTTTAATTGATATGTCCCCAGTAAATTTATTTCCCCAGTTTGGATCCCCAGCTAAACCATTTGGTCTTTCAACTGCAATCCATCCATAAGTTTCTGTGCTTGAAGATGCAACCACAGGTAAACCTTCATAAATAAATGTCGCGCCAAAATCATCGACGCCGTCATGGATGCCATGTGGATCTATGCCACCCCAAGTATGCGTACCTAACAAGTCGTAATTTTCACTCCAATTTTTAAAGTGAACGACTAGAGTTCCAGTTTCCTCTTCCGCAGCATAAAGATGCGGTAAAGCAACTAGTATGGTAGCAAAAACTAATAAAGATAAGATAATCTTTTTCATTTTACCCTCCTAAAAAGTATTGTTTGTATCATCTTACAACACAAGTATATCATATTTATTTATAATTTTGTAAAGCGTTTACATATGCGGTACGTGTGCAAACGGTTTCTTATTTGCAAACGCTATCATTATAAAAGTAAAAATTAGGTATAATTCCAATTTTCATGTATTTTTTAATTTGCATAAAAAAAACCACCCATTTGAATAATGGATGGTTAAATGCTTGACTAAGTGATTAAGAAAAGTTTTTTCTTGAAAATACTAAGAAGACTAACATGACGATTAATCCAAGAACTAGGTTGAATACAACAGGTGCAAATCCTGGAAGAATAAGTCCAAATATCAAGGCTAACACACTTGGCAGTGTAGAAGCTAAGACGATGAAGTTTAGACCTTCTAAGTAACTTAAGAAGTTTTGGAATCCGAATCTAAAGAGTTGAATAATACCTGATAATACAATGATATAAATAAGTGTTGCTAAAAACTGAACGGACTGGTTTCTAATGACTGTAAACAAAATGATTTGATCACTAAATGATTTTTCAATGGATTCACCAAAAAGCTGATAATCTCTAATGCGTTCATCTCCTGTAGAAATATTTAACTGACTTAACATGATAGGTGTTTCAAATCCTTTGTAATTCGGTGAACTAGTTGTATTTTTGTTAATGTCTATATATTGTATATAATCAGCGTAGAAGATGACTATGTTTTTATTGGTTACAGATTCAATGGATTCATCATAACCAAAATAGTAGATGAAATTTTCATGCGCATAACTTGAACCATTTAATGCATTGCTGTCTATACCGCCAGATGTAATGGTAATTGAAGGAAGTGAAGACCAATTAGGTGTAGTCTCTGTAAGGTTATGTTCAATAAAATTAATTTTAGAACCCTGTTCTTCAAAGGTTAACCAGGTTAGTGGAAAGTTGGCAATAAATGTTAATAGAATAAAGTATATAAAGACTTTGAGTGCATGAACTTTTCTACTGTTTTCAATTAATTTTGGAAATTGAAAACCCATTTTAAAATATTTAACCAAAAACATTATTTTAATCTCGTTTCTTTCATCGTTTTTGTTTGTAATGTTTCGTTCATGCGAACATTTTGCGGTGAAGTGTCTAAATCAATGACTTTGGTCTTGAACACATAATCATGAATTGTTCTAGACACATGTTTTTCTGAAAGTGCGAAAAAGGCGATTACTGAGTAGAGACCAAATGTTGCAATTGAAAAGAAGTATTTGAAAACTTCTCTACTAATCAGTTTTAATTTGGAAGGATTGCTTCCATCCATATTAACCACTTTGATCTTTTGAAGTCTTTTACCAAAAGTCTGTCCAGCTTTTGTCAATTGTGGAAATATAATAAGGAAAAAGAATGTCAAGATAAGTATGGATGCTTGAATGTATGGTCTGATACTATCGTCTATATTAGCTAATCCAAAGGCTGTTAGTATAAATATAATAATTAAACCTGAAATGTCTGCTGCAAATGCACGTACTCTTTTTTCGAATCTAGGTACCATGTTGATATCCCTCTGCTTTCATTTTATGTGTTTTATTATAACACGGTATTTTATTTAGATCCCAATCATATTGGACCGTAATAAACTAAGAAACATTATATTACAATTTGTAAGCGATTACATTATGTAAACGATACCATAACGTTAAGTTTTAAATTTTTATGTGTAAAAGTACAAAATCAAAGACTTACTAAAATTTGGCTACTACCAGAAAACCTATATTGAATAGTGATATTGTGCAAACGGTTTCTTATGCAAACGCTATCATTGAATACAATGAAAGACATAAATCTATGATATATTTAAATCCTAGGAGGGTTGGGAAATTGAAAAAAATAATATTATTTTTATTAACAGTTATGTTAACAAGTGTATTAGCTTTATCAATTACTTATGCTAGTGAAAGACCAAATACATTAGTCGTTCATTATTTTAGGTATGATGGCAATTACACAGGCTATAACATGTGGTTATGGCAAAATGAGCCTACTGGTTTAGGTGGTAAACAATTTAACTTTACTAATACAAATGTAGATGAACATGGTGCTTATTATGAAGTGGATTTAGAAGCAGAAGGCTATAATGAAACCACTAAATGGGGCATTATCATTAAACAAGGTGCTTGGGATGGTTACAGAGAACCAGGTGGAGATAGATTCTTTAAACTTAGTGATGCCGAGTTAATTAATGGTAAAATCCATGCTTACTTTGTCCAAGCAGATACACGTATTGGTTTAAGTAATGCAGATTTAGCAAATAATATACCAGATTACAGACCAAATATCTTATTTGTAGCATTTAATGCACAAAGAAATATCGTTGTAGACTTAACGCATCCTGCAACAAGTTATAAAGTATATGAAAATGATGTTCAAGTTAAATCAGGTAATTTTACTACAGGTCTTAGACAAACAATTACAGATCTAAATATTGACTTGACAAAAACATATGATTTAGAAGTGACTTTTGCTGATTCAACAGCAAGAAAAACAGTCTCACTTCAAAATCTATATGACACACCTGAATTTGAAAATGCCTTTACCTATGACGGAGAGTTAGGTGCTATATATACAAAAGCTGAAACAACCTTTAGATTATGGGCACCAGTATCGCAAGCTGTTTCAGTTAATATCTATAATCAAGGACATCCTCAATATAACCGCTTAGGGCAGGCATCAGAAGAGGCTAACCCGGTATCAACACATGAGATGACACCGATTGAAAATGGTGTATGGGAAGTTAAATTATCAGGTGATTTTGCATCTAAGTATTATACATTTGATGTCACTAATAATAATGTTACAAATGAGGTAACAGATCCATATAGTTACTCAACAGGTGCAAATGGACTAAGAAGTATGGTTGTTGACTTTGATTCAACAGATCCTTTATATTGGGATTTTTCAACAAGACCCAATACAATTCAAACATTTACTGATTACATCATTTGGGAATTACATGTGAGAGACTTAACAACACATAGTTCTTGGAATGGTACAGAATCAAGCCGTGGTAAGTTTTTAGGTTTAGCAGAATCTGGTACAACGTATTCAGCAAATGGTACAACCGTTACTACAGGGCTTGATCACATTGAAGAGTTAGGCGTGAATGCAGTACATTTACTACCTATCTTTGATTTTGGTTATATTGATGAAGTAGAAGTATTTAAAAACCCTAATACTGAAAATGTGTTTAACTGGGGTTATATGCCGTATCACTTTAATACATTAGAAGGATCTTACTCTACCAATCCATTTGATGGTAATGTTAGAATTTATGAATTCAAACAAGCTGTTCAAGCATTTCACCAAAAAGATATCCGAGTAATTATGGACGTTGTCTATAACCATACCGGTGAATCTGAAGGTTCAAACTTCCATAAAATTGTTCCAGGTTATTTCCATAGATTAAACGCTAATGGTGGGTTCCAAAATGGTTCTGGTACAGGTAATGAAACGGCTTCGGAACGTAGTATGGTGCGTAAATTCATGGTAGACTCTACAGTATTTTTAGCTGAAGAATATAAACTATCTGGCTTTAGATTTGACCTGATGTCACTACACGATATTGAAACAATGAATGCAATTAGAGAAGCTTTAAATAAAATTGATCCAACCATTATTTTATATGGTGAACCTTGGGCAGGTGGTGACACCTTAATTGATGGCGATATCGCTGCTGGTATGACAAATACCAATGGTTGGGACCGTACTCAAGTACGTAAAATGGATAGTGGTGTTGGTGCATTTAATGACTTGTATAGAAATGCATTAAAAGGTACACCAGACGGTGCTGAAGGTGGATTTGTTCAAGGTGCTATGGACTTTAATAAGATGCAAGACTTACGTAAAGGTATTATGGGTGCTACAGAGCAATTTACAAACTCACCGCTTCAAAATATCGTTTATGGTGAAGCACATGATAACTTAACGTTACATGATAAATTAAGATCATCAGGTGTTCCAATTAATGAAGTAAAACACGCTCAAGTACAATCTAACGCGATAGTATTAACCTCAATGGGTATACCATTCCTTCATGCAGGTACAGAATTCTTAAGATCGAAACCACTTCAAAATGGAGGGTATGATCATAACTCATACGAATCTCCTGATAGTGTGAACCAATTAAGATGGGACCGCAAACTAGAATATAATGATGTATTTGAATATCATAAAGCACTGATTCATATTCGTAAAACTTATCAAGGTTTACGTATGGATAATATGACAGAAATTAATGCAAGATTTAATTTTGTTCAAACCTCACAAGATCATACTGATAAATCACTAGCATACACAATTGATGGCGTTGGTAATCAACCAAAACTTTTAATTATTCATGCTGGACGTGTAACAGGTACCTCAGTGACATTAAATGATGGTAAAACCTATATGATGGTCACTTCAAGAGCTGGTAGTCAAGGTTTATATGATGTATCTAAAGGTTTGGTTACAAGAAGTGGTAAGTTTGATGTATTAACACAAAATACAACTTCAATATTTGTTGAGGTAAAATCAACAGATCTACCAACATTAAAATCTGAAGTGGTAACTGTAGCATTAAATGAAGCATTTGATGGCTTAAGTAATGTGAATGTACCAGCAGGTGCAACTGCATATGCAACAGCAATTGATACATCCATTCCAGGATTTAAAGTAGTGACTGTATCGATTACAGACTTCTTAGGTAATCAATCTAACTTATACTACGTAGCCAATGTTTCAGGTGGAATGTTTACAAACGTATTAGGAGGATTATCATAATGAAAAAAGTACTTTTAGCTGTAAGTATCTTATTATCTTTACTCTTAGTTGCATGTGATAGTTCAAGTAGTGCAACCGTAGATATAGAAAATATAAACTTAACATCAAATATCTTAGAAGCAGATTTAAAAATTAAAGTAGAATACCAAACTAGTGAAGAGTTAATGGAGCTTGTTACATCTGCAGTGAACTTAACTTATTCACACTATAAAGAAGATTTTGGTACAAAAATATATACACTCTATTTTAAAGTGTATGCTAAAGATGCTACTGAAGCATTAGGTATTATCACGTATAAGGTAAATGATTCTAAAATTAACCCGGGTTTAACCTATATTGGAGATAATTTAAACTAAATTCATAGAGATAAATAAATCAACCCTCTCCAATTAAGGAAAGGGTTGTTTTATTATGAAATATAATCGTTTATTTTAGCTGAATCTATCTCTAATACTATTGTACCATATGCAGGTAACTCTAAGTTGCCATAAAGTAGTTTTACGTAGTCAACATCAACTGTTTTAGTAGTAGAAGTCATATTATGTATCACTAGTACTGTTTGTCCTTCACCTTCAAATTCATAGTGTCTTACATAGCCTTGTAGAGAAGAGGTATTTTCATTCCAAGCTTTTAAGAAGTTACCATACATTAATCCCGGATTATCTTTTCTTAAGTTCGCTAGTGCTTTATAGTGGTTTAATAAGGAGTTTGGGTTTTCAAGTTGTGTAGCAACACTAGGCGCACTATTACTTCCATTATAAGGGTTTAACCAAGTAGTAGTTTTAGATGCATCACCCCAAATAAATGGTGCTCTTCTATATTGATCATAAACTGTACCTTGTCCAACATCTATACCTTCGTATCTTGTACCTGTCATACCTAATTCTTCACCGTAATAAATGTGAGGTGAACCAGGTAGTGTTAATGTTACACTTGCTGCTAATTTTAATTTTTCTAATCCCATTGGACCGCTAAATTGACCGAATGATGCAATACGATCTAAATCGTGATTACTAATAAATATTCCAGGTGCATAATTTGCATTATATGGTCTATAGGTATTGAATGCACGTTCAATATTAGATACAAAGAGTCTAGAGTCTGTACCATGACCTACTTTACCCCAAATTTCATTTGCTACATAGAAATCAAATAATGAATCTAGACCGATATAGTAATTTTGTACTGCACTGTATTCATAATCAAATACTTCACCTAAGAATAAAACACCCGGATCATTTTGTCTTGCATGTGTTTGTAAGCTTCTTAAGAACTCATGTGTTTTAGATGCCATAACAGCAGGATTTGTGCCCGGATCACCAATAAACAAGTGTTTAGCTGCATCAAATCTAAATCCAGTAATACCTTTATCTTGCCAAAATGTAATAATGTTTTTAACTTCTTCTACAACTTCTTCATTTTGAAGATTTAAATCTTTCATACCACCCGCAAATGATTCAAAAGCAGTAGAAGGAGTTTGCCAAATATACCAATCTCTATAAGGAGATGTGGATGCGTTATCTTGAGCATCTACAAACCAAGGGTGTGTATCAGAGGTATGATTTATGACCAAGTCCATCATAACGCGCATTTTGCGTGTTTTTGCCTCACTTATAAGGTTTTCTAAGTCATCCATCGTGCCATACTCAGTATTGACGTCATAATAGTCTGTAATTCGGTATCCATGATGTGAACCAAAATCTAGATCAGTTTCATTAAATGGCATCATCCAAATTGCAGTAACACCTAAATCTTCTAAATAATCAAGATTTTGTGTTACACCATTAAAGTCACCAATACCATCGCCATCACTATCCGCAAAAGAACGTATAAATATCTCATAATAGATATCATTTCTTGGGTTTTCTGCTCTTAAATCAACTTTGTTATCACCTTCACCATTACTTGGTGTACAAGCAATGAGTAGGCCTACCATCGCTAATAAAGTAAATAGACTCAATATTTTTTTCATAATTACTTATCCTTTTCAATACATTTTTTCAAATATAGTTGTTACTTTAAATCTATCACAAAAGTGAATATATATATATAATAACGAATGAATCATTACTATGTAAACGGTTTACTTTTGATAAATAACAACAAAAAACTACATAAATAAGTAAAACATTTAGTATAATAAGTATCCCACAAAATACAATTTTCACATTTGTAAAAAAACTAACAGACTTTAAAACTTGAAAACGTTTGCAATTAAGTACTTAACTATGTTACAATAACCATGATAGAAATCTTGCATCTATCTACATTAAATCAAAATATAATTCCTAGGGGGAAAACATGGCAACATTACATTTAAAAGACATCAATAAAATCTATCCCAACGGTGTTCAAGCAGTTTTTGACTTTAACTTGAAAATCGAAGATAAAGAATTTATTGTATTTGTCGGACCGAGTGGATGCGGTAAATCCACAACCCTCCGTATGATCGCGGGCCTTGAGGACATTAGTTCAGGCGAGTTATACATTGATGAAGAATACAAGAACGATACTGCTCCAAAAGACAGAGATATCGCAATGGTTTTCCAAAGTTACGCGTTATATCCACACATGACTGTGTATGATAATATCGCATTTGGTTTAAAACTGCGTAAAGTTCCTAAAGCTATCATCAAAGAAAAAGTACATGCGGCAGCGGAAATTTTAGGTTTACTACCTTATTTAGATAGAAAACCGAAAGCTCTATCAGGTGGACAAAGACAACGTGTGGCATTAGGACGTTCAATCGTACGTGATGCTAAAGTATTCTTGATGGATGAGCCTCTATCAAACTTAGACGCGAAGTTACGTGTTCAAATGCGTGGGGAGTTAATTAAACTTCACAAGCAATTAGATACAACAACTATTTATGTTACCCACGACCAAATTGAAGCTATGACAATGGCATCAAGAATCGTCGTTATGAACAAAGGTTATATCATGCAAGTAGGGTCACCTAAAGAAATTTATGACAGACCATCAAGCATTTTCGTAGCTGGCTTCATTGGAACACCTCCAATGAACTTCATTAACGGTAAAGTAAATGAAAAAGGTGTATTTGAAGCTGGTAAATTCAGAATTCAATTACCTAATGATAAACTAGAAATAGTTACTCAAAATAAATATATCGGAAAACCAATCGTTTTAGGTATCCGTGCTGAAGATATTCATGATGATGAATTAGTTATGAAAGCACATCCAAACGGTGTATTAGATGTTGAAGTTGACGTTGCTGAGTTACTAGGTGCTGAAACAAACATCTACATGGATATTAATGGATCAAATGTCATCGCTAAAGTTGACGCTAGAACCAACATTAGTATTGGTGATAAGATTCAAGTAGCATTTGACTTAAACAAAATTCATTTCTTTGATCCTGAAACTGAGTTAAGACTAGAACTTGATCCAAACGTGAAAACACATGCTAGATTAGCTGTTGAAGCTGCTAAAGCTGCGGGTCATGACTTACCAACAACTAAAAAAGATGAAGTTGTTGAAGAAATCAAACCAGTATCAGAAGAAAAAGCATCTAAAAAATAAGTTCAGATGAAAACTAAAGATCAAAAAATTGTTATTGATAGGCGAGATTTAAAAGTTAGAGATAAATATTTTATTGAAAACAAACTCAAATATAAGATGACAATTGTTGAATCTAAGAAAAAATATAATCGTAAAAGATTAAAGAAAACTATAAATACAGAAGAAATCTAGCAAGAAGGTTTCTTCTGTTTTTTTACCAACAATAAAATAAATAAAGAGGAGAAGTGCGATGAGTTTATATGATATTGAAGTTACAAGAGCAGACGGTTCTAAAGAAATGATGTCAAAATATCAAGGTAAAGTCTTATTGATTGTAAATACTGCTACAAAATGTGGTTATACAAAACAATATGAAGGTTTGCAAGAAATCTATGACAACTATAAAGATAAGGGTTTTGAAATCCTTGATTTTCCATGTAACCAATTTTTAGCACAAGCACCGGGTTCCATCAAAAAAATCAATGAATTCTGTCAAATTAATTTCGGAACAACATTTACACTATTTGATAAAGTGAAAGTGAATTCTAAAAATGCACATCCACTTTATAAATACTTAAAAGATAACGGTCCTGAAGAAGTTGTCGTATCACATGATGCATTAGTACCCTCAGGTAAACCAAAAGATAAAATTAGTTGGAATTTTACTAAATTTTTAATTAGTAAAGAAGGTGAGATATTGTACCGTTTTTCACCGAAAGTTACGCCTGAAGAGTTACTACCTTATCTACAAAAAACACTGTAATAACTGTGTGTAGATTATGATAATCATTGACTTTCAGGGCTATTTTTGATATGATTATATCGTTATTAAAATGTAATAACACGGAGGAAGTACATAAATATGGAAGATTCAAGTAGCGGGCAGAGGACAACATTAAGTGATGACCCACACGAGGGGGTAACCTTCTAATGGGATTACAAATATTCTTAATTGTATTTTTTATTGTCTTAAACGGTATATTTGCAGCTAGTGAAATTGCACTAGTATCTGCAAATAGAAGAGAGATTCAAGAAGATGCTGATGCAGGTGGTAAGAAAGCTAAAAAAGCTAAACGAGTGTTAAAACTCATTGAGAATCCAACAAGATTCTTGTCTACTATTCAAATCGGTATTACGATGTTTGGTTTTATTAATGGGGTGATTGCAGCGGATGCATTCTCTAATCTCATCTCAGACCAAATTGCAAATTGGACAGGGTTTGATACATTAATTATCATTCCAGTTGTCACATTTATAATCACACTGATCTTAACTTATTTCCAAGTTATCTTTGGAGAGTTAGTACCTAAACGTATTGCTATGAAGTCACCTGAACGTGTTTCATATATATTTATTGGGTTTTTAAGTGCGATTGCAGTCATAATGAAGCCATTTGTTGTATTATTAACGTCTTCAGCAAATCTGATCATTCGTTTATTTGGCATAAACCCGCAAGATGATGATGACACATTATCCGAAGAGGAACTCATCTTAGAACTAAATGCCTCAGAGTCTAAAGGGTTCATTGACAGTTCAGAAAATGAAATGATTCAAAATATATTTGAATTTGATTCAACAACTGTTGAAGAAGTCATGACCCACAGAACTGAAGTTTCAGCAATCAATGTAAATTCTACAAGAGACGAACTTGTAAAATTCGTAACAAACGAAAAATACACAAGATTTCCAGTATATGAGGAAACCTTAGATAAAATCGTTGGTACACTTCATGTTAAAGATTTATTAAAATATCTATCAGAACATGAAGATAAAAACGAATTTGATATTCATGAAATATTAAGAGATCCACTCTTTGTACCTCAATCTAAAAATACAAGAGCGTTATTTAGAGAAATGAAATTAACTAAAACGCATATTGCAATTGTAATTGATGAGTACGGTGGAACTGCTGGTATTATCACCTTTGAAGACTTAATTGAAGAGATATTAGGTAATATTTCTGATGAGTATGATGAGGATGAAGAAGAAATTCAAGCAATCAGTGAAGACAGATATGAAATCGATGGTTTAATTGATTTAGATGATGTCGAAGATTTAATACATGCTGGTTTACCAATAGAGGATTATGACACTTTATCAGGGTTTTTACTTGGCCAATTAGGTCGATTCCCGGAAGCTGATGAATCCATAGTTGTAGTATACGGACATTATAGATTCGAAGTTCTATCTTATGAAGATAAAATCATTGAACGTGTTTTGGTTACACGTATCGAAGAAGAACCAATTGAAGAAGTAATGAATGAAACGGATGCAATGTAATTTGCATCCGTTTTTCTTTTAATGTTTTTTAAAATATACCTAAACTCAATGACAAAGTCATAAAAAAAGGTATCCATTAATGGATACCTTATTTAATATAAAACTTATTTAGCTGGAACTAATTTCCATAAATCAAAGAAGTCAGTAGCTGTAATTGTTACACCAGCAACACCTTCGAAATCACCATCAGTATTTGTTTCTGGGAATGATTGGTTTTCTACTAAGTAAGCAGCAGCAGCATAAGCTTGAGCGTCATAATCTTTTTTAATTGGAGAAGCACCAGTCATACCATATGATGTACCTAATTGGTTTTTAGTCTTTAATAGTTTAGGTGTAGCAGAAGTATAATCAGCCATTAATGAAATGCTTGGTGTTTCTGGATTTTCATCATGGTCAATTTTTGTTACAAATCCTGCAGCATTTACAACAGCTTTGTAACCATAGAAAACGTTGTTGAAGTATGCTAATACGATACGACCATTAACTACTACAAATGAACCGAATGTGTAAGCATCCCATGTACCTGTACTTACAACTTCTTCCTTAATAGGATCCCAGTATTGAACTGCAGCATGTTCTTCAGCATTAGCTTTTAGAGTTTGGAAATGGTAACCATCTTTGTAATCACCTTTTTCAACTGGTTCGCTTGCTAAAGCGATTTCTGCTAGAGCATAGAATTCTGAAGTAGTAATTGAGACACCTGCTGGAGCTGGTAATTGATCATTTACATCGCCTTTTGAGTCGATGAATTTTTCAATAACTAGGTCAGCTTGTTCATGCCACCATAAATCTGAATTCATATTATAGATACCTGCTTTTGAAGCAGCAACTTTATCCATACCTTTGTATGTGTTGTTAGCATCCCCTTCGATGTTGAATGCATTCCATTCAGCACCTACAACTTTGTCACCTTTTTTCTCGATGACAACCCAATATACCCAAGATGAAGTGTCAGTTGGTGTTTGACTTGCAAAATAAAATTTGCTTTCAGATGGGCCACAAGCAGTTAAAGCAACTGCCATGATTAAAAATAATATAACGAAAAATCCTTTTTTCATGTTTTCCTCCATTTAATTTTATAAGATATCGTTTGTTCGTCTATTATTATAATTTATTAAAATATATAAGTCAAAGAAAGTTATAAAAGAAAATGACATTTGTGTGAAAGTTATTACATTATCTTTCAGGATACCTTTCATTGCATTTTTATTACAATATCATTTGACAAAACCTTATGAATGATTATTCACTATTTTACAGTAAAAATTAGTAGGGTGATATTATAGTAACGCGGTTTAAAATTTGTTATAATTGACTTGTAATAGAAAAATAAAAGGAGTTTTTATGGATATAAGTGCGTTAATAGATATGATCGTATCTATATCAAATAACATTTTGATTTTACTATCCATAGTCTTTTTATACACGCTTTCTAACTATGAACTTTATAAGCATAAACGCATTAAACAAGTAGTAACCGGTATTGTTGTCGGATTTTTGACTTTATTTTTAATGACCAATCCAATGGTATTTGAAGAAGGTATTGTTTTTGATACAAGAACCATACTTATACCAATATCCGGTGTATTCTTTGGGCCGATTACTACAATCATAGCGAGTATCATTGCCATTGCTTACAGAGTTAATTTAGGTGGAGTTGGTATGATGGTGGGTATATCAACAATCGTCATTAGTGCAGTGATTGGTATTTTGTGGCGTTATATATTCAGACGTCATAAATTTAAAAACAAATATTTAGAGTATTATATTTTAGGCTTTACATCGAATGCTCTTGTATTTCTGCTCATGTTCTTTTTACCAGACAGTTTAAATGTCATTAGACAAGTATTTCCGATTTATCTTATCCTCTTTCCGGTTGTTACGATGTTAACTGGTGTAGTCATTAAACAGCAACAGTTTAGAATACAAGCAAGCAACCTTGAAAAAGCTCAAATGCTATTACTTCAAAGTTCTATAGATGCTTCACACAACGTGGAAATATATGTAGTGGATAGTGCCTACAATTATCTGACCTTTAATATTTTTCATAAGAATCAAATAAAAGCATATTTTAATGTAGAAATTGATGTAGGGTTTAATGTACTATCCTTATTAAAGGATGATAATAGAAGAACACGTATTAAAACATCAATTGATAGTGCTTTAAAGGGTGAAATAATTCATGATGTCATATATACTACATTACCTGGTAATAAAATTATAGAGGAACGTTTTACACCACTTCGACGTGGACATGATATTTTAGGGGTAACAGTTTTCATCAGAGATATTACTGAACAACGTCTACATGAAGACTCTATTATGAGATTAAGTTATTATGATGGCCTTACAGGGTTACCAAATAGAAGATATTTTCAAGAAAAATTAGTAGAAGTTAATGATAATCAATACTGTCCTGTATCAATCATTACATGTGATATCAATGGCTTGAAACTCTTTAATGACGCATTGGGACATAAAATGGGAGATTTGGTACTTGTTAAAGTAGCAGAAATTCTTACCAGACACTTATTACCAAATGGTACAGTTAGCCGTATAGGTGGCGATGAATTTATATTTATTCTACCAAACACGGATTATGATACAGCCCTTAAGATGATGGAAAAAGTCGATAATGAATTTGATAAACATCTATTTAATGGTTTAAAACTCTCAGTTTCTTATGGGATTGCGACTAAATTAGAAGGTGATCATATCGATGATGTTCTAAAACAAAGTGAAGTACAAATGCATAAGAGTAAACTCTTTGAAAAAGCATCTCACCGCAGTGAATTTATTAAATCTATCTTAAATACCTTGAGAGAAAAAAATCCTCGAGAAAAGGATCATTCTACTAGGGTAGCTACCATCTGTACAGAAATTGGTAAATTCCTAGGTATGAAAAAACATGATCTAAATTTACTCGAGGCGATCGCATCACTTCATGATATTGGAAAGATTGCTATTGATGAAGCCATCTTGAATAAACCAGGCAAACTAACACCTAAAGAATGGGAAGCAATTAAAAAGCACCCTGAAATTGGTTATAGAATTATTTCTACTGCCCCTGAATATGCAGAAATTGCAGAGGATATATTATCCCACCATGAACATTTTAATGGTCAAGGCTATCCAAGAGGGTTAAGCGGTGAAGATATTCCTATTAGAGCTAGAATAGTTTCGATTGCTGATGCTTATGATGCTATGGTATCTAGGCGAACTTATAAAGAGCCTATGACACACGAACAAGCAATTTTAGAAATTAAACGCTGTTCAGGTACTCAGTTTGATCCTAATTTAGTGAATATATTTGTTGATTTAATTGAGAATGGCGTATTATACCTATAATTAAAAAGGGTACACATGGATA
The DNA here is from genome assembly GCF_000018785.1 of Acholeplasma laidlawii PG-8A. NCBI lineage: Bacteria > Bacillati > Mycoplasmatota > Mollicutes > Acholeplasmatales > Acholeplasmataceae > Acholeplasma > Acholeplasma laidlawii. The sequence continues at coordinate 708,168 of NC_010163.1, forward strand.
GTAAATATCTTAATCTGTACCCTTTTTATGTTTGTAACCTCGTAGTTAACGTTTAAACCAATAGCCTATAGATCTTCCACCGCCACCAGAGATGCCTCTGCGACTAGAAAAGAAAAATATAGGTAAAAATCTATAGATAGAAGCGCCTGATAAAATAATAATTGAAAAAATTATCCAAAACCAATAACTAGAAAACCAACCTTCATAGAACTCATATTTTGGAATAGCGGCTATATAATCATATTGAACCTCGTAATATGCATCCATGTAAGAAGTATGGTTATAAGAAGTATAGTCATAGATATTTAAATATATATAGGATAAGACACCATGAAATAAACTTATAATTCTTGCATCATAATCATATGCAGGTATTAAAGGATCATTAAAATAATCAGTAATCAATTGATTAGCACTAAATGCGGATAGGTATCCGCTCATAGTAGTTCCTATTTCAAATAGTATATTTTCATAATTAATAGTATCACCCTCTTTTGAAAACAATACAGTAATAAGAATACCCATATCATTTTCACCGATGCCCCAATTATTAAAGATTTCAGTTGTATTATAGGTTGATTCATCACCTATATATGCTACAACTACAACCTGAGCACCTTGAATATTAGAAGGTATATCATCTGCCTTAGAATCAAGGTATAGTTCATTGGCATAGTTAAAAATAGTCCAACTGGTGGCGTTTAAGAGTATGTGATCCTGATCATGAATGTAAAACAGTTTAGAAGGTTCTAAAGAAGTGTTTTTATTGCTTGTACAAGCACTTAGAGTCAAAATAAATAGTAGAATCATCCAAACTATATAAAGTCGTTTATGATTCATAGTTTGATAAATCAATCATTAAAAGTAGGTAAGGTTTTGTTGAAGTTTGCTACCTCATAGGTATCATATTGTGGATTATTACCTACAAACAAGTTATTTGGAAACATTCTTATATGTTTATTATAAGTAGCAACCGTATCATTATAAGCAAGTATAGCGGTTAAAACTACATTGGTTGATGCATTAAATTCAGCCAACGCATTTGCATAAAGTGCAGTTGTATTATAACTTGATGGGTTATCTTCTACATAGGATACTAGATTAATAAAGGTGGAATTAATCTCTTGTATAGATTCATCAATTGATTCTAAATCATTACTAGCTAGCGCATTAGCAAATGCAGTTCGAGCAGCCATAATAGTATCTAAATACCCTTGAACTGTTGAATTTGCACTTTGGATTGTATCAATCATTGCTGCCATTTTATCATATCTTATCGATAAAGTAGCATGTACATCCCCACGTTTTTGGCTCACTTCCACATCATTAGACTGATATGTATTGTAAGCTGTAATCCAAATACTTGAGATTACAACAATAACTATTGCAACGACTCCAAGTATAATATATAGCTTTTTCACATTATTTTCCCCCATTCATGTGAATTTATATCATAATTATATTGCTAATTAACAACTTCATATTAAAAATTGCTTAAAAATCTCTAAAAATTTTATGAAAAATATTACATTGCTCAGATTACCTAAAATATGATAAAATATTAAGAGCATGAAAGGTATGAATAATTTGGACAAGAAAACATTAAACGAACGACAAAAGAATATTAGAAACTTCTCAATTATTGCCCATATTGACCACGGTAAATCAACGTTAGCAGACCGTATTTTAGAAATGACTTCGACTGTAGATAAGAGAAATATGAAAGCTCAACTTTTAGATAGTATGGATCTAGAGCGTGAACGTGGTATTACAATTAAATTGAACGCTGTTCAATTAACTTATAAAGCAAAAGATGGCAATGAATATATATTACATTTAATCGATACTCCAGGGCACGTCGATTTTACCTATGAAGTTTCCAGATCGCTTGCAGCTTGTGAAGGCGCTATTTTAGTTGTAGATGCTGCACAAGGTATACAAGCACAAACATTAGCAAACGTATATTTAGCTTTAGATAATGATTTAGAAATCATCCCTGTATTAAATAAAATAGATTTACCAAGTGCTGAACCGGAAAAAGTAAGAAGAGAAATTGAAGAAATCATTGGTATTGATGCATCAGATGCAGTTATTGCCAGTGGCAAATCTGGTCTTGGTGTAATTGATATCTTAGAACGTATTGTTAGAGATGTTAAGGCACCTGAAGGTGATTCTAATGAACCTTTACAAGCATTAATCTTTGACTCATTTTTTGATATGTATAGAGGGGTCATTCCTACAATTAGAGTTGTAAATGGTTCTATCAAAAAAGGTGATTTAATTGAGTTTATGGCTACAAAAGCTCAGTTTGAGGTTGTAGAGGTTGGTGTTTACACACCAGAACAAAAACCAGTAGATATATTAGGACCTGGTGATGTAGGTTATATCACAGCGGCAATTAAAACACTAGATGATGTTCGTGTGGGTGACACCATCACACATGTAAAGAACCATACAAAAAAAGCACTACCTGGTTATAGAACATTAAATCCTGTTGTATTTTGTGGATTATTCCCAATTGATCCTGATCAATATAGAGATTTAAGAGAAGCACTAGAGAAATTAAAATTAAATGATGCTTCACTCATCTATGAACCAGAAACATCTCAAGCTTTAGGTTTTGGATTTAGAACCGGTTTTCTTGGATTACTTCACATGGATATTATCCAAGAACGTATTTCAAGAGAGTTTAACATTGAACTTATAGCAACTGCACCTAGCGTTATTTATGATGTATATTTAACAGATGGTAGCAAGTTACTAGTGGATAACCCAAGTTTCTTACCGGATGTTCAAAAAATAGATCGTATTGAAGAACCGATTGTTAAAGCAACTATCATGTGTCCTAAAGACTATGTTGGTGCTGTTATGGAAATATGTCAGAAAAAGCGTGGTATCTTTAAAGACATGACTTATGTAGATCAAACAAGAGTAATGATCACTTATAGAATACCTTTAGCAGAAATTGTATATGATTTCTTTGATAAATTAAAATCAAGTACAAAAGGTTATGCATCATTTGACTACGTTTTAGATGGTTATATGACATCCAGATTAAGAAAAATGGATATCTTATTAAATGGTGAAGTAGTGGATGCTTTATCTGTAATTGTTCACCATGACTTTGCATACTCGCGTGGTAAAGCAATTGTTGAAAAATTAAAAACATTAATTCCAAGACAAATGTTTGAAATACCTGTACAAGCTGCATTAGGTGGTAAGATTATTGCTAGAGAAACAATTAAAGCGATGAGAAAAGACGTTATTGCTAAATGTTACGGTGGTGACGTGTCTCGTAAGAAAAAATTACTAGAAAAACAAAAAGAAGGTAAGAAGCGTATGAAAACCTTCGGACGAGTGGATATTCCACAAAGTGCCTTCCTAGCAATTTTATCAAACGAAGATTGATAACACATATACTATAAAGTAAACAGGTGAAATACACCTGTTTTTTTATAGGCTATGAAAGGTGTTAAAATTAACATAAAATCACAAACTACAAACTATTTATCTTGACATGAATGCGCTTACATGGTATCATATGAATGTAGGATAAATCTATGTTCGTGAGGGAATTAAATGAAAATGAAATATACATTTCAAGTACATATTAATTCAATTGGTACGCGTCAATTAATTGACAGATTTTTTAATAAAATTAAACTAGGGTAGGAATATTATATATTCATACCTTTTTTTATGACTTAGGAGGATAATTATGAACACAATGCTTTATATGAATAACAAGAATCCATATGTAAAATATAGATCTGTTAATCCGGATACTGGTGATGTTAAGGTATCAACAGAAGTTTATGATAAAGTCAATGATGAGATACTAGAAAACATCCTACACCAAACAACTCATAAAAAAAAGAAATAATTCCTTTATAGGATAAAAAAATTCTTTTCTCTCTCTTATAAAGAGGTATCTATTCAGGCTAGATACCTCTTTATTTTGATATAATAGTAATAGAAGGTAGGTTTTTACTATGAAGGGTTTATATATCCATATACCATTTTGCGAGTACATCTGTCACTATTGTGATTTTGTTAAAAGAGTCCCTAAAAATCAAAATATGATAGATCAATATTTAATTAAATTAAGAGAAGAAATCATGACTTATGAGAGTCATTTTGATTCTATAGAGACAATCTTTGTTGGTGGAGGAACACCTTCCATGTTAACTGTAGATCAATTAACCTACCTGTTTGACTCGCTTGTAAGAATTAAACCAGTAGAATTTTCAATTGAACTTAATCCAGAAAGCTACACACATGAAAAAGGTTTAGTATTTAAAAAATATGGCATTAATCGTATATCCATGGGTGTCCAGAGTTTTGATGATAAAATACTAGCTTATTTAAATAGAGGTCATAAGACAGAACAAGTGTTTTCTATCATAAAAGACTTAAAAGACCTAGGCATCCCTTATATTTCTATTGACTTAATATTTGCAATACCGGGACAAACCCTAGATCATATTAAGTATGATTTAGAGCAGTTCTTAAAATTGGATATCACACATATTTCTTATTACTCTCTAATATTAGAAGATAAGACCTATTTTTATCATCAGTATTTAAAAGGTAACTTCAAACCGATGGATGAAGATAATGAAGCTATTATGTATGAGTATGTCATGAATTTTTTAACAAATCATGGTTATGATCAATATGAAATAAGCAACTATGCAAAAAATAATCATTATTCACTACACAATAATATCTATTGGACATTAGGTGAATATATTGGTGTAGGATTAGGGGCACATGGGTTTATTGATAATTATAGAACATACAATGAACGCGGAATGGGTCAATATATGGATCATTTCTTAAAGGAAAAAACACTTCAAACTGAGGATTTAAAACTACAAGATGAACTTATATTTGGCTTAAGATTAACTAAGGGTGTATACATTCCTAGACTAGAACAAAAATATAAAATAAAATTAACTGAAAAATACCCCCAAATTCATGATAAAATAAAACTAGGATTACTTGAAATTAAAGATGACTATATACGTCTAACTAAGGAAGGTACAATGCTTGGTAATCAAGTATTTATGATATTTGTATGACCTATTTAATCAAAGATTTTTCTTATTATTTGAATAATGAATTGGGTTTATCCAAGAATACCATTGATGCATATATGAGAGATTTAAAGGACTATGAATCTTTCTTAGATAAATATCATAAATTAAAAGATGTAGATAACATTCAATCAAAGCACATTGAAGGTTATCTTAAAAGTATTAAGAAAAAGGGATTATCTGCTAAAACGATATCTAGAAAACTCACCTCAATTAAATCATTTCATAAGTTTTTACTGATGGAAAAAGAAGTGGATGAAGATGTTACGCATAAAATTGCTAGACCTAAAATAGAAAAAACTTTACCTACAGTATTAAGTGTAGATGAGGTAATTAGTATATTAGAAGTCATAGATAAGTCCACGACATTGGGTTTAAGAAATATGGCATTGCTAGAACTTATATACGGTTCTGGACTGCGTGTTTCTGAATTACTTAATATAAAATTAAAGGATATCCATATGCAACAAAGCTATGTTATTGTCACTGGTAAAGGGTCAAAAGAACGTATGGTACCTATATCGGATATGGCAATTATAGCAATTAGAAATTATTTAGTTAAGGCTAGAGATGATTTGATTAAGGAAAAAACAGATTATTTATTTATTAATAATCAAGGTAAAACACTTTCACGTGTAGGCTTTTTTAAAGTCTTAAAAAAGCTTGCAAGCGAAGCAAATTTAGACCCTGAAAAAGTGTCACCACATACCTTAAGGCATTCATTTGCAACACACCTTTTAGAGAATGGAATGGATTTAAGAAGTCTTCAAAACCTACTTGGCCATGAAGATATATCGACTACACAAATCTATACACACATCTCACAATCAAGATTAAAACAAGTTTATAACAAAACTCATCCAAGAGCAAAGGAGAATAACAAATGAGATTTAAAAGAGTATTTTTAATCGTCATGGACTCTTTAGGAGTCGGTGCATCAGAAGATGCAAATCAATATTTTAATGAAGGGGTAGACGATACAAAAGCAAATACGTTTGGTCATATTGCAGAAAGTATGGATCTTAGAATACCTAATTTAGAGAAGCTTGGTGTAGGTAATATCATACCTATAAAAGGTACTAAATCAGTTGAATTATCCTCATCTTATGTAACAAAAATTCGTGAAAAATCACTAGGAAAAGATACGATGACAGGTCATTGGGAAATCATGGGCTTGTATGTTACAACACCATTTCAAACCTTTACAGACACTGGTTTTCCAAAAGAATTACTAGATGAATTAGAAGAAAGAACCGGACGTAAAATCATCGGTAATATCGCAGCAAGTGGTACTGAAATATTAAAGGATTTAGGTGAAGAACACATGAGGACTGGAGACTTAATTGTCTACACATCCGCAGACAGTGTACTTCAAATTGCGATGCATGAAGAGATCATTCCTATTGAAGAACAATACAGAATTTCTGCAATTGCACGTGACATTACAATGAGACCAGACTGGAAAGTTGGACGTGTAATTACAAGACCATTCTTAGGTACAAATAAGGACAACTTTAAGCGCACAAGTAATAGAAAAGATTATGCATTAAAACCAAGTGAAGAGACAACTTTAAACTTCCTAAGTGATGCTAATTATGATGTCATCGCACTAGGTAAAATCAATGATATTTTTGATGGTTACGGTATCAATAAATACAGTAAAACAGTATCGAATGATGATGGTATGAAACAGATTACAGAGTGGGCTAAAAAAGATTTTACAGGATTATGTTTCTTAAATCTAGTAGACTTTGATGCACTCTACGGACACCGCAGAGACCCTCATGGATATGGTAAAGCAATCATGGATATGGATAGTCAATTACCTGAATTAATGGCTAATTTAAATGAAGATGATTTACTCATTTTAACAGCTGATCATGGTAATGATCCAACCTATGTTGGTACCGATCATACAAGAGAATTTGTACCAATGATAGCTTATAGCAAGTCATTTAAATCAGGTGGTAGCCTACCAATACTTAATACATTTGCCGATTTAGGAAGTACAATTTCTGATAACTTTAAAGTCAAAAAAACAGAGCATGGTGACAGTTTCTTAAGTAAATTAAAATAAATCAATGTTTACTAAATATAAACAAGGTGTAGAAATACTGCACCTTTTTATTTTGCAATAATATGACGAATAAAGTCTGAATGATGTATATAAATATTTTGATAAAATACACTGTGAAACTAGATTTAATATGCTCAACTAAAACACCTAAACAGGAAAAAGTATACACAAAATTTAACCTTGTTTAAAGGTGGTAAAATCAGCCTAAAAACAAACATACATGAAGCATTGTTGATGATAAAAACGAACGAACAATGGACTCAATAAGGCCGATTAAAATAGAGAAAATGATGTAAAACGTGTCTAAACTAATAGCAGTTTGAGATGCATGATTATACGTAAAAGTAAAACTCGATTGCTTAAAATGCGCCTATAAAATTAAACGAAAACTAAATGTTATGAAAAAACAAATTTTAAAATTTCAAAAAACCTATGTTTACTATTTAATGACTCAGTATATATTTAGTAAACATAGAATATTTCATGAGGAAACATAAAAAAGAGAAATTTCAGATATGTAGAAGTATTTCAGTAATTTAGTAATTTCCAAAGTAAAGTTTTAAGTGATCATTTTTATCGACGTAACATGATAGTTATAATTGTTAAAAAGCAAATGCGAAAAAATATAAGCCTTGATATTTCATACTAAGATGATCAGTTGAAGAGATTTTTAAAAGTATGATTCGATAAATTTATTAGCAGTTCACTATTTAAGTGAGATGAAATTAAACCAATCTTAAGAGTATAATTAATAGCCTTTATACAATCACACAATGATAATTATAAAACGTAAGTTTACCAAATATAAACAATGTTTAGCGATGTAGTTACGTCGTAAGTGTAAATATTCTGTGTTACACATTGATTGGTTGATTGGTAGTTGTAGCTGAAGACCCTTTAACAATGAGTGCATAAAGATGGTAAATGGGTATTGAATTGATAGCGATTGAGATGGATATACATCAGTTAATTAAGTACTCAAACGCTCAAAAATAACCAAACGTTTTTAGTTATTAGTATTGTTATTTACATCAAAATTGAAAGGTTTTGAGTCTCTGAAGCACCACTAGAGAGATTCGTTCAATATCATCATCTATAACGACGATTTTTAATAGATAAGACGTAACCCGGTTACGGAAGCACTAAATACAAGCAATTAATAATTACAACATATCCACACTAACCTTGTTGTCCGCACAGTAAGGCTCACATTAAGTGGTTAACATAATATACATTATAGGCACTAATTAATAAATAAAATAGTGTGGTTCTATCTTTTAAATGGGTATATTAATATATAAATGAGTATGATTAAATCTATAATATACCTATTAATTTACATATAAATATAATCATAATATATATATGAGTATAAATAACGTTTTGAAAGTAAGTTTGATAGCATTTCATGTTACTTACGTTGACTAATTATATGTCTCACTCGCTATTAGGCTTAAAACACGTGATATCATGTTTTTACATGTATCAGATGCTGACGGACTACTACTACTCTTATGATGCTATGTGTGTCATTTATTATCAACTTTGAGAAGTGGTTAAATCTCATCCATCGATCAAGAGACGGTTGTCCACATCAGACGAAAGTAAAGGAGATGAGAAATATCTCTTCCCATCTCCTTTACTTAATTTGAATACGTAACCAGGATCACTTCTTATGCTAAACATATATCCTGGGCGTTTAACTTAAATAAACATTAGTCTATATTTTAAGTTTAATAAAAGTATACTGAATAATTATTTACTAAACATTAAGAATTTTGTTAAGTTTAGTAAATAATGTCCTAGTTTATAATTGGTAAACATTGATTTTTTACTAGTAAATAAAAAAAGTGCTTCTCAGCACTTTATTTTTACTTAGTATTTTGTTTCATAGATGCTAGAACTTGTCTAACTTGTTTTTCAGAAGGAGTTCTTCCCATTTGTCTAAACATCTCTCTAATCGATCTTTCATCCATTGGTGGATTCTTTTCTAAATACTTTTTGAACCAAGCTCTGGCGATAAAAAATCCTGCAACAGCACCAATTAGTAATGCACCAACTGCGATTGCTATAACCCAATACCATTCCATTAGCGACAACTCCTTTCGTAAGTACATATTCATTTTACTTTATTTCATTATAAATTACAATGTTAATGTTTACTTAATATTAATATCTTTTTACTGCCGTATACTTTTTCTTTTAAGATAGTGTATGCTTTGATTTGTTCTAAATCTAGAGTTCTACTTTTATCCATTTCTAACACGAGTAATGCATCATCATTTAAGTAAGGTATTAGTTGGTTAGAAATGGATTCATAGATGTCTAATTTATAGGGTGGATCTAAGAAAACAATATCTAATTTATCTTTTAATTCTGACAGTTTTTTTAAGGCTATATTATAATCATGTTTCCATAGTATGACTCTATCTATTACGCCTAGATTTGCTATATTTTCATTCAAGGTGTTAATAGCAATTTGTTTAACATCATTAAACACTACATACTTAGCACCTCTAGAAATTGATTCTAATCCATAACTACCTGATCCAGCAAATAAGTCTAATATGACAGCGTCTTTAATTGATTCACCGAGACTATTAAAGACTGCGCCCCTTACTTTGTCAGATGTCTCTCTGGTATCATTTGAGGGGACCATTTTTAATAATCTACTTTTAAATTCTCCAGAGATAATACGCATTATAAGATTGTCTCTTTGATTAAATCTAGTTTGATTTTATGCGGACCAACTACGTAAGAATTATTGACAATTTCAACTGCTTCTTTAAGTCCTTTTTCTTCGTGATAGATTGTACAGATAGTGTCGCCAACTTTAACTTCGTCACCAATCTTCTTATGCAGGTCGATACCTACAAATAGATTGATTACATCATCTTTAGTTGCACGTCCTGCACCTAGTTTCATTGCAGCAATACCGAAGTTTAATGCATCTACTTTTTCTAAGAAACCAGCAACATTTGCTTTCACTTCATATGTCTTAGTTTTAGTTAAAATTTGATCTTTATTCTTTAAGAAATTTACATCTCCGCCTTGTGCTTTCACAAAGGTGTAGAATGTTTCTAGAGCACCACCATTACGTAGTGTATCATAAGATAATTTATAACCGCTTTCGTAATCTTTTACGACGCCAGCATGTTTTAATAAGTGTCCTGAAATTACAGCAACTACTTGAGTTAAATCTTCAGGCCCATGACCTTCAAGTGTTTCTACTGATTCATAAATTTCTAACGCATTACCAATTTTATGTCCTAGAGGTTCTTCCATACCTGTAAGAATCGCAGTGACCTTTTTACCAGCCTTTTTACCGATATCTACCATGATGCGAGATAAAGCTTCACCGTCTTCTAAAGTCTTCATAAATGCCCCAGAACCAACCTTAACATCAAGGACGATTGCATCAGCACCTGATGCTAATTTTTTACTCATAATAGAGGATGCAATTAAAGGCATTGAGTCTACAGTTGCAGTAACATCTCTTAGTGCATACATCACTTTATCTGCAGGTGCAATATCGCCACTTTGGCCAACAATTGCACAACCAATTTCTTTAACTTGGTTTTTAAATTGATCTAAAGGTAATACAACCTTAAATCCTGGAATGGATTCTAACTTATCAATTGTTCCACCGGTATGACCTAAACCTCTACCGCTCATTTTTGCTAGCTTAGCACCTAGGTGTGCAACTAATGGTGCAAGTACAATACTTACCTTATCACCCACGCCACCTGTAGAGTGCTTATCAACCTTTGTTCCTTTTATATCTGTTAAATCTAATACTTCTCCACTATCACGCATTGCTAGTGCAAGTGCTGTTGATTCTTCAATATCCATATCATTAAAATATACAGCCATTAAAAAGGCTGACATTTGATAATCCGGTATTTGACCTTTTGTAAAACCGTTAACTATAAAAGATATTTCTTCAGCAGTTAATTTTTGATTATATTTTTTCTTGTTTATTAAATCGACCATTTGCATGTGACTTAAACCCCATTTCATTTTATTATTTTTTTAAATTCATTTTTAACCGTTTAATACCATAAATATTAATACAATGATTCCTATCACTACTACAATCTTTAAAGACTTCTTGATTAAGGATAATAAGCCCATGATGAGTAATAGACCTAAGAATCCTACAAAGACAATTTGTAGTAAAACAGGAAATGAATTAAAGTAATCGAAAGCCCCTTGCCACCAACCATCGGTTGTTGGTTTTAAAAGTGGATCTAACCATCCAGTCGCACTTTCGAACCATGAAACGATAGTTTCCCATATATTTAGTAAAACTTCTTGCCAATTGTTTAAAATTATCATTTTGTTCACCATTTCCTTTACTATATTATTCTATCAAATTATAGCCTTGATTAAAAGGGTGAGCTTTGATATAATTACACACGGTGATAAAAATGATATTAGCAATGGTTAGACACGGTGAAACCGATTATAACAAGCAACGTTTAATCCAAGGTAGAATCGATAATGTCTTAAATGAAAACGGAAAAAACCAGGCACATACTTTAGGAACATACCTAAAAGAAAACAATGAAACATTTGATGTTCTAATGACATCTCCAATGCTTAGAGCAAAAGAGACAGCACAAATTCTTGGAAGCCATTTAAATATGACTATCACAAGCGAGCATGTTGCATTTATCGAAAGGGACTTTGGACCTTTTGAAGGTAAGTCAGTGGCAGAAACATTACCATTCATAACTAAACATGATTTTAAGACAAAAGGTTATGAAGATAATGAGGCACTCTTAAAAAGATTAAGTGATGCAGTAAATGATTTATACAAGACACATCAAGGTAAGAAGGTATTACTTGTTGTTCATGCACATGTAATCAAGTCATTACTTATATTAGCAGACTTTGAAAAGTACGATTACATTACGCATTATGTAGGTAATTCAAGCATCGTATATTTCGATGTTAAACCTGATCAAATATCTGTATTAAATCAAATTGATTTATAGCTAATAATCAAAAGGAAACTTGTAAAAAGGGTTTCTTTTTTTTAGAAAAAATATTAACATACAAAATCAACGATTTCTCATTGACTTTATAAGTTTTTGCAGTAAAATTGAGTTTGTATGTACATTATAAGGAGGTTTTGCAAATGGAAATAGGGTTATTGTTAACAAAGGTTGCAGTAATTTTATTTGTTGGTTTTATTGGTAGTTTAATTGCTAGAAAATTCAAATTACCAAACGTCTCAGGCTATTTGGTACTTGGTCTACTTATAGGACCATCTCTAGGGCTTATTTTCCCTGGTTATGAAGGTTTTATTACAAGTAGTGACCAAGATGTCTTTGGCTTTATTAGTGAGCTTGCGCTCGCGTTTATTGCTTTTTCAATCGGTAGTGAATTTGCAATTAAAAGAGTGAAGAAAATGGGCAAGGAAATTTCAGTAATTACATTACTAGAAGTTCTAGGTGCAGTATCTTTAGTATTTATAGCTATGCTATTTATTCCAAAACCAGACAGTATGTCCTCAGGGTATAATCCGTTTTCTAATTCCAGCATTGCATTTGCATTAATCTTAGCTTCTATGTCTGCTGCAACAGCTCCAGCTGCTACCTTAATGGTCATGCGTCAATATAGAGCTAATGGTCCAGTATCTAAGGCAATTGTTCCAATTACAGCTTTAGATGATATCTTTGGCATCATAATCTTTGGATTCTTCTTATCCATTGCACAACTATTACTACCTCAAGGTGATCCACTTCCGGTATGGCTAATGATCTCAAAACCATTCATTGAAGTATTTGGGTCATTGATTATTGGGTTAATTATTGGTATTGCTTTATCCTATGGTGCTAAAAAGTTTGACAAGATTTCTGATGATATTCAAGTCTTATCATTGATTGCAATATTTGCTACAGTTGGTGGATTAACATTAATGAATCATTACATGAGTGACTTCGGTATTTCATTCTCACCATTACTAGCAAATATTATGGTAGGTTCTGTTATTGCAAATATTGCACTTAAACCAAATCGTACCTTCCAATCGATTAATGATTTAGCTACTCCGTTTTATATTATATTCTTCACATTAGCGGGTGCTTCATTAGACTTAGGTATCTTACGTCAAGATTATTTAATACTAATTATCGCTGCAACCTATATTATTGCTCGCGGAAGTGGTAAAATATTAGGTACAATGGCTGGTGCTCAAATGGTCAACTCACATCCAAACGTTAAGAAGTATTTAGGTTTTGCACTTCTACCTCAAGGTGGTGTATCTATTGGGTTACTCACTATTGTTGCTGTGCAGATGACTCAACTATATCCTATAATAGCTGCAGTTATTATGTTATCTGTATTAGTATATGAAACAATGGGACCTGTTTTTGCTAAATACTCACTCACTAAATCTGATGAGTTATATGGTCTTGATAAACTTAATGAATCTATGTTCGAAGAAGATACAGAAAATTAATAAGGAGAAAACTTATGGAAGCTTTATTTATAGTATTAAACGACTTAACCTTTATGGATGATATTCTTGATAAATTTATTGAGTTACACATTAAAGGTGCAACTATCATTGATTCACAAGGTATGGCGCAAGCAATCATTGAAAAAGATGGTGGTGGACAAGGTTTATTTTCTGGTCCATTCTACAAAGCTTTAGTAGGGGATCAAAATCATTCAAAAATGATCTTTACTGTATTACCAGAAACATTTGATAAGAAACATGTAATTGCTGAAGTTCGTTCTATTTTAGAACAATCTAAAAAAGCAGTGATTGGTTTTATGTTTACAATGCCTGTATCCGGTATCTATCCAATTAAATCTACACATCAAGTTTAAAAAAATATAAATTAAAAAAATAAGGATTGGCACTGACCAATCCTTATTTTTGTATATGATGTGATTTTTTCTTTATGATAGTAACACCGCTGTTCGTTATATATGAGCTGAGTTTACCTAACTCTTCAATACTAAAATGTGCTCTTTGGAAAGGATCATTTAAATCTGGACCAGATATGGAAACTTCAATTTGTCCCTTTTTTACTCTAGATTTTCCAATACTCCTAATTTGAGTTAATTTTTTGTATTGATTTGTTGTAGACCCATAACCATGAATAATGACTAATATTTTTTGTCCTATTGTATCAATCGCTTGTCTTACAATGGATGATGCACTTAAGACATCCAAATCGTGTACATCAATTACTTGAATCATTTATGTTCGAATCCAGAGTTAATTACATGCATCACCATATCACCAATTTCAGCTGTAGATAAACCTTGATAGTCTTCATGCGTAATTGGTTTATGAATAATGACTTTAATTTTAGTTTTTCTAAATGGTGCACGATGTTGGATTTCAGAATTTCCAATAATTGTCATAGGTAAGATGGTTGCTTTTGGCTTTACTGCAATTTGGAAAGCACCAGCACGTGTTGCGACTACACTGTCTTGATCACGGTTTTTACGACCACCTTCAGGAAACACTACCATTGAAAATCCAGCCTCAATATTCTTGATAGTTTCTACTAAAGCTTTAGCGGTTTTTCTTGTATCATCCCTGTAAATTGGCATACAATGCATTTGTTTCATACCGTCTTTTAAGATTGGAATTTTATACAATGTAGACTTCGGAGTAAAGGCCATTGGTCTGTTGATTGCTTGAATTGCAATTACAGGGTCCAAGTAAGACTTATGATTCGTGTAAACAACCATTTTACCGTCTTTTGGCACGTTTTCTTTACCGATAACCTTGATACTTATGTTAAAGACAAATACGCTTAAAAATCTTGCTAGACTTTGCCAACCATAATATTTATATCGGTTCATAAGTGGTAATTTTTGCCACGCATAAATATGAATTAAGGCACCAATTATAATTGGTATAAAACCTACTAGATAGCCAAGTAGTACCCAAAGTATAATGTAGTAACCACCGAGTACATAGATGGACATAAGGGTTGAAAAGGTTGCCCAACCAATTAAAAATAAAATTGTAAACATAATATCAAATCTCTTTCTTATATGTTGCAAATATTAAACTAGGTGCTAACTTTTTATCAACTAATTTGTAGCTAGATAAGTCAAAATGGTTGAAGTATACATTACCTTTATGAATGTCTAGTACGTGGGTGATTAATAAATAATCAACATAAGGTAAGGTTAGGTTATAAATAACTTTACCACCAATGATCCATAGTTCATCTTTATAGTTTTTAACAAAATCCACTACATCTGTGATGCATTCTGCATCATCATAAGCCGTATCAATGAGGTTAGCTACATAAATTTTACCGTATGGAAAAGGTTTATCTTTATAATAACCTTTCAGTGATTTATAAGTTAAATCACCCATTAATACAGTTTTACCTTTAGTTTTTTCTTTAAAATACGCCAAGTCTTCTTTATAGTGCCAAGCAAGCTTATTATCTTGACCTATAAGCCAATTGACATCCATTGCCCAAATTGCGTAAATCATACAGCAACCACGCCTTTAATTGGCGGATATGGATCATAACCTACAAGTTCAAAGTCTTCATATTTGAAGTCTTCAAGTCTTGTAATCGATTTATTGATTTTTAATATTGGTAAACGTCTTGGCGTTCTTGTAAGTTGTAAGTTAATTTGATCAAAATGATTTGTATAAATATGTGCATCTCCAATGGTATGTACAAAACTACCTAATTCAAATCCAGTTACTTGTGCAACCATCATTAAAAATACAGCATAAGATGCAATATTAAATGGAATGCCTAAGAATACATCACCACTACGTTGGTATAGTTGTAAGGACAACTTGTTATCTACAACATAAAATTGAATTAATGTATGACATGGAGGTAACATCATTTGACCGATTTCTGCTGGATTCCACGCAGATAAAACCATACGTCTGGAATCTGGGTTTGTTTTTAGTGTATTAATAATATATTCAATTTGATCTACACCATTAAAATTACGCCACTGGGAACCATAAACAGGGCCTAAATCACCCCATTTTTTAGCAAACTCATCACTTTGACGAATTTTATCTGAGAATTCCTTAATGGATTCTCCTTGATATTCTGAAGAATTCATATAATTTTTATATGGCCAGTCCGTCCAGATGCCAACATTATTATCTACAAGATACTTGATGTTGGTATCCCCTTTAATAAACCATAATAATTCATGAATAATACCTTTTAAAAATGTCTTCTTAGTGGTTAGGAGTGGAAACCCATCCTTTAAATCGAAGAACATCTGGTAACCAAAAATTGATTTGGTTCCAGTGCCCGTACGATCTGATTTTAATGTACCATTTTCCATGATATGACGGGCTAAATCTAAATACTGTTTCATAATACACTCCTAGTTTTTATTTTGCGAGTTCGTAAAGACTTTCTGTATAAATTGCTAGAGCTTTCATTAAGTCATCAATATCAATAAACTCATCTTTTTGGTGAATATATGTAGGTTTATCAATGAAATGTGGTCCAAATGCTACAACATTTTCTGTTGCTCTTGCAAATGTACCGCCACCAATTGAAATTGGAGGAGTCATGTCATTGGTATGTTTTTGATATACCTTCATTAATGTTTTAATTAATGTTGAATTTGGGTCTTTGTATAATAATTTTTGATGATGATCAACATCTAAACCAAATCCTTCAGGTAATAGATTTGCAATCTTTTCAAATACATCTTTATCATAGTTGACGCCATTAGGGTATCTTAAGTTTAATACAAGTTCAAATTGGTTGTTATCAGTACTTGCTAAACCAAAGTTCACTGTTAAGTCGCCCATTTCTTTATCTTTATAAGCAACACCTAATTTTTTACCTAAATTATCAAATGTTAAATATTTAGTAGCAAAATTTACTAATTCATTTTCAACACCTGCAAATTTTAGTGCTTCAAATAAAATGTGTAATGCATTCACACCATCATCTGGAAGCGATCCATGTGCTGATTTACCAAATGTTTCAAGTACTAATACATCATTTTCTAATTTAGCTTGGCCTTTGAAGTTATTTTTTTCTAGGTAATCTAAAAATCTATGTTTAATTACTAAATCAGGTTTTACATGCGCTTTAGCACTTTCTGGTACCATATTTGCACGTAAGCCACCCTCTACTTTGTATAGGATGTCATTATTGAACTGACCTCTAATAATGGTCATAGTAATACCTTTTTCAGCATAGATTAAAGGAAAATCTGCATCTGGGATAAAACCTGCAATTGGAGCTTGTGGATACTTATTAAAGTAGTAATCAACACATTTCCAACCTGATTCTTCATCAAGTCCTAAAATCAGTTTAATACGTGTTTTAAGTTCTACACCTAATTCTTTTAATATCTTCATACCATAATAAACAGCCATTGTAGGTGCTTTATCATCTTCAGCACCACGTGCATAAATCTTATTATCATGGATTTCGGCACCATAAGCTGGATAAGTCCAACCAGTACCTGCTGGGACAACGTCTAAGTGACCAATGGAACCAATATATTCTTTGGAATCACCATATTCAATGTGTCCTGCATAACCATCAACGTTTTCAAACTTGAAACCATCACGTTTAGCTAAATTAAGCATAAACTCCAATGCTTGCTTATTGCCTTCTCCAAATGGTGCACCCACTCTATTTGGATCAAAAGTTGTTAACTCAGAATTAATTCTTAACAACTCTTGAGTATCTTTAATAAATTGGTCCTTATATTTTAGGGCCAATGCTTTAAAATCTATTGACATATATCATCATCTCCTTGTTAAATATTCTATCATTTATATCAAAAAAACTCTATCAAATAGAGTTCTTTTGTTCAATATATTCATTATACGCTTCTTCAAGACTTTCGTAACTATCTACATAATCTTTTAGATAATTAAATAAATCAGAATCAATCGGCTTAAATGGACTTTTAGCCATATCGATGTCATCTTGAATATAGTATAGATATTTCATTCTTCCATGTTCTTGATAAAAACCTCTTGGATAGACTCTATCTACACCAGTATATTTCTTTGCAATTAATCTAGATTTAGAAGTATGTAATTCATAAACATGCTTAGTTTTATTACCTACAACTAATACATAAGTAAATTTCTTTTTATAACCTAAACTAATGATTGCACTAAATACGATTAAAGCTAGTACACCAGTTACAGAAATACTCCATATATTTTCAGCATCAAATGCTGATAACAAACCATCCATGACTGCTAATCCAGCACCAAACATTAGAATGATAAATACGCTCCATAATGCAATGAGTACTCGGTTAAAAATAGCTACAAAAAATAGTGAGGTTCTAGCATCGTCATGAAGAACATAATGTTTTATGATACTGTTTACAGAAAAGTGCAAAGGTAATAAGAATAAGTAAGGTAATCCTAAAGAAATCAAATCCAGGGTATAAAGCCCTTTAAAATGGTAATAAATGAGTGATATAGCTACGATAGCAAAGATTGCATACGTAGAGAGTGTAATCCAAATCTTTCTAGGACCACAGATAACATATAGTAAACCCATTGTAAATAATGCAGCGAGAAGTAATGTCCAAAATATCAAATGAGCTCGCCTCCTTTTTATTTACTTAATTATACCATATTTTCGTTATAGATTAACTATTTAGATCCGCACTATATTCTTCAATTTCTCTTGGTAAAAATATAACATGTTCTGCAATAATATTGACGTTTGCTCTATTTTTATCTTGATCATCTATCCATTTACTAACCTCTAAACGTCCTTTAATAGCAATCCCCATACCTTTTCTAAAGTAATCTTGAGCACGTTTGTGATTTTGCTCAAATAATGCAACTCTAAAATAATCTGTATCATAATTACCATCATAATTCTTATAAGGTCTCATCACAGATACTCTTAAATCTGTATATTTTACACCATTATCACTTTCTTTTGGGTCAAAGCTGACAACCCTTCCTATGAGGTTTACAAATGTCATACAAAAATCTCCTTTTTCTTTTAATGTAACATAATGTATAAGTATTAAAAAACACAACTTTTATATATTAAATATCATATTGGTATTGATTATAAAGAAAAAAGACAACCCAAATTAGGTTGTCTTCAAGCATTTTTGATTTATTGATGAATATTTATCTATTTTGGTCATTTTTAATAAAATGTGAGAAGCTAAACATGTCTTTTGTGATAGATGACTTAAAATTGAGTATATCTTCATAAGTGATTTCGTCTAATAGGGTAAATGCTTCTTCTAGACTAATACCATTAAGTTGATATTTACCATATAGGAATAATCGATTTTCAATATCATCTAAGGCCATCATAAAGTGGCCTAAATAGGCTTTTTTAAGGGCGATAAACGCCTCTTTTGTTAAATCCTTATCATCTGTATTAAAAAACTGTTCGAGTACATGTTCTTTTAAATCAAAACTATGATCAGATTCCACATCCATCATAAAGATTAATGTTTCATCTTCCAAGATTAAGTTGAAATTAAAGCCATCAATCATCAGCTTTAAATCACTCATATGTTCTTGGAAATTTGTACTTGTATCATAAAGCAAACGCATTAAGAATAACATGTAAAGTTCAGTCTTAAATAAGATTTTTTCATCTTTTGTATCTAAAATATGCTTAATACCCATATTAAAGACACCAACATTCATTTTAAGATGATAGATTTCTTTCTGTTGATTTAATGTTTTTTGGTTCCTCATTATCTAAAATGAGGGGATGTTTAGTTGCAGTAATTGGAGACTTATAATTTAGTAATGCATGTTTAAATTGTTCAACATCAATTGGACCTAAGATGAGTAATTGACGTTTATCTGATGTATAAAAGTGGTCAAATACACGTTGTAGGTCTTTTGCAGAAATGTTGGAAATCTCAGATTTTCTACCAGTAATTTCATACTTAATTGGGTGTTCATAAATTAATTGATCAAACATCTTTTTTTGAACAATGGTATCAATTTCATCATCATACATCGCAATTTCTTCATTGATGATTGATTTTTCTGCCTGGACACGTTCTCCTGTAAAGTTCGTTGTCTCTAGCATTTCTAATAAATATAGAGTAGCTTCAAGCATATTTTTATGACCTATTACGCCATAGGTTGTTTGACGATAGGTTGTCATTGCATTAGCAATCACACCTAACTTATGAAAATGCTCAAAGGCATCATGATCTTTCATCATATACATCATATGCTCTAGAAAGTGCGCAATACCTGGTTTTAGTGGATATGTTTTGTTACCGATTTTATATGAAGTGTGAATAGAACCTAATGGTACATCGTATTCTACATAAGTTTGTAGCGTTGGTGCATAGATAAGTTCTACATTCAGACCGTTTTTAAGTTTAAATTTAACAGGTTTATCATTAAACCCATTAAACTTCATAGTCTTCACCTCCACTTAATGTATAGGTGGTTGTTAGAGTCATCATAGTTAAGACTTTCATAATGTCTTCATTAAAAACTGCATCAATTTTCTTCATTATCTCATCAAGGGTTTCTTCATAACCAAATAAATCAGCGCTAAACTGTCTTGGAATCATACTATCTTGAAAATCAAGGGATGAATAGATTTCGTTTTTTAGGTAATCTTTAGCTTCTTTGAGTTGATCACTTACTGGACCATCAAACATAAAATTATTAATCGTTTCAACAATGATGTTATAAGCTAAGTCTTTACTTTCAATATTAACCCCTGCATAGATGATAAGATATGATTTATCGTACTCAAATTTGGAGTCTACATCATAAGCTAGATAATAGGTTTCTCTAAGTAATTTATATAACATACTTTCTGGATAGCCACCAATAAGCATATTTACGATTAGTGCTGCTGTATAAAGTGGATCTTTTCTATCCACATTTAAGTGATATGCAAAGAATATGTAGGCTTGTCCCATCGGTAAGGTTTCAGTGTAGTTTTGAATAGTTTTATGCACATGATTAAATTCAAGTGGTTCAATGACGTTTTCTTGTTCGTAGGATTTTAAGACAGATAATTTATCCTTTAATTCTTGATGAATATCACCAGACACATAGAATTTTATAGTGTCATTTAAGAAGTAATTTAAGTAATAGTCATAAGTCTCTGTTAAAGACACATCAAGGGCTTCTTCAAGCGTTCCGGTAATGCTTTTACCATACGGATGATTTAAATAGATATATTTAATCAGTTGTTCTTTTGCATAAGCAAATTTATGATCTTTTTTAGATTGTATTTCATTAATGGTGTAACGTTTAGCTTCTTCAAACACGGATGCTAGAAATGGTTTTCTATCAAAAAACATTTCTTTAATAATTTGAACAATATCATCTAACATGGCATCATCTGAAATTAGGCTTGGGTTTGGGAAAACAAAGTTAAAACGCATAATATGGTAGTCTTTTAACACAAAAACATGGTTTGTTATAAACATACCATAAAGTGCGTTAAGTTTTTTAGATAGTAGTTGTTTAGACATATACGTTTCAGTGTAACTGGTGAGTATACGTGCTAATAAAAAGCGATACAAAAATGCATCGGATTCTATTTTTGAGACAAAATAGACTGATATATGTATCGCTTGATATTGTTTTGTTGGCAAGAAAATCATAATTTAGTATTTAATGCTATCTCCATCATTTTCGTAAATGCATTTTGACGTTCTTCTGCACTTGTTGCTTCATGTGTTACTAATGAGTCAGAAATAGTTAAGATACATGCTGCATTTTTACCTGTTGCTAATGCGTTTGCAAATAATGCAAAACTTTCCATCTCAACACATAATGCGCCATGTTTCTCATAAATATCTTTATATTCATCGCCATTAATACGATAGAATACGTCAGATGAATGAATGGTACCTTCAGTCATTGGAATACCTAAGCGTTTCGCTGTATTTTTTAATTTAGTATTTAATTTTTTTGTTGCTGATAATTTCTTTCTTCCAGATACGCCCATTGTTTTAGCATAACTTGATTCTGACCAGCAGTTTTTAGCTATCACTACATCATATAAGTTTAATTTATCAGTGTAAGCACCTGCTGAACCAATACGAATAATATTTTCTACATCATAGAATTTAAATAATTCGTAAGAATAGATACCAATACTTGGCATACCCATTCCAGAACCCATAACTGAAATTCTTCTTCCTTTATATGTTCCAGTATAACCTAACATATTACGTACACCATTAATTTGCACAACATCTTTTAAGTATGTTTCTGCAATAAATTTCGCACGTAATGGATCTCCTGGCATTAAAACTGTTTTAGCAATTAAGCTTTTATCTTGTAACTCAATATGTGGTGTTGCCATCACTTGTTTCTCCTTTAATTAATTTGACTCCGCTAGATGTACCTAAGCGGTTAGCCCCTTTTTCTATCATTAATAATGCATCTTCTTTACTGCGGATACCGCCACTTGCTTTAATCAGTGCGTCATCTCCTACAGCTTTTTTAATCGTAACGATATCTTCAACAGATGCACCTCTTGATGCATAACCTGTAGATGTCTTAACGAATGTAGCTCCAGCTTTAACAGCTAGTTTTGAAACAAATGTGATTTGTTTCTTATCAAGATAAGCTGTTTCAATAATCACTTTAACAGTTCTACCTTGAGCAGCCTTAACAACAGCTTTGATATCCTTAGATACACGGCTACGATCTTTAGAACGTACTGCATCCACATCAACAACCATGTCAATTTCATCCGCACCTTGTTTAATAGCTTCTTTTGTTTCAAAAGCTTTCACTTTTGGTAAGTGTGTTCCAAAAGGAAAACCTACAACTGTACAAACTAATACACCTGTACCTTCTAGACGAGATTTAGCGTGTGCAACCCAGATTGGTGAGACACAAACACTTTTAAACTGATGTTCAATTGCTTCATCAATAAGTGTATCAATATCACTTAAAGTAACGATTGGACCAAGTTTAGTATGATCAATATATGTATTTAATTTCATATATAATTCCTTTCAATGTTTTTTTATAAATCCATGAATATATTTAGGCCTTGCTTTGTAAAACTCTTAGTAATTGGTGTCCATTTCATCTTCTTAGTCTTTTTATTAATCGACTTACTATGTTTTTTAGGAATCACTTTAGTATCTTGTAAGAAACCTGGTACATCCAGTAGTTGTTTATTGAATTTTTCTACAAATTCACCATAACTTATGACTTTAATAACACCATCAGTTTGATGAAATAAAACATAGTCTAGAAAAGGTGGAAACACAATCGTATCATGTTCTTTCCATTCGGTTGCAATATAGGATTGTTCTTGCTCATCTTTAATAAAATAATATTTAGGTAATAATGTATCTAAATCATCATAATAGCTTTGTAAAGCATCTTTTTCATCAATGTATCTTAAGATACCAGATAATTTTTCATCTTTAATAAAGACGTAATTGTTTGCTTCATTCGGATATTTTTCAATATAAGCACGCTTCACCATTTCAAATACTTTAAAGATACGTTCGGCATTATAAGATAATACATCTTCAAACATTTCTGATAATACAAAGAAATTAAAGCGGTCGCAGACCTTCTTAATTAATTGTATAACGTGTTTAACGAAGTAATTTGGACTTAAAATTGGTAATCTTAAGTGGAAGTTTACTTCCAAGTATTGTGGGCTTAAACGCTGAATATTGGGTACTTGTGATTTTGGTGTGATAAAAAATACACAGCTATAGCCAAGTCTTGGATGCGTGTATAAAAATCTAACAGATTTTTCATCCATCTCAACTTCCATACCCTCGATAGTTTCAAAAAAATCAATAACTTCTACCATATCAAGTTGCCTTGATTTTTCTTTAAAAAAGTGAATGTAGAAATGACTCAATTGTCATCACCCCTTATTATGAATTAAATAACTTTTCAATCTTTTTATAATCTGTTCTATCCATTTTTAATGGGGTTATTGAAACATAACCTTCATTAAATGCAGTCATATCAGCATCTTCATCTTCTTTAACAAAGATATTAGATCCTAATATTCTATATGTATTTGGTTTATCCGTTTTAATGAATTCAGAGTGTTGAATTCTTAAACCCATTTTAGTAATACGTGTACCAAGTACTTTTTTAAAGGATGCATGTGGATAGTTAATATTTAATATATCTGTTTCTAAATATAATTTATTTTCAATGATTTCATCTAATAATTTGATGGTTTCATCAAATATATAAGGTAATTTGATGTCAGGTGCTGAAAAAGCTATTGCATTTAACCCCATAATAGAAGCTTCAAAAGCTGCAGCTACTGTACCAGAGTATTGAACATCAATGGCTAAATTGACACCATCATTAATGCCTGATACGACAAGATCAAATTCTTGTTCAAAGACTTTCACGCCTAATCTAACACAGTCTGCAGGTGTTCCATCAACAACGATTGTTCTTACACTGCCCAATACTGGTTCAATCTCCTCAACTTCAATATAACCTGTATAGGTAATGGATGCTGATTTTGCAGATTGTTGAACTTTTGGTGCTGAGACATAGACACTTCCGTGATAGCTTGCTGCCTTTGTTAATATATGTAAACCTTCTGCATCAATTCCATCATCATTGACTACTAAAATGTTCATTTAAGACCCTCCAGAACGCTTTCACAACGTACACATACGTCATTTTGATTTACTTCTTTAACAATATTCCAACATCTTGCACAAACATGACCATCTGCTTTAGACACTTTAATATCCAATTGATCTGCCTTTGTTATATGGACACTTGAAACAATGAGTATTTTATCTAACTTATTTAATAAGTCTAGATATTCAAGTGCATCATAAGTTGTTTGATCTACGCTTAAATCTAGGTGAGCATCCAGTGATTTACCAATCACTTTAGCTTCACGAGCTAGTTCTAAATGTTTTAATACATGATTTCTTAGTTCATCAAATATGTCATAGTTTTCTTGTAGTTTTGGTTCTTTTAGTTTACCACCAATTGGCATTTTTTCCAAATAGATGTTGTCGTATTCTTTATATTTTAGACTATCATAAGCCTCTGAAGTTGTATGAGGCATGATAGGTGTTAGTAATCTAAGTAATCCTAATAGTATATCATAAATTGTTGATTGGATCGCACGGCGTTCAAAATCATCTTCAGCATCGCAATATAAGCTATCTTTTGTATAGTCTAAGTAAAATGCTGATAAATCATTGACTACAAATGGAATGATGAGTCTTGTGACTTCAACAAAGTTGTATTTTGCATAACTTTCATTTACTTTTGTGGCTAAAACATAATATTTATCAGTCATAACGCGGTTTAATTGACCACGCATAGACCAGCCAATATAGTTTACTTCTGGATTAAATCCATCTAAAACACCAAGCATAAATCTGAATGTATTTCTGAATTTTCTGTAGCTTTCAGAAACTTGTTTCATTAAATCGTTAGAAATACGTACATCTGCTTCATAGTCGACAGATGCAACCCATAATCTTAACACGTCTGCACCTTGATCGTTCATGACAGTTAAAGGATCGATAACGTTACCTAAGGATTTAGACATTTTTCTACCTTTACCATCTAAAACAAAACCGTGTGAAACAATTTCTTTATATGGAGATACACCATCTACTGCGATTGCTGTAGTTAAACTTGAGTTAAACCAACCTCTATATTGGTCTGAACCTTCTAAATACATATCAGCAGGAAATGGTAGACCACGACGTTTTAATATATTATAAGATGTACCACTATCAAACCAAACGTCCATGATGTCTAGTTCTTTAGTTAAGTCTCTTGGTCCTTCATAATCGCTTGGTAAAAGTTTTTCTACATCCCATTCATACCAAATATCTGATCCGTGCACTTCAAACAATGATGCTACATGATCAATGAGTTTTCTATCTAGTAAAGGATTGTTTTCATTATCATAGAAGATTGGAATTGGAACACCCCAAACACGTTGACGGCTAATGACCCAGTCATTACGGTCTTTAATCATGTTTGTAAGTCTTACTTCACCCCAAGAAGTGTGCCATTTAACGCCTTTGATTGCTTCTAGTAAATCACCTTTTAACATGTCGATACTTGCGAACCATTGAGGTGTGGATCTAAAAATCACAGGTTTTTTAGTACGCCAGTCATGAGGATATGAGTGGGTAATCGTTTCATCATATAATAAATGACCATTCTCACGTAAATCTTCTACGATTTGTGCGTTTGCTTTTTCATAGAACATACCAGCATAAGGACCTGCTTCTTCAGTCATATGACCTTTTTCATCAACCGGTGAAAGTAGGTCTAGATTGTATTTTTTACCTACAAAATAGTCATCTTCCCCGTGTCCAGGTGCTGTATGAACTAAACCAGTACCATCTTCAGCTGTAACGTGTTCACCTAAGATAATTGGGCTTACACGGTCATATAATGGGTGCTTGTAGTTCATGAACTCTAATGTACTACCTTTGAATTCTTTAAGAACTTTTGCATGTGAAAAGCCTAGTTTTTCTACTAGTTTTGGAAGTAATTCTTTTAATGCAATATAGTTTTTACCATCATTGTTAAACCATACATAATCAAAATTTGGGTGTACTGAAACAGCTAGGTTTGCTGGTAGTGTCCAAGGTGTAGTAGTCCAAATAAGTAGTTTAGTATTTGGGAATTTATCACCCATCATATCAAATCCAACATAAATAGATTTTGATTGTTTATCCATATACTCAATTTCAGCCTCAGCAAATGCTGATTCTGAAGATGGTGACCAATAAATAGGTTTTAAACCTTTATAGATAATACCTTTATCGACCATTTGACTAAACACTCTGACTTGGTCTGCAATATAAGATTTATCTAATGTTAAATAAGGATTATCCCAATCACCTAAGATTCCTAAACGCTTAAATTGTGCTCTTTGTACTTCTACTTGTTTAATCGCATACTCTCTACAAATTTTTCTAAATTCTGCACGTGTGAGTTGTTTACGATCTACACCACTTTTTGTAACTTCGTTTTCAATCGGTAAACCATGAGTATCCCAACCTGGAATATATGGTGTATAACGACCTGACATCGTTTGATATCTTAAAACAAAGTCTTTTAAAGTCTTTTGAAAGGCATGACCGATATGAATGTTGTTGTTAGCATATGGTGGCCCATCATGTAAAACAAATGGTGTATTGTCTTTGTTCTTTTCTAATACTTTATTGTATAAATCGATTGATTCCCAATGTTTTTGAATTTCAGGTTCTCTTTTACCAAGATTACCTCTCATTTCAAAATCAGTTTTAGGCATTAAAAGTGTGTCTTTATAGTTCATATGAATATCCTTCCTTTTATTAAATAAAAACGTCCTTAAAAATAAATTCTAAGGACGAAAGTTAAATTCGCGGTACCACCTTAGTTCACAATCAAAAATTGTGCACTCAATTGATTTTTATGCTTGCTCCTAGTTGATAATAGCTGTTGTGTTTGTTTATAAGGCTTACACCATCCCTTACTCGCTTTAAACCTTTACAAGGCTATCTGTTCTAATCATTGCAATATTAATTTAAATTTGTTTTTAACCAAGTTTCTACTGTTTGATCATCATATAGATCTTTGTTACCGAATAAATATGTTGTTTCATTGATTTCAACAATGTGACCGTTAATTGCGTATACAACACCAGACATGAATGCTATCGCTTTATTGGCTCTGTCAATGTGAAGTGCCTCAAAATTAAGTATGAGAGGCGCACCATCCATCATTTGTTTAGCCAGTGCTGTGATATATGCATCATCGTCATTTATTAATTGTTCCATAATGATACGGTCAGCAGTTTGAATATGAACTTGTTGTTTCTTTTGCTTTTTTTTACCAAATAAACCCATTATATGACCCCTTTAAATAGTGATCCAATGCGTAAGAAATCACTATGATATTTAATTGCTAATTCATAATCATTACTCATGCCCATGGATGTATAGTTGAGATTGTACTTCATCTTTAAATCATTTAATGTTTTAAAGATTTCTTCGGTTCTTACAACATCATCTATCGCACCTATTGCCATAAATCCGATTAGATTAATTTTATCATATTTTTTAATTTCTTGTATGAATTCATCTAGGTTTTCTATCAAAATACCCTCTTTATTGTCATTTTTCTCCAAATTTATTTGAATAAAACAATTTAATGGTGTATTTCTATATTTTTGTATCATACCTGCTAGCTTAATTGAGTCTAATGTATGAAGATAATCTATTTCATTGATTATGAGTTTTGTCTTATTGGATTGTAGATGTCCGATTAAGTGCCAAGAAATATCTTTTAAGTCGTTTAAGGATGATTTTTTATCTAATAAACTTTGAACATAGTTCTCACCAAAGTGTCTTGCTCCAAGATTATAGATTTTTTTCATCTCATCTATACTAAAATATTTACTTGCTACAATCGTTTTATCTAAATACTTTAAGAAACTCATACATTAAACCTAAATAGAATAATGTCACCATCTTGAACGACATATTCTTTACCTTCAATACGTACCTTACCTTTTTCTTTAGCAAGTAATGGTGTACCAAATTCAATTAAGTCATTATAAGCTAGTACTTCTGCTTTAATAAAGCCACGTTCAAAGTCTGTATGGATAATACCAGCAGCTTCAGGTGCTTTCGTACCTGTTTTAAAAGTCCAAGCACGTGCTTCCATTGGTCCACATGTAAAATATGTATTTAATCCAAGTAATTTATAACCACTTACAATAACTGTATCTAATCCAGAACGTGTTAAACCATAACTTTCCATGAAAATTGCTTGTTCTTCTGGGTCGTCTAGTGAAGATATTTCGTATTCTACTTGTGCAGAAATTGGAATAATTTCAATATTTTCTTTTACAGCTTTAGCTTTTAAAGCTTGGAAATACGGATTACTTTCAGGGTCTACTAAATCTGTTTCAGCCATATTTGCAATATATAAAGCAGGTTTAAGACTTAAAAGATTAAATCCTTTTACGATTTTTTCTTCTTCGTCAGTAAATTCAAGGACCGATGTAGGTAGTTCATTTTCAATCATGTGTTTTACTTTAAGTAAAGCAGATTGTTCTATGATAGCTTCCTTTATCTTTACCTTCACTTGTTTTTCTAAACGAGCAAGTCTCTTATCAACAGATTCTAAATCAGATAATCTTAATTCGATTTCAATAATTTCTAAATCTCTTAATGGATCCACTTTACCTTCTACGTGGGTAATTTCAGAATCCTCAAAACAACGAATCACGTGTGCAATAGCATCCACTTGGCGAATGTGGCTTAAAAATTGATTACCTAAACCTTCACCACTTGATGCACCTTTTACTAAACCAGCAATATCAATAAACTCAATTGTCGTTGGAATGATTTTTCCAGACTTATAAATTGCCGCTAGTTTTTCTAAGCGCTCATCTTTAACATGAACAACACCAACGTTTGGATCGATGGTTGCAAACGGATAGTTCGCTGCTGTCACTTGAGATTTAGTTATTGCGTTAAACAATGTGGATTTACCTACGTTTGGTAATCCTACAATACCAATACTTAACATAATCTTAATACCTTTCGTTAAAAAAGGCTTCCGCCTCTTTTATTTTCTATGTAGCCAAGAAGGTAATGTACGCTTCTTAGTATCTTCACCAGATGCTTCCTTATTATTTAAAGGCTCTAATCCAGTATCTGTTATTTTTACTTGTTGTGTGCTGTTGTTTCTAAAGATGTCACCAGCAATCTTTTCAACTTCATTGCCTTTAGCACGAAGTTCATAACCGGTTGCAACGATTGTAACAATCATTTCATCTTCTAAGTCAACACTGACTGTATGTCCGTAAATAACGTTTAAATCGGACTCAGTTGCATTTCTAATTTCAGTTAATGCTGCTTCAATTTCAAATAATGTCACTTCAGCCCCAGAAGAGATATTTACGATCGCATCTGTTGCACCATCAATGGATACTTCTAATAATTTGGAATGGATTGCTTTTCTAGCTGCTTCAATCGCACGGTTTTCACCACTAGCCATACCAATACCCATTAAGGCTGTACCTTTATTTTCCATCACAGTTCTAACGTCAGCAAAGTCAACATTGATCATACCAGGAACTGCAATAATTTCAGCAATACCTTGTACACCTTGACGTAATACTTTATCAGATTCTCTAAATGCATCTAGTAATTGCATATCTCTATCAGCAATTGAGAATAATCTTTCATTTGGTATCACAATTAAAGTGTCAACATTTGGTTTTAACTCTTCAAGTCCAGTAATTGCATGTTGCATACGAAGTGGACCTTCAAATACGAATGGTTTTGTTACGATACCGATTGTAAGAACGCCAAGTTCTTTAGCAATACGTGCAACCACAGGTGCTGCACCAGTACCAGTTCCACCACCCATACCAGCAGTAATAAAAACCATATCTGCATCAGATAGTACTTCTCTAATATCATCCTCAGATTCGAGTGCTGCTTGCTTACCAATAGCTGGTTTAGCGCCTGCACCTAATCCTCGAGTCAACTTCTTACCTAATTGAATACGCTCATCTGCTTTGGATACTTTAAGTACCTGAGCATCCGTATTCATCGCTACATATGAAACCCCTCTAACATCATTTTCAATCATGCGGTTTACTGCAGAGTTGCCTCCACCACCGACACCGATGACCTTGATAACGGGCTTTTGATTAAATTCATCGTTAAATCCAAAAACCATGATATCACTCCTATTCATACTACTCTCATTGTAAACTATTTTCACTAAAAAATAAAGACTTTAGTAACTTACTTTAGGATAATTCGTTCTTTCATAAAACTCTTTTTTAAAATCAAGTAATCTGTCCTCTTTAATTGCTTGTCTAATTTCTGCCATTAAGTGCTTTAAATATGCTAAATTTTGGATAGTTACTAGTCTTTGACCTAGTTGTTCTTCTGCTTTAAATAAGTGTCTAATATAACTCTTAGAGTACTTTGAAACACTTGATTGTAGATTTGGATCTAGACTTGACATGTCACGTTCAAATTGTTTATTTTTAATAGTCACTTTACCGGTAGTTGTAAGTGCTGTACCATGTCTAGCATTTCTAGTAGGCAGTACACAGTCAAACATATCTACACCATTAATGACGTTTTCTAGTAAGTCCTCAGGTGCACCCACACCCATTAAGTAACGCGGTTTATTAAACGGTAAAATCGGGTTTAAATGTCTTGTCATCTCATACATTTCAGCTTTTGTTTCACCAACGGATAAGCCACCAATAGAATAACCTGGAAAATCCAGTTTAATGAGTTCTTCAGCACAGTGAGTTCTTAATTCTTTATTTAAACCACCTTGTACAATTCCAAATAAAGCTTGATCAGTTTTTAATGCTTCTTTACCTCTTTTTGCCCAACGAATCGTTCTTTCTACAGAATCCTTCATATATTCATAGGATTCATAAGGTGGTGGACATTCATCAAAAGACATAATAATATCCGCACCTAAGTCTTCTTGAATGCGTATCGCATCTTCTGGACCTAAGAATAATGGAGCACCAGATTTATGATGCTTGAAATGAACACCTTCTTCTTTAATATCACGTAATTTAGCAAGTGAAAATACTTGAAAACCACCGGAATCCGTTAAAAGTGCGCCATCCCATTTCATAAATCCACGAATACCACCATGATCTTTTACGATATCTTCACCTGGTTGTTGCCATAGGTGATAGGTGTTTGCTAAGATTAAACCTTCTGAAACTTCTTTAATTTCTTCAACTGTTAATGTTTTTACAGTAGCGAGTGTACCTACTGGCATAAAAATAGGTGTTTCAAACACACCATGTGATGTCGTTAATTTACCAAGCCTAGCACCACTTTGCTTACAAACATGTAATACTTCATATGAAATCAAAATAAAACCACCTTCCATGGTTGAAATTATATCATAAAATGGTAGAATAAGGAATGTAAAAAAATAGCGGTAGCCTAGGGAAATACCCGCTTTAACAAAACAAGGAGTAAAAAATGAAAAAAGGTTTAGATTTAAAAGATATTGTCATACAAATGACTATTTCAGCTATTTATGTTGTTTTAGTGTTTGTATTTTATTTTATGAGTTTTGAAGCCATTCAATTTAGAATAGCTGAAATACTCTTAGTTCTTGTGTTTTTCAATAAAAAACACACAATAGGGCTCGTTTTTGGTACGTTTTTAGCAAATTACTTTGGTGCATTCGGTTTAATTGATGCATTATACGGCTCACTTGCTACACTATTAGTATGTATCTTCTTGTACACATTTAGAAAACAATGGGTACTTGCATTACTTATCTTTCCAGCCTTATTTAATGGTCTAGTCATTTCTTTTGAAATATCTTATCATTTTGACACATTTAACGTATATTGGTTCAATTTTGGAACCATTGCACTTGGTGAACTCATAGTCGTTGCACTACTTGGAATTCCATTTATGCTTTCGTTAAAGAAAACAGATGTCTTAATGGAATATTTGACTTAAATTTGCTTTATTTGCTTTTTAACAACTGTGGCAATCGGAACCTGACTGAAATCATGGACGATTTCATAAGGTGATGTGATATTACTTATAGTGCCACGATATAAGTTAATTTGCCAAATCATATGCGTAAAAACGTGTTTAATTGGTTGTAACTCATCAAGTATTTGAATCTCTAGGCCCAAATCTTGAGCTTGAGTTAATGCACCATTTAAACTATCTGATTCAATTTGAACAAATTCATAAAACCCATGTAATAAATCTTCAGTACGCTTACGCATGAGAAATCCTTCTTTATATTCAAGTATGAATGTAAAGTATTGGATTTCTTTTTTTGTTTTTAAAGGACTCATTTTAGGATAGTTTTGCTGAACATTGTTTATGTTAGCTAAACATACTTCTTGTAAAGGACACGTATCGCACAAAGGATTGGACACTTTACATACAGTTGCACCCAATTCCATCATACTTTGAGTATATAAGTAAGGATTGTTAGAATTTTCAATCAGTTCTTTATTCATTTCATTTAATTTCTTCTTATTTTTATCTAATCTAAAATCATCTTCTAGCATTTTAACTCTAGAAAGCACTCGAATGACGTTACCATCGGTAGCTGGATAAGGTTTATGAAATGCTATAGACATAATTGCGCCTGCTGTGTAGGCACCAATACCAGGTATTTTTAGTATTTTAAAGTAATCTTCTGGTAACTTACCATCATGATGATCAATGACATATTGAGCACCTTTATGTAGCATTCTAAATCTTCTATAATAACCAATACCTTGAACTACTTTTAAAATTTCATCAATATCTGCCCTAGCAAGATCTTGAATTGTTGGATAAATTGTTAAAAATCTATCATAAAAAGGTAGCATTGTGTCTACCTGGGTTTGTTGTAACATAATTTCAGATACCCAAATATGATAGGGGTTATCTGTTTTTCTAAAAGGTAAATCTCGTTTGTTTGTTTGATACCAATCAAATAATCGTAAATATGCCATAATCTCGCTCTCCAAAGCCTATTTTACCAAAATAATCATTTGTTGATGCTAAAATGACTTAGATGAAAGGAAAGATAATGTAATGAAAGATATTATTTTAGGTAGACGCTCTATTAGAAAGTACACAAATGAAAAGATTTCTAATGAAACTTTAGAAAATATGTTAAACGATGCACTACGTGCGCCTTCAAGTAGAAATTTACAACCAGTTAGACTTTTCGTAATAGAAAGCCAAACTGCTAGAGAAAAGTTAAGACCAATCCTTATGGGTAATCAACTTCAACTAGACACTGCTTCTCACATTATCCTAGTCACAGCTGATATTCGCAAATATGATGATGCTCATATTATATTTGATCGCTCAGTTGAACAAGGTATGATGCCTGTTGAAATTAGAAATAGAAATCTTGAAAGTTTTAAGAATCTTGAAATCAACCCGACTGATACAAACTATTTAAACTCACTTCATTTAGATGGTGGATTATTCTCAATGAACTTTATGCTTGTTGCAAGAACCTATGGCTATGATACATGTCCAATTGGTGGATTTAATAAAAAGTTAGTTCATGAAGCGCTTGGTATTGATAGTCGTTATGCACCTGTGTTACTTATCTCAGTTGGTAAAGCAGATGAATCAGGTTATGAATCCATTCGTTTAAGCGCTAAAGAAGTTACAAAATTTATTGATTAATTGTCTACTAAAGTTAAAAAGGGGATTGCTCCCCTTTTTTTTTATACTATATATCGTAAGAACTAATAATTTGTGCAGGTGTTTTTCTAAGTAATAGTCCCATTGGAAGTAAACCTATGAGTAGATTGGCTGCATATACAAAGATTACACCAAATAAGATAATGAAGAAATCAATTCTAAAACCAATAAATGTTCTTAGCGGTGAATTAGAAAATGCACCTAATATAAATGACATAAGTCCAAAGCCAATGAGCGATGATACTGTTGTTAAAAGTATAATTTCAACAGCAAATGAACTATAGATTTCTAGTTTTCTGACACCTAAAGCTCTATATACAGATATCTCATAGATACGAGATATCATACTAGAACGCATCACAAAGTAAAATGCTAATAAGCCACCACCAATTAAAAAGATTGTAATAAGTAAATTTGCAGCAGTTTGTTGTGCAATTGCTATATTATTTTGGTCAATGACAGCTTGACTGCTTAATTTCACCATGTAACCTGCATCTTCTAGTGCTTGTTTAAGTTCTAAATAGTTAGGTGTGAAGATATAAGCATCCAAACTAGCATTTGAAGATTGTAATATAGATTCTTCATATTGTCTAGTTGTTGTATAACTTGGACTATTGATAGAATCAAAGTTTGTCAAAGTAAATGCTGTTTTATAATCATATGCATAAATAGCAATATACTTAGCTTTAGATATACCTACAACTGTATAACGCTTTTGTGGGTCACTTAATGCACCACTAAATGCTAGTACTTCGCCAATGAAATCCTCTGGACGCCAAATACCTATATCTTGGAAGTTTTGATCATTTAATACATCTTTTGAATAAACACCATAACTTAAAACAATTTCATTAGCATTTAAAGGTAATCTGCCTGCATATAAATCATTTTGTTTAAGTTGTTTACTATATTCTATTTTAATATTAGATGCTAAAGATTTAAATGCCCCATTACCTAAATCGATTCTTAACTGGTTACTAGCTGCGAGTCTTTCCATATAAATGACATAATCCCCACTGGTTTCACCGTTTACCTTGTCAAGTAAAGCTGATGCACCACCGTTTCCTTGATAAAACGAGTTCTTATTTACCTGGATATAACGTTCATCCATCGTAAGCGCATCCTTATAGTCTTTAGTAAGAATGCTATACATATTAATGGTTGCAAATGCCACTAACATACCACTAATCATAAAGATTGCTAACATGAGTTTACCTTTGCGACCAAAATTCATCAGTTTTCTAAATGCTATCCAAAAACTGTTTTTAAAGGAAATCGTAAACTTCTTATGTTTATCTAAATTTGAATGGTCTAATACACTATCATCAAATGTTGTGACTAACATTTCTTCTCTTGTCTTTTTAGTGAAATGCTCATCTTTAACAACCATATGAGACTCTTCATTTAATAACTTAATTTTTTGAATATCTGATTGAATATCTAAATAAAGTGTTTTATTTTTAATAATTAAACGTACTTGAGTAGGTAATACTTCATCGCTATCCGCATAAAAGGATGCCTTTAAGTTCTTAGATTCTAAGTTTGATACTTCAACTAAGTCTTTTAAATATATCGTATTATCATTTGAAAATGCATGGTCTTGTAACGTGGTATTTTGATCATCATTGATGATTTTACCATCCTTAATTTCAACAATGCGATCCCCATAAAAGCTTGCAAGTTCTTTTTCATGTGTTACTAATACAACTAATTTATTTGCAGAAATTGATTTAACGATATTCATAATTTCTAGTGTATTTTTACTGTCTAAGTTACCGGTAGGTTCATCAGCAATAATCACTTTAGGATTTTTAACAAGCGCTCGAGCAATCGCTACTCTTTGTTGTTGTCCACCAGATAATTGTGTACTACGTTTTTTTCTAAAACGGTACATACCCACTTGTTTTAAGATGTAGTTGACTCTAGTTTCTATCTCATTTTTATCTTGAATACCAATCATCTTAAGAACAAACGCCACATTATCAAACACACTTAAGTTTGGCATTAAGTAATAATTTTGGAAAATATAGCCTACTTCTTCAGTACGTATTTTATCCCATATAGCTGATTTATAATGTGATATGTTATGGTCAAAGAAATCAATTTGACCCTTTTGAACTTTATCAAGTCCACCAATGACATTAAGTAGTGTTGTTTTACCAGAACCAGATGGTCCTAGTAAAACAACAAGACCCTTATTAGGGAAATCTAAAGATACATCATTTAATACATGAATACTATTTTTCTTACCACGATTAAAGTGTTTATCTAAATGTTTAACGCTTATCATAATGTATCTTCTCTACTTTCTGTAAGATTTTCAATGACTGAAATTTTAAAGGTCTTCTTATTGAATCTTCTAGCTAACCAAATAGATAGATAAGTAAATGTTAGGAATAAAATAACATAGTCAAATGGAAGTAAACGTTGTAGGATTAAGTTCATACTGTAATTTGAGTAACTTAAGATATTTATGACAATCATAGATACAATAAATGAAATGACCATCATATATACTTGTTCAAATATAACTAATAAACCAAGTTTAGACTCATTGGTACCTATCGATCTAAAGATTGCAAAATCTTTCTTTCTAGAACTCATTACATTCTTCATGACTGAATATAGA
Source organism: Acholeplasma laidlawii PG-8A (assembly GCF_000018785.1). Lineage (NCBI taxonomy): Bacteria > Bacillati > Mycoplasmatota > Mollicutes > Acholeplasmatales > Acholeplasmataceae > Acholeplasma > Acholeplasma laidlawii. Next base: position 745,129 of record NC_010163.1, read on the forward strand.
ATAAAGTATAAGAATAATGCAAATCCATAAATTAGAGTGTAAAAGAATAGTGAAATCAGAAAGTTGATTGGTGCAAATAATGCTTGAATCGCATTTTGTTCAAGTGCTGGATAAATCACTCTATATGTTGTTTTATCAATTGCTTTAAAGAGCCTTTCAGCTGTAATTTCACTACTTGCAGAAAGTGATAAGGTTTGATTACCACTGGCATTAAGTAATTCATCATGTGAAAAGTAAAGGGCACCACGATTGGAGTCATCAAAAATACCTACAACTGTATAATTAATTTCATTATATTCATAGAACTCAACTAAGACAGAAACATTTGTTACGTAATCTTTTCTAACAGGGTCTAATTGTTCTAAATCAAGTAGGTCCCAGCCATAATATGCAATTGTTTCAATATGATCATAAGTGATTAACCAAGTGATATTGTTAATATTCTTATCCGGAAAATCTTCAAATGGGAATTTATATATATAAGTATCTAGTTGTATAGGGGTTACTTCTTCTGAAGTAACAACATCTTCTCTACTATAAATAATTGCACCAATATTCACTCTTAAAGCATTAGATACAACAACTTCAGTAGCACTAAGGTTTGTCATTCTACCATCAACAAGAAATTGAGGTTGTTTAGAGATAAAGTACGTTGTATCATACTTATAAGTTCGAGGAATATAATCAGTATAACCTTGAGGATGTGTATAATACATATAGTTCGTTTCTATTTCGTCAATGAACAAGACACCTTCGTAAACAAAGTGATTTGAACCGCTTAGACTAGATAAATATTCAATATCATCTGAAGATATTGTCTGACCATCTTTTCTAACAACATTCATACGATTATCCGACATATTTGAAGTATGAAAATCAAATATTTGAATATCAGGACCCATATCTAAATTTAAATTAAATAAATCTTGCCTTGCTGTATTCATGACATTACTATACGTCATTGTAAAGACTAAAATAATCATAACTTGTAGTGCAATAAAAAACAGTAATAATCTAGGTTTTGATAATAGATTTCTTAACGCAAAACGTGCAACTGATGCCACAGTCATCGGTTTTATCGAGGGCTCAATTTTTACATCCTCATGCGTATTTTGCTTTAACGTCTTATCTTCTACGACTTCACCATCATGCATCTTAATATGGCGTGTTGCTATTTCTTTAACTTGATCATAATCATGCGTTACGATGATAATTAACTTATCTTTTGATAATTCTTGAAGTAATGAAATAACTTGTTTACTGGATTCGGAATCCAAGTTACCTGTAGGTTCATCTGCGACAATAATTGGGGTGTCTTTAGCCAAAGCACGTGCAATGACTGCACGTTGTTTTTGACCACCACTAAGTTTAGATGCTTTATGATGTTTATGACTAGTTAATCCAACTTTATCAATAAGTTCTAATGCACGTTTTTTACGTTCTTTTCTAGGATAGTTTTGAACTTCAAGTGCTAATAGTACGTTTTCATAGACTGTAAATGAATCAATAATATTATAGTTTTGGAAGACAAATCCTACAAATTTAGAACGGTAATTTTCCCAGTCTTTGACTAAAAAATGAGATGTTTCTTCATCTTGTATATAAAGTTCACCATCTTCATAGCTATCAAGACCTGAAATGACGTTTAAAAGTGTTGATTTACCACTTCCTGATTCCCCTGTTACTGCAACAAATTCCCCAATATTAAACTCGAGTGAGATTTTTTGCATCCCAACGGATACACCCTCACCGGACTTATAATATTTAGAAATGTTTTCTAGTTTTATAAGTGACATAAATTATTCCCCTTGTATAATTTTTTGTATTTGATCAACCTTATGTATTAAATAATCTGGTTTTTCATGTACTAATTCTATATAATCTCTAAATCCCCAACTTACTCCAATGACTTTGACATCTGCATGTTTTGCTGTTTGAATATCTACTTCTGAATCCCCTATAAATAGCACCTCATGTTTATTTAATTGAAGCTCTTTAATGGCTAGATTTAAAGGTGCAGGATCTGGTTTTTTAGGTATACCAGGACGCTCACCGATTACCACATCAAACATACCTTTAAAGTAGTAATCTATAATTTCACTAACTGCCTCTTGATGTTTATTGGATACGACTGCTAATTGATAATCAATTTTTAATTGATGAAGCAGTTCATTGATGCCTTCATAAGGCTTAGTGCGAATTTTCGAATGTGTTTCTAGATAAGGTAAATAAATAGAGAGTGCTTCATCTAAATAGTTTATATTATGCTTTAATATATGCACCCATAACGCTTTAGCCCCATTACCTAAATAGCGTCTGACATCTTCTTTTTTTACATGTGATAGTTTAAGTTGATTCAAAGTATAGTTACAACTATTTGTTATGTCATCTAAAGTATCTAGTAATGTCCCATCTAGATCAAATATGATTGCTTTTAATGTATTCATAAAATCCAACTTTCTAAATGTATTATAGCATAGTACATCAAAATATATCGATGATGATATAAAAAGTCTTTCACCTAATAAGCATGAAAGACTTAAATGACTGTATTAATATTTAGTATTTTTTAAACAGGAATCACGAACTACAATTTTAGTATCAATTACAATAGGTTCAAGCATTCTAATATGCTTGTCTAACATTTCAATGAGTGCTTCACTTGCACGTAATCCAATTTCCTCATAGTCTTGCCTAATCGTTGTAAGTTGAGGTGTAGTGATTTCACAAATATCTAAATCATCAAAACCTATAATCGAAACATCTTTAGGTACATGATAACCATGATTGTTGAAAAATTGTATTGCGCCCATTGCCATTAAATCTGAGACTGTACATACAGCATCTGGTAACCCATAAGCCTCAAATAGAGCTTTCATTGTCTGGTAACCTTCATGGAATGTATAAGACTCATTACTTCTATTTTTTAAGTATAATGGTTCAAGTCCTTTTTCTTTCATAAAGTCTAAATAGCCTCTTAAACGTTCTAAACCTATGAAATTTTGATAACTCCCGTTAATAAAAGCTATTTTACGGTGTCCTAACTCGTATAAGTAGTTGCATGATTTTCTAATTGCACTGTAAGAATCAGAATAAATTGTATTGTGAATAGCTTCTTTTGGATCTAAGGATAACACAGCTAAATCACTATTAAATAGTTTTTTTACAGCTTCGTAAGACTCGTCTGTTGAAATAACTAATACGGCATCTACATTTTTTGAATGACTATGCTTTAAATAGTCAAGTTTACTTTCCGTGTTATTTGATAATAGTAAAATATCATAACCTTTGGATTGAATATGTTTTCTAAAAGATTCTAAAACAGCAGCAAAGAATAAGTTTTTTAAGCCGGATTCAACCTCATAAAC